>JAJZWA010000058.1 GCA_021846965.1 Pseudomonadota bacterium | reverse complement strand
ATTTTTATGGCATAATTTTGGTTTTCGCCCCGGGTGGTTAGCTCAGCGGTAGAGCACTGCCTTCACACGGCAGGGGCCACAGGTTCGATCCCTGTACCACCCACCAGATGCGCGTGCACGCAAGTGCGCCGAAGGCCGCAAGCCCCAGAGAAATCATGGACTTGCGGCCTTTTTTCGTGCGCTGTCGTGCGCGAAAGTGCGGGTACAGCCACGTTTTGACGCGGGTACAAGAGCGGGTACATTGGGATCCTGTGCGGGTACAAAGCCCGCGAGTGACCGCCCGGAGGTACCCGCATGCCGCTGACCGACACCGCGATCAAGGCCGCCAAGCCTGGCGCCAAGCCCATCAAGCTGACCGACGAGAAAGGCCTGTTCCTGCTCGTTCACCCGAACGGCTCGAGGTACTGGCGCATGCGCTACCGCTTCGCTGGCAAGGAGAAGCTGCTGGCGCTGGGCGTGTATCCCGACGTGGCGCTCAAGCGCGCCCGGGAAAAGCGCGACGAGGCCCGCGCGCTGCTCTCAGAGGGCGTTGACCCAGGCCTGGTCAAGCAGGTGCAGAAGCTGCGCCAGCGTCAGCTCGCGGACGACTCGCTCGAGGCCATCGCGCGCGAGTGGTTCGACCGTCACCTGGCCGACAAGTCGGCCAACCACCGCGACAAGGTGGTCAGGCGCCTGGAGCGTGACGTCTTCCCCTACCTTGGCAGCCGACCTGTCGCCGAGCTCAAGGCCCCCGACATCCTGGCCGTCGCACGCAAGGTCGAGGCCCGAGGCGCGCTGGACACCGCGCACCGGGTGATCCAGAACATCGGCGAGGTGATGCGCTACGCCATCGCCACCGGCCGCGCCGAGTCGGACCCGACACCGGCGCTGCGTGGCGCGTTGCCGCCGGCGCGCCATACCCACTACGCAGCGCCCACCGATGACCCCGCGGCGGTCGGAGGCATCCTGCGCATGTTCGACGCGCTGACCGGGCAGCCCCAGGTCCTGGCCGCGGTGCGGCTGCTCCCGCTGCTGGTGTGCAGGCCCGGCGAGCTGCGCACCATGCGATGGGAGCACGTCGACCTCGATGCGGCCGAGTGGCGCTACCGCGTCACCAAGACCGGCATCGACCACGTCATCCCGCTGTCCAGCCAGGCGCTGGCGATCCTGCGCGAGCTGCACCCGCTCACCGGGCACTTGCCTGGCGGATGGGTGTTCGTCGGTGGCCGCACACCGCTCAAGCCGCTGTCGGATGCAGCCATCAACGCGGCGATGCGCCGCATCGGGATCGACACCCAGGCCGAGCTCACCGGCCACGGCTGGCGCGCGCTGCTGCGCACCTTCGGCCACGAGCGCCTGGGCATGAAGCCCGAGGTCATCGAGACGCACATCGCCCACAAGGCGCCGGACGCGTCGCGCCTGGGCAACGCCTATGCGCGCATGCGCTTCATCGACGAGCGCCGCGCGATGATGCAGCAGTGGGCTGACTATCTCGATCAGCTCAAGGCGGGCGCGAAGGTGATCGCGATGCCTGACAACGCCGCTGCGTAACCGGTTTGCCTATTGGGAATTGCGGCGCACATCACTGCACGTTAGGATTCGTCGCAATACGAGTTCGCCGGGATCGCCTCCGGCGCAGGTCGTAGCCAGTCGACACGACTGGTCCTGAGCCAGGCAGGCATACCTGGAGAAGCAGCCGACACCAGTCGGCCGCGGATTGTGGGACAGCCCCCGAGACCCTGCTACGGAATGGGCCCACACCGCGCGACACTTCCAGAGCGGGCGAAGCAGGTGTTCAGGCCGTAGCGGTCAATCGCACATCCGACGATGTGCGTGGCCGCAGCGGCCAACGGAACACACCGTCATGCCCGCTACCCAGCATCCTCAGTTCCCGCATTGCGCGCAGCGCGCGCGCCGACGCGCCACGTACCCAGCGGCGACCGCCGACTTGCCTCGGGATGCGCGCGTTCGTCTGGTGCAGATCATTGGCGACGCCAACTCCGAGCCGCCCACGCCGGGCTTGTTCCCAGTCTCGAAAAGCCGCCTGTACGAGCTCATCCGCGAGGGCCGGTTCCCGCAGCCGGTGAAGCTCACGCCGGGAAGCCGCGCGTCCTACTGGCGTTTCGGCGACGTTCTCGAAGCCCTGGAGCAGCTCAACGGAGGAGCGCAAAGCGAGCGTGCTGAGCGTCACGCCGAAGCGGTCAGCGCCTGATGGCGCCCCCAAAAAGCAAATCGGACCGACCCCTGCCAGGGCGGCCCGATTCGGTGAACCAACTTCGACGCTGACACCATTTTATGCTCACTGCTCAAAATTTGGGCAACCTCGCGCCCGACGAGATTGCCGCCCATCGAGCCCTCACGCTGACGATCACCTCTTTCGACAGCAGCGCGGCGACGCAGGGCTCTGAACAGCCCATTCCCTGGTCGAAGCTCGTCGACGGCCTGAGCTGCCCGATGCCGCGGGGCTCCGAGGCCGAGCTGCGCCAAATCCGCCCCAGCACCAGTGAGGGTGGCCGGCGCGGTGGGCCGATGGACTTGGCCCATGGTGTTCTCGGGATCCACACCGCCGGCACGCTGTCGCTGGACGCCGCCGCCCAGCGCCTCGAGCACGAGGCCATCCAGGCCTTCGTGTGGACGTTGGCGGGCCACACCGAAGGCAAACCGCGCTGGGCCATCCTCGCGCCTCTGCGCAGTCCAGTCGAGGCGACGGCGTATGCCGACCTGGTCAGCTCGCTCAACGGCCTGCTGGGCGGTGCCCTGGACGCCTCGAGCTGGGATCCGTTGACGTGCGTGCAGGTCGGGCGCTTGGTGTCTAAGGCTGACCAGTACGAGGCGCTCGAGGTGGATGGCATGGCGCTGGACGCCAGGCTCGAGCACGCGGAGGTCAACTGGTCGCCCGTGGGCCTGCCTGAGTCGGCGACGCAAGCATCCACGGCGTCGGCCGCAACCGTATGGGGCGCAGCCCCAGGGGATTGGTCCCACTTCGCCGAGCACCTCGGGCTGCAGGCAGACCTGCTGCCGGTGGTCTCGAACCCGCACTCCCAGGTCTCGCCGGACAGCAAGCTCAAGGCCGTAGGCAAGGTCCCCAGCCGCTACGACTCCCAGCACCAGGTGGTGGGCATCGCCGGCTGGACGCAGCGCCAGACGACAGCCTCGGCCATCGCCGCCTGGTCGAAGATCCCCGACTACGGCATCTGCGTGCAGACGCGCCTGGTGCGGGCCATCGATATCGACGTCGACCACCCCCAGGCGCTCGAGATCGCAGCCGCCGTCGAGGAGTTCCTGCTGGTGGAGCTGCCGGCGCGCCGCCGCGGCAACTCCCACAAGCTGCTGCTCGCGCTGCGTTGCCCGGGCGAGATGCCCAAGAGGCGCTTCCCGACCGAGCACGGCGTGGTCGAGCTCCTGGCCAACGGCCAGCAGTTCATCGCCGTGGGCACGCACCCGAGCGGCGTGCGCTACGAGTGGGACGGCGGCCTGCCGGCGGACATCCCCGAGGTCACGCCCGAGCTGCTCGACCAGCTCTGGCGCATGCTCATCAAGCGCTTCGGCACGGACGCCGGCGAGGAGCGCTCCAGCAAGGGCGTGGAGGGCCCAAGACGCGACACCGAGCTCGACGACGTGGGCAGCTACCTGGTGGCCACCGGACGTGTGCTGGGCGATGCACCGGGCAAGCTCTACGTGGCATGCCCGCGAGAGCACGAGCACACGGCCGACAGCGGCATCACCCAGGCAGCATGGATGCTGACCGGCAACGGCTACGAGCGCGGGCACTTCAACTGCCAGCACGCGCACGCAGGCCATCCGCCCGACGACCAGGAGTTCCTGGACAGCGTCGGCTTCATCGCGTCACAGTTCGAGGATCTGGGGCCGGTTGAGGACGAACCGGATGTCGGGGGCGAACCCACAGCCCTCGACTGGATGGCGCTCCCGGAGGTGCCAGAGCCCATCCCGTTCATTGTTCCCGGCTGGATGCCTGACGACGTGGTGACCCTGCTGGCTGCGCACGGGGGCACCGGCAAGAGCTACATGTCGCTGTACATCGGCCTGTGCATCGCGCTCGGGCGTCATCCGTTCCAGCAAGGCGCGACTATCGATCGCGCGCGTGTGGTGCTCTACAGCGCGGAGGACAACATGCGGGTCATCCAGGTGCGCGTGGCCGCGTATTTGCGGGTGCTCGGCGCGCAGCGCGCCGATCTCGTCGGATGGTTCGAGATCCTGGACGCGACGAAGTGCGCCAACGTCCTGTTCAGCGCGGGCGAGCGCGGGGCGGGTCGCACGACCAATCGCTTTCGCTGGTTGCAGCAGCGCGTGCGGGCTTTCGGCGCGCGCGTCCTGATCTTCGACAACGCTAGCGACGCGATGGATGCCAACGAGAACGACCGCGCGAAGGTGCGCCAATTCTTGAGTGCCCTGCGAGACCTTGCGCCTGCGGTGCTCCTGCTCGCGCACGTCGATGCCAACAGTTCAATGGCTGATCCTGCGCAGGCGAAGGGCTACAGCGGTAGCACTGGCTGGCACAACTCGGCCAGGTCGCGCTGGTTCATGGCGCGCGACCCGAAGACCGACAAGATCGTTCTCGCGCTACCCAAGGTGAACTATGCCAAGGCTGGTTCTGAGGCGATCATTGAGTGGGACGACGAGTTCAAGGTGTTTCGCGTGGTCTCAGCAAGGGAGGGGCGTGTGCGCGCCACCGATGTCCGCGGGGACCTGCTGGCGTTGCTCAAGGACGTGCTCGATGCGGGGCAACAAGTGTCCCTTGCGAAAAACAGCGCCAACAGCGTTTGGAACATCTTGCACACGATGTCGGGTTTCCCGTCCGGCCTGAATTCGGCAGTCGTATACACGGAGAGCCAGCGATGGGTCTCAGAAGGATTGGTCCAAGAGGTCGAGTTCAAGCGGGGCAACCGGACCAAGGGGAAACGGCTCGACATGACCGAGGAGGGCGTCCGCCAGGCCAGCGAGGCGCGCGACCTGGGGGTGGGCGATGAAAGCTGAGATTGGACCCTGTGCAGTCGACGCGGGTGCACGCACACAGTCCCCACACCCCTGTAGACACAGTGTGTGCACTGCACACACACACTGTGCTTCGAGGTGCACAGCGTTTGCACAGAGTAGACCTTGTGCACCTTGTGCAGATAGGCGCCAATCGGCGGCGCACGACGGCCCTACGCGCAAAAATTTGCACGCCCTGGCAATCCGACAGTCCGACGGCAAACGCGCGCGCGATCCGGCGGCATCTGACAAATATGACGCCCCATCGTGCGCGCGTGGTCAACCGGTGACAGATGTGACACCCACCACGCGCGTGGTCAACCGGTTTACACATCTTGACGCCTCATCGCGCGCGTACGCGCGAGGGATCAAACACGACCGCGTGGCCACCAAATTCCACTCCTGAAGAGGCCCGGCAACACCCTCTGCAAGTGCACGCCTGAAAAAGGGCAAAAGCGACCTCCATTTTGACGCGGATCGCGGAACCCGCAATTTTCTGCACGAAAGGCTTTCCCATGATTCGAAGCACCTCCACAGCCTGGCTGAACTACGTCGTCGCCCAGCAGCACCGCTGGCCGCCGCAGTTCCCGCCGCAGCGCACTCTGCTCACCGACGCCGGCACGTCGGCGCTGGACGTGCCCGCCGACCGTGCCGCATGGACAGCCGAGCACTGGCAGGCCTATGCCGAGTTCCTCGAGCAGCGCGGTGCCGAACTGGCGCGGCGGGTGCGCGCATCTGAGGTTGCCCAGCGCGCCGCCCCGCGGAAGCGCCAGCCATTCCCTGAATGGCTGAGCGCCAACTGGAAGGGGCCTGCGAAGCCGGGACGGCACTTCGCGGAGTCGGCTCACCTAGCGGTTGCGATCGTCCGCTTCGCACGGGGTATTGATCACCCCGCGGACATGGTCCGGCAATGGAACAGCGCCATGCCGTGGCGCGACCGCGTACCGTCCGGCGAGCTGAAGAAGGTCAAGGCGGCCATTGGCCGCGTTCTGAAGGCACCACACAAATACGCCTCCCTATAGGCCGTTGTTGTGTGTCGACCCCGCGTCGACACTCTTGGGCATCCGTGGTTCCTTCTGGCGACCCATGAATGCCCTAATCCTGCGCAAGCCCGAGGTCATCGCCTACACCGGCGTGCCTGCGAGCTCTTTGACGCGGCTGGTGTCGACCGGCCAGTTCCCCAAGCCCATCCGGCTGTCTGCGCGCGCCATCGGCTGGCTGCGCAGCGACCTAGACGCTTGGATCGAGGCCCGCGTCGCGCAGCGCGACAACCAACGGGCGGCGGCATGACCAAGTCGCCACCCGCGTTTGTTACCCCCGCGCAGCCCGGCTGGTCGGTGGTGGTGTTCTACCTCGACGACGAGGACTTGCCCGATCCGGAGGACGAGATCGTGTTGCTTCCCGTGATCGCCTGGGCAACGTGGCCGGATACCCAGACGTACCCCATCACAACGGAAGGAAGCGCGGATTTCGAGCGCGCGTTGTGCACCCCAGACGGCAAGGTGCTTTACGGCCCCACCGTGTGGGAGTCGCCGCTGGCCTACGTCAAGCACCTGCGCGGCTCGGAACAGACGATGCGCCGAATCGCGGCGCGACGAGCCGAGACCAAGGCCGCCAAGGCGGCAGGAGAAGACCTCGCATGAGCACGACACCGGACAACCTGACATCGACCGAGGAGCAGCGGCGGCGGCTGCGCTACCGCGCGCTGTACCTCACCGATCCGGCAGCGCCCGCGCCAGCCGATCCGGCCGTGCGCGATGTCCTGCAGAAGGCCGCGAACCGCACCTCATTCAACTACCGGCTGCCGCCCGAGGAGGACGAGCAGGCGAGCACCAAGGACTGACGCATGCCGACCGGAGCCCCCGTCCCACTGGCCAACAACCCGACCGTCCTGCCGAGCGCATCGGGCCGCACCTTTGGCCCACGCCTGGACGGATTCAGCCCCGTCCAGGAAGGCTCGCTCGGCGCGCAGCAGGTCGAGGCCGCCGGATCGGCGACCATGGACTTGGCCATGAAGATGCAGCAGCAGGCCGACGACGTGCGCGTGACCGGAGCGCTCAATCAGCTGTCGGCTACCCGCCAGGCGTTGACCAGCGACCCCGAGCAGGGGTTCATGCGACTGCAAGGCCAGGCCGCTCTGCAGCCTCAGGACAACGGCATGAGCATGCCGGATGCCTACACCCAGAAGCTGCAGGACAGTGCCAACGCCATCTCGGCCAGCCTGACGCCGCGCCAGCAGCAGCTTTTCCAGCAGCGGGCCGCGGGCGTGATCACCTCGTTCAAGGGCGACGCCGATCAGTACTGGGGCCGACAGCATCAAGCCTACACGGCACAGACGACGAAGGCGGCCATCGAGAACGCGACCAACACGGCCGCGCTGAACTACTCGAACCCGCAGAGCGTCGACCTGGCGCACAACCAGGTCCTGGACGCCGTCAACCTGCAAGCCAGCATCGCCGGCTGGAGCCCTGAGCAGACACAGGCGGCCACGACAGCTGCCTTGTCTGGCGTGACGATGGGAGCGCTGCACGCGGCCATCGCCGACGGCAACCTGCCAGCCGCCAGCTCGATCTTCAACGCATACAAGGCCCACCTGACCGGTCCGGCGCTGGCCGAGGGCGCATCCGTGATCAACGCCGCGGTCGACAAGCGCGCCGCGCTGGCCGCGGCCGACGCGACCGTGTCGCACTTCCAGGCGCAGCTGGCGCCGAGCTCGCTGGACACGTTGCACGCGTCGGCCGGGCAGCCGTCAAGCGTCGACGACGCGACCTGGCAGAAGGTGCTGCAGGCCGAATCCGGCGACAAGGACACCAACCCCGACGGCACGCCGGTGACATCGCCCAAGGGCGCGCGAGGCGCTGCGCAGGTCATGCCGACCACGGCCAGCGCCCCGGGCTTCGGCGTTGCACCGTCCAACGGCACGCCGGCCGACGACCGCCGCGTGGGCCGCGCCTACCTGAACGCGATGCTCCAGCGCTACGGCAACCTGGACGAGGCCCTGGCCGCCTACAACGCGGGCCCGGGCGCCGTCGACGCCGCGATGGCGCAGGCCAAGAAGGACGGCGATCCAGCAGGCTGGCTGTCGCACCTGCCGGCCGAGACCCAGAGCTACGTGGGCAAGATCACGAGCGGTGCTGGTGTCACGCCGCCCCAGCCGCCGAAGCTCACCGACATGCTGGCGTTCGTCGACAAGCAGCTCGGCCCGGGCGCCACGCCGGCGCAGCGTCAGCTCGCTGAATCCGAGGTCACTCGCCAGTATTCCATCGCGCTCGAGCAGCAGCGCCAGCAGGCTCAGGACCTTGAGCACCAGGCTCAAACCTGGCTGCTGCAGAACAACGGCAACCTGGCGGCGATGCCTGCGCCGCTGCGCAGCCAGATCGTCACCCAGGCGCCCGGCGCATGGCCCCGGCTGGTGCAGTTCGCCAAGAGCGCGACGCCGGGCAGCGAGCCGGCAAAGACCGACCTGCAGACCTACGTCGACCTGGCCACGCACCCGGAAAACCTCACCGAGATGAGCGATGCGCAGTTCATGCAGCTGCGCACCAAGCTGTCGCCGACCGACTTCGAGCACTTCGCCACCCAGCGCGCGAACCTGCTCAAGGGGGTGGGAAGCAGCAGCCCGGACGCGCTCAACGACCCTGTTTTCACGAGCGAGTTCAACCAGCGCATGCGCGAGATCGGCCTGGATCCCACGAGCAAGAAGCTCAGTCAGGCGGACCAGCAGCGCGTGGGCGACGTCCTGCGGTTCGTGCGCGACCAGGTCTTCGCCCAGCAGAAGGCCGCCGGCAAGAAGTTCGACGAGGCACAGCTGCGCGACAGCATCGACCATCTGTTCGCCGACACCGTGAACCTGCAGACCAGCCACCTGGGCGGGCTCTTCCACACCGGCTCGCCGGACGCGCCTCTGCTCGGCATGACCGCGGGCGACATCCCCGACGCCGACCGCGACCAGCTCACGGCGAAGTTCAAGGCCCGCGGCGTAGCCAACCCGACCGCCGAGCAGCTCTTGCGCGCGTACTGGGCGCTGAAGGCCCCGCGCTGACCCATCCCTAGCCGACTCATCCGCACATGGCCCAAGACATCGCACTGGCCTCAGCGCCTGAAGCGCAAAACGACCCCTACACGGCCGCCGTCGACAGCACCCTTGGGCAACCCCCAGCCGGCGTGCCAAATGCCGCTGGCGGGCCTGCCTCGACGTCGGACGACCCCTTCGCCGCGGCGGTCGACTCGGCGCTTAGCGGCAGCGCGCAGCAATTGCGCAACTCGCTGCAAAGCGCCGCCTCGACCAACCCCGACGCGGAGGCCGCGCACCAGCGCCTGGCCGAGATCACCGGCATGCCGCTGACCACGGTGCGCAACCTGCCCGCCGTGGCCAAGACCCAGGCAGCGCAGGCGCAGTTCCCCGCCGAGCAGATCGCGGCGCAGTACCCGCAGACCGCGAGCGTCTTGCAGCAGCCGGACAACATGCGCATGCTGCACGACGACGTGAGCAGCCTGACCGGCCTGGAGGGCGCGGTGCGCAGTCTCGGGCAGCGTGCGGGCAAGGCCCTCGCCGCAGTCAACCCGTTCCTGGCCAACGTGGTCAGCGCAATGAGCGGTGGCGGCCCGGTCAGCGATCCCGCCACGCCGCTGGCGCGCAATGCGCTGCAGGGCTTGAGCTACGCAGGAGCGCAGACCAACCTGGCGCTGGCGCACCTGGCCGCCGTTCCGTTCGCGCTGACCGACATCGCGCGCTCGATCATCTCCGGGCACGAGACCAACGCCGCGACCGACCTTGCCGACCAGGCGCTGGTCAACCCGGCTCAGGCGCGCTCCGACGCCGCGGCCCAGCAGCCCGGCGCGTCGTTTCCCAGCCGCCTGGCGTTCGGCGCCGGCTCGATGCTGGGCTACCTGCCGGGCATGCTGCTCGGCGGCGCTGGCGACGCGCCTGCCGCGGCCGACGCGTCGACCACAGCGTTGCAGGCAGTGCGCGACTCGCTGCTGCACGCAGGGCGAGCCGCGGCATTGCCGGCCACGGTGGCCGGCGTGAACGAGACCGGCGACGTCTATCGGCGCACGGGCAGCATGAGCTCGGCTGCCAAGGCTGGCGTCGCACAGACCCTGCTCAGCGAGCTCCAGATGTCGCTTCCGATGGCAGCCCCTGGCAGCGTCGGCATGCGCGCACTGTCGGGCGCCTTGCTCGGCTCCAGCGGCAACGAGGTCCAGCGCCAGCTGCTGAACCTGGCGCTGCCCAAGGAGATGCAGCAGCCGTTCGACCCCGAGGAGACGCTGATCCAGGGCATTCTCGGCGCCGGCTTGGGCGCAGGCCTCGGCCCGCATGGCACACACGACGTCGCCGACTACGCGCGCCAGGTGCGCGACGCAGCGGACGCGACCGACACGCAGGCCGGCCTGCAGGACCTCAGTCGCACCGCCGCGGCGTCGAAGTTTCGCGCCCGCGCTCCCGAGGCATTCCACCAGTTCGTAGCCGACCTGGGCGACGAGCACGGGGTGGCCAACCTGTATGTCGATGCCGACAAGTTCGTCGGCGCGCTCAACCAGGCCGGCATCCCGCAGGCGGACGTTGCCAAGCTGATGCCGCGCGTGGGCGAGCAGTTCACCGAGGCGGGCCAGACCGACGGCATGCTGCGCATTCCCCTGGAGGACTATGCGACCCATATTGCCGGCACGCCGCTGGACCAGGCGCTGCTGCCGGAGCTCAAGACCAGCCCCAACGGCATGACCTTCAGCCAGGCGCAGGCCTTTCGCCAGGACCAGGCCCAGCGCATGCAGGAGGTCGCTCAGAAGCTGGCGCAGGAGCCGGCGGGCGCCGAGCACGAGGCTGCGCTGCAGACGGTCGAGCAGCATTTCCGCGACCAGCTCGACCAAGCCGGGCGCTTCCCGGCGGCCGCGAACGCTGCCTACGCCAAGCTGCTGGCGCACATGTACGGCACGCTGTCCGACCGCCTGGGCACCTCACCTGAGGAGATGCTGCGTCAGTACCCGCTGCAGGTGCGCGCCGAGGACTTGCCGGGCGCGACGCTGGAGCAACCAGCCTATCACGGCAGCCCGCATGATTTCGACCGATTCAGCACCGACAAGATCGGCACGGGCGAGGGCGCGCAAGCCTACGGGCACGGCCTGTACTTCGCCGAGGACCCGGCGGTGGCCGAGAGCTATCACAAGTCGCTCTCGATGAAGGTCGCGCACATCGACGGTGTAGTTCCCGAGCGCGGAACGCCCGAGTGGGAAGCGGCCAACAGCATCGCGGCGCACGGGTATGACGCGGCGCTGGCGCAGGCCAAGAAGTCCGCCGAGTTCAAGTTCCTCAGCGCGGCGGGCCGCGAGCAAGCCAGGAAGCTGGCGGAGACCATCGAGAGCCTGAAAGACCGCAAGATCGAGGACAAGGCCAGCGGCGCCGTCTACCAGGTCGACATCCCCGACGAGGTGGTCGGCAAGATGCTCGACTGGGACAAGCCGTTGAGCGAGCAGCCGGCGGCGGTGCGCGAGGCGCTGGCCCAGGTGAGCGCCGACCACTACTCGCCCGAGAGCGACGACTACGACCCGGATGAGAGGGGTCAAAGCGTTTACGCGCGCCTTGCGGACATGCTCGGCAGCCAGAAGGCCGCGTCCGAAGCCCTTGAGCAGGCCGGTGTCCACGGCATCCGTTACCTGGACCGCGGCAGCCGCGCCGACGGCGAAGGCTCGCGCAATCTGGTGGTGTTCAACGACAAGCACGTCACCATCACGCACAAGGACGGCTCGCCGGTCGTCGGCGATGAACGCGACCAGGTGCTCGAGCAATCGATGCGGGCGGAGCGCGCGCCAGTCGCGCGCCTGAGCGGCGACGAGTTGCACACCGAGGCTCACCCCCAGATCACCCGGGACAACGTCGTGGAGGCCGCGCGCAACTGGTTCAAGGCCAACCTGCAGGGCAAGACGGTCGAGCGCGAAGGGCTCGGCCCGGTGCGCATTTCCGGCAAGACCTGGGGCAAGATCAAGGGCGGCCTGACCATCGACCCGGAAAAGGCACGGCTCCTGCCAGCGATCCGCGACGTCATCGCGCACGGGGACCACGCCGGGCGGTTTCCCATCGACAAGCCGCGCAACGACAAGATCGTCGCCTTCCACCACTTCGAAGCGCCAGTCGACGTGGGCGGCGTGGTGCACCAGGTGGGTGTCTCGGTCGGCGAGGAGGCCGACGGCAAGCTGGTCTACAACCTGACCAAGGACCCGCGCGACCTGCTGGAAAAACGAAACCCCCGGCTGTTAGCCCCGGGAGTGGCCCAGGGTGCGGGGGTCAAGGTGGACGGTGACGTCCACGAGCAAAGTGTAGCCCCCAGCGAGGACGGCATCAACCTGACCATCTTGCGCCAGGGCGAAGCGCCGCGCGGGCAGATCCAGTTCGGACGCGACCTCAGCGCGCAGCCGAGCGTGATTTCACTGCTCGAGCACGCAGACCTCTCGACCATGCTGCACGAGACCGGGCACTTCTTCCTCGAGGCGTACAGCCACCTGGCCGAGCAACCCGACGCGCCGCCTGAGCTCAAGGCCGACATGGACGCCGTGGCGAAATGGTTCGGCGCGAAGGACCTCGCGAGCTGGCGCGCGCTGTCGCTCGAGGACCGCCGCGCCGGGCACGAGCAGTTCGCGCAAGGGTTCGAGAAGTACCTCATGGAGGGCAAGGCTCCTACGCCCGAGCTGCAGAGCCTGTTCGGTCGCTTCCGCGCCTGGCTGCTGCAGGTCTACCAGAGCCTGCGCGGCCTGGGCGTGAAGCTCACCCCCGACGTGCGCGGCGTCATGGACCGCATGCTGGCCAGCCAGAAGGCCATCGAGGAGGCCGAGCGCATCCGCGCCATGGTGCCACTGTTCAAGGCCAAGCCCGACGGCATGACCGACGAGCAGTTCCGCTCCTACCAGGCGCTGGGCGACGAGGCCACGCAGGATGCCATCACGCAGATGCAGTCCCGCAGCCTGCGTGACATGAAGTGGCTGTCGGGCGCGAAGGACCGCGAAATCACCAAGCTACAGCGCCAGGCCGACTCGGCCCGCCGCGGCATCCGCGAGCAGGTCGAGCAGGAGGTCGCCCAGATGCCGGTGTACCGTGCCGAGCGCTTCCTGCGCACGGGCGAGCTCGAGGCCGGCGACCTGAGCAACAACCAGCGCAAGGCCTTCGACAACACGCAGGGCCTGCGCTCCAAGCTGGACCTGGGCGCGCTCAAGGAGATGTACGGCGAGGGACCGGCTGCGCCCTGGCGCTATCTCAGCACCGGCGAGCACGGTCTGGCCACGGCGAAGGACGGCATCCACCCCGACGACGCGGCCGAGATCCTGGGATTCGACAACGGCGACCAGCTGGTGCGCGCACTGCTCGACGCCGAGCCGCGCAAGAGCGTGGTCGAGGGGCTGACCGACAAGCGCATGCTCGAGGAGCACGGCGACCTGGTCGACCCGCAGTCCATCGCGCGCGCTGCCGAGGCCGCCATCCACAACGAGGCGCGGGCGAAGTTCATCGCCACCGAGCTGAAGGCCGTGTCGCAGGCCACCGGCGATGCGCGCCTGATCGCCGCGGCGGCCAAGGATGCGGCGGAGTCCCGCGTCGCCGAGACGCGGGTGCGCGACCTGCGCCCGCTGCAGTACACGGTCGCCGAAGCGCGCGCCAGCCGCGAGGCCGAGCGCGCGATGGGCAAGGGCGACACCCTGGCAGCGGCCTGGCAAAAGCGCGCCCAGCTGCTCAACAACCGCCTGGCCAAGGCTGCCGCGGACGCGGTCCAGGACGTCGACAAGGGCGTCGACTACCTGAAGAAGTTCGCCAAGGCCGGCGTGCGCAAGAACATCGACGTCGACCACCTCGAGCAGATCGACGCGCTGCTGGCGCAGTACGACCTGCGCAAGAGCGTGCGCCCTGGCCAGGCCGAGCCTGCGGAGCCGGCCAAGCCGCTGGCCGCCTGGGTCGACGAGCAGCGCGCGGCCGGCTACGAGCCCGGCGTAACCGACGAGATCGCCCAGAGCACGGCGCCGACGCACTACCGCGACCTCAGCGTCGAGCAGTTCCGCGGCCTGCTGGATGCGGTCAAGTCCATCGAGTACCTCGGCCGGCGCATCCAGACCATCCGCGATGGCGATGCCCAGCGCGAGCTCGACGAGGTGGCGCGCGAGGCGGCCGACAAGATGGCCACGCTGCCCCAACGCAAGCCCGAGAGCAACCGCGGCATCAAGGGCGTCGAGGCCAAGTGGCTCAAGCTCAAGAGCCAGGTGCGCAGCGCCGACGCCTCGATGCTGAAGATGGAGCAGGTCTTCGACTGGCTGGACGACCACGACCCGAACGGGGTGTTCAACCGCGTGGTCTTCCGACCCATCGCCGACGCGGCCGGGCGCGAGAACGACCTGCGAACCGAGATCGTCGGCAAGCTCAAGGGCCTGATCGACTCGTTGCCGGCCGGGTTCCACCAGCACCTGAGCGACAAGCTGGTGATCCCCGAGCTGGTCGACGGCCAGACGGGCAGGCCGCAGGCCCTGCTGAAGTCCGAGCTGCTGGCGGTGGCACTGAACGCGGGCAACGACAGCAACTTCGACAAGCTGCTGCGCGGCGAGGGCTGGAGCGAGCAGGGCGTGCGCACGGCGCTGGACCGTCACATGACCAAAGCCGACTGGGACTTCACCCAGGGCGTGCTCGACCTGGTCGAGTCGCTGTGGCCGAAGATCGTCGAGGTCGAGCGCAACCTGGGCAACACGGCGCCGGACAAGATCGAGGCGCGCCCCATCGACACGCGCTTCGGCACCTACCGCGGTGGCTACTACCCTGTGGTCTACGACCCGGCGCGCGACTTCACCGCCGAGCAGCACCGCCAGCGCGCGGCCGACACCAGCCTGTTCGACAACAACTACGCCCGCGCCACGACGCCCAAGGGGCACACGATTGCGCGCAAGGAGACCTACGCGCGGCCGCTGCTGCTGTCGCTCGACGTCATCCCGCGCCACCTCGACCAGGTGATCCACGACATCGCCATGCGCGAGGTGCTGATGGACGCCGACCGCTTCCTGGCCGACAAGCGCGTCCAGGAGGGCATCTCCTCGACGCTGGGGCGCGAGTACTACGAGCAGCTGCGCCCCTGGCTGCAGGGCATCGCCAACGACCGTGTGTACGACGCCAAGGGCATGGCCTTCTGGGACCGGCTGGCGCACAAGACGCGCACCAGCGCGACGATGGTGGGCCTCGGCTACAACCTCACCACCATGCTGGTGCACGGCATGTCGGCTGCCAGCAACTCGTTCGGCGAGCTGGGCGCGCGCTGGATGGCCTCGGGCATCCGCTCGACGCTGGGCACGCCGGACAAGCTGGTGCAGGCGCGAGACTTCGTGTTCGAGCGCAGCGCCGAGATGCGCAACCGCATGAACGAGGTCGACCGCGACGTGCGCGACGCCTTGCGCGAGATGCAGGTGCGAAGCGAGACCGGCACGCTGAGCAAGGTCGGCCAGGTCGCCGACGCCGCCCGGCGCTTCGCTTACTACGGCATCACCATGCTGGACATGGGCAGCGCGCTGCCCACCTGGATGGGCGCCTACAACCGGGCGTTACACGAGGGTGCGGCCGAGGCCGACGCGGTCTACGAGGCCGACAAGGCGGTGCGCAATGCCCACGGCGGCGCCGGCAGCAAGGACCTCTCGCGGGTGCAGCGGGGCAACGAGGTTCAGAAGCTGGCGACCATGTTCTATACCTACTGGAACCACTTCTACAACCGCACCCGAGACACCGCGCGCGCCGCGGCCCAGATCCCCGGCAAGGTGGGCGAGGGCGACTACGCCGGCGCGCGGCGCGACTTCGCCATGGTGCTGGCGCGTTCCTGGTGGTACCTGGTGCTGCCCTCGGTCATCCACGGCCTGATCAAGGCGCCGGCGAGCCAGGACGAGAACCGCTGGTGGTGGCTGGCCAAGACGGTCGGCATGGCGCCCCTGAGTGGCATCCCGGTGGTGCGCGACATCGCCTCAGCGCTCGAGCGCGGCCGCGAGTATTCCTTCTCGCCCATCGAGCAGCTGGTCAACACCTTCATGGCCACGGCCAAGGACGCCGAGCACGCAGCCACCGGCCAGCCGGTCAGCGACCGCTGGGCGCAGCACGCCATCGCCACGGCTGGCTACACGACCGGGCTGCCGGTGGGGCAGTTCGCGCGCACCGGCGAGTTCCTCTGGGATGTGCACGAGGGCAAGCAGACGCCGCAGGACCTGGCCGACTGGTACCGCGGGCTGGCGACCGGGCGGATGAAGGCAGGGAGGTGAGTCGACGGGGCTTGTGGCGCGGTTGTCCGGTGTCAACTTTTTGGCAATTCGTGCGTTTTTGCACCTGTTCTAGCCATCCGCTAGGGAAAATACTTACACGTGCTGCTAGCGTGGTCTTGCGGCGGTGCAATAATCTGCTTCCACGTGCTCAATCACGTGGGTGTGTAACAACCATACTAGGGGTGATCATGACGCAGGCACGTTGGGGTACGTCTACCGATGGCGCGCTCCTGACCGCGCTGCAACGGGCGGCCAAGCAACCGGTTTCACATGAGGAAATCGTGGCTCAGCGCGTTTCCTTTGTCTATGGCTCGGTGAGTTCGAGCGCCAATGGGGTTACCCGAGAGAAGATTCGCCAGATGATCCTTCAGGAGGAGGGCGGCCTGGCGGAGGGTTCCCGTTGATCCTGTTCGAGCTGTGCGGGAGCGAAAACCACGACGCCTACCGGGCGCTTGAGGTTGCCAATGGCAACCGCCAGTACAGCTTTATCCGATCATTGGTCGATGCGAGCTTGGCTGTCCAGCGGCCATTCCTCTCGACGCACATCCTCAAGGCGCTGAACTTTCAGGCGATCACGTGCCTGCACACGAACGCCGGTGAGTACCGGCCATGTGAGGTCCGGGTGGGCGATTACGAGCCGCCCGCGCACTACCGCGTTGACGCGCTGATGGAGGACTTCGTCAATACGGTCAACCGCAACTGGGACGGCCTTGACGCAGTGCTGCTGGCGTCCTACGTCCTGTGGCGGTTGAACTTCATCCATCCGTTCATCAACGGCAATGGCCGCACGGCTCGTGCCGCCTGCTACTTCGTGCTGTGCGTCAAAAGCGGGGGTTGGCTCCCTGGCACGACGATCTTGCCGGAACTGCTCCGTCAGCGACGCCCGGACTATGTCGCTGCGCTGCAGGCAGTAGACGGGAAAGTCGCCGTCGGCGTCTTCGACCTTTCGCCGTTGCATGCGCTGCTATCCGAGCTCTTGGAACAGCAGTTGAAGTCGGCGGTTCCGCCACCGCCACCGCCCGCTGCATAGCAGCTGCGCGCATCAACCCGGCCCGATGACCTCCGGCCGCCGCCGGTAAACCCGCTCGGTGATGGCCGCGTCGGCATGGCCGAGCAGCTGGCGCGCGTGCTCGAGCGAATCAGCGTCGCTGGCCACCTTCGCGCGCAGGTCGTGCTCAGTGAAGGGTCCGGCAACCTTGGTCTCGGCCAGCACCCTGGCCATGAAGCGACGCCAGAGCGATTTCCAGGCCTCGGCCAGGCTGCTGGTCTCGTCGATGTACGGGCGACCCGAGCGGGTGCAGAACAGCCAGGGCACGTCGGCGCACGGGCGCGCGGCCAGACACGCCTCGACGGCCGCGCGGCGCTCGGGCGCCCAGAGGTACACCGCGCGGCGCCCGGTGCTGTGCAGCGTCTTGTGGGGCTGGACGTGGATGCCGTCGTCGCGCAACTGCTCCATGCGAAGGCGCAGCAGGTCGCCGCGGCGCAACCCCGTGGCCAGCTTCAACCGGATGTAGGCCTGCACCACTGCCGTGGCGTCACCGCGACGCGCGGCCGGCAGCGCCAGGCACTCTAATACCTCCCAGTCTTCGACGTAGCGCGTGCGCGGCACCGCGCACGGCAGCCGCACCTCGCCCTTGAACGGGTGCTGGTCGATCCAGCCCCACTGCACAGCCATCGTGAACGTATGGCGCAGCACCTCGAGCTCGCGCCGTGCGGCGGTCTTAGCCGGCCGCTCTTCGAAGTATCGGTACACCAGGGCCGGCGCCACGTCGTCCAGCGCGACGCGCCCCAGCACGGCTCGCACCCGTCGCATCGCGACGCGGTAGCCGGCCTGCGTGGTCGGCGCCCTGGCCGGCACCACGCGCAGCGCATAGGCGTCCAGCAGATCGGCGACCGTGTCGCCGGCGGCGGGCAGTGGTGCAGAGCGCTCTGCCCAGGCACGCTGAGCTTCGGCCAGGGATCGACCGAGCAGCACCTGGGTCTTGCCGCCCCAGGCCTCGCGCTGTGCCGGTGGCACGCGGTAGACGTAGGCGCCATGGTGGAAGCGCCAGCGCGCGGGCAGGCCGCGATTCTCTGGGCGCCTGGTCGCTGGCATGTCACCCCTACCTGGCCGCTGACCAGTCCGGGTCGCCGCGTCGCTTCGGGGGTTTCGCCGCCCCGAGCAGGGCCTCGATATGCGCGCGCAGCACAACCGGCTTGCCGTCGGGCCGCACGCGATGCTCGATGCCCATGGCGCGCAGCGCGCGAATCTGGGCTGCTGGACGCTGCCTGTGCGTCAGCTCGACGAGCTCCTCCGGCGTCAGGAACATGGCGGCCTCTCGCGGCTGGGTCGGGGTCGTTGAGCATAGGCGCGTGCGCAAGCTCGCTGCACGGCCCCTTGAATCAATTGAATATTGATAGCATAATTCTTAGCAAACTCTGCTCGATTGCTCACGATGACCGACGACCCCCAACCGAAAGACCGACGCCGAGGCGGCGCGCGACCCGGTGCTGGGCGGCCGGCAGCGGAAGTGAAGAACGAGCGCATCCTGGTCACGATTCCGCCGTGGGCCGCCGCCATGCTGCGAGCCCTGGGCAACGGGAGCGTCTCGCGCGGCCTGGTGGCGGCGCTGGAGAAGCTGCGACAGCACGAATGACGTACCGCGGCCGGGGCGGCTCCCCGGCGACGAAGGCGGGCAGCCAAGGTGCTGGAACACCGAGGCGCCCTGACCACAACCTGCACATCGGAGGTGCAAGAAATGGCTGAAGTCCATGGTAGTGCGAGCTCGGTCCCCGTGGCCGGCCCCGGAAGCAGCGCGGCAATCCGTGAAGACCTCACGCGCGTGGCCGGCTTGGGGCGTCTGGTGCTCAACGCGGTGAGGAGCCGCAGGGAGTACTTCGACGGCAAGTTGCATGTCGACGCGGAGGACGTGTACGACGTGCTGGATGCCATGGCAACCTGCGGGCACGAAGCCCGCGAGCTGCTCCAGCCCGATCTCGGGGCGGACTGGGCCCACCTCTGGGGCGCCACTGCGTTGCTCAGGGCGGAGGCCATGCGCTGGCTCGAGGTGCACCAGGGCGTCCCGCCCGAGCAGGACCTCGCGGCTGCGGAGGTCGCCCTGGACCTGGTCGTCGAGACGGCCACACGCCTCTCGGCCAGGGTGGCAAGCGCTGCCTAGGGCGCCGGCGGTAGCCAGGGCGCGAAGCTGCATGACGCGTCAGGGCCGCCTACTCTGGGCCCCATCATCGCGCTCGGGTCCGGACCACAGAGCGCGATGCCGGGTCGTCCTCGCTGATGGCGCGGCCTTCGTGTTCTTCGTGCGCCGAGGTTCACCCACGGCGTGTGACCAGACGGGTGTGTACAAGCCCTCGGCTGGGGCGGCTACCGTTGGCAGCGTCGCGCTGGCATTCGCCAGCGGCGTTGCCGACCCCGACCCATGCACATCTGGCCCGCTACTCTCGCCCCGGCGCCGAAGCGCAAGCCCTCCAGTCGGCGCAATATCGGCGAGCTCCACCCCAAGGCAGTGCTGACCGACCACGAGGTCGAGCTGCTGCGCCAGCTGCGCGACGAGGACCCGAAGCGTTGGTCCTATGGCAAGCTGGGCGAGAAATTCGGGATCCACCGGACGACTGCACGGAGCATCGGGGAGTTTCGGACGCGGTGAACGGTCGCCTTGCAAGTCGGGCGCCGGGAAGCATCTACACTCCGCGGAACGGGGCGACGACCGACCCCGCGAAAGGGGGCGACGATGGACAAGCTGAAGGGGCTGGGCGTTGCGCTGCTGTTCTTCACCGTGCTCGCCGCCGCGCTGGTCGTTGCGTTGGCCATATTTCGCGGAGCAGGATGGGCTGCTGAGCACCTGATTCCCTGGACCGGTATCGCGTTCTGGATCGTTGTCGCCGGCTGCGTGCTCCTGTTCGCGCCCATGGCGCTCTTCCGGGCTTCACGCGGTGCTGCAGCGATGGGCCTGCTGCTCGCGTCGTACTTCTTCGGCTTCATCCTCTGGCTATGGTCCTTCTTCGTCACGTTGCATCTGTGGGGCGTGGTGTGGACCGTCATCGGCATGTTCTTCGCTGGCGTCGGACTGGTGCCGTTCGCATTCCTGGCGGCCGCCTTCCATGGCACGTGGGGCCTGGTCGGCAACCTCGCACTGATGCTCGCCGCGACGGGCCTGACGCGCTTCGCTTCCTTCTGGGTCATTGCGAAGGCTGAGCGAGTTCCGGCCTTTGGGTAGCTAAGCCTTGGTGTCGCAAATCCTCCCCTACGACGAGGTGATCGACCGGTACCGGATCACCGTGCTGGAGCAGCCGGGTGATCTGGTCTTGAAGGACGGAGAACTGGCCGTCACGAAGAGTGGCGATCTGATGGTCAACAGTCCGGGGTACAGCGCGCTGTACCGGCTTGTGCAGTGGTGGCGCCACTCGCTGCCCATGCTGACTGTGCTGTTCAACCAGTTCTGTGAGAGCAGGGCGCGTAAGCGACCGCTGGAGGCAGAGGCCGAGAGGGCGCTGGGCAAGTGGACGCCGGGGCAGCCGCTCGTGCGCGATTTTTCTGCCTATCACGAGGCCATCGAGATACAGGAGGCCAACGAGCTGACCGAGGAGGTGAGTGCAGGGAGTCTTTTGCTTGCTCTCAGCCGTATGGTGCAGTCGTTTCGGGACGACCTGAGCCTCGATCCGCGCGACGCGCTGTGGCGCCAAAGCGGGCCCCTGCACAACGGAGTGTCGGTCGGCGAGGCCGTCGTCGCGGCCGCGAACAACTTCCGTCATGCCGAAGAGTGGGCGCGAGCACGCACCCCTACTGCGCAGCAGGGCACCTCGCATGGCGCGCTGGTGGCGATGACGCAAATCGACGCGACCACAGCAAGGGGTGTCTTCTGGCCACGAGTGCTGGAGCTGCTAGCGGGCGAGGACCTCGACCAGCTCGGCCGCGCTGTGTTCGGCTTCGCCAATGACGTTGTGCAGCGGCTGGAGTCCAAAGGGTAGCGACCCGCTGGGAAGGGTACAAATGCGGGTATAAATTGCATTTGCAACGAGAAAGACGTCGCAAAAACAACAGCATGCGATGTTTTCACGGTTGCTGTACCACCACCAGATGCGCGTGCACGCAAGTGCACCCAAGGCCGCAAGCCCCAGAGAAATCATGGACTTGCGGCCTTTTTTCGTCCCGGGCGCGCGCTGGACGACAGAGCTGCCCGAACGCGCAGGGAAGGGTCGAGGCAATCAGCCGCGGCCCTCGGGGCAACCCCGCACGCTGCGCCGGCCGAATCCGAGCAGCCTGCAAGCTGCGGGGTGG
>JAJZWA010000007.1:80739-87155 GCA_021846965.1 Pseudomonadota bacterium | reverse complement strand
CGACGATGATGAAATCACCCGTGTCGACGTGAGGCGTATAGATGGGCTTGTGCTTGCCACGCAGGCGGCGCGCCACTTCGCTGGCGACACGACCGAGGACCTTGTCCGTGGCGTCGATCACAAACCAGTCATGCTTCACTTCGGCCGGCTTGGCGCTGAAGGTTTTCATGGTGGTGGATACGATGGTTCGATGGGGCCGTTTTTCCCGCTCTTGGCAAGGCGGGCTCTGCCCTGGCTTTCGGATGGTCGCGGACCGGCGGGCAGGAAGCCGGTCCTCGTGCAGGCAAGTCGTGCAGGCACGGATTCGTCGAGAATCCGCGAATCCGTTCCGCAAGTCCGGCAAGTTCCGAAGCGTTTTTCCGGTGGCCAAAAACCGGAACTTTCCATTCTACGCGAAAACCGGCCCGATCCCCAAACCGCGCCCGCAAACGCCCTGCTGGAGCTCAGGCCCAGCGCTTCATCACCGCGATCAGGCGCTCCAAGGTCTTGCCGTAGGGCGGGCGCACCAGCGAGGTGCCCGCCAGGCGGCGCTGCGCCAGCACCGGCTTGAGCTTGCTGAAGGTGTCGAAACCCCAGCGGCCATGGTAGTGCCCCATGCCGGAGGGGCCGACGCCGCCGAAGGGCAGTTCGTCCTGCGCCACGTGCATCAGCGTGTCGTTCAGGGTCACGCCGCCCGAATGGGTCGTGCGCAGCATCTGCTCGATGCGCCGGTCATCGTCGTCGAACCAGTACAGTGCCAGAGGGCGTGGCTGTTCGTTGATGCGGGCGATCACCTCGTCGGTCGATTCATAGCCCAGCAGGGGCAGCAGGGGGCCGAAGATCTCGTCCTGCATGGCCTGCAGGCGCGCCGGCGGGTCCAGCAGCAGTGCCGGAGCCAGACGGTGGCGCGCGTCCTGCGACTGTTCGCCCTCGAAAAGCGGCACCACGGGCACGCCGGCCTCGCGCGCCTGATCGAGCATCGAGGCCAGGCGCACGTAATGCCGGGTATCGATGATGCTGCAGTAGTCGGGGCTGAGCAGGCCCTGCGGGTACATGTCCCGGGCCGCGCTGACGCATTCCGCGGCAAAGGCCTGCAACTGCCCGCGGGGAACGTGCACATGGTCCGGCGCCACGCAGGTCTGGCCGGCGTTCACCAGCTTGCCGTAGACGATGCGCCGCGCCGCCAGGCGCAGGTCGCAGCCCGGGGCCAGCACCGCGGGCGATTTGCCTCCCAGTTCCAGGGTCACCGGCACGAGCCGCGCGCTGGCGGCACCCATCACCCGGCGTCCGACCGCGGTGGACCCCGTGAACAGCAGGTGGTCCAGCGGCAGCGAGGAAAAGGCCGCCGCTTGCTCGGCGCCGCCGGTGAACACGGCCAGTTCGTCGGGGTCGAAGCGCTCGCGCACGAGTTCGGCGAACAGGCCCGCGAAGGCCGGCGCGTACTCGGAGAGCTTGAGCATCGCCCGGTTGCCGGCCGCCAGCGCCGAGGCCAGCGGCCCCACGGCCAGGTACAGCGGGTAGTTCCACGGCGCGATGATGCCGACCACGCCCAGCGGTTGCGGCAGCACGCGGGCGCCGGCCGGACGGAACCAGATGCCCGGGCGCGCCTTGCGCGCGCGCATCCAGGCACGCCCGTGGCGCAGCGCATGGCGCAGCGCCGACAGCGAGGGCACCAGATCCAGGACCTGCGTCTCGGCATGGGCACGCTGGCCGAAATCCGAGGCGATGGCCTCGCAGATGCGCGCCTCGGCATCAAGCAGCAGGGTCAGCAGGCGACGCAGGCGGTCGGCGCGCAATTCCCACGTCGGGTAGGGATCGGCGCGGAACGCATCGCGTTGCAAGGCGTACGCGGCATGCAGATCCGAGGAGAAAGGCTGGGCGCGTTCCATGCGAGGTGGCCGCACGAGCGGCAGGGTGGGCGTGGCCTTCTCCAATGCTAGTCCACTGGGTCAGGGAAATGGCAGCCCCGCAGGGATGCCAAGCGCTGCGCGCGGGGCGGCGGCGCCAGAGGCGCCGTATGCTGCGGCATCACGATGAATCCCAACCCGCAAACCCAGCTCCCTCCCGGCGTGCACGTGCTGGTGCACGACTGGCTGAGCGCCAACGCCGTCGTCCTGTGGGACGACGCGCACACGGCCAGCGTGGTCGACACCGGGCACCTGACACGCGCGCGCGCTACCTGCGACGGCGTGGCGGGCGTGCTGGCCGGCCGGCGCCTGCGGCGCATTGTCAACACCCACCTGCATTCGGATCACTGCGGCGGCAACGCGTGCCTGCAGCGCGAGCACGGCGCCGGCGCGCATTGCGCGATCCTCGTGCCGGCCGGAGAGCTCCCGGGCGCCGGTGCCTGGGAACAGCCCGAGTCGGCCGTGGCGCAGGCGGGCCAGCAGGCCGAGCCTTTCCGCGCCGATGCCGGCTACGCGGCGGGCGACACCCTCTGGATGGGCGGCCTGCCCTGGCAGGCCCACGCGGCGGCGGGACACGACGACCACGCGCTGATGCTGTTCCAGCCCGACGCAGGGGTGTTGATCAGCGGCGACGCCCTGTGGGAACACGGTTTCGGCGTCCTGTTCCCGGAGATCGACGGCGGCGACGGCTTCGCCGCCCAGCGCCGCACCCTGCGGCTCATCGAGCAACTGGCGCCGCGCCTGGTGATTCCCGGCCACGGCCCGGTGTTCGCGCAAGCCGGCGCCGCCCTGGAGCGCGCGCATGCACGCCTGGATGTGTTCGAGGCCGACCCGCCCCGGCATGCCGCGCACGCGCTGCGGGTGCTGCTCAAGTTTCACGTGATGGAACAGGCGAGCCCGCCGACCCGGGAGGCCCTGGCCCGCTGGTTCGCAGGCACCGCCATGGTTCGCCGCGCAGTGGAGCGATTCTGGCCCGACCAGGCCCAGTCCGCCGTGTTCGAGCAGACCCTGGACGCGCTGGCGCGCGTGGGCGCGCTGCTGCCGCGCGGAGAGCGCGTGGCCGATCCCGACCTGCACTGACGGGTGCAACGCCGCGCCCCTGTCCAGCACCCGCCGGCATTTTCCGCTCAGCGAGCCCCCCGATGCCCGTTGCCGCTCCCTCACCCTCCCGCAAGCGCGCGGCCCCGGCCGGTGCCGGCGCGCAGGCGGCGTCGACGTCTCCGGGCGAGCGCCTGGGCCTGCGCAGCGACTGGGATTTCGCGTTGCATCTGCCGCTGCACTATGTCGATGAAACCCGCATCACGCCCATCTCCCAGCTGCGCGAGGGGCGCATCGCCGTGGTGCAGGCGCGGGTGGTGCAGGCCGAGCTCATGGCGGCCAGGCGCCGTGTGTTGCGGGTGACGGTGGAGGACGGTGACGCGCGCCTGGAGTTGCGGTTTTTCCACTTCTATCCGAACTGGGCGCGCCAGTACGCGCCCGGCAAGGAGTTGCGCATCCGCGGCGAGCCGCGGCGCGGCCTGTTCGGCTTCGAGATGGTGCACCCCGTGTGCAGGGTGGCCGCGCCGGGCGAGGCCCTGCCGCAGAGCCTGACGCCGATCTACCCGGCCGGCGCGGGCATCAGCCAGGCCTGGTTGCGCAAGGCCGTGGCGGCGGCACTGCGCCGCCTGGACGCGCGCGAATGGCTGCCTCCCGAGCTGCTGGAGCGCCTGCGGCTGCCGTCCATCGCACAGGCGCTGCAACTGCTGCACGCGCCGCCCCCCGAGCTGCCGCTGGAGCCCTTGGAGCAGCGCAGCCACCCGGCCTGGCGCCGCGTGAAATTCGACGAACTGCTGGCCCAGCAGCTGGCGCAGCAAATGGCGCGCTCGCGTCGTGCCGAGCAGCGTGCCTGGCCCATGCCCGAGCGCGGCGGCGGACTGGTGCAGCGCCTGCTGCAGGCGCTGCCCTTCGCCCTGACGGCCGACCAGGCGGCCTGTGTCGGCGAGATCGCGCTCGATCTGCAGCGCGAGCAGCCGATGCATCGGCTGTTGCAGGGCGACGTGGGTTGCGGCAAGACCGTGGTGGCCGCGCTGGCCGCGGCCCAAGCCATCGACAACGGCTTCCAGTGCGCGCTGATGGCCCCCACCGACATCCTCGCCGCCCAGCACCTGCAGCGCCTGGCCGGCTGGTTGCAGCCCCTGGGGGTGGGCGTGGCCTGGCTCAGCGGCGCACAGCGCAAGCGCGAGCGCGAGGCGGAACTGGCACGCGCGGCCAGCGGCGAGGCGGCGCTGGTCATCGGCACGCACGCGGTGATCCAGGACAAGGTGCAGTTCGCCCGCCTGGGCCTGGCGCTGGTCGACGAGCAGCACCGCTTCGGGGTCGCGCAGCGCCTGAGCCTGCGCGCCAAGGGCGCCGGCGAGCAGCGCCAGCCCCATCTGCTGATGATGACCGCCACGCCGATCCCCCGCACCCTGGCGATGGCCGTGTTCGGGGATCTGGACATTTCCACCATCGCGCACAGTCCGCCGGGCCGGCAGCCGGTGCGCACCCGCGTGTTCTCCGATCAGCGCCGCGAGGCGGTCCAGCAGCGGGTGCGCGAACTCGTGCTCGAGGGGCGTCAGGTCTACTGGGTGTGCCCGCTGATCGAGCCCAGCGAGCCCGGCGAAGGCGGCAGCGAGGGCGGCGAGCCTGGCCAGGCCGCCGCTCGGGCGGGGGGCGGCGCCCGCGGCGGCCAGCCCGAGCTGCGTGCCGCGCTGGAGGCCCACGCCGAACTGCAGGCGCTGCTGGGCGAGCAGGCCGGCTGCGTGGGGCTGTTGCACGGGCGCATGCCCTCGGCCCAGAAGGCGCAGGTGATGGAGGATTTCGCGGCCGGGCGCCTGCGCCTGCTGGTGGCGACCACGGTCATCGAAGTGGGGGTGGACGTGCCCTCGGCCAGCCTGATGGTCATCGAGCATGCCGAGCGCTTCGGGCTGTCGCAGTTGCATCAGCTGCGCGGGCGCGTGGGCCGAGGCAGCCAGGCCGCGCAATGCCTGCTGCTGTTTTCCGAGCCGCTGTCGCAGACCGCGAGGGCGCGCCTGCAGGCCATGCATGAGACCAGCGACGGCTTCGTGCTCGCGCAGAAGGACCTGGAGCTGCGCGGCCCCGGGGAACTGCTGGGCCAGCGCCAGTCGGGCCTGCAGGGCCTGCGCCATGCCGATCTGCGCGAGGACGAGGACCTGCTGGAACTGGCGCGCGAGGCCGCGGCTTCGCTGCTGCGCGAACATCCCCTGGCCGCGCGCGAGCACCTTCGGCGATGGCTGGGGGGCGGCATGGACTGGCTTGCCGCCTGATCGCGCCGGCAGCACGGCCGGGCGAGGCGAATGCCGCGGGGCATTGATAGCTTTCAAGCATTTAGCACCAAGTGTGCTTTAATGGAAGCTATGACCCTGACCGAACTGCGTTACATCGTCGCCGTTGCCCGCGAGCGCCATTTCGGCCGCGCCGCGGAGGCCTGCTTCGTGAGCCAGCCGACCCTTTCGGTGGCCATCAAGAAGCTGGAGGAAGAGCTCGACGTGAAATTGTTCGAGCGCGGCGGCAGCGAAGTCAGCATCACGCCCATCGGGGCCGAGATCATCGAGCAGGCGCAGCGGGTGCTGGAGCAGTCCTCGGCCATTCGCGAGATCGCCAAGCGTGGCAAGGACCCCCTGGCCGGCCCCCTGCGCGTGGGTGTGATCTACACGGTGGCGCCCTATCTGCTGCCTCCGCTGGTGCGCCGGGTGATCGAGCTGACGCCGCAGATGCCCCTGCTGCTGCAGGAGCAGCTCACGGTGCGCCTGCTGGAAATGCTGCGCAACGGGGAACTCGACGTGGCGGTGCTGGCCGAGCCCTTCCCCGATCACGGGCTCGCCACGGCCCCTCTGTACGACGAACCCTTCCTGGTGGCGGTGCCGCGTGGGCATCGGCTGGCGCAGGCCAAGCCGGTGCGCAGCGAGGAAATCCGCGACGAAACCATGCTGCTGCTCGGAACCGGGCATTGCTTCCGCGACCACGTGCTGGAAGTGTGTCCGGAGTTCGCCCGGTTCTCGCCGGGCTCGGACGGCATTCGCAAGAGCTTCGAGGGCTCGTCGCTGGAGACCATCAAGCACATGGTCGCTTCCGGCATGGGCATCACCATCCTGCCCCGCATGTCGGCGCAGGTCGAGGCCGACGGCGGGAGCAGCGGCCCCATCTGCTACGTACCCTTCCTCGACCCGGTGCCCACGCGACGCGTGGTGCTGGCCTGGCGCAAGACCTTCACGCGCACACTGGCCATCGAGGCGCTGCGGCGGGCCGTGCTCGAATGCGAGTTGCCCGGGGTGCGCAAGCTGGGCGAGGCCAGGGACGGCACCGCCGGGGTACAGCCCTCGGTGCAGATGCAGCCGCAGGTGCAGGTGCAGTCGCAGGGGGCCGCGCCTGCGCTGTCGGCAGCGACCACCGTTTCCGGCCGTCAGCGCGCCGCGGCGCAGGCCAGGCGCTGAAGCCGGGCGCCCGCACGGACGCCCGCATCGGCGCCCGCATCGGCGCTCACATCGGCGC
>JAJZWA010000007.1:39203-80639 GCA_021846965.1 Pseudomonadota bacterium | reverse complement strand
CATCGGCGCTCACATCGGCGCGCCGGGCTATTCCACCTGCAGGGCCTGGGTGTTCTTGATCTCCTCCATGACCACATAGGTGCGGGTCTCGCGCACGCCGGGAAGGCTGAGCAGGACCTTGTTGAGGAATTCGCGATAGGCGTCCATGTCGCTGACGCGGGTCTTCAGCAGGTAGTCGAAACCCCCGGCCACCAGGTAGCACTCGAGGATTTCCGGGCGCTCGCGGGCGGCCTCCTTGAAGCGCTCGAAGGCCTCCGGGGTGCTGCGGTCGAGCAGCACCTCGATGCACACCAGCAGCGACGCACCCAGCTTGTGCGGGTTCAGGCGCGCTTCGTAGCCGAGGATGTACTGCTCGCGCACAAGGCGCCGCACCCGCTCGAGTACCGCCGTGGGCGAAAGGTGCACAGCTTGCGCCAGTGCCAGATTGGACATGCGGCCATCGCCCTGGAGGAGGGCGAGAATGCGCCGGTCGACGCGATCGAGGGCGCTGGCGGCATCTTTCATGGTTGGCAACCTCCGGAAGTCGGGTTGATCACGTCAGCGCGGCATGGCCGGCCCTACGGCCGAACGCATCGGCCGGGCAAGCCGCCTGACTGTGCGCCGCGCGAAGCCGGCGGCGAGAAGGGCAAGCGTGTATTGTCGCCCAGGAAATGATTAAGCGACATATTGAGCCTGTGCGATGTGTGCCCTTGCGGGGCTGCCCGCGGCCTGGACGGGTGTTGCAAGACGGCGTCGGACGGCGGCGAATCGGCACGCGGTTCCACGCCCGGTGCGGGAGTGGACGCTCGCGCGCTGCCCGCGACTGCGCGGAGCCAGTCCCGGGCGGAACTTGTTGATATGTCGAGTACTTGCGCCAATGCCTTGGACAATCCGTGGAAAAGTCAACAATTATGAACGGAATGTTCATTTCAAAAGCGAAACCATACGTATCAAGAGAGTACTATATGTTTTGCAGGAATCCTCCAGCATCCTGGTGTGAGCGGTGATAATGCGCTCCATGCAACCCATCACCATCGGCTTCATCGGCGGCGGCACCATGGCCGGCGCCATCATCGGCGGCCTGCGTGCCGCGGGCGTCGCGGCCTCCTGCCTGCGCGTGGTCGAACCCTTCGAGGCCCAGCGCCAGCGCCTGCGCGAGCAGTTCGGGGTCGACGCCATCGCCGAGCCCGATGCGAGCCTGGGGGCCGTCGACGTGGTCGTCTGGGCCGTCAAACCGCAACAATTCGCCCAGGCGGCGAGTGCCCTGCGCGAGCGCAGTCCCCGGGCGGCTGACGTGTTGCAATTAAGCATCATGGCTGGAGTGCGCTGCGCCTCGATTGCCGCGCGCAGCGGGGCCGGACGGGTCGTGCGCACCATGCCCAACACGCCGGCGCTGATCGGCCGCGGCGTGACGGGGCTGTACGCGAGCCCGGCCTGCGGCGCGGGCGATCGCGAACTGGCCGAGCGCGTGCTGGGGGCCACCGGGCAGCTCGCCTGGGTGGACGAGGAGACGCAACTCGACGCCGTCACCGCCGTGTCCGGCTCCGGGCCAGCCTATGTGTTCTACGTGCTCGAGGCCATGATCGCCTCCGGCGTGCGACTGGGCCTGCCCGAGGCCACCGCGAAGCGCCTGGCGCTGGGCACCATCGCGGGCGCCGCGGCGCTGGCCGAGTCCTCGCCGCTGAGCGCGGGGAAACTGCGCGAGCAGGTCACCAGCAAGGGCGGCACCACGGCCGCGGCGCTGGACGTGCTGGCCGAGCGCGACGTCGCCGGCGCCTTCGACCAGGCCTTGCAGGCCGCGGCCCGCCGGGCCGTCGAGCTCGCCGACGCGCTGGAGCGCGACGCCTCCTGAAGCCCGACGCATCGTGCGCGCTCCACGAGCGGCCGGCCTGCTGCTAGGATGTCGGGCTTCCCGGAGAGATGGATGAGCGGTTTAAGTCGCACGCCTGGAAAGCGTGTAAGGGTTAACAGCCCTTCGGGGGTTCGAATCCCCCTCTCTCCGCCAGAAAACCTGAGAAGCCCGACGCCGCAAGGTGCTCGGGCTTCTTGTCTTCTCGGCTTCTTGGTTCTTTGCATTGGGACGGGCCCGAACCGACACCGGCACGACGGATCGCGATCGACGCGGTTCCCGGTGCGGCTATCGACATCATTGATTCAATTCAATTGTTTCGTCGATCTTATCGCCATACGCTATTCCTGAATTTCCCGTATCGCCGGCGCCATGGCGCCCGCCCAGCAAGCGGAGCTTGCGCGGTCGGCGAATCGTGAAATGCGTGTTGAGCAAGCACCCAACTACCGCAGGAGAGGACGATGGAATCGAGCAGGACGGCAAGTTCCGGGAAGTGCCCGGTCATGCATGGCGGGGCGACGCAGACCGGGATGTCCAACGTGGATTGGTGGCCCAAGGCCCTGAACCTGGACATCCTGCACCAGCATGACCGCAAGACCGATCCGATGGATCCGGGCTTCGACTACCGCGAGGCCGTGAAGGGGCTCGATTTCGCGGGGCTGAAAAAGGACCTGCATGCGCTGATGACCGACAGCCAGCCCTGGTGGCCGGCCGACTGGGGCCATTACGGGGGCCTGTTCATCCGCATGGCCTGGCATGCCGCGGGTACCTATCGCGTGGCCGACGGCCGTGGCGGCGCCGGAACCGGCAACCAGCGCTTCGCGCCGCTGAACTCCTGGCCCGACAACGGAAACCTGGACAAGGCCCGGCGCCTGCTGTGGCCGATCAAGAAGAAGTATGGCAACAGGATCAGCTGGGCCGACCTGATCGTGCTGGCCGGCACCGTTGCCTATGAATCCATGGGTTTGAAGACCTTTGGTTTCGGCTTCGGCCGCGAGGACATCTGGCATCCGGAGAAGGACGTGTACTGGGGCGCCGAGCGGGCATGGCTGGCCCCCAGCGATGGGCGCTACGCCTCCGTCGACGACCCGAGTACCCTGGAAAATCCCCTGGCCGCGGTGCAGATGGGCCTGATCTACGTGAACCCCGAGGGGGTCAACGGCAAGCCCGACCCGCTGAAGACGGCCGCCCAGGTGCGCGAGACCTTCGCGCGCATGGCGATGAACGACGATGAGACCGTGGCGCTGACCGCCGGCGGTCACACGGTGGGCAAGGCGCATGGCAACGGCGACGCCGCGCGCCTGGGGCCCGCACCCGAGGGCGCCGAGCTGGAAGACCAGGGCCTGGGCTGGCTGAACAAGACCACGCGTGGCGTCGGCCGGGACGCCGTCACCAGCGGCATCGAGGGCGCCTGGACCACCCACCCGACGCGCTGGGACAACGGCTATTTCGCGATGCTCCTGGGCCATGACTGGGAGTTGAAAAAGAGCCCGGCCGGCGCCTGGCAATGGGAGCCGGTGACGATCCGCGACGAGGACATGCCGGTGGACGTGGAGGATCCCTCCATTCGCCGCAAGCCCATCATGACGGACGCGGACATGGCCATGAAAATGGACCCTGCCTACCGCGCGATCTCCGAGCGCTTCCATCGTGATCCGGCCTATTTCTCGGAAGTGTTCGCGCGCGCCTGGTTCAAGCTCACCCACCGGGACATGGGGCCGAAGTCGCGTTACCTCGGCCCCTACGTGCCGGCACAGGATCTCATCTGGCAGGACCCGGTTCCGGCCGGGCGCCGGGACTACGACCTGGCCGCGGCGAAGGCACGCATCGCCGAGGCCCGCCTGAGCATCGCCGACATGGTGGCCACCGCCTGGGACAGCGCGCGAACCTTCCGCGCTTCGGACATGCGCGGCGGCGCCAACGGCGCGCGCATCCGCCTGGCTCCGCAGAAGGACTGGAAGGGCAACGAGCCGGAGCGACTGGCCAGGGTGCTGGGGGTGCTCGAGGGCATCGCCGCGCAGACCGGGGCCAGCGTGGCCGACCTCATCGTCCTGGCGGGCAATCTGGGCATCGAGCAGGCGGCGCAGGCCGGTGGCTTCGACATCACCGTCCCCTTCACTCCCGGGCGCGGTGACGCCACCCAGGAGATGACGGACGTCGAGTCCTTCGCGGTGCTGGAGCCCGTGCACGACGGCTTCCGCAACTGGCTGAAAAAGGACTATGCGGTCCAGCCCGAGGAGCTCCTGCTCGACCGTGCCCAGTTGATGGGTCTGAGCGCGCCGGAGATGACCGTGCTGGTCGGCGGCCTGCGGGTGCTGGGGGCCAACCACGGCGGGATCCGGCATGGCGTGTTCACCGAGCGCGTGGGAGTGCTGAGCAACGACTTCTTCGTGCACCTGACGGACATGTCCAACACCTGGGTTCCCACCGCGGACGGCCTGTACCAGCTGCGCGAGCGCGGCAGCGGGGCGCTGAAATGGACGGCTACCCGCGTCGATCTGGTGTTCGGCTCGAACTCCGTGCTGCGCGCCTATGCCGAGCTTTACGCGCAGGACGACAACCGCGAGAAATTCGTGCGGGATTTCGTCGACGCGTGGACCAAGGTGATGAACGCGGATCGTTTCGACCTGGCCTGATCCCTGGCGCCGGCGGGGGCGCGGCCGCTAGCATGGGGGCTTTGCACGGAGCCTCCATGCCGTTCCTTGCCCTTGCCGTAGCTTTCAGCGTCGCCGTTTCCCTGTGGCTGCGCCAGGCCCCCGCCTGGCGCCTGGATCTCGGGCAGATGGTGCTGTGGAACTACGCCGTCGCCGCGCTGCTTTGCCAACTGCTGCTGCATCCCGCCATGGACGCGGCCAGCCTGTCGCGCATGCCCTGGGGCATCGCCCTGGCCCTGGGGGTGGTGTTGCCGGGCTTGTTCGTGATCATGGGCCGGGCCGTGCGAAGCGCCGGGATCGTGCGCGCGGACATCGCCCAGCGCCTGTCCCTGCTGTTGTCGCTGGCAGCCGCCTTCAGCCTGTTCGGCCAGAAGGTCGACGCCTGGCAATGGCTGGGGCTCGCGCTCGGCTTGCCCGCCCTGCTCGCCCTGCTGGCGCGCCCGGCGACGCGCGCCTTGCGCGGCGATGCGGCGATCTGGCTGCTCGCGGTGTGGTTCGGCTACGCGCTGGTCGACGTGCTGCTCAAGCTGCTGGCGCTGCGCGGCGCGAACTTCGGCACCGCGCTGCAGAGCAGCTTCCTGCTGGCCTTTGTCTGCATGGCCGTGGCGCAGGCGCTGCGCCTGGCGCGCGGCACCCGATTCGATCTGCGCAGCCTGGGCGGCGGTCTGGTGCTGGGCCTGCTCAACTATGCCAATATCGATCTGTACATACGCGCGCACCAGAGCCTGAGCGCCAATCCGGCGGTGGTGTTCGCCGGCATGAACCTGGGCGTGGTGGCGCTGAGCTCCCTGGTAGGCATGGTGTGGCTGCGCGAGCCGACCAGCAGGGTCAACCGCGCCGGCATCGTGCTGGCCGGCCTGGCCATCGCCGCGTTGACCCGCGCGGCCGCCTGAGGCCGCCGCCCGACCGGGCCGCTCAGCCCGCCGCCTGCTCGGGCCTCGCGCTGGCCAGCTGGCGCCCGACGTAGGTGACGGGGCCGGTGGGCTGCCCGGTGGGCGAGCCGCCCAGCGGCTCCACGCTGATCGCGAAGCCCTTGGCCTGTGCCGCGGCATCCACCAGTCCGGGCGGCATGGGCATGTGCTGCGTGCCTTGCAAGGTCACCACCCCGGCGGCGATGGGTTTGCCCTGGCGCGGCAGCACCCACAGCTCGAAGGATTTGCCGGGCGGCGCCGCCTGCGCGCCCACCGCGGTCAGCGCCGCCTGCGTGCCGCGCACCTGCAGCACCGCGGCATGGCCAGCCGGGCCGTCGAGCACCGCCACCAGTTGCAGCGGCGCCGGGGCCTGGCCCGTGCCGCGCACGAGCAGGGCCACCAGCAGGGCCAGCGAGACGGCGGCCGTGGCGCCCAGGCCCAGCGCCAGCCCGCGCCAGGCGCGCAGGCCCCAGCCGAGCAGGCCGCCGGCGCTGGAGTTCGCGGAGCTAGCGGGCGTGCCTGGCCGCGACATGTCGATGCGGCGCTGCACGGCCTCCCAGACCGCCTCCGGGGTGCTTTCGGGCAGCAGCCCCTGGTCCAGGTGCGCGCGCCAGTGTTCCAGCGCCCGACCCAGTTCCGGACGATCGGCCAGCAGGGCCTCGTAACGGCGGCGGGCACCGGGGCCCATGCCGCCGGTGAGGTAGTCGGCCGCCAGGCGCTCGAGCAGTTCGGGGTGGCGTTCGAGCCTCATGAGGCGGCTCCCCGGGCGAGGCACTCGCGCAGCGCCAGCACCGAGCGACGGATCACGGTCTTCACCGTGCCCAGCGCCATGCCGAAGCGTTCGGAGATCTCGGAATGGCTCAGCCCCAGCACGTAGGACTCGGTCAGCAGGTCGCGCTGGCGGGCTTGCAACTGCCCGAAGCAATGCAGCAGGTGGCCTTGCGACAGGCTGGCTTCCAGGCGTTGCTCCGGATTGGGCGCCGGGTCGGCGTACTCGGCGGCCTCGGGCAGTTCCTCGAGGCTGTCGGCCGGTTCGCGGCGCTGGGCGCGCAGGCGGTCGCGGCAGGTGTTGCGCACCACCGCGGCCAGCCAGGCCTCGGCGGCCCCCGAGGCCGGACGGTAGCTGGCGGCCTGGTGCCAGATCTTGACGTAGGCGTCCTGCATGGCATCCTCGGCCTGGGTGGAGTCGCGCAGCAGGCGCAGGCAAATGGCCCAGGCGCGGCGACGCGTGGCTTCGTACAAGCGCGAAAAGGCTTCGCGGTCGCCGAGTGCGGTGAAGGCCAGCAGTTTTTCCAGGTCGGGCATGCCAGGCGGCGTCATGCGGCCCCACGCGCGGCGGGGCGCCGCACGCGGGGTCCACGGCCGGCCGGGAGCGGCCGTGGTGGCACGCATCTTAGCCGTAGGCGCGCTCCGGCCGGGGCCGGCCCCGGCCGGGGATCAGGCGATGAAGGCCGCCGGCACCGGGTTCTCGCCCAGTGCGTTGAGCAGAATGGCCCAGTGCATGGTCTCGTCGCCGAGGATGCTCGCGGCCGCCTTGGCCAGATCGCGGTCATGGAACTGCGGCACCGTGCCCAGGTAGGCGCTGGCGGCTCCCTTTTCCAGGCCGGCGGCGAAGCGCAGCACGTCGGCCTGGTTCTTGAGCTTGTCGGTGGGGAAGCCGTAGTCCGCAGGCTTTTTCGCCATCACGGGAGTGCCGCCCAGCTTGGAGATGGTGGCCTCGAGGATGCCGGCGTGCGCCTTGTGCTGGCCCTGGAAGTCCACCGCCACCGCGAGCACGGGCTTTTGCAGCAGACCCGATTCGGCCCCCACCTGGTAGGCCGCGATGGCCTGGTATTCCAGGCCCAGCGCCACGTTGAGCATGTCGATGTCGCCTTGCGTGGACATCGATGCCGCGAAGCTGCGCGTGGGCAGGGCCAGCGCCGAGGCGGCGCTCAGCCCGGCCACGAACAAGCCTCCACGCTTGAACCAGTCACGGCGATGGAGGGCGGGGAGCCTGGGCTCATCGGATGCGTTCATGGAATGCTCCTGAATGTTGGGGTTGAGGTCCGGGGCGGGCAAGTCTTCATCGCCCGCCTGTCTGGACTTACGCGCCAACCGGAGAATCGGATTCACGCACCTTCGGATTCACGCACCTCGCGCGCGCAGGGCGCGCATGGCTGTTCCCGCCTGTCAGGGCCTTTCGCCCCTGCTCAGCGATCCGCCAGGTCGAACACCAGCACCTCGGCGCCTTCACCCTGGCGCAGTTGCAGCCGGTCGGCGTGGCGCAGCATCAGCGCATCCCCGGCGCCCAGCTCGATGGCGTTGACGTGCAAGCTGCCGCGTACCAGGTGCACATAGGCGCGGCGTGCCGGGTCCAGCGCCAGCTCCGCGTGCTCGGCGCCGTCGAACAGGCCGGCGTACAGGCTCGCATCCTGGTGCATGCTCAGCGCGCCGTCACGCGCCTGGCCGTCCACGATGCGGCACAGCCGGCCCCGACGCGCCTCCACCCCGAAATGCCTTTGCTCGTATCCCGGGGCGATGCCGGTCGAGCGCGGCTTGATCCAGATCTGCAGGAAGTGCACGGCCTGGGTGGGCGAGGGGTTGAACTCGCTGTGCAGCACCCCGGTGCCGGCGCTCATGCGCTGCACGTCGCCGGGGCGCAGCGTGGAGCCGTTGCCCAGGGAGTCCTGGTGGGCGAGTTCTCCTTCCAGCACGTAGCTGATGATCTCCATGTCACGGTGGCCGTGCTCGCCGAATCCGGTACCGGGCTGGACGCGGTCCTCGTTGATCACCCGCAGCGGGCCGAACTCGATGAAGTTCGGGTCGTAGTAGGACGCGAAACTGAAGCTGTGGAAGGACTCCAGCCAACCATGGTTGGCGTGGCCTCGTTGCTCGGACCTGCGAATCTGCTGCAGCATGGCTGGAAAGCGGTGAAAGTATCGGAGGAAATCGGGTGTGCTCAACCATAATGCAAATTCCGTGGCTTCGGCATGTCGTGACCGACGCCCGCGGGGATGCCGCCCGGCCCTGCGGGAGAAGCGGGGCGGCGAATTCGTACACTGTGGCCGCCGCAGCCTCCACTTCGTCGGATGAAGCAATTGCTCGAAAGTCTGTTCTCGGAAAAGCATCGCCTGACCGCGCGACGGCGCGCCATGGCGGTGTTGCACGAGATCTGCCGCAACCACGAGAGGTTGAACCTGTTCGCCGACGGTGCGCCGCGCGAGATGCCCTCCATCCTGCTGGATGTGGACGAGGATGCCGATACCGTGGTCTTCGATATTCCCCCGGAAGTGGAGGGGGTGCAGTGGGACCAGCGCGAGCCGGTACTCGCGGTGGCGCGTTTCGAGGGGGTTTTCGTAGGTTTCGAGCTGGACGACATCGAGCCCGTGCCCTGGAATGGCGCCCAGGCGCTGCAGGCCAAGCTGCCGCCACGCGTGTACTACCTGCAGCGGCGCCAGTATTTCCGGGTGCCGGTGGGCAGCGGCGACGTCAGCGCCGTGGTGCTGGTGCGCCAGGGCGCGGCGGCGGTCAGCGGGCGCTGCCACGACATCAGCGCCGGGGGCATGCGCGTACTGGTCAGCCCGGTGGGCGGGGACTTTCCGCTGCGCGCCGGCGAACTCCTGCAGGAACTGCGCTTCCAGCTCAAGGGCACGGCGCTGCAGACGGCGGCGCGCATCCAGCATGTGGATGAGCCGGTGCCGTTGCCCAACGGGAAGAGCCTGGTGCCGCTGGGCCTGGAGTTTTGCGAAAAGACCTTCGCCTTCGATCAGGCGGTGGTGCGCTACGTGCAACAGCGCGACCGCGACCTGCTCAGCGGGCGCACCTGAGGGTGGCCGCCGACCGGCGGCAGATGTGGGGAAATTGTCATAAGTCCCGCGAAATTTCTCCCCTTGGCGAGCTTGCCCCGGGGGAATTTCGCCGATTCACGGCACAATCACGCCAAAGACACGACACTATCACGTCCTCTGCCCTTCGGGTCCCTCGCGCGGGGGCGCATGGCGGTGTGCCCGCGAGGGCCGCAGCTGCAGCGCGGGGTCGGCCGGTCCACGAAGTTCCGCATTCCAGGTTTTCCAGCGCCCGCCGATGCCGTCCGAGCCGTCCCGCCAACGCCAGTGGCTTGAATTCGCCACCTCCATCCTGCGCGAACTCGTCGCCGGGCATGCGCCATCCGCACTCGCGCAGCGTCTGTGCCGGCTGGCCGAAAGCCATGCGCCGGGGCGCGTGGCCAGCATCATGGTGCTGGGCGAGGATCGGCGCCTGTACGTGTTCGCCGCGCCCGGCGCGCCGCCCGCGATGCTGGCCGAGTTCGACGGGCTGCTCCCGGGCCAGGGCAGTGGGTCCTGCGGCAACGTCGCGTTGCACGAACAGCCGGCGCTGGTCGACGACATCGCCTCCGACACCCGTTGGGAGGACCTGCGCGCGCCGGCGCAGCGCTGGGGACTCGGATCCTGTCATTCCTACCCCGTCTGGCACGAAGGCGAGCTCATCGGCACCTTCGCCCTGACCGCCATGGCTGCCGGCCCGGCGGCCGCGGAGGAACTGGAGTTGCTCGAGTTCGCGGCGACCATGGCCGGCACCCTGCTGGGTTTCGAGCGCATGCGCCGGCGCGGCGAGCGAGAGCAGGCCCTGCACGCGGCGATGCTGGACAACGCGCTGGTGGGCATGGCCTTGCTGCGCGGGCGCACCATCCGCGCCGCCAACGCCACGCTGGCCCAGATGCTGGGGCACGCCGATGCGCGCGAGCTGGTCGGGCGGGGCGTGGACGAGCTGTATGCCGCCCCGGCCGAGTTCAGGCGCTGGCGCCAGCAGCTGGAAGGGCCGCTGCGCGACGCCGGCCAGGCCCGCGCGGAGGTGTGCGTGCGTCGGGCCGACGGCGACACCGCCTGGTGGGAGATCGCCGGCCGGCGTATCGATCACGACGACGGCGACTTCGATTCCGTGTGGTCCGCGGTGGACATCACGCAGCGCCGCCAGGCGCAGGAGCGCCTGCGCTGGCAGGCTCGGCACGATGCGCTGACCCAGCTGCCCAACCGCCACGGTCTCGACCACTTCCTGCAGCGCGAGCTCGAGCAGGTGGCCCAGGAAGGGGCCCACCTGGCGCTGGGCTGGCTGGACCTGGACGATTTCGCCGCCGTCAACGAACGCTGGGGCCACCTGGTGGGCGACGCGGTGCTGCGCCAGGTGGCGCAGCGCCTGGGCGGCGCGCTGGGTCCGCGCGATCTGCTGGCACGCATCGGTGGGGATGAATTCGTGCTGGTGCTCAATCGCGTGGAGGGGCCGGAGCAGCTGGCGTCGCGCCTGCAGGCCTTCGAGCTGGCCATGCAGGCCGAGTTCGGCACCGGCTCGTCGGCGCTGCGCCTGGGCATGAGCCTGGGCCTGGCCATGTATCCCGACGACGAGACCAGCGTCGACGGGCTGCTGCGCCAGGCCGACGCCGCGCTGCTGAGTTGCAAGATGCGCAAGGCCGAGCGCGACAACTGGTGGCTGCGCTGGGGCGAACCCATGCGCGGCGAGCTCTCCGCGCTGGCCGCCGCGCGCGCGCCCCAGGCCTATGGAGATGCCGCCGCGCATCTGCTGGCCGAGGCGCAGTCGCAGGGGCTGGGCCTCGACGAGGCCTTGTTGCAAGCCTACTTCGCGCGGCTCCACGAGGATGGGCAGACCGCCGCCGCGCTGGATGCGCTGGATGGGGACACGCGCGCGCGCCTGCGCGAACGCGAGACGGCGCAATTGCGTGCCTTGCTCGAACCCGGCGCGCTCGAGCACGAACGCGGCGACGTGGCCTTGCGCGCGGGGCGCAGGCACGCGCTGGTGGGCGTGGCCTCCGCGGCCCTGACCCGCGCCCTGTTCGGCTTGCACCATGAGCTCGCCGAGCGCATCGGGCAGCTGCCCATGCACAGCCTGCGGCGCCTGCAGCTCCTGGACGTGCTGGCCCAGCGGGTGAGCCGCGAGCTGCAGCAGCGCATCCTGGGGGCCGACGAGGTCACGCGCGCCTACCGGGAATGGGCCACGCAGGCGCTGGGCGACCTGGAGCGCTTCGGGGTCTGGGCGGATTTCGTCGGCCATGTCGGGCGCGCGCTGGAGGGGCTGCCCGGCATCGTCGGCGTGGGGCTGGCGCGCCCGCGCGAGGACGGCCGTTTCGTGTTCGAGTACCACAGCGCGGCGCTGCAGTCGCTGGTCGACGTGGGCGCCGAGGTCAGCGGCGACGGCACGCTGGCGCGCTGCTGGATGCAGGGCCGGGTGCAGATGACCGTGGTGCATGCGCTGGACCCCACGGTGGCGCGCTGGCACGCCGTCGCGGCTGCCGCTGGAATCCGCAGCAGCGCGGCCATTCCGGTGCTCGACGCGCACGGGCGCCCGGTGGCCGTGGTCTCGCTGTTCGCGCGCAATCCCGGGCAGTTCGGGCCCCAGGCCATCGGCCCCTGGCTGGACACCGTGATGCAGATCTTCCGCCAGGCCTGGGCGCGCTTCGAGGCCGCCGCGCTGACGCCGCCGATGTCCGGCGCCGCCATGGCGCGCTCGCGCGAGCTGATCGGCGCGCAGAAGGTGTGCATGCTGTACCAGCCCATCATCGACCTGCGCAATGCCGAATGCAACAAGGTGGAGGCGCTCGCGCGTCTGCAGGACGGCGATCGCCTGCGCACTCCCGACGAGTTCCTTCCCGCCTGCGGCAGCGTCGAGCTGGGCCAGGTGTTCAGCCAGGGCCTGACCCAGGTGCTGCGCCAGCTGGGGGACTGGGAGCGCGACGGCCTGCGCGTCGACGCGTCGATCAACCTGCCCCCCAGCGTGCTGCGCCAGCGCGATCTGTGCGCGGTGGTCGAGCGCGCGCTGCTGGCGCACGGCATCGAACCCTCGCGCCTGACCTTCGAGCTGCTCGAGACCGAGCAGTGGATCGGCGACTCGAGCATCGACCGCACGGTGGAGTCGCTCAAGGCCCTGGGCACGCGCATGGCCATGGACGACATGGGGGCGGGACATTCCACGCTGTTGCGCCTGCGTCAGCTGCAGTTCGACCTGGTGAAGATCGACCGCGGGCTGGTGCGCGACATGCCCTCCAACCCGCAGGCGGTGGCGGCCATCGTCGGAGGGCTCACCGAGCTCATGCACCGCCTGGGGCTGGCCGTGGTGGTCGAGGGCCTGGAGACTCCGGAGCTGGTGCGCCTGGCCGCCGATCTGGGGGCCGACGCCGGGCAGGGCTACGCCATCGCCCGCCCGCTGGGCCCGCTGCAGGCCCTGCAGTGGTTCCGTGCGCGCAGCGTCCCGCAGGGGCGGCGAGAGGTGGAGCCGGCCTTATAACCGGCGAGCCTATCGGTATCACCACACGGTAGTTGGGATTGCGGGAGGGCCTGCCTAGCATGCAGGCTGTGTCGAACCCTGCACGAGCGCCGCCACCCGGTGTCGTGCGAACACCCGCCCCCATGTACCGCTACAGTGCATTCGACCGCGCCTTCGTGCATGCGCGCGCGGCCCAGTACCGAGACCAGTTGCGCCGGCACCTGGAAGGCTCCCTGGGCGACGAGGAATTCAAGCCGCTGCGCCTGCAGAACGGCTGGTACATCCAGCGCCACGCTCCGATGCTGCGCGTGGCGGTGCCCTATGGCGCGCTGGCGACGCGCCAGCTGCGCGCGCTGGCCGACATCGCCGAGCGCTTCGACCGCGGCTACGCCCATTTCACGACGCGCCAGAACGTGCAGTACAACTGGATCGGGCTGCCGCGCAGCGCCGATGTCATGGACCTGCTGGCCGAGGTGGACATGCACGGCATCCAGACCAGCGGCAACTGCGTGCGCAACATCACCACCGATGCGCTGGCCGGGGTGGCCCCGGACGAGATCGCCGACCCGCGTCCCTATTGCGAAATCCTGCGCCAGTGGAGCACCCTCCACCCCGAATTCGCCTTTCTTCCCCGCAAGTTCAAGATCGCCGTCGGCGGTTCGCTGGAAGACCGCGTGGCCTCGGGCTGGTACGACATCGGCATGCACCTGGTGCGCGATGGCGCGGGCGAGCTCGGCCTGCGCGTGTTGGTGGGCGGCGGCATGGGCCGCACGCCCCTCATCGGCAGCGTGGTACGCGAGTTCCTGCCGGTGCGCCACATGCTGCAGTACACCGAGGCGATCCTGCGGGTCTACAACCTCTACGGGCGCCGCGACAACCTGTGGAAGGCGCGCATCAAGATCCTCGTGCGCTCCGAGGGACAAGGCTTCGTGGACGCGGTGGAGCGGGAATTCGCCACCATGCTCGAGCGCGACATGGGGGCCGAGGCCCTGCTGGTGACCGAGGCGCAGGTGCAGGCGATGGCCGAGCATTTCGAGGCGCCGCCCGCGCAGGAGCCGACGCCGGCGCAGATCGCCGAGGCGGCCGAAGCCAGGCTTCGTGCCGCGGCCGACCCGGCGCACGCCCGCTGGATCGAGCGCAACGTGCAGGCGCATCGGCTGGCCGATCACCGCGTGGTCACGCTGTCGCTCAAGCGACCGGGCCAGGCACCCGGCAACGCAACCGCGCAGCAGATGCGCGCGGCCGCCGCGCTGGCCGAGCGTTTCGGGCGCGGCGAGCTGCGCGTGAGCCACGAGCAGAACCTGGTGCTGCCCTGGGTGCGCGAGTCCGAGCTCGCCCTGCTCTGGGAGCAGGCGCGCGAGGCCGGCATGGCCACGCCCAACATCGGGCTGCTCGGCGACATCATCGCCTGCCCCGGCGGCGACTTCTGCGCCCTGGCCAATGCGCGTTCGCTGCCGGTGGCCGAGGACATCGCGCAGCGCTTCCAGGACCTCGACGAAATGTTCGACATCGGCGACCTGGACCTGAACATCAGCGGGTGCATCAACTCCTGCGGGCATCACCACAGCGGCCACATCGGCATCCTCGGCGTCGACAAGGATGGCTCCGAGTGGTACCAGATCACGGTCGGCGGCGGGGATGGCTCCACCCGCGGCGGCAGCGCCTCGCCCGGACGCATCATCGGCGCATCCTTCGCAGCCGACGAAGTGGCCGACGCGGTGGAAGCCCTGATCGAGGTGTACCGGGAACAGCGCCTGCAGGGCGAACGCTTCATCGACACGGCGCGCCGGCTCGGCCCGGCGCCTTTCGCGGCGGCCGCTGACGCGGTGCGACGCAGCACGGCACGCAAGGTGGCAGCATGAAATTCATCGATTCCTCGCGCGATCCCTGGCGCGCCCTCGAGCCCGCGCAGCTCGCGGCGCAAGCGGCGGCCCCCACGCATGCCCTGCTGGCCCTGAAGGACTGGCTGGATCTGGACCCCGCAGGGCGCCAGGGCCTGGCCCGCAGCGCGCGCATCGGCCTGCTGGTCCCCAACGATTTCGAGGTCGAGGCGCTGGCACCCGAGTTGCCGGGCCTGGCCTTGCTGGCGTTGCAGTTTCCCAAGTGGACCGACGGCCGTGCCTACACCCAGGCCAGGCTGCTGCGCCTGCGGCATCGCTACGCCGGCGAACTGCGGGCCACCGGTCAGGTGCTGGTCGATATGTTGCTGCCGCTGGCGCGCAGCGGCTTCGATGCCGCCCAGCTGCGCGAGGACCAGGACCCCCTGGCGGCGCGGCGCGCGCTGGAGTTCTTTCCCGGGCACTACCAGGCCGACGCACGGCAGCCGCTGCAGCGACCCGCCGGCCTGGCCTGGGCGGCCCTGGGGGTCGCGGCATGACCGGGGTGGCAGGCTTCGACACCATCGACCTCGGCCCCGGGGCGGACGCCCCGGTGCTGCCGGCCGCGCTGCGCCATGGGCGTGCCAGCGCGCACTACGAGCAACGACTGGCACGCACCGTGGAGTTGCTGCGCCAGGCGGCTGCCGAGCATGCGGGCACGGTGGTGCAGGCGAGCAGCCTGGGCGTGGAGGACATGGTGCTGAGCGATCTGATCCATGCGCAGGGGCTGGACATCCGCGTGGCCACGCTGGACACCGGAGCCCTGCACCTGGAGACCCTGGAGCTGATCGGGCGCGTGCGCCGCCATTACGGCATCGACGTCGAGATCTGGCGCCCCGCCCACCAGGCGGTGCTCGAATTCGTCGGGCGCAACGGCCCGGATGCGATGTATCGCAGCATTCCCTTGCGCAAGGCCTGCTGCGCCGTGCGCAAGCTCGAGCCCCTCGGGCGCATGCTCGACGGGCGCAGCGCCTGGATCACCGGCCTGCGACGCGAACAATCCGCCCAGCGAGTCGACGTGGGCGAGCGTGAGGTCGGCGCCGACGGCCGCGTGAAGTTCAACCCCCTCGCGCAGTGGAGCCTGGGCGATGTGTGGCATTACGTCGCACTGCATGGCGTGCCCTACAACCCCCTGCACGATCGCTTCTACCCCAGCATCGGCTGCGAGCCCTGTACGCGCGCCGTGGCCGTGGGTGAGGATCAGCGGGCTGGCCGCTGGTGGTGGGAACTGGAAGGCGCCAAGGAGTGCGGTCTGCACCCCGAGGGCCGGCATGCCGTGGGAGCGAAGACATGAACGCCATCGTGCAACAAGAGCAGGCAGCAAGGCCGGTGCAACCGGTGCAAACGGTGCACCCGGAGCGGGCGCTGCCCGCGGTGGATCGACGTCATCTGGACGCGCTGGAGGAAGAGGCGATCTTCGTCCTGCGCGAGGTGGCCGGGGCCTTCGAGCGCCCGGCCCTGCTGTTTTCGGGGGGCAAGGACTCCTGCGTGGTGCTGCGCCTGGCGCACAAGGCCTTTCGCGAGCGCCGTGCCGAGGGCGGCTTCGACGGACGCCTGCCCTTTCCCCTGCTGCATGTCGACACCGGGCACAACTTCCCCGAGGTGATCGAATTTCGGGACAGCGAGGTGGCGCGCCATGGCGACGAGCTGATCGTGGCCCACATGGAGGACTCGATCCGCCGCGGCAGCGTGCGCCTGCGCGATCCGATGGAGTCGCGCAATGCGCACCAGAGCGTGACCCTGCTCGAAGCCATCGAGCAGCATCGCTTCGACTGCCTCATCGGTGGCGCCCGACGCGACGAGGAGAAGGCGCGCGCCAAGGAGCGCATCTTCAGCCACCGCGATGCCTTCGGGCAGTGGCAGCCCAAGGAGCAGCGCGCCGAGTTGTGGTCGCTGTTCAACACCCGGTTGCGCCCCGGTGAGCATTTCCGCGCCTTTCCCATCAGCAACTGGACCGAACTCGACGTCTGGATGTACATCGCCCGGGAGAACATCCCGCTGCCCTCGCTGTACTACAGCCATCGGCGCGAGGTGGTGGCCCGGGACGGAGTGTTCGTGCCGGTGACCGAATGCACGCCACCACGTCCCGGGGACGCCGTGGAGATGGCGGACGTGCGCTTTCGCACCGTCGGGGACATGAGCTGCACCTGCCCGGTGCCGAGCCGCGCGGCCAACGCCGCGGACGTGGTGGCGGAGACGCTCACGGTCACCCTGAGCGAGCGCGGGGCCACGCGCATGGACGATCGCAGCAGCCAGGCCGCCATGGAGCGGCGCAAGAAAGAGGGGTACTTCTGATGCGAGCCGAACACGACTTGCTGGCCTCGGCCCCGGCGCAGCTCCCGGCACTGCGCTTTCTCACCGCGGGGAGCGTCGACGATGGCAAGAGCACGCTGATCGGTCGCCTGCTGCTGGACAGCCGCGCGCTGCTGGCCGATCAGCTCGACGCCGTGGGTCACGGCAGCGATGCCTCGCTGCTGGCCCAGCTCACCGACGGCCTGGAGGCCGAACGCGAGCAGGGCATCACCATCGACGTGGCCTACCGCTATTTCGCCACCCCGCGACGCAAGTTCATCATCGCCGACGCCCCCGGGCACGAACAGTACACCCGCAACATGGTCACCGCGGCCGCGGGAAGCGACTGCGCGGTGGTGCTGGTGGACGTGACCAAGCTGGATTTCACGCAGGGCCGGCCGCGCCTGCTGGCGCAGACCCGCCGCCACGCGCTGCTCGCGCAGTTGCTGCGCGTGCGTTCCATCGTGTTCGCGGTGAACAAGCTCGACGCCGTGGAGCATGCCCGCGAGGTGTTCGAGGCGGTGCGCGAGGCCCTGCTGGAATTCGCCGACGGCGCCGGCATCGTGCCGGCGGGGGTGATTCCGCTGTCGGCCCTGCGCGCGGACAACGTCGCCGCCCCGAGCGAGCATTGGACCTGGTGGAAGGGCCCGACCCTGCTGCGCCTGCTCGAGGGGCTGCCGGCCGGGGAGGGCGCCAGCGACGGCTCGCTGCTGCTGCCGGTGCAGTACGTGGCGCGAGGGCACGACGCCGCGGGGCATCCCCGGCGCGTGTTCTGGGGTCGCCTGGCGCGTGGCGGGCTGCGCCCGGGCCAGCGCGTGCGCGTGCATTCCAGCGGGCAGACCGCGCGGTTGCACGAGCTCTGGCAGGCCGGCGAGCGCATCGAGGAAGGCCTGCCGGGGAGCTCGGTCGGCCTGGTGCTCGACGAGCACCTGGACATTTCCCGCGGCGACTGGATCACGGATGCGCAGGAACCGCAGGCCGCGGCCAGCGAGTTCGACGCCACGCTGGCATGGCTGGATCGGGATCCCGCGGTGATCGGGCGCAAGTACTGGATCCGGCATGGCCATGCCTGGGTCGCCGCGCGCATCGTGCAGGTGCACGACCGGCTGGACATCCACAGTCTCGAGAAGGTGGAGGCCCACAGCCTGGGCCCCAATGAGATCGGGCGCGTGCGTGTGCAGGCGCAGCAGGAGCTGCCCCTGGCCGCCTATGCGCACAACCGCGTGGCCGGGGGCATGATCCTGGTCGATCCGCACAGCCACCGCACCAGCGGCGCGCTGCTGGTGGGCGCCGCGGCGCAAGCGTGATGGGCCGCGTCGCTTTCGTCGGAGCCGGGCCGGGAGCCGCCGATCTGCTCACGCTGCGCGCCGCGCGACTGCTCGCGCAGGCCGACGTGGTGCTGGTGGACGCGCTGGTCGGGCCCGAGCTTCGTGAACTGGCACCCGGGGCCCGCTGGATCGACGTGGGCAAGCGCGGATTTCGCGCCAGCACCGCGCAGGACGTGATCTGCGCGCTGCTGGTGCGCATGGCGCGCGAGCATGCGCTGGTGGTGCGGCTCAAGGGGGGAGATCCCAGCGTGTTCGGGCGCCTCGACGAGGAAATTCGGGCGCTGCACGCGGCGGGCATCGGCTTCGAGATCGTTCCGGGTGTCAGCGCGGCGCTGGCCGCCGCCGCGGACACCGCGAGGCCCCTGACCCGCAGGGGCCGGGGCCGCAGCGTGGCGCTTTGCACCGCGATGACCCGGGAGGGGCGGGTGCGCGCGGCCCGCGCGGCCGACACCGAGGTCTATTACATGGCCGGCAGCCGCCTCGGCGCCTTGTCGCGCGAGTTGCAGGCCGCCGGCTGGCCTCTGGACACGGCGGTCAGCGTGGTGTCGCGAGCGGGCTGCGCCGACATGCTGCAAAGCGATCACGTGGTGGCCGATCTCGGCCGCGCGGCACTCTTGCACGGCGGGCGGCCCAGCGTGGTGGTGGTGGGCGTGGGCGCCGAGCCCCTGCACGCCCGCTGCGCCGCGGCGCTCCTGAGCGAGCAGGCGACGGCCGGGCACTGAGCGCGCGGGGCCCTTGTGCCACCCGGCGCCTGCCTCGCCGGTCGGTGGCCCGGCAGCGGCTCCATGCGGCCAGGCGCCGCGGTAGCACGCTGAAGGAACTCTTACGCCTCGGGCATGGAGCCGGCGCAGCCCGGCCGGTAGTCTGGCAGACCCGCGTCCCCATCCGCCTGCCGTCTTGTCTGCGCGCCTCCGTCTCGTCGCTCCATACGCAGGACCGCGCGCGCGCTCGCCGCGGGGCGCCGCGCCCTGGCGCCTGGCGGCCTGGTGCCTGGGCCTCGGGGTGCTGGCTGGCAGTGCGCGGGCGGCACTGCCACCGCCCGTGTCGTGGAGTGCCGCGCAACAGCGTGCATCGGGCCTGCGCATCGCTCGTCTGGCGCCGGCGGAGTTCCGGCATGCGCGGCAGCCGTGGGTGCGGGCGGTGCGGGTTCCCGGCTCGGCCGTGTTGTTCGTGGACGGGCAGGCTCTCGCCTTCGTGGCGTCGCCGGCCGCCGCCGGGGGCGATCGTCAGTTCACCCCGAGGGGGATTTCCACCGCCTGGCCTTCCGACGGCGGCTATGTGCAGCCGGGCTGGCAGGCGCTGGATGTCGTCACGGGCGGTGCCGACCTGCTGCTGACACCGCCGCCGGAGGCGCACACCCTGCCCCCGACCGGCGACGCCTGGAACCGGCGTTGATGGTGCGCGCGCGCGGTCCGCAGACGCTTCTGGCGCAGTTCTGCATCCGCCGCGCCGGGCTGGTGGTGGTGCTGGCCGCGCTGGCCGCGCTGTGCGCACTGCGCGCGCTGCTCGGGGCGGACGTCGAGGCACTGCCGCGCATCCACTCCCGCCTGGTCGAGGTGCGCGCGCGGGTACCGGGACTCGGGCCACGCAGGGTCGAGTCGCTGGCCACCGCGCCGATGGAGCGCGCCCTGGCCGGGCTGCCCGGGCTGCGGCGCATGACCTCGCGCAGCACGCCCGGCTTTTCGCTGCTGCGGCTTCGCTTCGCCCAGGCCATCTCCGCGGCCGAGGCGCGTCGAAGCGTGCGCTCACGCCTGGATGCGTGGCACCTGGGCGCGCTCGCGCGCCCCCCGCGGGTCGCCGCCCCGCGACGCGATCGCGCCTTGGTGCTGGCCTTCGGGTTGACGGCCCCCGCGCTGGGGCCGATGCGCCTGCGCGACATCGCGCGCTGGCAACTGCGTCCGCGCCTGCTCGCGGTACCTGGCGTGGCCTCGGTACGCCTGTACGGGGGGCGCGAGCGGGCCTTGCTGGTGCGGGTTCGGGCCCGCCGCTTGCGGCGCCTGGGTGTGGGCATCGACCAGGTGCTGCGAGCCGCCCGGCAGGCGGTGGCCACGCCGGGCCTGGAGGGCATCGAGACCGCCCAGCAACGTCTTTTGCTGCGCGCCGAGGCACCGGGAAGCGATGCGCGTGGGCTGGCCGAGGCCGTGCTGCGCGTCACGCCCTCGCGGGTGCTCACCCTGGCCGACGTGGCCAAGGTGGCGTTCGCGCCCCTGCCGGCGCGCAGTGCGGCGACCATCGGCGCCGAGCCTGGCATGGAGTTGGTCGTGCGCGCGCAGCCAGGCGCTTCCACCCTGCGGGTCACCCGGGGCGTGGAGCGCAGGCTGGGGAGCCTGCGCGCGCTGCTGACCCGCGAAGGCGTGGTGCTGCACGCTCCGGTGCTGCGTCCGGCGGATGGGCTGCGTCGAGCCTTGCGCGATCTGGCGTGGGGCCTGGCGCTCGGCCTGCTGCTCGCGCTCGTGGGGTTGCGCCTGCTGCTGCCGGACTGGCGCTTCGCGGCGCTGTGCGCCAGCGTCGCGGCACTCACCCTGCTGTACGCGCTGGGGCTCCTGGCGGCCGCTGGCTGGGCGCTGGACCTGCAGCGCCTGTCGGCCGCCGGCATCGGCGCGCTCCTGGCCGGAGCGGATGCGCTGCTGCTGCTGGATGCGTGGCGGCGCCGCTGCCGGGATGCCCAGGCGGAGCCCGCCGCTGCCCGGGCAAGCTTGTGCGAAGCCACCGTGAGCGCGCAGCGGGTGAGCCTTCCCGCCGGGGCGGCCTTGCTGCTGGCGCTGCTGCTCCCGCAACTGGTGCCCGGCGCCACGAACCGGCTGTTCGGCGCCGTGGCGCAGGCTGCCGCGCTGTCGCTGCTGCCCTGCCTGATCGTGGGCGCCGCCCTCACGCCGGCGCTGGCGGCTCTGCTGTTCGGCTCGACCCGATGCCCCACCGGCACGACTCCGATGCTGCGCGCCGTGCAGCGCCGTTACCTGGTCCTGCAGGCACGACTCATGCCACGCTGGAGGTCCGCGGCGCTGTTCGCGGCGGCCCTGGTCGCGGCTGGCGCGTGGGCCGCGTTGCACGGTCGCGACGCATGGCTGGCTGGTCCGCGCGAAGGGCCGTTCATCGTGCGCATGCAGCTGGCGCCGGGCTCGTCGCTGCAGGCCTCGATGCTCATGGGGGCTCGCGTGGCCAGGGCCTTGCAGCGCCTGCCCCAGGTCCGACGGGTGGCCCAGCGTGTCACCGACGTCGGCCTGGCCTCCCGGGGCGAGGGCGCCTCGCACAGCCGGATCGAGATCGCCCTGCGCGCGGACGCGGATCCGGTGCAGGCTCAACAGCGCATCCGGCAGGTGCTGGCCGGTTTCGCCGGTGCCACCTTCCGCGTCGACAGCCTGTTCGCGCGGCGCCTGCGGCAACTGGGGGGAACGGGGAGCGACGGCGACGCCGACGTCGTGGCGGAGCTCAGCGGCAGTCGCCTCGGGCGCCTCGAGCTGGCCGCCAGGCGTGCCGCGGCGGTGCTCCGCGTCGTGCCGGGGGCCACCGGCGTGCAGCTTGCCGTCCCGCCGCGCCTGCCACAGCTGCGCCTGCACTTGCGCGCGCGGGACCTGCGCGCGAGCGGCTCGGCGGCGCTGGCGGTGCTGCGCCAGGTGCAGACGGCGTTGGTCGGGGGCCATGCCGGTCGCGTGTTCGTCGGCGCGCAGCCCGTGCCGGTGCGCGTGGTGCTGGGGGGCGACCAGCGCGAAGGACCCCAGATGCTGGGGGCCTTGCCGATCCGCACCCCCCGGCGCGGCATGGTGAGCCTGGGCAGCCTTGGGGCGGTGCGCCTGGGCACTGCGCCGGCGCGCATCGAGCATGTCGACGGCGTACGCAGCTTGCGCGTGCTCGCGTCCACGACTTCGGCGCATCCGGCCGCCTTCCTGCGCGCGGCGAGTCTCGCGCTGCGCCGCCAGCTGCGTCTGCCGCCGGGGGTGACGCTGCACCTGCGCCTGCCCGTGGCCGAGCAGGCGCGGCAGCGGGGACGCCTGCTCGCAGGCGTCGCGCTGACAGGCGTTGCCGTGCTGCTGGTGCTGGGTTTGCGCCTGCGCCAGGGTCGCCAGTTGCTGCTCGCGCTCACCGGGCTGGCGGTGGCGTGGGCCGGAGCCTTGCTGCTGAGCTGGTTGAGCGCAACCCGACTCGGCCTGGGCACCGGGCTCGGGATGCTCGCGCTGGGGAGCATGGCGCTGCGCAACAGCCTGGCGATGTTCGCGCGGGCGCCTTCGCGCCAGCCGTCGCGGGCCCCGCCCTGGGATGCCGATGCAGCGCTGCGCCTCGCCGGCGAGGGCCTCGAGGCCCTGCTGGCGGTCACGCTCGCATGGGCTCTCGGCGTGCTGGCACTGGCGCTGACGCCCCGGCTCGCGGGCTGGGCGGTCGCCGGACCCATGGCGCGGGCCCTGCTCGGAGGCCTGGTCGCCTTGCTGGCCTACGAGTTGTTCGTGCTGCCGCAGCTGGCGCTGCGCCTGGACGCATTCAGTCCATCGCGCAGATCGACGCCGACAGGCTCCAGTCGTTGAGCGGCTGCGACACATCGGCCCCGCGACGGATCGCGGTCATCTCGGCCACGATGCTGGTGGCGATCTCGGGCGGGGTCAGCGCGCCCAGACGCAGACCCACCGGTCCGCGCAGGCGGGCGGCCTGTTCGGGACTGACGTCGAACTGCAGGAGTCGTTCGCGGCGCCGCTCGTTGTTCACGCGCGAGCCCAGCGCACCGACGTAGAAGGCCGGTGTGCGCAGGGCTTCCATCAGCGCCAGATCGTCGAGCTTGGGATCGTGGGTCAGCGCCACCACCGCGCTGGCCTCGTCGAGCTGCATGGCCAGCACTTCGTCGTCGGGCATGCGCGTGGACAACTCCACGCCGGGCAGGGTGTCCCAGCCTTCGTGGTATTCGGTGCGTGGCTCGCATACGGTGACGCGGTAGTCCAGCATCACCGCCATCGTGGCCAGGTAGCGCGAGAGCTGCCCGCCGCCGATGATCAGCAGGCGCTGGCGCGGTCCGTGCACGGTGCGCAGTTCGCGCTCGTCGTAGTACAGCGCATCGGCCGTCGTGGCGCGCCGCAGGCGCACCGCTCCGGAGCCCAGGTCGACCACGCGCTCGGTGCGTTCGGCGGCTTCCACGCGGCGCAGCAGTTCGGCCGGCCAGGCGCTGTCGAGCATCGGCTCCAGCACCACCTGCACGCTGCCACCGCAGGGCAGCCCGAAGCGCTGGGCTTCCTCCGCGTTGCTGCCATAGACCGTGGCCTCGGGACGACGCAGGGCCAGCTCGCCGGCGGCCACCCGCCGGATGAGGTCGTCCTCGATGCAGCCCCCGGAAAGCGAGCCGGCGACCTGTCCGTCGTCACGAATGATCATCAGCGAGCCCGGAGGGCGCGGGGCCGATCCCCAGGTACGCACGACGGTGCCGAGCACCACCCGCCGGCCCGCGGCCAGCCAATCCAGCGCGGTACGCAGCACGTCGATATCGATGCTGTTCATCGCGACTCCCAGGCGTCAACGTTCGCCACGGCCGAACAGGCCGGCCAGCCAGGATTTGAACAGGGCCCACAGGATGGCCAGCCCGTTGAGTTCGCCCGCGGAGGCGCGCGGCGCGGCCGCGGGCTCGGCTTGCCGGGCCGTGCCGGGTGCGGACGCCGCGGACGGTGCCTGCGGCGATGCGGACGCCGCCTCGGGTGTGGCGTCCGCCGGGGCTGCCGATGGCCCCGGCAGTTGCTGCGCCGCGGTCTGGAAGTTCGCGACGAACTGGCCCAGCAGCATCTCCGAGACCTGCACCATCATGCGCGCGCCGAATTGCGCGAATTTGCCCGTGACCACGACGCGGGCGTCGCCATGCAGCGTGACCTGGCCCGGCGCGTCGGCGGAAGGCTCGAGCACGGCGTGCAACTCCATCGACGCGGAGGAGCCGCCCTTGTCGGCCCCCTTGCCGCGCAGGGCCAGGCGGCGCGTGCCGGCGTCCAGTTCGAGCACCTCCACCGTGCCGCCGAACTGGGCCTGCGCCGGGCCCACCTTCACCTTCATCAGCCCCTGGTAGTTCGTCTCGGACACCTGCTCGGTGATCTGCGCACCCGGCATGCAGCCGGCCACGGCGCGGATGTCACTGAGCAGGGCCCATGCGCGCTCGGGATCCACCTGCAGCGGGTAACGTTTGTCGATTTGGACTTCCATGATGGTTCCGGAACCAGATGTTGGCGCCGCCCCGGGGCCGGCGTCCGACCCAAGAGTACATCCCCCGAGTGCGAGTTTGCATGCAATCCTGCAATTTCAGCGGCCTGATAGGGTACGCTTGGCCCGCGAAACCGGAGGAAAACAACAATGAGTCTGCAATCCTTGTTCAAGTTGGGGGAGCACGGAACCGACGTGCGTACCGAGGTCATGGCCGGCGTGACGACCTTCCTGACCATGTCGTACATCATTTTCGTCAACCCGTCGATCCTGTCCACGACGGGCATGGACCACAATGCCGTGTTCGTCGCCACCTGTCTCGCCGCGGCCGTGGGCACGTTCATCATGGCCTTCGTCGCCAATTGGCCGGTGGGGCTGGCTCCCGGCATGGGGCTGAATGCCTTTTTCGCCTTCACCGTGGTCAAGGGCATGGGCTTCACCTGGCAGCAGGCCCTGGGCGCGGTGTTCATCTCCGGCTGCGTGTTCGTCGCGCTGACCATCACCGGCCTGCGACGCTGGCTGGTGGCGGGAATCCCGAGCTCCCTGCGCAGTGCCATCGCCGCCGGCATCGGCATGTTCCTGGCGATCATCGCGCTGTCGGGTGCCGGCATCGTGGTGGCCAACCCGGCCACCAAGGTCGGCCTGGGCAATCTGCACAGCCTGCCCGTGCTGCTCGCGGCGCTGGGTTTCCTGCTGATCGCCGTGCTGGACTACTTTCGCCTGCGCGGCGCGATCCTCATCGGCATCCTCACGGTGACCGTGGCCAGCATGCTGCTGGGCCTGACCCACTTCCAGGGCATCGTGTCGACCCCGCCGAGCATCTCTCCGACCCTGCTCGAGCTGGACATCCCCGGGGCCCTGCGCGGGGGCTTTTTCCACATCATCCTGGTGTTCGTGCTGGTGGAGATCTTCGACGCCACCGGCACCCTGACCGGCCTGGCCCGCAAGGCGGGCCTGCTCGACGGCGGGCGCGAGGAAGGCCTGGGCAGGGCGTTGTTCGCCGACAGCCTGGCGATCTTCTCCGGCTCGCTGCTGGGCACCAGCAGCACCACCGCCTACATCGAGAGCGCCTCGGGCGTGCAGGCCGGAGGGCGCACGGGGCTCACGGCGCTGACCGTGGGCGTGCTGTTCCTGGCCGCGTTGTTCTTCGCCCCGCTGGCTGCCGTGGTGCCGCCGTGGGCCACCGCGCCGGCCCTGCTGTACGTGGCGGGCCTGATGATGCGGGAGTTGCTGCAGATCGACTGGGCCGACGTCACCGAGGCGGTGCCCTCGGCGCTGGCCGCGCTGGTCATGCCCTTCACCTACTCCATCGCCAATGGCCTGGCCTTCGGCTTCATCGCCTACGCGGCCCTCAAGCTGTTCACCGGGCGCGCGCGCGAGGTGCACCCGGCGCTGTGGGTGGTGGCCGCGCTGTTCGTGCTGCGTTTCGCGTTGTTCCCCGCCGATTGAATCCGGTCGGGCCGTCCGGCGGGCCGCAAGGCCCGCTCAGGACAGGCTGTCGTAGCGCGCCAGGGCAGGGAACATGCGGCGCCACAGCAGCACGATGCCCAGGGTTCCCAGGCCGCCCAGCACCACCGCGGGCACGGCGCCGAACCAGGCCGCGGTGAAGCCCGACTCGAATTCCCCGAGCTGGTTGGAGGCGCCGATGAACAGGGAATTGACCGCATTGACCCGGCCGCGTAGCGCATCCGGGGTCTGCAACTGCACCAGGGTGCCGCGGATCACCACGCTGATCAGGTCCGAGCCGCCCAGCACGGCCAGCGCCAGCATCGAAAGCGCCGTCCAGCGCGACAGGCCGAACACGACCGTGGCCAGGCCGAACACCGCGACCGTGGAAAACATCAGGCGTCCGGCGTGGCGCTGGACCGGGTGGCGTGCCAGCCAGGCCGCGGTGAGCAGGGCGCCGACCGCGGGGCAGGCACGCAACATGCCCAGGCCCCAGGGACCGATGTGCAGAATGTCCCGCGCGTACACCGGAAGCAGGGCCGTGGCGCCCCCCAGCAGCACCGCGAACAGATCCAGCGAAATGGCCCCCAGCACCACCGGGTGCGCGCGGATGTAGCGCACGCCCTCCAGCATGGAATCCAGGGTGATGCGACCGCGCGCGGTGGCGTGCACGCGCGGCAGGCTCAGCATCAAGGCCACGCCGAGCAGGTCCACCGCGCAGGTCAGGCCGTAGGCCACGCCCGGGCCCAGGGCGAGCAGCAGGCCGCCCAGGCCGGGCGCGATCACGCTGGCGGCCTGGGTGGCCGAGGCAGCCAGCGCGATGGCGCGGGCCAGCAGCGTCTCGGGCACCAGCGCGGGCAGCATGGCCTGCATGCCTGGCGTATCGAAGGCCCGGCAGGCGCCCACCAGGGCCGACAGGGCCAGGATCAGGGTCCGTCCGGGCTGCAGGCCCCAGCCCTGGGCCGCGGCGACCAGCACCCCGGCGGCGACGGCCTGCAAGGCCATGCTGACGGCGACCACGTCCCGGCGTTCGAAGCGGTCGACCACGCTGCCGGCGACCAGCACCAGCGCCATGCGCGGCAGGAACTGCACCAGGCCGACCAGGCCGAGGTCGAAGGCGCTGCCGGTGGTCAGGTACATCTGCCAGGCGATGGCCACGCTGAGCATCTGGTAGGCCCCGGTCAGCGCGACGCGGGCCAGCCAGAACCGTGCGAAACCGGGGGTTTCCCAGACGGAGGCCGCGGAAGGGCCGGCGGAGGCGGGGTGGCGATCGGGAGGCATCGGTGGAGGGGCGGCTGCCATGCGCTGGCGCGAAACTGGACATTGTCGGAGGGAAGCGCCGGCGCTGCAGGGTGTCGGGCGGCGTGGGGGCGCGGAGGGCGCCGGCCCTATGCTGTGGGCTGGGCGGCCGCGCAGCGCCGCCTTCGCCGTCTCCTGTTCGCATGCCCGACCCCGCTGCCCCCAAAGCTCCAGAGCTCCCCGCCACGCAGGCGCCCGAGGACGCCCCCGTGGCGCGCTTCCGGCTGCGCCTGACCCAGGGCGCTCGCATCGCCGTGGGGCCGGGCAGGATCGAACTGCTGGAGGCGGTGCGCGAATCCGGCTCCATCACCGCCGCGGCGCGCAGCCTGGGCATGTCCTACCGGCGGGCCTGGATGCTGCTGGACGATCTCAATCGCCGTGCGCGCGCACCGGTGGTGGAATCGGTGCATGGCGGCGCCCAGGGCGGAGGCAGCCGCCTCACCGACACGGGCCAGGAACTCGTGCGCCTGTACCGGCACATCGAGCAGACCGCGGCGCGCGCCTGCGGCGAGGACATCGAGGCCCTGAAAGCCCTGCTGGGTCATCCCTAGCGATCCGCGGAAATCCTTCCAACGGCCGGCTACGCGGGGTCCGGTGCCTGGCGCCGCGCCTGGTTCCGCAGCATCCATTCGCTCGCGGCCTGCGTGTCCAGCGGACGCGCGTACAGGTAGCCCTGGCCGAAATCACAGTCGATGTCGCGCACGCGGGCCAGTTCCTCCTCGGTCTCGATGCCCTCGGCGATGACCCCGATTCCCAGGCGGTGCGACATGGCGACGATGGCCTCGCAGATCGCATGCTTGCGCGTATCCCCGGGAAGTCTGCGCACCAGGGATTGGTCGATCTTCAGGTAATCCACCTCCACCCGGCTGAGCGAGGCGAGGTTGGAGTGGCCGGTGCCGAAGTCGTCCACCGCGATCTGCAGCCCGTGCGCGCGCAGATCCCGCAGGCGCTGCGCGATGCGCGGGGATTCGTCCAGGATCACCGTTTCGGTCACTTCCACCACCAGGCGTTGCGGCGGCAGCCCGATGCGCTCCAGATAGTCGATCCAGCCCTGCGTGGGGTCGTGGTCGGCGGCCAGTTGCACGGGCGAGACGTTGAAACTCAGCTGCGGCCCGAGACCGTCCGGGCCCTGCCAGCGCAGCGCCTGCTGGGCGACGCTGCGAAACACCCAATCGCCGATTTCGATGATCAGCCCGCTTTCCTCGGCCAGCGCGATGAACCGCGCGGGCTGCACCACGCCGAAGGCCGGATGCCGCCAGCGCACCAGGGCCTCGAACTTGGCCAGCGAGCCGTCGGCGGTGCGCACCACCGGCTGGTACAGCAGGAACAACTCGCCCAGCCGGCATGCGCGGCGCAGGTCGCCGACCAGCACCAGGCGCGCACGGGCGCGCTGGTCCATGCAGGCCTCGTAGACCACCGTGCGGCTGCGACCGGCCTGCTTGGCCTCGTACATCGCCAGATCGGCGCAGCGCAGCAGGTCCTCCGGGGTGTTGGCATCCTGCGGGAACACCGCCAGGCCGATGCTGGCGGAAATATGGAGGGCATGGCCGTCGATGAGGAAGGGGGCGGCCAGCGCATCGAGCAGCTTGGCGCCGACCCGGCGCGCCGTGTTCGCATCGGCCGGCGCGGGAAGCAGCACGCTGAACTCGTCGCCGCCCAGGCGGGCCAGCACGTCGGATGCGCGCAGCGCCGAGCGCATGCGCTCGGCCACCGCGTCCAGCAGCGCATCGCCCGCCCCATGGCCCAGCGAGTCGTTGACGGACTTGAAGTGGTCGAGGTCCACGTAGAGCAGGGCGAAGGCGACCTGGTCGCGCTGCGCATGCTGAGCCTCCAGGCCCAGCCGCTGGCCGAAGGCATGGCGGTTGGGAAGCCCGGTCAGCGCGTCCTGGTTGGCCTGGCGCCAGATGGTCTGCGCGGCCAGGATGCGCTCGCCGATGTCACGCGCGATCTTGGACGCGCCGACGATGCGCCCGGCCGCGTCGCGCAGCGGGGAGATGGTCACCGATACGTGCACGAGGTGGCCGTCGCGGTGCACGCGCACGGTCTCGAAATGCTCCACGCGTTCGCCGCTGGCGATGCGCTGCAGGATCATTTCCTCCTCGTGCAGGCGATCCACCGGGATCAGCCTGGTGATCGGCTCGCCGATCATCTCGGCCGCGCTGTAGCCGAAGATGCGCTGGGCGCCCGGGTTCCAGCTCAGCACGATGCCCCCGAGGGTCTTGGTCACGATGGCGTCGTCGGTGGACTCGACCAGGGATTCGTAGACATTGATCGGCAGCGTCCTGGGCTCGGACTCTGGGGTCGCGGTCAGGGCCTGGCGCAGTGGATGCACCGTGACCAGCGTGCCCACGGCGCCCAGCCGGGAGTCCCGCAGCGGGCGCCGTGTCACCAGCGCCGAGATCAGGTCGCCCCCCGCGCCTCGCACCAGCGCCGGGGAAACCAGGGCTTGCGCGGTCTCGGAGTCGTCGCCGGGCAGGGGCGGGTTGTGTTGCACCAGCAGCGCGTCGATCGGCCGCCCCAGCGCCTGGGGCGCCGATGGCCCGAACAGGCGCTGCGCGGCCGGATTCCAGCTGCTGACCAGGCCGTCGGGGGTCAGGCTGACCATGGCGTCGTCGTGCGACGCGACGATGGCCTCGAACAGGCAGACTTTGGATCGTGACTGCGGGTCCATGGCGCGAATCTCCCATTTCGCGACGCGATGATGTTCGCCGCGTCGAGGATAATCGCTTTCAGGCGCGCCTGAACATACCGCGCAGCAATTGTGCGGCGCCGCCGCCCGAGCTGAAAGCAACATGGCCCAGCGTGGCGGCGCTGAGGGCGCCGAGCATGGCCAGCCCATAGGCGGCGGCCAGGCCGCCGCGCTGCAGCCACAGCGCCACGACCAGGTTGAAGGTGGCGGCTCCCAGGCAACCGACGATGATGCCTCGCAGCAGGGCGCGTGCCGCCTCGGGGCCCGCCTGCCGGTGCGTGAAGCCGCCCATGGTGGCCGACAGCACCGGAAGCGCGGCCAGCATGCCACTCCAGGTGGGCCCCAGGTGCAGCGAGGCGGCCGTGATGCCCAGCACCACGGCCAGGGCGAAGGCCATGCGCGCCGGCAGGTCCCACCATGGATGCGGCGTCTGCAGGATCGGGCCCTGCCGGCCCGCCAGCAGCGCCAGCGCCACGAGGGCCGGAAACACCATCGCGGCGGCCATGCCGGGTCGCTGGGGCATGCGGGCGAGCATCAGGAACAGGCTGCCGCTGGCCAGGCTCGCCAGCAACAAGGCCGGGGCCCAGCGCCGCCCCCGCGCGGCGCGCGCATAGGTCGCGCAAAAGCCGGCCGTGCCGGTCAGTCCCAGCAGGGTGCCCACCGCCGCGCGCGCGGCGAAATCCGGACCATTCTGCACCGCCAGGAACACCGAGAGCGGCGCGGAGGTCAGCGGCAAGCCGGTCAGCAGCCCTCCGATCGAGCCCCCGAAGCGTCGCTGCAGCAGGGTCGCGCCGAGGACCAGCAGCGGGGTGATCGCGATCTTGAACAGCAGCAGGCTCATGGTGAACCCTCAGTCTAGGGGTTTGCCGGCTTCCCGGCATGGGAATCGTGGGGCCCCGGGGTCGAGGAAATCCATGGATGTCCATGACAAACGTCCAAATGTTTCCGAAAATGTCCAAGAGCGCCCGTATCTGTCCTGGACAAACATGCGACAATGAAGCCTCAAGGCATCCCGCACGGGAATCCTGAATCCGTTGCGGCTCGCGCAGCGTATGCAAGGCAGGTCCCCCTCTTTCCTTCGAGCGCAACCATGTCCCAGCCGAATCCTTCGCGCCGCGATCGCGGCGAGCAGCAACCCAGGGTCGCCGTCGTCGGCAGCGGCATCGCCGGGCTGGCCGCCGCCTGGGCGCTGAAAGACCATGCACGGTTGACGGTGTTCGAAGCCGGCTCGCATTTCGGGGGGCATGTGCACACCGTCGATGCCACCGTGGACGGCATCAGCTACCCCGTGGACACCGGTTTCCTGGTGCTCAACGAGCGCACCTACCCGGGGCTGCTCGGGCTGTTCGCCGAACTCGACGTGGACCTGGCGAAGTCGGACATGTCCTTCTCCGTGCAACGACCCCTGGGCGGGGGCGCCCGCCTGGAGTGGAGCGGCTCCAGCCTGGACACCGTGTTCGCCCAGCGCTCCAACCTGCTGCGTCCGCGCTTCTGGGGCATGTTGCGGGACATCCTGCGCTTCAACCGCGAGGCCACGGCGCTGGCGCAGGCGGGCCTGCCGGACGAGCACCGCAGCGTGGGCCAGTTCCTGCGCGACGGGGGCTATGGCGAAGCCTTCGTGCAGGACTATCTGCTGCCGATGGTCGCCTGCATCTGGTCCTGCCCCGCACGGCGCATGCTGGAGTTTCCGCTGGCCTCCATGGTGCGTTTCTGCCATAACCACGGTCTGTTGCAGGTCGAGGGGCGGCCGCAGTGGTACACCGTGCGCGGGGGGGCCCGCCGCTACGTCCAGCGCATCGTGGAGCAATTGCCCGATACCCGCTTGCGATGCGCGGTGCGCCGGGTCAAGCGCTACGAGGTCGGCGTGGAACTGGCCACCGACGCCGGCACGGAATGGTTCGACCACGTGATCCTGGCCTGCCACAGCGACCAGGCCCTGGAGTTGCTGGTCGATGCCGACGACACCGAGCGCGAGGTGCTGGGCGCCGTGCGCTACCAACCCAACCGCGCCCTGCTGCATACCGACGCCACGCTGCTGCCGCGCAGTCGCAAGGCCTGGGCGGCCTGGAATTTCGAGAGCGAACAGCCCGACGGCGTGGGCGTCGACGGCGCCGAGGCGTCCTCCGTCTGCCTGCATTACCTGATCAACAAGCTGCAGCCGGTGCCCTTCAAGCGCGCGGTGCTGGTGTCCCTCAACCCCTTGCGCGAGCCCGATCCGGCGCAGGTGCTGCAGGAAATGGAGTACGCCCACCCGGTGTTCGACGCCGCGGCCATGGCCGCACAGGCCAGGGTGCCGGAGCTGCAGGGCCGGCGTCGAAGCTACTTCTGCGGAGCCTGGTGCGGGCATGGCTTCCACGAGGACGGCTTGCGCGCCGGGCGCGCTGCCGCCCAGGCCTGGCTGGAGCAGCAGCGCGCGCATGCCTCGCGCGGCTTCGAGGAAGTCCTGGAGCTGCTGGCATGAGCCATGCGCTGATCGGCCGCGGCGTGGTGCATCACACGCGACTGCGCCCGGCGCGCCATGCCTTCGCCTACCGCGTGTTCTTTCTCATGCTTCCCATGCGTGCGCTTGCGCGCGGCGAGGCCACGCTGGCGATCGCGCGCAATCGCCGTGCCTGGCTGAGTTTTCACGATGCCGACCACGGAGAGGGCGGCGAGGACAGCCTGGCCTGGATCGAGGGCCTGCTGCGCGAGCAGGGCGTGCACGACGCGCAGGGTGAGATCTGGCTGCAGACCTTCGCCCGCGTGCTGGGCTACGTGTTCAAGCCGGTGAGCTTCTGGTATTGCCACCGCAGGGACGGTTCACTGGCCGCCGTGGTGGCCGAGGTCAACAGCACCTTCGGCGAGCGCCACTGCTACGTGCTGCGTTCCGCCGCCAGCGGCGGCGTGGCCTGGGGCGAGGAACTGCGCGCGGACAAGGCCATGCATGTGTCGCCCTTTTGCCGCATCGAGGGCGGCTACCGCTTCCGTTTCCTGCGCTGCACGCGCGATGGCACCGAGCGCGTGGTCGCGCGCGTGGATCACGACGATGCCCTGGGTCCGCTGCTGCGCACCAGCCTCGGCGGCAGCCTGCAGCCTCTGACCCGGGGCTCGGCTCGTCGCGCCTTGCTTGCCCATCCCCTGCACAGCTTCGGGGTCATCGCGCGCATCCACTGGCAGGCGCTGGGCCTGTGGCGCAAGCGCGTGCCCTTCTTTTCCAGGCCCCAGGCCTCCCGAGATCCCCTGACACCATGAACGCCCGCTCCGACTCCTCTCGCCCAGGCGCCCTGCACGGCGGCGCCGCCTCCCTGCCCCGCCAGCGATCCGCCCGCGTGCCGCTGGCGGCGCGCAGCGTGCTCTCCATGTTGCGCAGGCTGCGCCACGGGCAGCTCGAGCTGCGCCTGCCCGATGGCCGCCTGCTCGTGCTGGGCCGCGGCGAGCCGGGCCAGCTCCTGGCGCAGGCCCAGGTGCACGACTGGTCCGTGTTCGGAGCCGTGCTGCGCCGCGGGGACATCGGCTTCGCCGAGGGCTACTTCCGCGGCCAGTGGAGCAGCCCCGACCTGCCGGCCCTGCTCGGTCTGCTGCTGGCCAACCGCGCGGTGGTGGAGCGCGCGCTGCACGGCAGCCCGCTGGGCACCTTGATGGCGCGTCTGCGCCACCTCCTGCTGAGGCGCAATACCCGACGCGGCAGCCGGGACAACATTCATGCCCATTACGACCTCGGCAACGATTTCTACCGGCTGTGGCTGGATCCCGGCATGAACTATTCCTCGGCACTGTTCACGCAGCCCGGCATGAGCCTGGAGCAGGCGCAACAGGCCAAGCTCGACCGCGTGCTCGGCGAACTGCAGCCCAGCCCCGGCCAGCGCGTGATCGAGCTGGGCTGCGGCTGGGGAGGTTTCGCCGAGACCGCGGCGCGCGCCGGCCTGCGGGTGGATGGCATCACGCTGTCCCAGCGACAGATGGAGTTCGCGCAGGAACGACTGCGCGGCGCCGGGCTGGACGGGCTGGCCAGGGTGCACCTGTGCGATTACCGTGATGCGCGGCGACTGGCGCCCGCGGGCGGATTCGACGCGCTCGCCTCCATCGAGATGTTCGAGGCCGTGGGGGAGGCCTTCTGGCCCACCTACTTCCGCAGCGTGGCGGAACTGCTCCGGCCCGGCGGACGCGCCTGTATCCAGAGCATCGTCATCGACGACGCCCTGTTCGCGGATTACAGGCGGGGCACCGATTTCATCCAGCGCTACGTGTTCCCGGGGGGCATGCTGCCCAGCCGCACGGCCTTCATCGAGCAGGCGCGCAAGGCCGGGCTGGAGGTGCTCGCCAGCCACGCCTTCGGCGCCGACTACGCCAGCACCCTGGCCCTGTGGCGCGAACGATTCCTGGCCCGGCTTCCCGCCGTGCGCGAGCAGGGTTTCGATCGCCGCTTCGAACTCTTGTGGGACTTCTACCTGGCCTATTGCGAGGCCGGATTCACCCATGGCAGCATCGACGTCGTCCAGTTCACCCTGCGCCGGCCCGCCTGAGTCGCGGGGGCGGCGTGTCGCGCTGCTCGCGGGCGCGGCCTGCCTGGCCTGCGCCTGGGCGCCGTGTCGTGCCGACGCGGCGCTCCGGGCGCCGGCCCCCGTGGAGCGTGCGCTGGGCGTCGCCCGTCTGAGCGGCAGTGCCGAGCTGCGCTGGTGGGGCCTCGACATCTATCGTGCCTGGCTGTGGGTCGGCCCCCATGGGCTGGACCCGGACCATCTCGGCGCCCAGCCCTTCGCGCTGGAACTGCGCTATGCCCGCAGCCTGCGCGGGGCCGACATCGCCGACAAGTCGGCCGAGCTGATCGCCCGTCTCGGCCTGGGCAGCCCGGCGCAGCTTCGGGACTGGCGAGCGCGCATGCGCGAGGTGTTTCCCGACGTGCGCGCCGGCGACACGCTGCTCGGCCTGTACCTGCCCGGCGCGCCCGCGGGCGCGCGTACCCGTTTCCTGTTCGACGACCGGCCCATAGGAACCATCGAGGGGCGGGATTTCGCCCAGGCCTTCTTCTCCATCTGGCTGTCGCCGCGCAGCAGCGAGCCGGACTTGCGCCGTGCCTTGCTGGCCGGTGTGGAGGGCACGCGGTGAACACCTCGTCCGAGGATCCACGGGATCCGTCGCCCGCGCTTCTTGCGCGCTACGGCGCGGTCCAGTTCCCGCTGAACTTCGTCGCGCTTCCCTTGTACGTGTTCCTGCCCGCCTATTACGGGACCCGGCATGGCCTGCCCCTCGGCCTGCTCGGCGCGCTGCTGCTCGGCGCGCGCCTGGCCGATGCCCTGGTCGATCCTGCGCTGGGCCGGCTGGCCGACCGCATGCTCGCGCGCCGGCGGGCCTGGGAACTCATCGCCGCCTCCAGCCTGGTCTCGCTCGCCGGCTTCGCCGTGCTGATGGCGCTTCCCGACTGGCTCGGGCGCGGTGTCGGCACGGCGGCCTTCGCCGCGGCATTCGTCGCGGCCCTGTGGCTGGCCCAGGCCGGCGGCACCGCGGCCGGCGTCGCCCACCAGGCCTGGGGGGCGGCGCTGGGGCAGGGCGAGGCCGCCCGCACGCGCGTGTTCGCCTGGCGCGAGGCCCTGGGCCTGGGCGGAGTGCTCGCGGCCGCCGCCGCGACCCAGGTGGGTGGGGCCGGCGTGTTCACCCTGGGCTTCGCACTCAGCCTGGCTCTCGCGCTGGTCTTGCTGCGGGGCGTGGAGCTGCCGAGCCAGTTCGCGCCTCGCCCATCCGCGATCGCCGGGCTGCGAGCCGTCGTGGAGCCTCTGCGCCACCAGGCCTTCCGCAGCCTGCTCGCCACCTACGTGACCAGCGGCGTGGCGGCTTCGATCCCGGCCACGCTGGTGTTGTTCTTCGTGCGCGACCGCATCGGTGCGCCGCAATGGGCCGGCGCCTACCTGCTGCTGTACTTCGCCGGCGCCGCCGCCGGGGTGCCGATGTGGCTGCGCGCGGTGCGGCGTTTCGGCGCCGCGCCGACCTGGCTGTTCGGCATCGGCATCACCGTGGGCAGCTTTGCCTGGGCCGCCGCCCTGCAGCCCGGGCAGCGCCTCGGCTACGCCGCGCTGTGCGCCGCCTGTGGCCTGGCGCTGGGCTCGGACCTCATCGTGCCGCCCGCCTTGCTGGCCGGCCTCATCCGCAGCCTGGGCCACGGCGGCCGGCTCGAAGGCGCGTATTTCGGCCTGTGGAGCCTGGCGGCCAAGTTCACCCTGGCGCTGGCGGCGGGCCTGGCGCTTCCCCTGCTGTCCGCGCTGGGCTACCGCCCGGGCACGCCGGCGACGGGAGCGCTTCCGGCGCTGGTGGTCGCCTACGCGCTGCTGCCCTGCGCGCTCAAGCTTCTTTCGGGGTGGATGCTGTGGCGCGGGTGGATGCGTCCCGCCGCGCGCGACCCCGCGTTCCTGTTGGACTCGACGAGGAGAAATGCATGATGATCGCCTGGCACAAGCCCCTGCGCCTTGCCGCGGGCACCTTGCTGGCCGCCGGCATGCTGGCCGGTTGCGCGAGCGTGACACCGGCCGACTACCGGGGCCAGAAGCCCGAACTCGCGCTGGAGAACTATTTCAACGGCCCGCTGAGCGCCGACGGCCTCGTGTTCAACCGCTCGGGCAAGGTCGTCAAACGCTTCCACGTCGACATGGTCGGCGACTGGAAGGGCGACCAAGGCACCCTGACCGAACATTTCCTGTACAGCGACGGCACGCGCTCCGAGCGCATCTGGCACCTGCGCCGCCTGCCTTCCACGGGGCCGCAGCGCCGCTATGAAGGCCAAGCCGGCGATGTGGTGGGCACGGCCACGGGCTATGCCGAGGGCAACGCCTTCCATTGGAGCTACACGCTGGCGCTCCCGGTGGACGGACGAACCTACGACATGCATATGGACGACTGGATGTACCTGATGAACAAGCATGTGTTGCTCAACCGCACCAACATGAGCAAGTTCGGCATCCGGGTCGCCAGCATTTTCATCTCCTTCCACAAACCTTGAGGGCGCCCGCCCGTTCGGAGTCCCCGATGGCCTGCAATCCCGGCATTCGTGATTGGTCGGCCCAGCGCGTGTGGATCGTCGGCGCTTCCAGCGGCATCGGCGCGGCGCTGGCGCGCGAGCTGCTCGCGCGCGGCGCGCGCGTGGCCGTTTCCGCCCGCAATGCCTCGGCGCTGGCGGCCCTGCAGGGGGCCCTCGCGCTGCCGCTGGACGTGCGCGACCAGGCCGCGCTGGCGGCCGCCGCCGATCGCCTGCGGGTCGAGTTCGGGCAACTCGACCTGGTTGTCTACTGCGCCGGCACCTATGCCCCCCAGCGCGCCACGAACTTCGACCTCGCCAGCGCGCTGGACCACGACGAGATCAACTACCGTGGCGCATTGCGCTGGCTCGACGTCGTGTTGCCCCCCCTGCTCGTGCAGGGGCGCGGGCACCTCAGCCTGGTGTCCAGCGTGGCCGGCTGGCGCGGCTTGCCGCAGGCGCTGGCCTATGGGCCGACCAAGGCGGCGCTGATCAACCTCGCGCAGACCCTGTACCTGGACCTGCGCCCCCTGGGCATCGGCGTCAGCGTGGTCAATCCGGGCTTCGTCGACACCCCGCTGACGGCGGGCAATGCATTCGCCATGCCCGCCCTGCTGCGTCCCGAGCAGGCGGCCGCGCGCATGCTGCAGGGTTGGGAGCGGGGGAGCTTCGACATCCACTTCCCGCGCCGCTTCACCCTGTGGCTGCGCCTGCTGCGCCTGCTGCCCGATGGTCTGGTGTTCCGCGTGGTCCGGCGCTTCACCGGGCTGTGAGGGGCGCCTGGCGTCTATAGTCCGCGCCGGGGCGTCGCGCAGCGTGCCGCCCCAGCCCTCCTCCCAGCCCGAGAACCGACATGGCCGCCTACCTGATCGCCGACACCCAGCTCACCGACCCCGAGGCCTACGAGGAGTACAAGCGCAAGGCCCGACCCCTGGCCGAGCAGCATGGAGGCGAGTACGTGGTGCGCGGAGGCGACATGATCCTCAAGGAGTCGGAGCTGTGGAGCCCGTCGCGTCTGGTGGTGGTGCGCTTTCCCTCGGTCGAGAAGGCGAGGGCCTTCTACGAGTCCCCCGAGTACCAGCAGGCGCTGGGCATCAGCAAGCGTTCGGCCCGCAGAACCGTGGTGATCGTCGAGGGCCTCTGAAACCGCGGGCCAGACCTGTCGGGTACCCCGTTGCGCGTGTCGGGATCGACCCCGGCAAGCTGCCTGCCACGCCCATGCGCTGATACTCTGCGCCTGCAGGTCTTGCGGCGGCAGCGGGCAGGTATTTGTCACAGTTGCCCGGGAAAACCCGACTTATGGCAACGCGGTCCCCGAGCGTAGAGTCGCAACCGAAACAGGATTGGAACGAACGGTCGTTTCTTTTTTCGGTGCTTCTGCTTCTCCCATGGAGAAATGTCAATGAACAGGGGAATTACCTTCGCGGTCGCCGCAGGCGCCGCGCTGCTGATGGCCGGTTGCGGCGGCGGCGGCAATCCGAGCGCACCGTCGCTGTCCACGGTGGCCAGTGTCAATGCGGCAAGCACCGCGCCGAGCGCCGGGCCCACCGGGGGCTTCAAGAATTTCGTGGTGTTCGGCGACAGCCTGTCGGATGACGGCGCCTACACGCTGGCGGCCTGGAGCACCTACCACGCCCTGATCCCGCCGCTCAGCCTGCCCTACGCCGGCGGCGGACAGTTCACCGTGAACGGCGCACCCACCGGAAACTGGACCGGCGACCTGGCCCAGACCCTGGGCCTGAGCCTCACGCCCAATGTGGTCGGCTACACCTCCGGCGGCACGACGACCTTCGTGACGCCCGCGGGACCGGCCGTCTCGCAGGCCGCGGCAACCTGCGGCTTCAATACCGCGCCGGCCGGCAGCCCCGAGAACTGCACCGATTTCGCCCAGGGCGGCTCCATGGTGGCCAACCCCGACGGAATCGGCCACAGCACCGGCGCGCTGACCTTCCCGGTCACCCAGCAGTTGCAGAACTACCTCGGCGAGTTCGGCTCCTTCAACAGTTCGCAGCTGATCTCGGTGCTGGCGGGCAACAACGACATCTTCACGGCCCTCAGTGCCGTGCAGACCGCGGTGGGCCAGGGCGTGCCGCAGGCCACCGCGGTGGCCACGGCGCAGGCGACCGTGGGCGTGGCCGCCGACGAACTGGCTGGCGTGGTCCAGAGCATCCTGAGCCACGGCGGGCGCTACGTCATGGTCTACACCCTGCCGGATTCCTCGCTGACCCCCTTCGGCCAGAGTCTTGCCGGCGGCACCACCTGCAACAACCAGAACCCGCAGACCGCCTGCTACCTGTTGTCCAACCTGGTGCAGGTGTTCAACCAGCGCCTGCTCAACGACCTGCAGGGCCAGCCGGTGAAGATGATCGACGGTTTCGCGCTGCTCAACCAGGAAATCGCCAGCCCCGCGAGCTTCGGGTTCACCAACGTCAGCACGCCCTGGTGCAACATCACCTTGGTGCAGTCCTCGCTGCTGTGCAACGTGGGCACCCCCGCGACCTCCTACGGCGCGAGCACGTCCAACCTGGGCTCCTGGCTGTTCGCCGATACCGTGCACCCGACCCCGGCCGGATACCAGGTGATCGCCAACGCCACACTGGCGGAGCTGCGAAGCTTCGGCTGGGTGTCCTGACGTCATCCGCACGCTTTCCAGTCCCAACTTCCTGGAGACTCCCCGCATGATCCGCCAACTGTCCGATCGCGCCGGCGCGCGTGCTTCATCGCCCGGCCTGCGCGCCGCCGCGGCCTCGCTGCTTGTCGCGGGCGCCGCCTTCGCGGGCGCCTGCGCCCATGCCGACACCCTGGGAGGGGCCGGCGAGAACACCATCTACGCCGGCGTGGCCGACCTGCAGAACCACGCCTCGCTGGGCGACCTGCACGGCCTGAACACCCCGCCCGGGCTGAACCTGGACATCGGCAACGCCACCACGCTGGGCCTGGGCTTCGTGCACAACATCACCGACCGCTGGAGCGTGGAGCTGGCGCTGGGCGCGCCGCCCACCGTGCATACCGCGGCGAAGGGGGCGAACTGGGCGCTGCTGGGCATCTCCCCGGGAACGCGCATCGCCGACGTGGACGTGCTGTCGCCGACCGTGTTCTTCAACTGGCACCCGATGACCACGCGCTCGCGCTGGGACCCCTTCGTCGGCCTCGGCCTGAACTACACGCGCTTCGCCAACACCAAGGCGCTCACCCCGCTGACCAACGCGCTGGGGCCCACCGAGCTCAGCCTGTCGGATTCCTGGGGCCCGGCGGCCCACGTGGGCCTGACCTACCACATCGACCAGCACTGGTCGGTGGTGGGCACGGTGGCCATCGCCGACGTCAAGAGCACCCTGACGGTGACCTCCTACTCACCCGCGCAGGTGACTCCGCGCATCGTGACCTCGCAGTCCAGCACGGACATCAACTTCCACCCGGTGATCTACACCCTGGCGGTGGGCTACAGCTTCTGACGGCCTGCGGAGCCTGCGATGGCGTCCAGCCGTCGCAGGCTGTCGGCATCCAGGCGAAGCCCGGAGGCGGCGAGGTTCTCGCGCAGGTGCGCGCTGGAAGCCGTGCCCGGGATCAGCAGGATGTTGGGCGAGCGCTGCAGCAGCCAGGCCAGAGCCACCTGCATGGGAGTGGCTTCCAGTTCCCGCGCCACCTCGGTCAGGGTGCTCGACTGCAGGGGCGTGAAGCCTCCCAGCGGGAAATACGGCACGTAGGCGATGCCGGCCTCGGCCAGTTCGTCGACCAGCGCATCGTCGTCCCGGTGGGCGAGGTTGTAGTGGTTCTGCACACAGGCCAGCTCGGTGATCGAACGCGCCAGGCGCACCTGCGCGGGAGTCGCGTTGCTCAGGCCGATATGGCGCAACAGGCCCTCGCGCCGCATCTGCTCCAGGACCAGCAGCGGCTGCTCGATGGGGCCCTCGGCCGGGCCATGCCGATCGAACATCAGGCGCAGATTGACCACCTCCAGGCATTCCAGGCCCAGGTTGCGCAGATTGTCGTGCACCGCACTGCGCAATTCCTCCGGCGAGAAGGCCGGGTTCCAGGAGCCGCCGAGCCCGCGGCGTGCTCCGACCTTGGTGACCAGGGTCAGCGAGTCGGCATAGGGGTGAAGGGCCTCCTTGATCAGCTGGTTGGTGATGTGCGGGCCATAGAAGTCGCTGGTGTCGATGTGGTCCACGCCGGCGGCTATCACCTCGCGCAGCAGGCCCAGCGCAGCCTGCGGGTCGGCGGGCGGGCCGAACACGCCGGGGCCGGCCAGTTGCATGGCGCCGTAGCCCATGCGCAGGACGTCGCGGCTGCCCAGGCGGTAGCGCAGGGAATCGGAAGGTGCATTCGGTCGAGTCATGGGATGCTTCCTGGTGGATGGCGATGTGCAAACTCTAGAAGCCTGCCCGGTGTTCGACTAGCCGTACTAAGATGAACAGCCTGTACGGAAAACCGAACAATGAATCCGCGGCTCGAACCCCGACTCGACGACCTCAGCGCCTTCGCCGCGGTCGCGCGCGCCGGGGGATTTCGTGACGCTGCGCGGGCGCGCGGAGCCAGTGCATCCAGCCTCAGCGAGGCCGTGCGCAGGCTCGAGATCGGCCTGGGTGTGCGCCTGTTGCACCGCACGACGCGCAGCGTGGCGCCCACCGAGGCGGGTCAGCGCTTGCTGCGCCGCCTGACTCCCGCGCTGGAGCAGATCGGCAGCGCGCTGGAACAGGCCCATGCCTCGGCGGAGCAG
>JAJZWA010000007.1:0-39103 GCA_021846965.1 Pseudomonadota bacterium | reverse complement strand
GAACCCGAACCCGAACCCGAACCTGAGTTCCTCTCCCATGCTCCGTCGACTCTCCATCCCCTGGCGCACCACGGCCTGTGTGCTGCTGTGCGCGACTCTTGCCCCGCAGCTCGCGCAGGCGCGAGCGCGCGCATTCGACGCCGGCGGCGTGGCGGGCGCACAGGGACGCTACGGAGTCGTGTTTCCCGTGAGCAGCGCCGAGCCGAACCCCGCGATCACGCCCGGAGCCCTCGATGCGCGGGTCACGCAGGCCACTATCCGCTCGACCATCTGCGTGCCGGGTTACACGCGCGGCATCCGCCCGCCCGAGCGCTACACCGAGCGACTCAAGCGCGAGGGAATCCGCGCCTACGGCTACTCCGATCGTCGCCTGCGCGACTACGAGGAAGACCACCTGATCAGCCTGGAGCTGGGTGGCTCGCCGGATTCGCCGCGCAACCTGTGGCCGCAGCCCCACCATGTGATCGGCGGCTGGGGCAGCTACGCGAAGGACCGTCTGGAAAACCGCCTGCACCGCCTGGTCTGCCGCGGGCGCCTGTCCCTGGCGCAGGCGCAGTACGACATCCGTCACGACTGGATCGCGGCCTACCGCAAGTACGTGGGGCCCCGGCCGCAGGCGCGGCGAGGCCACGGCTACGCAGGCTGAGCCTCGGGTTCAGGTGATCGGGGCGGGATTGAACAGGGTCAGCGCATTGTGCAGATTCCAGCGCTCGGCCCAGGTACGGCGCTGTCCGCTGGCGACCTCGACGATGCAGGCGAAGATCTGCTCACCGACCTCGGCGATGCTGCGCTCGGCGCGGGCGATGGGTCCCGCGTCCAGGTCGATCAGGTCGGGCCACTGCTCGGCGAGTTCGCTGCGCGTGGACACCTTGATCACCGGCACCGCGGCCAGGCCGTAGGGCGTGCCGCGGCCGGTGGTGAACACGTGCACGTTCATGCCCGCGGCCGCCTGCAGGGTGCCGCACACGAAGTCGCTGGCCGGCGTGGCGGCGAAGCCCAGGCCGCGTTGCCCCGGAGCGAGCTTTTCGCCGGGGCCGAGCACGAAGTCGATGGGCAGGGTGCCGGACTTGACGATGGAGCCCATCGCCTTCTCGACGATATTGGACAGGCCGCCCGCCTTGTTCCCCGGGGTCGTGTTGGCGCTGCGGTCGGCTCCCCCGCGCCGCAGGTAGGCGTCGTACCAGTCCAGCTCGGCCACCAGGCGCCGCGCGACTTCGCCGTCGCGCGCGCGAGCGGTCAGCAGCGCCACGCCGTCGCGCACCTCGGTGACCTCGGAGAACAGCACCGTGGCGCCGGCGCGCACCAGCATGTCCACCGCATGGCCCAGCGCAGGGTTGGCGGTGACGCCGGACAGCGCATCGCTGCCTCCGCACTGCACTCCGACGACCAGGCCCGACAGCGCCACGGGCTCGCGCCTGCGCGCGTCCAGGCGCCGCAGGTGCGGCTCGGCGGCCGCGACGATGGCATCGAGCATGCCCGAGAAGCCGCCGTGCGCGGGGTCCTGCAGGCGCAGCACGTGCAGGCCGGAGCTCGCGCCCTGCGCCTGGCCATCGCGTTCGTCGCGCAGTGCGATGCTGCCCGGCGGCAGCAGGCGCTCGGGCTGCAGTTTCTCGCAGCCCAGGCTGACCACCATCACCTCGTCCCCGAAATTGGGGTTGCGGGCCAGGTTGCGCAGGGTGCGGATCGGCACCTGGGCGTCGGGGGCGTCGATGGCCACGCCGCAGCCGTAGGCATGGTCGATCGCCACCACGCCGTCCACGTTGGGAAAGCGCGGCAGCAACTCGCTGCGTATGCGTTCGGCGGCCTGCGCAACGACCCCGGCCACGCATTGCACGGTGGTGGTGATGGCGAACAGGTTGCGCGTGCCGAAGCTGCCGTCGGCGTTGCGGTATCCGAGGAAGGACTTGCCGGGAAGCGGCGTCGCGCTGCGCAGTTCGGTGGCCACCGGCAGCGCCTCCAGGGCGCGCGCCTCGGGCATGCGCAGCAGGGCCTCGTGCACCCACGATCCGGGCTCGATGGCGCGCACCGCGTAGCCGATGGCCACGCCGTAGCGTCGCACGGCCTCGTCGGCTTCGATGCGCCGCAGCGCCACCTTGTGCCCCTGGGGCACGGCCTCGCGCAGCACCAGGCCGTCGTCGACGCGCTGGCCCGCCGGCAGGCCGGAGCGCGTGGCGACCACCGCCACGTTGTCCGTCTCGTGCATGCGCACGAGCTGGGCTGGTTGTTCCATGATCAGGAGTCCTCGAGAAGCTGCCCCGCCGCGGCAGGCGTGGGCGGGAGCAGGAATTCAACCCACATCGGTCGCGCGCCGCAGCGCATGCGGGCACGCTCCTGCCAATGTCCGTCGGCCCCGCGGGCATGCAGGCTGAACGCGTCGGCGCTTTCCCCGCAGCACAGCAGCCAGTCGCCGTGGGCGGCGATGGAGCGCGGGGTGGCCGGCACCGGCAGGCTGGTCACCGGAATCAGCCGGCGCCCCTGCCTATCCACGCGCAGCCCATGCGCCATGCCTTGTCTGCGCTCGCTCAGCCAGAGCCAGCCGCCTTCGGCGTCGCAACGGATGTCGGCATACCAGGGGCGGCCGTCGATGGCGTGGCCGAGCTCGGTGCTGAACAGCGGCCGAAGCGCATTGGCACGGGGGTCGTAGCGACACACGTCGACCACGCTGTGCTCCTCGTGGTCGATGAATACCAGGTCCCCGGCGACGGCGATGTGGCGCGGGCTGCCCTGGGCGTGCAGGCGCAGGCGCTGCGGCTGCCGCCGCGCCAGCGGCTCCCCGGGGGCGTCGGCGGCCAGGCATAGCAGGCTGCCTTCGACGGTCTGGGTGGCCAGCAGCAGGCGTCCGCCGCCCAGCGCCACGCAGGCATGGGAGGGCCCGTCGGTGGGCAGGCACTCGATCCCGGTGCCACGCACCCAGGCGATGCAAGCCATCGTGTAGGAGGCGCACAGCAGTCCCTCGCCGCTGCCGTCCAGCCCCACGTAGGCCATGTCGGCCGGCAGGTCGCGGCGTTGCGCATGGGCCAGGCTGCCGTCGGCCTGCAGGCGCATGGTCAGCAGGGCGTAGGGTTCGCCGCGCAGCGCGGCGTACAGGTTGCGGCGGTCGCGATCCCAGGCCAGCGGAGCCACGGGGCCCCCGCAGTCGAGTTGCTGCAGGCATTGCAGGCGCCCGCTCGCACCCTGCAGCGCCCAGCGTTGCACCACCCCGTCGCCGGCGCAGGCGACGACGAATTCGAGCACCGGGTCGCTGCTCATCGCCGCGCGCGGCTGACCATTTGCGTCGGGCTGACGAACTGCAGCGCGACGATCACCACGGCCAGGCTGACCAGCATGTAGACGATGGCCATGGCGTCGATGGCCTGGGGCGCGCGCACGCCGGCGCCGAACACCGCGTAGTACAGCGCCACCACCAGGGTCTGGGTGCCGGGGCCCGAGGTGAAGTAGGTCAGCTCGAACAAGCCGATGGTCTTGATCAGCAGCAGCAATCCGGCGGCCAGGATGCCCGGCGCCAGCAGCGGCAGCAGCACGTGCAGGAAATAGCGCGGAAGGTTGGCGCCGAACACCCGCGCCGCCGATTCCAGGCGCGGGTCGATCTGCTCGATGAAGGGCACCAGCACCAGGATCACGAAGGGAAGCGCGGGCACCAGGTTGGCCAGCCAGACCCCGGTGAAGGTGCCCACCAGGCCGAAACGGTACATCACGCTGGACAGGGGAATGCCGTAGGTCACCGGGGGAATGATGATGGGCAGCATGATCAGCAGGCTGACCGCGCGCTTGCCCGCAAACTCGCTTCTGGCCAGCGCGTAGGCGCAGGGAACGCCCAGCACCAGCGCGCCCAGCGTGACCAGCCCGACGATCCGCGCGGTGAACCACAGCACGTCGCCCAGCTGGAACTGGCTCCAGGCCTGCGCGTACCAGGAGGGCGTGAATCCCTGGGGCAGCACGGTGGCGAACCAGCGCGTGGCGAAGGAATCGACCAGCACCGTCGCCAGGATGCCCAGGATGTTGAGCATGAACAGCCCGACGACCGCCCACACCAGCCACTTCAGGATCTTTTGCACGAGTGTCTCCGCGCCGCTGGGGCCACGATCACTTGAATCCGGCCGAGGAGCCGCGAAAGGCCTTGCGCGTGGCCAGCAGCAGCAGGCCCACGGCGGCGAACTGGATCAAACCCATCAGCACCGAGATCGCATTGCCCATCGAGTAGTCATAGTCCTCGAAGGCGGCGTGCGCGGCCGCGATGGACATCACCCGCGTCGCGCCAGCGGGAATGCCCAGCAGCACGGCCGAGGGGAACACGGTGAAGCACTGCACGAAGACCAGGATCGCGGTCATTCGCAGACCAGGCACCAGCAGCGGAGCCACCACGTAGCGGAACTGGCGCCAGGGCCCCGCTCCCAGGGTCGCCGCAGCGCGCTCCAGGTTCGGGTCGATGCCCGAGATGAAGGACAGCAGGAACAGGAAGGCGAAGGGAAAGCCCCCGATGACCAGGCTGATCAGCACGCTGGCGAAACTGTGGATCAGCGCCACCCTTGCATGGATTCCCAGCAGCGAGGCCAGCTGCCAGAACCAGCCGTTGTTCGAAAAATAGCTCAGCATGCCGTCGGCCACCAGCACGGAACCGAAGGTGATGGGCAGCAGGAACACGATGGTGCTCAGGCGCTGCGCGCGCGAGGGCCGGCGCAGGAAATACGCGCAGGGCAGCGCCAGCGCAAGGCTCAGCACGGTGGCGGGAATGGCCAGGCGGAAGGTGGTCCACACGGTGTCGCGCAACTCGGGCGTGGCGAAGAACCGAAGGTAGTTGTGCAGGGAGTAGCCGTGGCTCGTCGGACGCAGCGAGCTTCCCAGGCCGGCCAGCATGGGGTAGGCGAAGAATCCCAGCAGGAACAGGGTGGCCGGCAGCACCAGCAGCCAGGCGCGGTTGCGCGGGTTCACGATGCGCTCTCCGCGTAGCACAGGACGCGATCGGCCGGAACGTGAAGCCGCAGGCGCGAGCCGATGGCGAAGCTTCCCGGCAGCTTGGCGTAGAGGGTGCCCGCGGCGCTGTCGAGCACGACCAGGCTTTCGCGACCGTAATACTCGGCCGAGCGCACCTCGCCGCCGATCAGGTTGACGGCCTCGTCGCCCGCGATGCGGAACTCGTCCGGGCGGATGGCCACGACGGCGCGTTCGCCCAGGCGAGGATCGATGCGCAGGCCCTGCAGCGTGCAGCCCGGGCCGACCTCCACCTGCACCCGCTGCTCGCCCTCGACCGCGCGGCACGCGCCGTGCAGCAAGGTGCGATACCCCATGAACCGGGCCACGTCGAGGTCGCGGGGAAGGCTGAACAGCTCCTGCGGCGTGCCCACCTGGTGCGCCACGCCGTCCTGCAGCACGACGATCTTGTCGGCCATGGACAGTGCCTCGTCCTGGTCGTGGGTGACGTAGATGGTGATGCGCCGAACGCGTTCGTGCAGGCGCCGGATCTCCGAGCGCATCTCGATGCGCAACTTGGCATCCAGGTTGGACAGGGGTTCGTCCATCAGCACGATGTCCGGCTCCACGACGATGGCGCGCGCGATCGCCACGCGCTGCTGCTGTCCCCCCGAGAGCTGGGCCGGATGCTTGTGCGCATGCTGCTCGAGCTGCACCATGCGGATCGCGTCCATGGCCTTGGCATGGCGTTGCGCCCGCGCCATGCCGCGCATTCGCAGTCCGAAGGCCACGTTGTCCAGAATGGTCATGTGGGGGAACAAGGCGTAGTTCTGGAACACCACGCCCACGTTGCGCTTGTCCGGCGTGAGCTGGTCGATGCGCCGACCCGCCACGTGGATGCTCCCCGAGCTGATCTCGGTCAGCCCGGCGATGCAGTTCAGCGCCGTGGTCTTGCCGCAGCCCGAAGGCCCGAGCAGCGCCACGAACTCTCCCGGCGAAACCCGCAGGTTCAGCCTGGACAGGGCGCAATGGACCCCGCCACCCTGCATGTCGTAGTGCCTGGTCACGTCTTCCAGCACGAGATCTTCGGTCCCGCTCATCAACTTGTCTCCCACCGCAGGTCGATCGCACCGGCGCCGCGCCACGCGGGGCGCCGGTGCGTCATTCCAGGCGCCCAGGGCTTCAATGCTTCAGGGCACCGATCTGCTGATTCCACATCTCGAAGGCCTTGACCATCGCGGATGCGTTCAGCGGCGTCTTGTTCGGATACTTGGCGATCCACGCGTCATAGTCCTTGCGGCCGTATTCGCGAATCACCTGCTGGCTGCTGGCCGGGGCCATGCTCAGGCTGACGCCCGCGATCGCCGGGCCCGGATAGAAATAGCCGTCGTCGTAGGTCATGGCCTGCTGCCTGGGCTTCATCATGTAGCGCATGACCCTCAGCAGCATATCGATCTGCGCGGGCGACTGCCCCTTGGGGATCACCATGTACTGGGCGTCGTTGAGCCAGACCATGTGATCGAGCTTCTGGACCTGGAAGTCCCTGGGCACGATGCCCAGCTTGCGCGGGTTGATGTCCCAGCCGGTGATGGTGGGGGTCATCCAGCGCGTCTGCTGGCCGAGTTCCTTCATCACGTCGCCCGTGCCGCTGGGGTAGTAGGCGATGCAGGAATTGAGTTGCTTGAGGTAGGCCCAGGTCTTGGTCCATCCGTGCACCGGATCGCGCGGATTGGAGTCGTGCAGCAGATAGGGAAGGGCCATCAGCCACGCGCGGCCGGGGCCGGAGTTGTTCGGGCGTGCGTAGATGAACTTGCCCGGGTGCGCCTGGCACCAGCTCAGGAGCTGCTGCGGCGTGCGCGGCGGGTGCTTGACGGTCGTCGGGTTGTACTCGAGCAGCGGGCCCGCCGGGGAGTACACGACCTCGACGCCGTAGCCCTTGGCCAGGTCCTGCATGCGGGCGGCTCCGGGGCTGTAGTCCTGCGGAATGCCGGGCAGCTGGCTGGCGTAGCCCGGGAGCAGTTGCTGCCACAGACCCTGCTGGATGCCGAAGGCCAGGTCGTCGGTGCCGGTCAGCACCATGTTGATGTCGGAGCGACCGGCATGTTCCATGGCGCGGATGCGCGGCAACAACTGCGGCGCCGGCGACGTGGAGTAGGTGAAATGCACCAGGCCGGGATGGCTTGTCTCGAACTGCTCGAAGGCCTTCTGGGTCAGTGCCAGGTTGCCCGCGACGTCGACGATGTTGATGGTCATGGGTGCCGCCTGGGCAGCCTGGCCCCAGGACAGGGCGCTGGCTCCGATCAGCGAGCCGACGAGGACTCTCGCCAGCGGCGATGCGATGCGTTGGAACACGGTGGTCTCCTCTTCGTGGTTAGGCTTTGTTGTGGCAGGTGAACGCGGACCTGCCCTTCCGCTCAGGCCTGGACTCAGGGGTCGAGCGCGGTTTCATCGACGTCGATGAATCCGCCGCCCTGTCGCTCGGGCTCGGGCTCGTCGCCTGGCAGGGTGCCGGCGAAGGCCGCGGAGGAGTCGAGCGGGGTGAAGCCGAGTGCACCCGCCGGATCGGCGTCCCAGTAGACCCGGGGGTTGTTCGAGACGCCGTAGACGACGCTGTGCCCCACCTTCGGCGCCAGCAGCGCACGCTCGACCAGGCGCAGGAAATCCTGGTGACTCAGCCAGGTCTTGAGCATGCGGCGATCGCGAGGCCGCTCGAAGCACGAGCCGATGCGCAGCCCCACCGATTCGAGGCCGTACTTGTCCCAGTACAACTGGGCCAAGTCCTCGCCGAAGGCCTTGGACAGCCCATAGAAGGAGTCGGGGCGGTGTGGCATGTCGGGCCGCACCCGCTCGCTGGAGGGGTAATAGCCGGTCACGTGGTTCGAGCTGGCGTACACGACGCGGCGCATGCCGTGACGGCGCGCGGCCTCGAACACGTGGAAGCTGCCGCAGATATTGGCCGAGAGGATCGAGCCGAAGGGAGCCGTCGTGGAAATGCCCCCCAGGTGCACCACCGCCTGCGCGCCCTGCAGCGCGCGCATCGTGGCCTCGGCATCGGCGAGATCGCAGCGCGTGAAGCTTTCGTTCTCGTGCACCCGCGAGGGCTCGCGCAGGTCCAGGCTGAGGGTGCGGACTCCCGCGCGGGCCAGTTCGGCGCGCAATACCGTGCCCAGCGCCCCGGCGGCTCCGGTGACGGCCAGGGGTGCGTCGAATTCGAAGCTCATGCTGGTGTTCCCTCCTGTTCGGTCGGCGCCTGCGCCGGCGACGACGTTTCGTGCAGCCAGCCCGGCAGCAGATCGTCGGCCATGTTCTGATAGCACACGGGCCGCAGGAAGCGGCGGATCGCCAGCGTTCCCACGCTGCTGAACCGGGGATCGCTGCAGGCGGGGTAGGGTCCGCCGTGCACCATGGCCTCGCAGACCTCCACGCCGGTGGGCCAGCCGTTCATGAGCAGGCGCCCGGCGAGGGTCTCGAGCATCCGCATGAGGGGCCTGGCGGCGGCGTGGTCGCCGGGTTCGACGACCACGGTGGCGGTGAGCTGTCCGGCCAGGCCCTCCAGCAGGGGGGCGAGTTCGGCGACACGAGCACCCCGCACCACCACCGCGGCCGGTCCGAACATTTCCTCTTGCCAGGCCGGTTGATCCGCGAACTCGCGCAGCCCCAGCACGACGACCTGGGCCTGGGTGCCGTCGGAGGCGATGGCTGCGCCCAGGCTTCGCGAGCCTGCGCGCGCGCCCGCCTGCTGCGTGGCCTGACGGTAGCGCGCGGCGATGCCGGCGCTGAGCAGCGGCGCGGTACGGGTGGCCTGCAGTTGCCGTTCCAGGGTAGCGAGAAACTCCTCCGTCCCCTCGTCGCCCAGCAGGAACAGCAGTCCCGGCTTGGTGCAGAACTGTCCGCTGCCCAGGGTCATCGACTGCACGAAACCCGATGCGATGGCCCCGGCACGCTCGCGCAGCGCGCCCGGGAACACGAACACCGGGTTCACGCTGCTCATCTCCGCGAACACGGGAATCGGCCGCGCCCGGGAGCCTGCGATGCGTGCCAGCGCATCGCCTCCGGCGCGCGAGCCGGTGAACCCCACCGCCTGGATGCGCGGGTGCGCCACCAGCCACGCGCCGATCTGCTCGTCGGCGCCGTACAGCAGGCTGAACACGCCGTCGGGCATGCCGGTTTCGCGTGCCGCCGCCTGCACCGCGCGGCCCACCAGTTCGGACGTCCCGGGGTGGGCGTTGTGCGCCTTGACCACCACGGGGCAGCCGGCGGCCAGCGCCGAGGCGGTGTCGCCACCGGCCACCGAGAAGGCCAGCGGGAAGTTGCTGGCGCCGAACACGGCCACCGGACCGATGCCCATATGACCCATGCGCAGGTCCGGGCGGGGCTGGGGCGTGCGACCCGGCAGGGCCGGATCGTGGCGCGGCTCGACGTGGCGCCCCTCGCGTGCCAGTTGCGCGAACAGGCGCAGCTGGGCGGTGGTGCGCGCGCGCTCGCCACGCAGGCGCGCGGCGTCGAGCGCGGTCTCCAGCGCGGCGCGGTCGATCAGTTCCTCGCCCAGGTCCTCGATATGCGCGGCGATGGACTCGAGCAGCCGGGCATGGGCTGCGGCTCCGAGTTCGCGATACGGGGCCCAGGCATTCCAGGCCAGTTCGCAGGCCTGGTCGAGCTGCTCGCGCGTGGCCCCGCCGTAGGCCGGAAGCAGCGACTGGCCGCTGACCGGATCCACGCCCTGCAGCGCGGCGCGCGTGCCGCGCACCGCGCGCAGCCCCAGCAGGTTTTCTCCTCGAAGGCCCATGCTCAGCTCCGCGTGCCGACGAGGGCGCGCAGTTGCTCGACTTCGGCGGCTTCGAGGTCGGTGAGCGGGGGGCGCACGCCGCCGGCGTCGCGGCCCACCACGCGCATGCCCGCCTTGACGATGGATACCGCGTAGCCGCGGCGACGGTTGCGCAGCGCCGTGTAGGGCATGACGAATTCGCGCATCTCCCGATACACGTGCGCGTGGTCGCGTCGCAGCACCGCGGCGTAGAACTCCTTGGCCCACTTGGGCAGGAAATTGAAAATCGCCGAGGAGTAGGTGGTGACGCCCATTTCCAGATAGGGCAGGGCGAAGGTCTCGGCCGTCGGCAGGCCGCCCACGTAGGTGAGGCGATCGCCCATGGTCGTGTACACGCGGGTCATGAGCTCGATGTCGCCGATGCCGTCCTTGTAGCCGATCAGGTTGGGGCAGCGCTCGGCCAGGGCGGGCAGGCACTCCGCGCCCACCCGTGCGTTGCCGCGGCTGTAGACGATCACGCCCAGTCGGGTGGCCGCGCACACCTGCTCGATGTGGAGCGCCAGGCCCGCGGGGTCCGACTCGGTCAGGTAGGGAGGAAACAGCAGCAGTCCATCCGCGCCGCTTTGTTCGGCCTGGCTTGCCAGCTCGCAGGCCAGGCGCGTGCCCATGCCCACGGGCGCGATCACCGGAACGCGCGCCTGCGCCATGTCCGCGCTGCGACGCACCAGGCGCTGCACCTCCTGCGGCGTCAGGGAAAAGAACTCCCCGGTGCCGCCCGCGACGAAGATGCCCGCCGGTGCGTGCTCGAGCACGACCTCGAAATTGCGGGCGTAGCGCGCTTCGTCGAGTTCCAGCCTGGCGTCGAAGGCCGTCACGGGAAAGGACAGCAGGCCGCCGCCGATGGCGGCCTTGAGTTCCTCGGGGGTCATGGGAGAGGGGTGCCGCATGGGAAATTCCGGGTCGGTGGGGGATGGCTGGAGGGAATCGTAGGAGGGGGCTTCTTTCCTGTCCAAGCCATATACTGAATGAATTCATGCGGGGATTGGATCAGTGTTCGAACTCAGCCAGATTCGTTGTTTCGTCGCCGTCGCCGAGGAACTGCACTTCGGCAAGGCGGCCGCGCGGCTCAACATGACCCAGCCGCCGTTGAGCCGGCAGATTCAGCTGCTCGAACACGCGGTGGGCACGCCGCTGCTGTTTCGCAGCACCCGCGTGGTCGAGCTCACGCCGGCCGGCCGGCGCTTCCTGCATGAGGCGCGCGGGCTGCTGCGCAGCGCCGAGACCGCCGTGCTGGACGCGCGCCGGGTCGCGCAGGGCCATGCCGGCGAGATCGCCATCGGGTTCACCGCCGGTTCGAGCTACCGCGACGTGCCCGAGCTGGTGGCACGGTGTCGCGCCCTGCTCCCCGACGTGAACCTCAAGTTGCGTGAAATGGTGTCGCAGGCCCAGCTGGAAGCGCTGCTGGCCGGGCGCATCGACCTCGCGCTGGTGCGCCCGCCGGTGGTGCAGCCGGCCTTGCAATGGCGTCCCCTGCGTCGCGAGCGCCTGCTCGCGGTGCTGCCGCAGGGCCACCCCTACGCCGAGCGCACGTCCATCGCACTGGATGCGCTGGACGGGGTCGACTTCGTCATGTACTCCCCCGACGAGGCGCGCTACTTCTACGACCTCGTCTCCGACATCCTGCGGCGTGCCGGCGTGCGCCCGCGCCATGTGCAGTACGTGAGCCAGATCCACACCATCCTGGCCCTGGTGCGCGCCGGGCTCGGGCTCTCGCTGGTGCCCGCCGGCACCACCGTCTTCCACTATGAAGGCGTGGTGTTCCGGGAACTCGCGGATCTGCGCCCCGAGAACCCGGTGGAGCTGGGCATCGTGGTCAAGCGCGACAACGACAACCCGGCGCTCTCGCGCCTGCTCGGAGAACTCGCCCTGCACCAGGCCGCCACCGCCGGGCCGCAGGCCTGAGGCGGGCGAGGGTGCCGCGCCTCGCGGCCCGGCGCTCAGGCGCCAGGGCTCAGGCGCCAGAGCTCAGGCGCCAGAGCTCAGGCGCCAGAGCTCAGGCGGGCAGGCTCAGCTGCAGGCGCTGCTCGAAGGTCTTCGCGTCCATCTGGTGCACGGCGTCGAGCAGGGCGACCTGAAAGCCGCCCAGGCCCGCCGGGGGCCCCGCCCTGTCCGCGAGGCTCGATCCGGGGTCCCTTCCTGCGCCCTCCGCGAGCACGCGCTCGGCGGCCCATTGCCCCGCGACACCCAGGTAGGCCATGGCGGCCACGGTGGCGCGCCAGCGATCCGGCTGCACGGCGGCCAGGGCAGCCACCAGCGCGGTGGCCGAACATCCCACGCCGGTGACCCGGGTCATCCAGGGATGACCGTTGGACAGCACCGCGTGGCGGCCCTGGGCATCCACGACATGGTCCCGCGCTCCGGAAATGCACACCACGCCCCCGGTGCGCGCGGCCAGACGGCGGGCCGCCGGCACGGCGTCGTCCGAGCCCGCCAGGCTGTCCACTCCGCGCGTGCCCGGCGCCAGTCCCGCCACGCTCATGATTTCCGAGGCGTTGCCGCGCACCACGTCGGGGAAGCCGTCGTCGAGGAGTTCGCGCAGCGCGCGATCGCGGTAGCCGGTGGCGCCGGCGCCCACCGGATCCAGCACCACCGGCTTGCCGTGCGCGCGCGCGCTGCGCGCCGCCAGGAGCATCGCGCGCAGCCAGGGGGCCGACAGCGTGCCGATGTTCAGCACCAGCGCTCCCGCCAGCGCCGCCATGTCCTCGACCTCCTCCTCGGCATGCGCCATGACGGGCGAGGCGCCCAGGGCCAGCAGCATGTTGGCGCTGAACTGCATGACCACCAGATTGGTCACGTTGTGCACCAGGGGATGGGTTTCGCGTACCGCGCACAGGTCCTGCCACAGGTCCGCGGCGCACAGGCTGGTCGTTGCGTTCATGGCCGCGGCCTCGCATCGCCCAGGGGGCCGAGGGCGTCGAGGGTGTTCTTCAGCAGCAGGCCGAACTCGGTGTCGCCTTCCATGACCAGCTCGCGCTCGAAGAACAGCCGGTCGGCATCGTCCCAGCCGCGCACCAGGCGCCACAGCGCCTCGGCTGCGCCGCGAATGGTCACGGCCGGCGCCTGCGCGCAGGGCTCGAAGCCCCGCGCGCCGAGGCGCAGGCGGGCCCGGATCCCCAGGTCCTGCAGCTCCAATTCGACCCCGGGCCCACGCAGGGCCTGCCGGGTCGCCGCGTCCAGGCGTGGCAGCAGCCAACGGTCCAGCACGCGGGCGAGCGCGAAGGAGGGCGGCTGCACCGGCAGCGCGCGCACCAGGCCGCGCAGGCCGGGCGGGGCGCCGCGCGCCAACCGCGCGAAGCTCAGGACAACCGTGTCCAGCCAGCCTCGGGCGCCTTGCGCCGGGGCTGGTTCAGGCCAGGTTCTGCTCGTCATGGTGTCGTCTCCCAAGGGTTCAGGCGCGTGCCGCCGACATGCCGGGCGCACCCCGGGCATAGCCGTCCACCAGGGGGCCCGGCAGGTCCATGGCGCGCAGGTGTTCCAGGGCATCCGTCGGGTCGGCGGCGTCGTTGCAGACGGCATCGAAGGTCCGCAGCACCTCGGCGAATCCGCGGCTGCAAGGCGAAAGGCGCAGGCGCCCGACCCCGGCCGCGCGCAGCGCGGGCCATTCGCCGAGCACGGCATGCAGGCCGGCGGACTGGATCTGGGTGCCGTTGATGCACAGGAAGGCCTGGCCCTCGCTGCTGTCCAGGCGCAGGCCGTCGGCGTCGTCGCGGCAGCGGAAATCACAGGCGTCCTTGCGCAGGCGGTGGTGTCGCGCGGTAAAGCAGCGTGCCGACATCGCCAGCGGGAGTCTTCCGAATCCCCAGGCCTCGGTGGCGATCTCTCCATGCGGACCGACCACCCGCGCCAGCGGCGGATTCACGTTCTCGATGGCCCTGGCCGCCAGTTCGACCGGAGCCACCCAGCGCACGGCGCCCAGCGCGGCGTGCTCGCGCAGCGCCTGCGTGTTGTAGATGTTCAGGTGCGGGCCGAGCACGAAGCGGCAGGCGCCGCCACGCTGCTCCGCGGCCTGCTCCAGCGCGTGCAGCGCCGAGGCATCGCCAGCCTCGATCATGAACTCCTCCTGCCCTGCGAGCTCGCGCACCGAGCGCCATTCCGCCTCGCTGCTCAGCAGGGGCAGCGTGGCCAGCACCACCTCCTTGCCGGCCTGGCGCAGTTCGCGCGCGAGCGCCAGCCAGTCGCCCGGTTTCATCTCGGTGCGGCGCGAGCACACGGTCTCGCCCAGCACCACGCAGCTGGCGCTGCTGTCGGCGATCTCGGCGTAGAAGGCCAGCGTGGCGGCGCGCGGCCACCAATACGACAGCGCGCCGACGCTGAACTCGGCGCGGCGCGCCTGCGCGCCGGGATCGATGAGCATGGATGTCAAGGTGTGTGGGGTTCTCGCCGAAGCATCAGCGCCAGGGCCTGTCGTAGGCCCCCAGCGTGTGCTGCTGGCCCTCGGCCCAGCGCGACAGCCGGGCCGTCCAGTCGGCATGCGGCGCATAGCGCTCCTGCGACGCGGCCAGGTCGATGGCGGCGCGCCAGACCCGCGTGACTTCCGCGACATAGGCGGGACTGCGTTGTCGCCCCTCGATCTTGATGGCCTTCACGCCGGCCTCGATCAGCTGGGGAAGAATGTCCAGGGTGTTCAGACTGGTGGGCTCCTCCAGCGCGTAGTCGCGCTGGCCCTCGACCAGGAAGCGGCCCTTGCACAAGGTCGGATAGCCTCGCGGCTCCGAGGGCGCGTAGCGATCGATCAGCACGTCGTTGAGTCGTGCGTCGACCGAGCCGTCGCGCTCGGTCCAGCGCACGGCCGCCGGCGGCGAACACACTCCGGCATTGTTCGGCGAAGAGCCCGTGGCGTAGGAGGACAGCACGCAGCGACCCTCGACCATCACGCACAGGCTGCCGAAACCGAAGACCTCGATGTCCACCGAGGTGTTGCGGATCACATGCGCCACCTGGGACAGGGTCAGCACCCGCGGCAGCACGGCGCGCTGGATGCCGTAGTGCCGACGGTAGAACTCGATGGCCGCGTGGCTGGTCGCCGAGGCCTGCACCGACAGATGCAGCCGCATGTCGGGGTGATGCCTGCGGGCATGGGCCAGCACCGCGGTGTCGGCCACGATCAGCGCGTCGGCACCCAGTTCCGCCGCGCGATCCACGGCGCGCAGCCAGGGGCTCGTGTCCCCGGCATCGGCGAAGGTATTCAGGGCCATGAGCACTTTGACGCCCTGCGCATGCGCATGCTCCACGCCGGCGCGGACCTGGCCGTCATCGAAATTCAGTCCGGCGAAATTGCGCGCGTTGGTGGCATCGCGCAGTCCCAGGTACACGGCGTCGGCGCCGGCGTCCACCGCGAGTTGCAAGGCACGCAGCGAGCCGGCCGGGCAGACCAGCTCGGGCGCCTTCGGCGCGACTGCGTCGGTGGCCTGCGGGGAAGACGCACGGACGAAGGCAGGCGAAGAATCAGGCATCGGACAGGGTATCGGTGAGCGGCGGGCAACAGCCATGCACGGTCTCGCGCCCGACCATGCGGGAATTGTCGGCCGGGACCCTCGGCGTGGGTCTTGACCGGGGTCAAGCGATGCCCAGTCGAGCCGCGCCGAACGACGCCGGGGCGATGCTGCGAGAATCGGCGCTTCCATTCGTCGAGGGCCAGGCATGCATTCCGAATCGCCGATCTTCGAGGGGGTCCATACGCGGCGCGGAGCCGGGGGCCTCGAGTACCTGCACGTGCGTGCCGCGGCGGGCAGCGCGCTGTTGTGCCTGCAGGGCGCGCAACTGCTGGAATACCGCAGTGCCGCGAGCCCCGAGCCCCTGCTGTGGGTGTCGGAGTCGGCGATCCATCGCCGGGGACATGCGCTGCGCGGAGGCATTCCCATCTGCTGGCCCTGGTTCGGCCCGCACCCGGAGCAGGCCGGCGCACCGGCGCATGGCTACGCCCGCATCAGCCCCTGGAGCCTGCAGGAGGCGCGGCGCCTCGGCGACGCCATCGCCTTGACACTGCGTTGGGTCGCGCCGCAGGACGCAGGCGAGGTGGAGCGGCTCGCCGAGCTGGAACTGGAGGTGGAGGTCGGCGATTCGCTGCGCCTGCGCCTGCATACGCGCAACCGCGGACCCCATGCGCTGCGCATGACCGAGGCCTTGCATGCCTACCTGCGCGTGGGCGACGTGCGCCGCCTGCGCCTGACGGGGCTGGACGGGGCCACCAGCGTGGACAAGCTCGACGGCATGCGCAACTCGGTGCAGCGTGGAGCCCTGGCCTTCGACGGGCCCATCGACCGCATGTTCGTGGGCACCGAATCGGCCTGTGTCGTGGACGACCCCGTGTTGCGTCGGCGTATCCGCGTGAGCAAGCAGGGCTCGCGCAGTACCGTGGTGTGGAATCCCTGGCGCGAGGGCGCGGCGGCCCTCCCCGACATGCGCGAGGCCAGCTGGGATCGCATGCTGTGCGTGGAGGCGGGAAACGTCGAACGCGACGGCCTCACCCTGCCGCCCGGTGCCGACCATGTGCTGGAGGCGCACTATCAGGTGCTGGAATTCCCCGGCGCCTGAAGTCTGCGCGCGAGGCGGACGGGTTTCGGCACGGTTTGCGCGGCGCCCGGGGTGGGGTAGGCTCGATCGCAATCCCTCGCCGAGGCCCGTGGGCGCGGGCGGGGCGGAGCGACGCCAGGCGGCGTCATGCGCAGGCTGGCTGGCGCGCGGTGTCGTCAAGGCGGTGCGCGGCGCGCGGAATCGACGGAGCTGGACCATGATCGTGCAAGATCCTCGCCACGGGCCGGTGTCCGGCCTGCGCAGGCGGCGCCCCGCGCGCCGGGCAGGCCGCGGGAGCCGGGCATGAGCCAGGCGGGCCTGGATCCTCGGGGCCTCGAAAGCCTCGTGATCGATCAAGCAACCGGCCGTGAGCGCGCCCTGAATCCGGCGACAGTGCCGTGGCATCCGTCGTGCGGCCGGCGCCGCGGGCGGACGGGCCCTGCGCAGGCGCCTGGGAACCCTTGCCAGGATGCTCCATGAGCACGGCGCGCATCGACCTTCGGGGTCTCGAGATCATCATCAGCTTCCGCGGCGCCAGTGCCGAGCGGCTCGGCAACCTGCGCACCGTGCTGCGCCATCTCGACCGCACCTATCGCGACTACACGGTGTGGCTGGTGGAGGCGGACCGGGCCCCGGTATTCGCCTGGGCCGAGCTCGCCGATCCGAAGGTGCGCCACATCTTCCTCTGCGATACCCAGCGCTTTTCCCGAGGCGCCACGAGCAATGTCGGGGTGCGCGCGGCCCGCGGTCCGGTGCTGTGCCTGCATGATGCGGACGTCGTGGCCAACCCGCAGGTGTTCAAGCTGTGCCTGGACGACCTGCTGGACGAGCAGCGCTCCGACGCGTGGGCACCGTACCAGCAGGTGGTGAACGTCGGCGGAGCCTTGCAGCAGCGCCTGGCCGAATCCGCGGACTTCGCCTGCCTGCAGCCCCATGCCGGGGTCCAGGACCCCCTCTCGCCCGACATGGACATGCTGTATGCGAGCGCCGCCGGGGGGATCACCCTGATACGCAGGGAGACCTTCCTGCGCGTCGGGGGTTTCGACCCGTCCTTCCAGGGGTGGGGAGGGGAGGACGACGAGTTGCTCGGGCGTGCCGTGCGCCTGGGGGTGCGCTGGTGGTCGGTGGAGGGTACGCGTCTGTTCCACCTGCACCATGATTCGGCCTCGCGTCAGCACTGGGCCGAGGGCCCGCTGGGCGCGGCCAACCATCAGGCCGCGGTGCAACGCCGCACGCTGGACGACGCGGCATTCGCCGCGCACGTCGAGGCGCTGCGCGCGCGGCTCTGAACGGGCTGCCCAGGCGGGCAGCCCGATTCAGCCGGCCGCGCGCTCGCGCAGCGCCTCGATGGTGGCGGCCTCACCGCGCACGCGGAACACTGCACCCGCCTCGTCGGACTGCTCGGCCAGCACCTCGCAGTTCGCATAGATGTCGCGGCGCAACTGCTGCGCGGACCAGGGCACCCGCAGTTCGGACTCGACCAGGTCCTTGCGGAAAAATTCCAGGATGACCAAGCGCAACGCAGCCACATCCTCGGCGCGCCGTGCGCTCATCACAATGCATCCGGGGTAGCTCAAGCGCAGCTCGGCCTCCAGTTCCTGGCGCCTGTGGGCATCGCCGACCTGGTCGATCTTGTTGAACACCCGGATGCGGGGAACGTCCTGCGCGCCGATCTCCGCCAGCACGTCGTCGGTCACCTGCCGCTGGCGCTCGAATCCGGGGTCGCTGGCATCGATCACGTGCAGCAGCAGCGAGGCGTCCAGCGCCTCCTCCAGCGTGGACTTGAAGGACTCCACCAGGCCGTGGGGAAGGTTCTTGATGAAGCCCACGGTATCGCTGACCAGCACGCGCGGCACGCTGTCCGGGTGCAGCACGCGCACGGTGGTGTCCAGCGTTGCGAACAGCTTGTTGGCCACCAGCACCTTGCTGCCGGTGAGCGCTCGCATCAGCGTGGACTTGCCCGCGTTCGTGTAGCCCACCAGGGCCACGCTGGCCACTCCCTGGCCTTGCTGCCGGCGCGCGCGCTGGGTCTGGCGCTCCGTGCCCATGGCCTCGATGTCGGCCTGCAGTTCCGCGATGCGATCGCGGATCTTGCGCCGGTCCAGTTCGGTGTGCGACTCGCCGGCCCCGCGGCCACCGGTGCCGCTGCGCTGGCGGCCCTGGGGTCCGGCCAGCTTGGCTGCTTCGCGCAGGCGCGGCGCCATGTAGCCCAGGCGCGCGATCTCCACCTGGGCGCGGGCGGCGCGCGAACGCGCATGGCGGTGGAAGATCTCCAGGATCACCATGGTGCGATCCATCACCTCGCATCCCACGGCCTTTTCCAGATTGCGTGCCTGGGAGGGCGAGATCTCGTGGTCGATCAACAGGACCTGGATGCCCTCATGCTCCGGAGTGGTCGCATGTCCCGGCCGCTCGTCCTGGCCGCTGCCGCCATGGCTTTCGATGTAGGCGCGAACTTCCTCGCGCTTGCCCGTTCCCAGGTAGGCCGTGGTGTCGAAACTGGCGCGCTTCTGGGTGAAGGTCTGCACCACCCGATAGCCGAGGGTCTTGGCCAGTTCGCGCAGTTCGGCCAGCGAGGACTCGAAGTCCCCGTCGCTCACCTCGGGCAATTGCACCGCGGCGACGACGGCGTCGAGTGGTCTGTCCTGGGATTCTGGCGGCATGGGCTGCTGGCGTGGCGAAGGAAGCCTCGCATCGTACGCGCAGAGCCGGGCCCCGGGGGCGGACTCAGGTCGCGCCGGCCCGCGGATCGTCGCCAGGCAGGTAGGCGTGGCGCGGGTCCGCCGGAGTGCCTTCGAGCGCGCTGCCGGGCTGGCTCGCGGGATTCCAGGTCAGAAGTTGCTCGATGCGCTCGGCGAGTTCGTAATCCTTGTCGGTCACCCCGCCCGCGCTGTGGGTGCTCAGGCGCACGACGACATGGTCGTAGCCCACCACGAGTTCCGGGTGATGCCAGGCGGCTTCCGCCAGGTGGGCCACCGCGCCCACGGCCATCACGCTGGCCTTCCAGCCCGCGGTCCGATAGCGGCGCTGGATGGCGTCGCCGTCGCGTGACCAGCGCGGCAGATGCGCGCGAAGGTGCGCGTCGACGGATTGCGAGCTGTGGACCCGCTCGCTGGGGGCGTTCGCGCGATGCTGCGGCATCGTCTCCTCCCTTGAAGATGGACGGCCGGCGGCGGGATCTGCCACCGGCACCGGGCCATGCCGGGATTGTCTGCCTCGCTCCGGGCCCTCGCAAGCCGGGGCCCCATGCCCGCGCCCCTGCCCCCGGGGGCGAGACTGCGCTCATGGCCTGCTATCAAGGCCTTGCCAAGCGTTTGGCCGCGCCTCGACTACCTTTGCCCGAGCCCAGGACGGATCGCTACGGTACCCACGATGAAGCGCCCTTGCCAATGCATGACGCTTGCGGCCCTGGCCCTGGCCGGGGTCGTGGCGCCGCTGGCCGGCTGCGCCAGCCTGGGTTGTGGACCCGCCGGCCTGCCGGGCCGCGCCTGCATGCCGGGGCCGATGCGCGTGGGCTCGACCAGCAAGGCGCAGGTGGTGGATGCGCTGGGCAGCCCGCGGGCCGTGACATTCGACCGCGGTCAGGAAGAGTGGGTCTACACCCTGCGCGGCACGCCGCGCAGGTTCATGCACTTTGTCCCCGCCGCCTCGATGATCCGGCCCCGAGCCCGGGGCGCGCGAGGCCGCCTGCTGATTCGCTTCGACCCGCGGGGAATCGTGCAAGGCTACGAGCTCACCGAGGGACGAACGCGGGTGCGCTGCGATCGGCTGGCTTGAGCCGGAGCCTCGCGAGGGGGATGGCCAGGGCGCTATCGCATCTGCGCCATCGCGGCGCGCATCTGGTACTGCTGGTAGGCAGGAATGGCGATGGCCGCGAGGACCCCGATGACGAAGGCGACGAGGATGATGATCACCGCCCACTTGGACCACTTTTTCTGCACCCGATTGAACTCTTCGACCGACTCCCACTTCCTGGCCTTCCAGGCCCACTCGCGACCCTTGAAGCCCAGCACGATCGCCATGATGAAGCCCACGTAGGGCACCAGGCAAAGCAGGCCGATCCACACGCTGTTGCCGATGGACCAGATCCAGTTCAGCAGGAACGCGCCCCACGACCAACCCTTGACGCCGGCGGGAACCTCGCCCTCCCGGGGGAATCCCACGGCGGGCGCGGCGGTGGGCGCGCCGCACTGCGGGCAGATCGGGGCAGTCTCGTGGATCTGGGCGCCGCATGCGCGGCAGAAGACCATGTTGCTCAAGGCTTTCTCCGGTCGATTCAAGATGGGGTGTTCGAAGTCAGACAGCTTGCTGGAAGGGCTCAGGCATGGCCCCCGGACGGGACGCTGGAGTTTCGTGCCGGCGCGGAGGCTGGCGCCGAGCCAGGCGCTGCCACCGAAAGCCGCGCCGGCGCGCTGGCAGGTGCAACCGTGGACACCGACGCGGGGGACGACCCCGACCCAGCCGGCGCTTGATCCAGCATGGCGGCAACGTCGTGCAGCGCGTGGTGGGTGAACATCCACTGCGCGTCGACGTCGACCTGCCCGTTCGCCTCCTGTTGAACCGAATAGTCGCTGATGCCCATGGCGCGGTGGAACAGCACGATGCGGCGCCCGCTGGCGAGGTCCGTCATCGCCAGCGTGGCGACCCCGTCCTCCTCGGTGATCATGATCGGGTGCCCGTCGGATTCGAACCAGTTGATGCGCCAGAAATAGTGCCCCGGATTCTTGCTCCCGTCCGGCTCGTACAGGCTGTCGTAGGAGTTGGCCTGGCGGCAGATGTTGACCACGGCGTTGCGCCGCTTGCAATCGCGCATGACCATGACCTCCTTGCCGTCCATGGGGATGTCGATGGGCACCAGGTGTGCGTCGTCGATGCGCATCAGCGCATAGTCCGCCGGGGCCTTGGTCATGCCCAGCGTGGCACCGATCGATTTCACGTCAGAGAACAAGCCGCCGAGGCTGTTGGGCGGCGGCTCGCTGGCCGGATCCCGTTCCAGCAGGAGGTAGCCCGTGGCGCCGATGTCGCCGTTCTGGAAGCGCGCGATGCGGTAGCCGGCCGGCGGTGCGATATTGGTGATTCCCTGGCCCGGCACGTATCGGAAGCCGACGTTGCCCCGCACCACCACGAAGCCCACCGAGATCGGGATCACGTGCTGGCCGGACAACTGCTGCCCGGTGGCTGTGGTCACGTTCCAGAACGCCCCGTTGCTCACCGCCGTGGCGATGGTGATGGGCGTGGCACCGGCCAGGGCGCGGCTGGTCTTGATCGTGAAACTCGTCGGCGACGTGGCCACCACGTCGGTGTAGCTCGCGCTGCGAGCGTCGAAGCCGTACGCGACGATGGTTCCGGCCGGGTCGACGTAGCGCTGGCCGTTGACCGCGAAGCCGTCGCGAAAGCGCTGGAACGTCACCCCCTGGTCGCTGTGGGGAAGGGCAGCGATCTGCGCCGCCAGCGCCGTTTCGGTCAAGCTCGGGGCCTGGGGCACCGGTGCCTGCACCGCGCCCGTGGTCATGCCCGGAGCCGCGGGCGCGGTCGGCATCGCACCCTGCAGCGCCTGTGCCGTGGCGGGGTTGGCCAGCATCTGCAGCGCTGCGACGTTCCCCGTCAACGCCGCCATGCGTGCGCGCATCGCACCCACCGCTTCGCAGGCCTGCTGGTCGTCGAATGGCAATCCGCGGCTCGTGTAGGCCTGGCGCGCCTGCTGCACGAACTGCTGCTCCATGGGAGTCCATTGCGACGGTGCAATGCAGCTCGGTGTCTGCGCGCCGGCCACGGCGCCGCTCAGCAGTGTGCAGATGGTGATGCACGCGCGCATCAAGCGATGGGTTCTTGGGCTCATGGTTCCTGGGATTGCACCCACTCCGGATCCGGGAATATCCGGCTGGGACGCGAGATAGTTGAGGAAATCAATCGAAACCTCAATCTAGGGGGCGATGCTTGCTTGCGTCAATGCTGCATGCTCCCCTGCATTACGCACAGGTGTGAGATTCTTCACGGCATGGCAGTATTTGTTGCAGGAAGAGCCCGGTGAAGCCGAATTTCCGGGCAAGGGTGCGATCATCGGCAAGTCACGATCAACGCCGAGGCCCGGCGCCAACCCTTGCCTCGCGCTCGCTGCCCTGGCGCGGCTGTCAACACCGCGGCTCCACAGGCCCACGCGAACCAGCCCGATGGATGTTCGGCGCCTCGGCATGGGTGCGGGTGCGCGCCTCGCCCGGAGACGACAAACGCCGACAGGCGGTCGGCGTTTGTGTACTGATTTGGTTGCGGGGGCGCGCTTCGAACGCTGCTTGACGGTTGTGCGGGTGCCGTTGCCCCTCAACCCTCGCGCGGGCGCGTCGAGACGATCAGCACCGTGGGCGAGACGGTACGTGCCTTCGTGCCGGACCCCTTGCCGCCGGCACCCCCTCTCGAGCTCAGCGGTGCTCGGTGACCTGCCCCCGCTGACCGTACCAAGCTGAACGAAGTGGAGTCCATCAACGTGGAGAATGACGGACATGAAGCCCCGATGGCCACCCAAACTCCCCCACCCAGGACATGCAGTGCTCGCGATACAGGCTACGCCCGGCCGTGAGCGACGGCGTGGACGCGTGCGCGGTCGCGACGCACAGCGCCAGGATGGGCGCCATTTTCAAGATCAGGTGCTTCATGGGTGCTCTCTGTTGGCGTGACGGCCCGGCTCACGGCGCCAGGAAACGCTCGGTATAGGTGCTCGACAGATCGACCGAGCCGGGGCGGATGTCAGGTGTGACGGTCTCGAGCACGTGCAGCACTGTCGGCGGTCCGTCGACCGGCATGCGGCCGTCGACCGAGTACATCGGCCGGAACGTGTCGATGGCCTGCGCGAACACGGCGCGGTCGACCGGCGTCATGCCTCGCGGCAGGCCGGCCGCGATGGCCGTGCCGTCGTGGCTGCGCAGATAGCGCAGCGCCCGCAGCAAGGCCTGGACCAGGCCATGCACCTGGCGCGGGTGTGCCTCGATCCAGGACCGCTGCAGGTAGAGGGCCGCGGCCGGGTAATCGCCCCCAAGCGCCGCGCGTGTTCCGGCCACGGTGCGCATGTCGACCAGAATGCGCGCAGAGTGCATCTGCATCAGCCGGGCCACCGTGGGGTCGGTGGTCATCCCTGCGTCGATGCGCCCGGAGCGCAGGGCCTGGATGAAGCGCTCGCCCGCATCCACCGGGACCAGGCGATAGCTGCCGGGCGCCAGCCCGGCCTTGCTCGCCAGATACTTCGTCAGGAACTCGGTGGACGACCCCAGGTCGGTGACGCCGAAGCGGCGTCCGCCCAATTGGGCCAGGTTGGTGCCGGTGGTTCCGGCAGGCGCCAGCTCGACCTCGCCGGGAACGGTGGTGAGCTGGATCACCGATTGCAGGGCATAGCCCCGGCTCTGCAAGTCGATGCAATGGTCGTAGAACCCGACCACGCCCTGCACGGCGCCGGCGATCAGCTCGTCCTCGGCGTTGACGCCGGCCGGCTCGGACACCAGATCCACGTGCAGGCCCTGTTCGGCGAAATACCCTCGACTCTGGGCGACGATGGCGGGCAGGTAGATGAGCTTGTCGATGCCGCCGACCATGATCACGATGGGTGACGCGGCCTGACAGCACAGCGTCCCCAGCCCCATCCAGAGCAGCAACGCAATCGATATTTTTCGCATGTCTCCTCCTTGGTGGTCACGCCGCCGGGTGGGTCGGCGCTGCGCGCAGGCGCACCGTCACGCGCAGTCCCTGACCGTTCGGGCCGTCGCCGAGCGTGAGTTGCGCCCCGCAGCCCCGCACGGCCTCGCGCACGATGGCCAGGCCGAGGCCGAAGCCGTTGTCGTCGCTGTTGTCGCCGCGGTTGAAGCGTTCGAACACGGCTTCGCGCCGCGACGGGGCGATACCCGGCCCGTTGTCCTCGACGCAAAGCTCGACCATCTCCCCGAGGGGCCGCACGCAAGCCCTCACGAATCCGCCTTCGGGCGCGTAGCGCACAGCGTTGTCGAGCAGATTGAAAACCATGGACTGCAGCAAGGCAGCGTGTCCCAGCACCATGACCGCATCGTTTGGCGCGTCGACTTCGAGCTCCAGGCGCTTGGCGTCGGCGAACAGGGCCAGTTCGACGCAACTGCGGCGAACGTGCACCAGCAGGTCGACAGCGACCGCCGGGGTGCGCTGGGCGTCGTGAGCCTCGACGCGGAACAGCGCCAGCAGCTGGTTGATCAGCAGGCGCTGCCGCCGCGCGCACGCACGCATGGCCTCGTGGGTCTCGCTGACGTCGGGGCTGACCTTGGCGTGGTCGAGCACGTCGAGCTGAGCGTTGAGCAGGGCCACCGGAGTGCGCAGCTGATGCGCCGCGTCCATGACGAAGCGCTTCTGCGCCTCGACCTGCTGGGTCAGGCGCACGGCATACTGGTTCAGGGTCTCGACCACGGGTCGCAGTTCCAGATCCAGCTCGGTCGGATCGATGGGCGTCAGGTCGTCGGGCGCACGCTGCTCGATGCGGCGCCGAAGGTCGAGCACCGGGCGCAATTCCAGCGTCAGGCCGAGCAGCATCAGCAGCAGTGCGAAGGCCAGCAGCGCCGACTCGCGCTGCAGCGTCGGCCACCACAGGGCATGCAACAGGCGGTTGAAGCCTATGCGACCCTCGGCGACCCGCACACTGACACGCAGCACCTGGCCGCGGCGGCGCAGCTCTCGCGTCAGGGTCACGGCGCGGACCCGTTCGCCGTTGAAATCGAGGGTACCGTACTCGACGCCGATGGCCGGGTGCTCCTTGTCGGAGATGAGACCTGGCCAGCCCGCCAGCAGGTTGCCGGACGCGTCGCGTACCTCGAAATACACCCGGTCGTGGGCGGTGCTGGCGAACATGGCCAGTGCCGCCAGGGGCGTGCGCGCGGCCAGTTCGCCGTTCGCCCACTGGATGCGCTCGGCCATCACCTCGGCCGAGGCCAGCAGGGTCCGGTCCTGACGCAGCGCGGCCATGTCCCGCGCCGATCGCCAGGACAGCCAGGCGCTCAGGGCCAGAGCGCCGAGCATGGGCACCAGGACCCAGATCAGCAGGCGGACGCGCAGGCTTTTCATGACTCGTCGGCGGCCACTTTCAGGATGTAGCCGAAACCGCGCAGGGTGATGATGCGGATGTCGGTGGAAGCCAGCTTGCGGCGCAGGCGGTGCACATAGGTCTCGATGGCGTTCTCTCCGGCTTCTGCGCCGAGCGGGAACACCCCGGCCATCAACTGATTCTTGCCGACCACCTGGTCGTGCTGGAGCAGCAGCATCTCCAGCACCCGGTGCTCGCGTGGGGTCAGGGCCAGCGCCTCCCCGTTGACGGCGAAACTGCACGACGCCAGGTCGTAGCTCAGATCGCCGCACGACAGCTGCGACACGGCATTGTTGGCCGAGCGCCGGATCAGCGCGCGGATGCGCGCGACCAGTTCACGCACCTCGAAGGGTTTGACCACATAGTCGTCGGCGCCCAGATTCAGGCACTCGACCTTCATGTCCACGGCTTCGCTGGCGGTGAGCACAAGCACCGGCGTGGGCTCCCGCTCGCGCCGCAGCCGACGCAGCACGCTGCGTCCGTCCGAGCCGGCGAGCTTGAGATCGAGCAGCACCAAGTCGTAGCGTGAATCTTCAATGCGCCACATGGCAGCATCCGCATCGCGGGCGCACTCGACCTCGAACAGCTCCTCGCGCAGCGCTCGGCACAGCCAGCGCGACAGCTCGGCGTTGTCCTCGACCAATAGCAGTTTCATACCTCGCGATGCCTCTCCACACCGGCGCTGTCCCTTCGCATGCTCCATCCCGCGCCTTGCCTGGCGCGGGATGGGATCCGCCCTTATTTCCCGGCAGCCTTCAGCATCGCATTGGCCTTCTCGGCGTAGGCATTGTCGTAAGTCACGGTCAGATTGACCGGCTTCTTGATCTTGCCGGCGAGCTTCTCCACTTGGTACACCGTCTGCGGGCCGCCGGCGGGCATCAGGCCGTCGGGCAGGAACTGCCCCTTGTCCTCGCTCAGCGCGCGAACGTATTCGGCCTTGCTCGAAAGCGGGTTGCTGACGAAATCCTTGGGCAAATTGTCGGCGATCTGCTCGGCGCTGTGGGTATGGATCCAGTGCATGGTCTCGACCATGGCGTCGACCACCGCCTGGGTGGTCTTCGGATGGGCCTTGACCCAATCGGCGCGAGCCAGCACCGCGGCGGTCGGCCAGTAGCCGCCCAGCCACTTGTTGACGCCCGGGCCGGTGGCCAGATCGATCGTGGATCGGCCGATGCCCATCTTCTCGACGGCATTGACCGTCGGCTGGGTGGTCATGGCGCAGACCACGCGGCCGTGCTGCATGGCGGCGATCAGCGTCGGCCCGGCGCCGACACCGACGCGGGTGAAGTCCTTGGTCGACAGGCCGTAGCGGGCAGCCAGGTACAGCGTCAGGTCGTCGGTGCCCGAGCCGAGGTCGGTCACGCCCACGGATTTGCCCTTCCAGTCGGCCGGGGTCTTCACCCCCGATTGCGGGGTGCACAGGATGCGCTCGCCCGGGGCGCCGCTGAGCTGGGCGATGTCGACCACGGCCTTGCCGTGCTGCTGGAAGTCAATGGTGTGCACATACCAGGCGCCGGCCATGTCGACCTGGCCCGAGACCATGGCGTCTTCCGCGCCGACGCCGCCTTCCTGCTCGGTGCTCAGCACCATATTGACACCGTACTTCTTGAAGAAGCCGAGGTCCTGCGCGAGTTGATAGGGCAGATAGATCTGCTTGTCGATCCCGCCGACCATCATGGTGACGGTCTTCATCGGCGCAGCCGCGGCGTGCACGCTCGCCAGCGAGACGGCGCAGGCGGCCGCGGCAACGAGTCTGGACAACTTGTTCTGCTTCACTTCGCTCTCCTCCGTGATGTCGGTACCCGATTTGGGCCCGTCTTGAAAAAATCGTTCGTCGGTGACCCGCGATCAGCCGCCCATGGCGCCGTCGCCGCCGGACCGCGGCGGTTGCCAACGCAGCAGGCGCCGCTCCAGGACCTCCATCAGGGCCTCGGCGCTCAGCGCCAGGGCGCCGATGATGAACATGGCTGCGAACACCCCGTTGGCGTCGAAGGTGTTCTGCGCCGTCGAAATCACCAGACCCAGGCCTTTCTGCGCGCCGAGGAATTCACCGACGATCGCGCCGATGATGGAAAAGCCCAGGGCGACGTGCAGGCTGGCGATGATCCAGGTCATGGCCGAGGGAAACACCACGTGGCGCACCACTTGCAGACGGCTGCCGCCGAGGATGCGCACGTTGGACACGTAGTTGCGGTCCACGCTGCGCACGCCTTGAAAGGCATTGAAGAAAACCACGAAAAACACCAGCACGGCGGCCAGCATCACCTTGCTGGGCATGCCCAGGCCCAGCCACATCACGAACACCGAGCCGAGCACGATGCGAGGCAGGGCGTTGACGATCTTGATGTAGGGCGTGAAGACGTCGGCCAGGTAGGGAATCTCGCCCAGCAGCACGCCCATGAACACCCCGCTGATCACTCCGGCGATGAATCCCAGCAGGGATTCCTGGAGCGTGATCCAGACCTGTTCCCATAGCGAGCCGTAGGCGGTGCCGTTCTGGAACCAGTCGACCAGGCGCAGCACGATGCCCACCGGCGAGCCGAAGAAGAACGGGTCAAGGACCTTGGTCGCGGTGAGCAACTGCCAGCCCCCCAGCACGATCGCCGCGAGGGCGATGCGCCCCAGCAGCACCATCAATTGGCGGCGCTGCGCATCGGCGCGTACCGTGGCGCCGGTCGGTTCGTCGATGGGCGCCTCGAGCGCGACGGCTTGGTTCATGGTGCTCTCCTTCATGCTGCGACTCCCTGCCCCGCGCTGCGCGCATAGGTCGCCTCGACCTCCTCGCGCAGGGATTCCCAGATCCGCTGGTACAGGTCGAGGAAACGGTGATCGAAGCGGATGTCCTGGACACCTCCTCGCGGCCGCGGAAGATCGACATCGAACACCGCCTTGACCGTGGCCGGGCCGGCGGTCATCACCACCACCTGATCAGCCAGGGCAATCGCCTCCTCGATGTCGTGGGTGACGAACAGCACCGTGGGACGGGTACGTTCCCAAAGCTGCAAAAGCTCGTTGGACATGATGGCGCGCGTCTGCACGTCGAGGGCCGAGAACGGCTCGTCCATGAGCAGCATCGACGGCTCGTTGATCAACGCCGCGGCCATGCTGGCGCGCTTGCGCATGCCCCCGGACAGTTGATAGGGGTAGTACTTCTCGAATCCAGCCAGGCCGACCAGCCGGAGCCACTCGCGGGCGCGCTCGTCGGCGTCGCGGCGCCCCACGCCGCGTAGGGACGGTCCCAGGGCGACGTTGTCCAGCACCGTCTTCCACGGCAGCAGCACGTCGTTCTGGAACATGAAGCTGGTGCCTTCGGTGATGCCCTGCACCGGTGTGCCGCCGACGCGGACTTCGCCGGCGCTGGGCCGATACAGGCCGGCGGCCAGCGTCAGCGTGGTCGATTTGCCGCACCCGGTCGGTCCGACCACGGCGCAAAACACCCCGGGCTTGACCTTCAACGTGACGTTGCGCATCGCCACCTTTTCATCACCGTCGCGCGTCACGAAGCGTTTGGTCACGCCGATGAACTCGACGCCGCCTCGTCCTTCCTTTCCATTCGTCATGGTCGTTCCACCTCACTCCAAAAACAGCCGCAGGCCGCGCTCCGCGGAGCGCGGCGTCATGCTTAGAAATGCCAGATACCGCCGAACTCGACCCGTCGCGCGCTGGCAGGAGCCAGCCCCGTCGAGCTCTGGAAGGTCTTGCGGCCCCACATGAATTCCATCCCGAGATCGAGCGACGGCACCGGTTGCTCGATGAGGTTCACGTGCATGGTCTCGGTCTTGACCGCGTTTTGCGAATCCGCGGGAAGGAACGAGGCCAACGATTGCTTGTTGAGGCCGAGCGCGAGGTTGGAGCGCAGCGTGGGCGTCCACCAGTGCTGTGCGTAGACCGTCAGGCCGGTGTCCGGCTGCACTTCGATGGCCGAGGCGCCGATCCCAGCGGTCGTCCCGTCGTTGACGGCGAGCACCGAGGCGACGTTGGCGCCGAAATCGTCGGGGATGTAGCGGCCCATCGCGCCGTACCAGGCCTGGAAGCCGGCGTTGTCCTGGGTGTAGCCACCCTTGCCGTCGGGCATGTTCAGTGTCGCGCCGACGATGCCGGCGCCGTCCCACTTGCTCCAGCGCTTTCCGGTATCGTCGGTGAAGCCGAGCTCACGAATCACGCCCGAGACCTGGACGTGGCCCCAGTCGCCGCCCTTCTGGTAACGCGCGGTGATGTCGGGGAACAGATTGGTCTTGGTCGCGACCTCGATGTTGTCGCGGGTGTCCTGGTAGCCGGTCTGGGGGTTCTCGAGGGAGAACGAGGCCTGCTGGCCCTGGCCCAGAGGCAGGGTGTAGCGGATCTGCGGTGTGTGGCCGCCGGGCACGCCGCTCGGACCGGCGTTGTCGAAGGTCTCGCCCTGGTCGACGTTGTCCTGGAAGTTGGAGTTGGCCTGACCGACCAGCCAGTTGCCGATGGTGCCGTAGGCGTAGACGATGCGGCTGCCCCAGTTGTTGTTCTGCAAGGCCTGGTTGTTGTCGCCTCCGGCGGTAAAGCCGTAGAAGTCCATCGAGATGTTGGTGGTGATGTCGCCGTAGTTGCTCGGCGTGTCGGTCCGGAAAATCATCCGCGACACCTTGTCCTGGGCATGGAACGTGCCGTGGGATTGCTGGCGGCTGCTGGAACCTGGCGGGGTCAGGTTGCCGATGGAGAACTTCGGCCCCAGGTTCTCGGTCGGGTCGTAGATGCCCTGGAAGTTGACGAAGCCGCCCAGATACACGGAGGTCTTGGTCCCGGGAACCAGAAATGAGCCCGGAATCGTGCCCTTGGTCACGTATTCGCTGCCGCTCAGGATCTCGGACCGCGTCGGCGTCATCACGACCCCGGAGTTGTTCTGCGGCGTCGGCGTCGGAGCCACCACCTCGGGCGTCTTCTCGTTCTTTTCCAGCGCCTGGAGCTTGGCGTTCAACGCGTTGATCTCGCTTTGCATTTGGGACAGCTGGTCGGCGTGTGCCGCGGGAGCCGCGGCCGCGAACACGGCGAAGGTGAGCGCGGCGGCAAGCGGTGTCTTGCGGACCTTCGCTGCTCGCAACGCGTGGACAGCGTGTGTCTGTTGCATCTATGTGTCTCCTCGAAGCTTGTCGATGTTCTGATTCCCCGCCGGGCACGACGCTTGACAGGGCGAGGCCATCCTAGGAATCGCTAGCTGGCAGTTCGCTGGCGGTCGCAGCGCGAAAATGCCTGGGTTTTCCCGGGTGTCGCGTCGCGCTGTGGCGCGGACTGGCAAGGCCGCAGACCGCGCGAGGGCGCCGATACGCGACGCGAGGAACGGGTTCTGCGTGGCCTGCCAAGGCGGGCAGCGCGGCAAAAACGCCAAGCACCGCGAAGGGCCTGGTTTGATGGCTTCTTGTTTGCTTGCCTGGGCGCGCCTTGAACGCCGGTAGACGGCTGTTGTTCGAGGTGGAGGGTGCGCCAGCCGCGCCCTTGGACGACGTGGTCGAGGTCTCGAACTATGTTGTCGCGCTTGAGCATGGGCTGACACGATTGCGTGGCGGCTTTCAGCTTTCGACTCGGCTGCTGCGCGAGGTTCATTTGGTCGAAACCTGCATGGCGCACCGGATGCGAAAACGCCAACCGCCGACTCGAGGTCGGCGTTTGGCGTTGTGTCTGGTTGCTGGGGCCCGCTTCGAGCGCTGGTTGACGGTCGTGCGGGTTGCGTTGGCCGTCAGCCCTCGCATGGGGCATGGGCGTGGAAGTTCGAGTTCATGGCACATGAGGGGAGCCCCATCCCTTTCAGCCAAGCATCAACGTATGGACAGGTGGCATACAATAAAGTCATCATGAATGCAGCACGGGAGAGGCGTCTCATGGCCCAGAGTCAAGCCCAGGAACCCGTCACCATCAGCATCCGCGCCAAGGCCGGGCAGCGCGACCTGATCGACCAGGCCGCCGATCGCCTTGGCCGCAGCCGCTCCGACTTCATGCTCGAAGCCGCCTGCCGGCAGGCCGAGAACGTGCTGCTCGACCAGACCTACTTCGCGCTCGACACGAAGAGCTTTGCCGCCTTTCAGGCCATGCTCGACCAGCCGCCCGCGCCCACCGATCGCTTGCGCCGCACCCTCAAGGCCCGCGCGCCCTGGGAAACGGCGACGGCCGAGGCCGCTGTCTCGTCGAAAGCCACCGGCAGACGCGTGAAGTGACCGCGCAGATGCTTTGCGCGCCGCAACCGCTGTCCGACCAGCACCAACTCGCCGATTTTGAAAGCGGCGAGCCCTCGCTGGACGACTGGCTGAAACGCCGCGCGGCCAAGAATCAGGCCAACGGATCGTCCCGCACCTACGTCGTGTGCGAGGGGGAGGCCGTCATCGGCTACTACTGCCTGGCGGCCGGCGCCATCGGACACGCCGAAGCGCGGTCCACCCTGAAGCGCAACCGGCCCGACCCGGTGCCCGTGCTCGTCCTCGGCCGCCTGGCCATCCACAAGGACCACCACCAGAAAGGCATCGGCACCGCGCTGCTCAATGACGCCATCCGGCGCGCGATCCAGGCCGCCGACATCGCCGGCATCACCGCGCTGCTGGTGCAGGCCATCTCGGAACAGGCCCGACGCTTCTACCTCTCGCGCGGCTTCGTCGAGTCGCCCATCAAGCCCATGACCCTGTGCCTGATGCTGGCCACGGTTCGCCAAGCGCTGCGCGAGCCGTAGACCACAGCCAGTACAAGCCAAAAGGGGGAGGGCTGCATGCGCGTGCGCTCAGCCGCCGTCCGGTGCAGCGGGGTCTTTGTCCAGGCAGCTACGCGTGCTTGCGTTGCAAGCGCTTCCGGCCCCTGGGCATGGCTGAAGATGACGGGCATGGAGCGCAAGAGGAGTGGACATTGCATGCTCGTTGGCATATGCTTTGGCATATGTTTCAGAGAGGCAGCCATGCTTGCGCAACGACACGTGAAACTCTTCAAGAACGGGCGCAACCAGGCTGTGCGGATTCCACGCGAATTCGAGTTGCCTGGCGAGGATGCGATCATGCGCAAGGAGGGGGAGCGGTTGATCATCGAGCCTGCGCCGCCGCGATCCCTGCTCGCGCTGCTGCGGACACTGCCCGAGATCGACGATGAATTCCCGCCGATCGACGATCGGCCCCCCGAGCCTGTCGAACTGTGATGCGCTACCTGCTCGACACGAATGTGGTGTCCGACCTCGTTCGCCATCCCCAGGGACGGGTTGCCGAGCATATTCGGTCGGTCGGCGAGGCGAACAGCTGCACCAGCATCGTCGTCGCCGCCGAGTTGCGTTACGGCGCAGCGAAGAAGGGATCCCCGCGCCTCACCGATCAGCTCGAGCGGGTACTCGCGGCCCTCGACGTCGTACCGCTGGAGGCTCCAGTGGATGCCGTCTACGGGAGGGTTCGCGCTGATCTTGAACGAGCAGGCACGCCGATCGGGGGCAACGATTTGCTGATCGCAGCCCATGCCCTGGCGCTTGGTGCGACCATCGTGACCGACAACGAGGGGGAATTTTCCCGTGTTGGCGGACTTTCGTTGGAGAATTGGCTGAGAGATTGAGAGCCAACCGGGAGCGACGAACGCAGCCTGACCCGGTGCGCGACAAGCCCAGCCGTTCAGGGCGGGGAAGGGTAGCCCGCGCCAGAAACGACAAACGCCGACTCGAGGTCGGCGTTTGTGTATTGATTTGGTTGCGGGGGCCCACTTCGAACGCTGCTTGACGGTTGTGCGGGTGCCGTTGCCCCTCAACCCTCGCGTGGGCGTGGAAGCTGGAGGCAAGGTCGCCAACGATTCGCTATATTCAAATAAAGGGTGAATCGTTAATAGGCGTCCTGCCTATGTTCAGTCGTGAGAACAACCATGCAACGTGGAGCGAGCGGGCGCGTCGAGACGATCAGCACCGTGGGCGAGACGGTACGTGCCTTCGTGCCGGACCCCTTGCCGCCGGCACCCCCTCTCGAGCTCAGCGGTGCTCGGCAACAGCGACTTGAATCGGCGCTGCTGGCTTGCGGCAGGCTGGATGGGATCGCCGCGATGTTGCCGGATCCGGATTTGTTCCTCTACACCTATGTGCGTCGAGAGGCTGTCCTGTCCAGCCAGATCGAGGGAACGCAGTCGTCGCTCTCGGATCTGCTGTTGTTCGAGTTGGACGATGCGCCAGGGGCTCCGCTGGACGAGGTGGTCGAGGTCTCGAACTATGTGGCCGCGCTGGAGCACGGCCTGACCCGATTGCGTGGAGGCTTCCCGCTGTCGAATCGACTGCTGCGCGAGGTCCATGCGAAGTTGCTGGCCCGCGGGCGCGGCGCCGACAAGCAACCTGGCGAGTTCAGGCGCAGCCAGAACTGGATCGGCGGAACGAGGCCGGGAAACGCGCTGTTCGTCCCGCCTCCTCCCCACGCGATCGAAACCTGCATGGGGCAGCTCGAGGCCTTTGTGCACCGCTCCGACGACGGCCTGCCCACGCTCGTGCGCGCAGCCTTGGCCCATGTGCAGTTTGAAACCGTCCATCCCTTCCTGGACGGCAATGGGCGGGTCGGACGATTGCTCATCGCGCTGGTGCTGTTCGACTCCAAGGTGCTGCGGCAGCCGCTCCTGTACCTCTCCCTGTATTTCAAGCAGCACAGGGATGAGTACTACCGTCTGCTTGGGCTCGTGCGCACGACGGGCGACTGGGAGGCGTGGATCGATTTCTTCCTGGACGGCGTATCGCAGACGGCGGGCCAGGCCGTGGATACGGCGCATCGCCTGCTCGCGTTGTTCAGAGAGGATTCGCAGCGGGTGCAGGACCTGGGCCGCGCAGCTGCGAACGCCTTGCGGGTATTCGACGCACTGCGTGCACGGCCGCTGAGCAGCATCAAGAGCCTGGTCGATCGAACCGGGGCTGCCTATCCCACCGTGGCGAGAGCCATCGACTCGCTGGAGCGTCTGGGCATCGTGCGGGAAGTCACCGGACGCAAACGCGAGCGCGTGTTCAGCTACACGCGCTATCTGGACATTCTCAACGAGGGTGCCGAGCCCCTTTGAGCTTGCGCAGCGCCCTACCTGCCGGATAGCCCCGGCTCTGCGCCCGGAATCGCACGACCCATACGATCGAGGCTCGCGTGATCGACGGCTATCTGGTCCTGCCCGCTTTTCCTCGAGCGGTATTCCTCGCCTCTGCCCAGCCTGCTCGCGCAATCCCTTGCCGCGGCTTCGTATCGATGGAACCCGGGGCCTCGTGCAAGGGTGTGATCGGCCGTAGCGTGCCATGCCTCAGGCATGTCCACCGAGGCGGCTTCCGGCTACGGCGTCATCCTGACTTACAGCGTAAGACAGAGTAACATGCCCACCATAGCAACGCTTCCGGATGAGCTCATGCCTACGCTGCTCGTTTCGTCCAAAGGGCAGATCGTGTTGCCCGCCGCCTTGCGGCGGCGGCTCGGCATGGGTGCGGGTGCACGCCTCGAAGTGATCGAGGAGCCTGACGGGCTGAAGCTGCGGGTTGCAAGGCCGGTCCCTGCGGCCGACATGCGTGATCTGGCAGGCATGGTCAAGGCGCCGGCGCGTGGCGTGCCGAGAAACCTGGAGGATTTCGATGCGGCATCGACGCTGAGCCGTTCCTCGCGGCGGGGCCGATCATGAAAGCCCTGGATACCAACGTCCTGGCGCGCTTTTTCATCGATGATGACGATGACCCGCAAGCCGCAAGACAGCGGCCCCTGGCCGTCCAGGCTCTCGCCGAGCGATGTTTCGTCTCGGTGACGGTCCTGCTGGAGTTGGAGTGGGTGATGCGAGGTTTCTACGAACTGGCCCGGCCCGACATCTCGCGCGTTTTGCGCGCGCTGGCGGGCATCGAGCACGTCACGCTCGAGGATCGCGACGCCGTCCTCATGGCCGTCGATGCCTTCGACCAAGGGCTGGATTTTGCGGACGCGCTGCATGTGGCTCGCAGTCGCCGGGCCTCGGGCTTCGCGACCTTTGACCGCCGCCTGGCCAAGCGCGCGCAGGGCCTGGCTCTGTTGCCCCCCGTGGAGCAGCTCGGGTAGGGTGCGCTTGGGCGGCATGCTGCAGGTGAAGTGCCAGTAGCGGCTCCGTGCGTCAGAATACATCGGCCTGCAAGCGCACGCTCTGTGCTGTTGCGCGCACTTCGCGCATGCGTCCGTGACCGGGAAGCACCTTCTCGTCCACGGCCACCATGCCGGCGTCTTGCAAAGCGTCGAGATCACGCTTCACCGCGCTGCGATCACGGCGCAGGCGCTGGGTGATGGCGGTAATGGACCCGGGCTGCTCCTTCACGGCGCGGAACAGTGCCAGTCGCGCGCTGCTCATCAGACGCATCATCTCCGCTGGGTCCTCGAAGCGCAAGACACGTTCGGCCGGAAGGCTTTCGTCGCGGTCAAGTGCCCGGGCGATGCGATGTCCATGCTCGAAGAACGCCTGCTCGTTTCCCGTGGTGATGGTGAGCTCGGTCATCGGGTGCTCCTCAAAGCGATCCAGTCTTGCTCGAAGCGCGCTTCGATATCCTCGTAACAGGTGAACTGGAGCGCTTCAACCTGCCCAAATACGTGCCGATGGTGATGGGCATGGCTGCTTGGCATGTCGCGTCGCGCACCTGCCGGTGCGACCGGTCGAGCGAAGCAGCTGGGATAACGCAGCTTCCGCCTTGGCGACGACCTGGTCGCTCGGCTGCCCAGCCGGCCCATCCTATGGATCCGCACCTCATGCCTGGATGCAACAAAGGTAACGCCGATTTACAAGACTGTCCCGCGAATGAGGGAGCGAATTTTCGTGCAAAACGTACCGGTCGGACATTTTCCTGCGTGGCTGCATGGACGAGGCCGGTAATGTCTAAGAGCACGGTTATGACCGATAAAGCGCAGTAAGCAGCAGTCTGCGGACTACCGCAAGAATCCGATCAAAAGTTGTGCGGGCGCCGGCATGTCGGCTGCGCGTGCGGGCCTGTGCCTCATGCCGGGCATGAGGCATTGCACGCTGGAGCGGCGCGCCTCCCCGCCAGGAACGTCAGGCTAGCTCGAGGGACGGAGATCAAGGGGAGAACGACATGAAAAGAACTCGATTCGCAACACGAATGATGGGCGCGCTGGCCTCGCTGAGCGTGGTCGCGCTGGGGGGCTGCGGAGGCGGCGGAGGCGGCGGGACAGGCGGCGCCCTGATCACCTCCTCGGTGAGCCCGGGCACCAGCGCCTACACCCAGCAAGTCGCGGTCAGCGGCCTGCCCGCCTACTCCAGGGTGGTGCTGCTGGACAACGGCGGGAATCCCTTCACCGTGCAAAGCGACGGCAACTTCGCGTTTCCCTCCAACTGGAGCGGGGGCAGCTATGCACTGACCGTGCAATCCCGCAGCCCGGGACTGAGCTGCGCCCTGAGCAATGCCTCCGGCGCCCTGGGGGCGAGCGATGTGACGGCGACCGTGCAGTGCGGCCCGGCGTCCGAGACCACGCTGTATTCCTTCGGCCCTACGATCAGCCACGATGGGTACGGCCCCCTGGGTAGCGTGATCCAGGACGCTACGGGTGATCTGCTCGGCACCACGCAAACCGGTGGCGCCACGGGAAACGGCATGGTGTACAAGATCGGTGCCGGCGGGGCCGAGACCGTGCTGTGGTCCTTCCCCACGGGCGGGCCTTCCCAGCCGTATAGCGGCCTCGTGGCCGACTCCTCCGGCAACCTGTACGGCACCACCAAAATCGGGGGTGCTTTGGGCAGTGGGACCTTGTTCAAGATCGCCCCGGACGGCACACAGTCGGTGGTCTACAGCTTCGGCAGCCCCAGCAGCGCCAATGTCCCCAGCAACTCCAACGGCGCCTTTCCCCTGGGCAACCTGATCCGCAGCCCCTCGGGCATGCTGTACGGCACGACCAGCGCGGGCGGGGCATACGGCGCGGGAACGGTGTTCTCCTTCGATCCCGCCAGCGGCTCGGAGTCCGTGTTGTATTCCTTCGGCGCGCCGCCCGATGGCGCCTTGCCGTGGGGACGGCTGCTCATGGACGCGTCGGGTAATCTGTACGGTACAACCCGGGGGGGAGGTACCTACGGTCTGGGCACGGTGTTCAAGGTGTCGAGTACCGGGGCCGGGACCGTGCTGCATTCCTTCGGGCCGAGTGGCAGTGGCGATGGGGACAGCCCGCTGGGCGGCTTGGTAGCCGATGCCGCGGGCAACCTGTATGGAACTACGCAAAGTGGTGGTGCCCACAGCGAAGGCACGGTCTTCGAGGTCACGCCCGCCGGAGTCGAGACCGTGCTGTACTCTTTCGCGAGCCTGGTCGGCGCAGCCGATGGCGGCGTCCCGGATGCCGGCCTGGTGATGGACGCGGATGGAAACCTTTACGGCACCACGGTCTCAGGAGGACCTCAACATACCTCCGGAGTGGTGTTCCGGCTCGATCCCTCCGGCGCGCTGCACGTGATCTACAACTTCGGCTCCCAGCCTAACGACGGGGTCTCTCCCATGGGCCGCCTACTCATCGATTCCTCGGGCGACATCTTCGGCACCGATAACGCGGGGGGAAGCTCCAACACTGGCACGGTATTCGAGATCCACTGAACGGCAAGGCTCGCAACCTGCGCCACCGCGACGGGACGGGGCGGCCTTCGACCGACATGCGAAAACGACAAACGCCGACTCGAGGTCGGCGTTTGCGTATTGATTTGGTTGCGGGGGCCGGATTTGAACCAGCGACCTTCGGGTTATGAGCCCGACGAGCTACCAGGCTGCTCCACCCCGCGTCTGGAAGAAGTGAACTATAGCAAAAAATGCCGCGGCGCACAAGGACCTGCCTGCGCGATGGCCGGAACATCCGCTCGCCACGGGGAGTAGGGGCCAAAAAAACGGCCGCCTCGCGGCGGCCGTTCGCTGCGGCGAGGTCCTGATCAGACCGCGCCTTGCTCTCCGCTGTCGCCGGCGGTCTCGTGCTCGGAGGCGTTGGCGCTGTCCTCCAGGGCCTGGAGTTCCGCCGCGGCCTGCGCGGTGCGCTCGGCGTGGTCCAGCACCTCCTTGGCCTTGCGGGCCTGGTGGAAGGCCATGCCGGTGCCCGCGGGGATCAGGCGTCCGACGATGACGTTTTCCTTCAGGCCACGCAGCTCGTCGCGCTTGCCCATGATGGCGGCTTCGGTCAGCACGCGGGTGGTCTCCTGGAAGGAGGCCGCGGAGATGAAGCTGTCGGTGGACAGGCTGGCCTTGGTGATGCCCAGCAGCACGTTGTTGAAGGTGGCGGCGACCTTGCCCTGTTCGGCCAGTTCGGCATTGGTCTGCAGCACCTCCGAGCGCTCGACCTGCTCGCCGGTGATGTAGTCGCTGTCGCCGGAGTCCTTGATCTCGACGCGGCGCAGCATCTGGCGAACGATCACCTCGATGTGCTTGTCGTTGATCTTCACCCCCTGCAGACGGTAGACGTCCTGCACCTCGTCGACGATGTAGCGGGCCAGGGCCTCGACGCCGAGCAGGCGCAGGATGTCCTGCGGCTCGGCCGCGCCGTCGACCACCAGTTCGCCCTTGTTGACCACCTGGCCCTCGTGCACCAGGATGGTCTTTTCCTTGGGCACCAGGAACTCGTGGGACTGGCCGTCCAGGTCGGTGATGACCAGGCGTACCTTGCCCTTGGTTTCCTTGCCGAAGGAGACGGTGCCGGTGATCTCGGCCAGCATGCCCGCGTCCTTGGGCGAGCGGGCCTCGAACAGCTCGGCCACGCGCGGCAGACCCCCGGTGATGTCGCGGGTCTTCTGGCCTTCCATCGGGATGCGCGCCAGCACCTCGCCGGGGCCGACGTCCTGGCCGTCGCGCACCTGGATCAGCG
>JAJZWA010000006.1 GCA_021846965.1 Pseudomonadota bacterium | reverse complement strand
ATTTGTAGCGCCAACGAAAAAGCCCCGCAACTCGTTGAATTGCGGGGCTTAGTGGGTTCCTGCGGTGATCTGCTGCGGTGATCTGCAGCGTTGATCGGCGAAACCTCGGATTGGTGCCCAGAAGAGGACTCGAACCTCCACGCCTCGCGGCGCTAGTACCTGAAACTAGTGCGTCTACCAATTCCGCCATCTGGGCCAGAAGCGAAACTATAGCAGCTTTTTTTTCTGTGTCCAGTATGCTGCTGATAAAACGCGTTGGCGCGGGTCCATCCGGGGCCGCCGGCGCGACGCAAGGGGAAGGCATTGATCGTAGAAGGCATCGTGCAGGGGCATCGGGACGGCTACGGACTGGTGATGTCCGAGCAGGAGCCGCTGGAAGTGGTGCTGCCGGCGCAGCAGATGCGCGCCGTGATGCACCTGGACCGCGTGCGCGTGCGCGTGGTGCGCCAGGACCGGCGCGGGCGCCCGGAAGGGCAGGTCCTGGAAATCGTCGAACGCAGCAAGCGCCCGGTCATCGGCCGGCTGCTGCAGGAAAACGGCGTATGGCTGCTGGCGCCGGAGGACAAGCGCCATGTGCAGGACATCCTGATCGCGCCCGGCGGCCTGGGCACGGCCAAGGCCGGGCAGGTGGTCAGCGTGGAGATCACCGGCCCCGTGAGCCTGCACGCGCAGCCCATGGGCCGGGTCACGGAGGTGCTGGGCGCCTTGCACGATCCCGGCATGGAAATCGAGATCGCGGTGCGCAAGTACGGGGTTCCGCATCGTTTCAGCGAGGCGGCGGAGAAGGCCTCCGCGGCGCTGCCCTCCCAGGTGCGGGCGGCCGATCGCGCCGGACGCATCGATCTCTGCGACGTGCCGCTGGTGACCATCGACGGCGAGGACGCGCGCGACTTCGACGACGCCGTGTACTGCGAGCCCGCGAAGGTCGGGCGTCGCCAGGGCTTCCGCCTGGTGGTGGCCATCGCCGACGTGTCCCATTACGTGCGGCCCGGCGAGCCGCTGGACCTGGACGCGCTGGAGCGGGCGACCTCGGTGTACTTCCCGCGACGCGTGATTCCGATGCTGCCGGAGAAGTTGTCCAACGGCCTGTGCTCGCTGAACCCCAACGTGGATCGCCTCTGCGTGGTCTGTGACATGCTCATCGACTCCGAGGGAGAACTGCGCGCCTATCAGTTCTACCCCGCGGTGATGCGTTCCCACGCGCGCCTGACCTACACCGAGGTGGCGGAGATCCTGGGGAACACCAAGGGTCCGCAGGCCCAGGCGCGCGCCGCGCTGGTGCCGCATCTGCTGAACCTGTACGACGTGTTCAGCGCGCTGCTCAAGGCGCGGCGCGAGCGTGGCGCGGTGGACCTGGAGGTCCCCGAGACCCACATCATCTGCGATGCCAACGGGCGCATCGAGCAGATCGCGCTGCGGCAGCGCAACGACGCGCACCGCGTGATCGAGGAATGCATGCTGGCGGCCAATGTCTGCGCGGCCGATTTTCTCCAGCGCAACAAGCATCCCGGACTGTATCGGGTGCACGAGGGGCCGACGCCGGAGCGCCTGGCGCTGCTGCGCAGCTTCCTGCAGGCCCTGGGCCTGGGCGGGCATGTGGGCGACGAGCCCACCCCGGCCGACTACCAGCGCCTGTCGGACGCGGCGCGCGAGCGACCCGACGCCCAGCAGATCAACACGCTGATGCTGCGCTCGATGCAGCAGGCCATCTACTCGCCCCACAACAGCGGACATTTCGGGCTGGCCTACGAGGCCTATGCGCACTTCACCAGTCCGATCCGGCGCTATCCCGACCTGCTGACCCACCGCGCGATCAAGGCCTTGCTGCAGGGCGGGCGCTATCGCCTGCAGACCCCGGAGGGCATGGAGGCGCCGCCGCCGCTGCGTGGCCGGCGCGCCGCGCAGGCACAGGCCACGCCCGCACCGCGCAGCACACGCGGCGCCAAGGCACCGGCCGATCTTGCGCAGTGGGAACTGGTCGGCCTGCACTGCTCGGCCAACGAGCGTCGCGCCGACGAGGCCACGCGCGACGTCGAGAGCTGGCTCAAGTGCTGGTACATGCGCGACAAACTGGGGGAGGAGTTCCTCGGCTCCATCACCGCGGTGACCAGTTTCGGGGTATTCGTGCAACTCAGCAGCCTGTTCGTCGAGGGGCTGATCCACATCTCCGAGCTCGGCGCGGAGTATTTCCGTTTCGACGAAGCCCGCAACGAGTTGCGGGGCGAGCGCACGGGCAAGCGCTACGCGCTGGGCGACCGGGTGCTGGTCCAGGTCAGCCGCGTGGACCTGGACGGGCGGCGCATCGACTTCCGCATGGTCTCCGACACCTTGCGCGCAGCCGCCGCGCCCACGTCGCGCAAGCGCGGACGCAAGGCCCAGGCCGTGGCGGCCGCCGAGGACAGCGACCACAGCGTGTTCGCGCTGCCGCGCACGCAAGCCCAGGCGCTCCCGCCTGCCGAGGAGCCGGCAGCCAGTCCGCGCCGCAAGGCGCGCAAGGCCTCGGGCGCCAAGCCCGCGGGGGACGTGCGCGCGGATCCGGCGGGCGATGGAGCTGCGGATCCGGGCTCGGCGCCGGCCGACGCGAAGGGGGCGCGTGAGCCCAAGGCCTTGAAGGGCGTCAAGGGCTCCCGGAGTGCGAAGGCTCCGAAGAGCCCCAAGAGTTCCACGCGCAACGCGCGCTCGACCCGCGCGCGCACCGCGCGCAAGCCCGCGGCCCGGGCCGGTCGCGCCAAGTAGGCCGCGGCCTTCAGTCCGGCCGGGCCGCGCGCCAGGCGCGCAGCATCCACGCGGGCAGCGTGGCCGCGCGCAGCGCCTCGGAGCAGCGCAGCGCCAGGTCGGCCCCGGCGCCGTGCAGCCACACGGCAGCGCGCGCGGCCTCGGGCTGGGCTGCGCTGCGCGCCAGGCAGGCGGCCAGCGCGCCGGCCAGCACGTCGCCGGTGCCGGCGCTGGCCAGCAGCCCGTTGCCGCTGGAGTTGATCCATGCAAGCCCGTCGGGCGCCACCACTACGCTGCCGGCTCCCTTGAGCACGATGCCGGCGCCCGTGACTTCCTGCAGGCTGCTCGCCGCGCCCAGTCGGTCGGCCTGTACCTCGGGCACGGTGCATTGCAACAGGCGCGCCGCCTCCGAGGGGTGGGGCGTGAGCCAGGTGGTGCGCGCCGCGGCCCCGCGCGCGCGCAGGGCCTGCCAGAGTTCGCCATCGCGCGGCTGCGCGGCCAGCAGGTTGAGCGCGTCGGCGTCGAGCACCAGGGGCTGGGCGAGGGTGAGGACTTCGCGCAGGCAGTTCCTTGCCTCCTCGGCGGTGCCGGCTCCGGGGCCGAACACCAGGCAGGTCGGCCCGCGTGCGTCCCGCGCCTGCATGAGCAGGTCGCCGGGAGCGCGCAGCATGAGTTCCGGAAACTCGGGGTCCAGTGCCGGAGCGCGCGGGTCCAGGGAGGCCGCGTAGACCCGCCCGCCGCCCAGCTGCAATGCGGCGCGGGCGGCCAGCCACAGTGCGCCGCTCATGCCGGCCGCGCCGCCGAACAGGTACAGGTCGCCGCGTTCTCCCTTGTGCGCTGCCTGTTCCAGCCGCGGCAGCGAGCCCAGCGCGGCGTCCACGCCGCCCAGCCATGCCCGCGGGCGGGCGCCGCATGCGGCGGGATCGACCTGCAGCCCGTCGACCCAGATTTCGCCGCAATGACTGCTGTGGGGGCCCGTCGCATGCCCCGGCTGCAGGCCGAGCATGGCCAGCGTCGCGCTGGCGCGCACGCAGGCGCCGGGCGCGCGGCCCTGGCCGCCGAGCAGGCCGGAGGGAAGGTCCAGCGCCAGCACCGGCAGCCCCGCGGCGCGGTCTTGCAACGCCCTGATGGCCTCCTCGATCTCGCCCCGCGGGGCTTCGCGCAGCCCGAGGCCGAGCAGGGCGTCCACCACCACATCGCTGTCGCCCGGCAGGGCCCGCGCATCCACGTCCTTCCAGGCCTGCATGGGCACTCCGGCGGCCTGCGCTCGCCCGAGCGCCCAGCGCCAGTCGACGGGCCGCCGCGGGTCCTGCCACTGCTCCGCGGCGCCGCAGCCGACCAGCAGGACCCTCAGGCGCGGGGCATGGGGCTGTCGCGCCAGCCACAGGGCGGCGCTGAGTCCGTCGCCGCCGTTGTTGCCGGGGCCGCACAGCAGCAGCACGCTGCGCGCATGCGGCCAGCGTGCTCGCAGCAGGCGGGCGGCGGCGGCGCCCGCGCGATCCATCAGGGCATGCGGGGGGAGGCGCCGGGCCCAGGAGGTTTCGGCCTCGCGCAGCGCGGCTTCGTCCCACAAGGGCAGGGGACGGCGCAGCGTGGCGGCATGCAGGCGCGTGGGCGGCGGATTTTCAGATGGCGCGGCATCCTTGTCATCATGTGAAATAGCCATGTTGCGTAGCAATGCGCGAATCTTCAGGAAGCAAAAACTGATCTCACGATGCAGGAAGCAATTTGCAAGTACCTGATTTGTAGGGGTTAAAAAAATGGTCTTGTATAAGATATAACGCCATGCTGCGCCGCAGCTCTGGAGTACGCTGGGAACCAGTTCAACACCCTCCGATGGAGATCCTCTCATGGCAACCCGCGAACAGCAAATCCAGCAACTCGAACAGCAATGGAAGCAGGACCCGCGCTGGGCCGGCGTGCAGCGCGGCTACGCAGCTGCCGAGGTCGTGCGCCTGCGCGGCTCGGTGGTGGCCGAGCACACGCTGGCGCGTCGCGGCGCCGAGCGCCTGTGGCGCGACCTGCACAGCGAGCCTTTCGTCAACTCGCTGGGCGCGCTGACCGGGAACCAGGCCATGCAGCAGGTCAAGGCGGGGTTGAAGGCCATCTACCTGTCGGGCTGGCAGGTGGCCGGTGACGCCAACCTGGCGGGCGAGATGTACCCCGACCAGTCGCTGTACCCGGCCAATTCGGTGCCCTCGGTGGTCAAGCGCATCAACAACACCCTGACCCGCGCCGACCAGATCCAGTGGATGGAGGGAAAGAACCCGGGCGACGAGGGCTACATCGACTACTTCGCGCCCATCGTGGCCGATGCCGAGGCCGGCTTCGGGGGCGTGCTCAACGCCTTCGAACTGATGAAGTCGATGATCGAGGCGGGCGCGGCCGGCGTGCACTTCGAGGACCAGCTGGCCTCGGTGAAGAAATGCGGCCACATGGGGGGCAAGGTGCTGGTGCCCACCCGCGAGGCGGTGGCCAAGCTGGTGGCGGCGCGCCTGGCGGCCGACGTGATGGGGGTGCCCACCCTGCTGGTGGCGCGCACCGACGCCGAGGCGGCCGATCTGCTGACCTCCGACGTGGACGAGAACGACCGCCCCTTCTGCACCGGAGAGCGCACGGTCGAGGGCTTCTTCCGCACCCGTGCCGGCCTGGATCAGGCGATTTCGCGCGGCCTGGCCTACGCTCCCTACGTGGACATGCTGTGGTGCGAGACCGGCAAGCCCGACCTGGCCTTCGCCAAGGCCTTCGCCGACGCGATCCACGCCAAGTTCCCGGGCAAGATGCTGGCCTACAACTGCTCGCCGTCGTTCAACTGGAAGAAGAACCTGGACGACGCCACGATCGCCCGCTTCCAGAAGGAGCTCGGCGCGATGGGCTACAAGTTCCAGTTCATCACCCTGGCGGGCTTCCACGCGCTGAACTACTCGATGTTCGAGCTGGCGCATGGCTATGCGCGCAACCAGATGAGCGCCTTCGTGGCCCTGCAGGAGAAGGAGTTCTCCGCCGCCGACAAGGGGTTCACCGCGGTGAAGCACCAGCGTGAAGTGGGCACGGGCTATTTCGACGCCGTGACCACGACCATCGAGGCGCAATCCTCGACGGCCGCGCTCAAGGGTTCCACCGAGGACGAGCAGTTCTTCGAGAAGAAGGTGGCCTGATCCACCCGCGGAGCAAGCACTCGGCGAAGACCGGGGAGACAGCCCCGCGAAAGCGGGGAATCGCATGAACGGGCATGGGCCCGGTCCGCGGGAGCGGGCCGGGCCCTTTGCCTCGTGCTTCGGGCGGAGGGCCGGCGCGGCCCGGGAATCACTGGGGCCGGCGCATCAGGCGCGCCTTCTCGCGGTCCCAGTCGCGCTTGGCTTCCGTATCGCGCTTGTCATGCAGCTTCTTGCCGCGGCCCAGCGCGAAATCCAGCTTGATGCGTCCCTGCTTCTCGTGCAGGTTCAGCGGCACCAGGGTGTAGCCGCGCTGCTCCACCTTGCCGATCAGGCGTCGGATCTCGGCCTTGTGCATGAGCAGCTTGCGCGTGCGGCTGGCGTCGGGGCGCACGTGGGTGGAGGCGCTCTGCAGGGCGGTGACGTTCATGCCCACGAGAAACAGCTCGCCGTCCCGGATCAGCACGTAGCCGTCCAGCAACTGCGCGCGTCCGGCGCGGATGGCCTTGACCTCCCAGCCCTCGAGCACGAGCCCCGCCTCGAAACGGTCTTCGAGGAAATAGTTGAACGAGGCTTTGCGGTTTTCTGCGATGGGCATGGGGGGCTATGTGGGGGCGCGTGCTCGCGCTTCAAGGCGGCCGTCGGGGGGCGCTCCGCTGCCGCGGTGAGTCGGCGGCGCTGTTCCTACAATCGATCATTTTACGAACTCCGCCCATGGCCCAGGTCCGCAAGTCCGTTCTCATCTGGTACAGCGCCCAGCAGATGTACGCTCTGGTGGCCGACGTGGCGTCCTATCCGCAGTTCCTGCCGTGGTGCGGCGGCGTCGAGGTGCACGAGTCCAGCGAACAGTCGATGCGCGCCACCATCCGCATCGACTTCAAGGGGGTGCGCCAGAGCTTCACCACGCAGAACCGCCAGGAGCCCGGGCGCGAGATCCACATGGAGCTGGTCGAGGGGCCGTTCAGTCATCTGCAGGGGCGCTGGCATTTCTCGCCGCTGCAGGACGGGCAGGCCTGCCGCATCGAGTTCGAGCTCGAGTATCACTTTTCCAACCGCGTGGTCGACGCGGTGATCGGCCCGGTGTTCGGGCATATCGCCAAGACCTTCGTCGAGTCCTTCGTGCAGCGGGCCGAGCAGGTCTACGGGGGGGGCGCCTGAGCATGCCGGGGCTGCGTTGCAGCGTGTACTGGAGCGACGGCGCCGGCGGCGACTGCCTGCGCGAGCTGGATCTGCCGGCCGGGTCCACGCTGGCCGACGCGGTGCAGGCCAGCGGCGTCGCCGACCTGCTGCCCGATGCCAGCTGGCGTGAGCCGGGGGGAGCGCTGCGCCTGGCCGTGTGGGGCCGCCTGCGCGAGCCTGGCGAAGCCCTGCATGACGGCGACCGCGTGGACGTGACGCGGGCGCTGCGCGTCGATCCCAAGGAGGCCCGACGCCTGCGCGCGCGTCTCAGGCCGGCGGAAGGGTCGGCAGGTCGGTCGGATCGCGCGGCAGCCACACCCGCACGAGCAGGCCGCCGCCGGCAGCGTTGAGCAGTTCCACGCGCCCGCCCATGCGGGCCACCGTGCGCTCGACGATGGACAGTCCCAGCCCGGTGCCCTTGGCCGAGGTGCGGGCGGCATCGCCGCGGAAGAAGGGACGTGTGAGCAGGGGCAGCTGTTCCTGGGGAACCCCGGGGCCGTGGTCGCGCACGGTGATGGCCACCTCGCCGGTGCGGCGCAGGAATCCGATGTCCACCTCCGCCGCGTCCTGGTCCGGGTGGCGGGCGTAGCGCCGCGCGTTCTCCAGCAGATTGGTCAGCACGCGCCGCAGTTCCAGCTCGTCTCCCAGGGCCGAGGCGGTGATGCCGGCGTCGATGCGAATCCGCAGATCACCCCATTTGTCGAGGTCGCTGCGCACGCGGGCCGCCAGCTCGGGCAGGTCGACGCGCTGGCGCACCGGGCTGGCCGAGCGCGCATATTCCATGAACTTGCTGATGATCGAGTCGGCCTGCTCGATGTCGTCGATGATGTCGCGCCGCGCCTGCTCCTCGGGCACGCTGAGCTCGGCCTCCAGGCGCAACCGGGCCAGGGGCGTGCGGATGTCGTGGGAAATGCCGGCCAGCATGAGGGTGCGCTCTTCCTCGATTTCCTGCAGGGCGCGCGCCATGCGATTGAAGCCGCGGTTGACGTCACGGATTTCCTCGGTGCCCGAGGTCTCGTCCAGCTGGTGCGAGAAGTCGCCTTCGCGCACCCGCGCGGTGGCGATGCTCAGGTCCCGCAGCGGGCGGTTGACGAAACCGGCGATGACGGCCGCGCCGATCAAGGCCAGCAGCGTGGCCAGCACGCCTCCGATCACCCAGGTCTCTCCCAGGGACTCGTCGATGCGCGAGGGGTCCAGCAGCAGCCAGTAGCGGTCGGTGTCGATGCGAAAGCCGATCCACAGGCCCGATTCGCCGTTCACCGAATCGGCGAAATTCAATCGCTCGTGCAGGCGCGCGCCCACGCTGGCCGCCAGGCGCCGCGTGAATTCATTGCGCTCCATCGGGGTCCAGCGATCGTCGCTGCGCCGGGGATAGATGTAGATGTCCTCGCGGCGCACCAGCTCGTCCAGCAGGGCGTTGCGCGCCTGCGGGGCCGAATGCACCAGCGCGATGCGGGTGAGGTCGATCAGGCTGGTGATCTGGCGCGCCGTCTGCTCGATCTGCTGATCGGTCTGCTGCACGCGGAAGCTCTGGAACCAGGCCGCCAGGCTCACCGAGAGCAGTGCGACGATCAGCACGAAGGTGCGCCAGTACAGGCGGCCCGAGAGCTGCCCGAAGAACTGGCGGGCGCGGGATTCGCGCGGGAGCGCGGGATTCGCAGGCATGCTGGCCGCGGCGTGGTGGACGCGCCGCACCCGGCGCGCGGGCGGTGGCTCAGGCGTCCTTGGTGTCGGGCACGAACACGTAGCCCACGCCCCACACGGTCTGGATGTAGCGCGGGTGCGCGGGATCGATCTCGACGATCTTGCGCAGGCGCGAGATCGCCACGTCCAGGCTGCGGTCGAAGGCCTCGTAGTCGCGTCCGCGCGCCAGTTCGGCGAGGCGATCGCGCGACAGCGGCTGGCGCGGGTGGCGCACCAGGGCCTTGAGCATGGCGAACTCGCCGGTGGTCAGGTTGATGAGTTCGCCATTGCGGGAGAGCTCGCGCCGTGCGAGATCCAGGCTGAAGGGGCCGAACACCACGGTTTCGTCGTCGCGCGCCGGCGCGCCGGGCAATTCCGGGTTGGGCTGGCGGCGCAGCACCGCGCTGATGCGCGCCAGCAGCTCGCGCGGGTTGAAGGGCTTGGGCAGGTAGTCGTCGGCGCCGACCTCCAGTCCGATGATGCGATCGACGTCCTCGCCCTTGGCCGTGAGCATGATGATGGGCGTGAAGTCCTTGGAGGCGCGCATGCGCTTGCACACGGTCAGGCCGTCCTCGCCCGGCAGCATCAGATCCAGCACGATCAGGTCGAAGCGCTCCTTGACCATCACGCGCTGCATGGTCTTGGCGTCCTCGGCGACGAATACCTCGTAGTTCTCCTGCGTCAGGTACCGACGCAGCAGGTCGCGAATACGGGCGTCGTCGTCAACGACCAGGATCTTCTTCGGCTTGTCTTGTTGCATGGCGAATCCGTCGGTGCCCCGCGCCGGCCGGAAGTACAGGCTCCGGATCGCGCAGGACGGGCCCCGCAGTGGGTACCGGATAAATGTAACTGCGTTGCCGCGGGCTCGACAAGTTTCCAAAAGTCTCCGTCCGGGCTGCCCGGAAACGCGCGACTGCGTATAGTTCCGGGAATGACAGCGAGCGAACCGACACCCGCACACGAGCCCGGCAGCATCGAATTGCGCGGGGCGCACCAGAACAACCTCAAAAATCTCGACCTGTCGATTCCCCTGGGGCGAATCGTTGTCGTCACGGGCGTGTCGGGCTCCGGCAAGAGCTCGCTGGCCTTCGACACCGTCTACGCCGAGGGTCAGCGGCGCTACGTCGAGACCTTTTCCCCCTACGCGCGGCAATTCCTGGACCGCATGGACAGGCCGCGGGTGGACCATATCGGCGGCATCCTGCCGGCCATCGCCATCGACCAGACCAATCCGGTGCGCACTTCGCGCTCGACGGTGGCGACGATGACCGAACTGGCCGACCACCTGAAACTCCTGTACGCCCGGCGCGCGCGCCTGGTGTGCCGGCGTTGCGCGGGCGAGGTGCGCCGCGACGACGCCTCCAGCATCGCCTCCGATCTGCGCGGCCGGGCCGCGCAGGCGGGGGACCCGCGCCTGGTGCTCAGCTTCCCGGTGACGGTACCCGACAGGCTCGAGGAGCAGGTGGTGCTCGACGGCCTCGCCTCGCAGGGCTACACGCGCGTGCACGCGCGCAGCGGGGCGACCCTGTACGTGGTGCAGGATCGTTTCCGTGCCGGCAAGGTGGAGAACGCCCGCCTGCTCGAAGCCATCGAGGCCGCGCTGCTGCGCGGCCAGGGCCGGGTGGCCGTGTGGGCGCTGGCCGAGGGCGCGGGCGCGCCGGACGAGGCGGCTGCGCCCGAGGCGGACCCCGCGCAGGCCTGGAGGTATTCCGCCGACCTGCATTGCGCGCGCTGCGACATCGCCTACCGCGATCCCAGTCCGGGGCTGTTCAGCTTCAACTCGGCGCTCGGCGCCTGCGAGACCTGCCGCGGCTTCGGGCGCACCCTGGGCGTCGACTGGGGCCTGGTGATCCCCGACGCATCCAGGACCTTGCGCGGCGGCGCGGTCAAGCCCTGGCAGACGGCCAGCTTCAAGGATGCGCAACGCGACCTGGAGCGTCATGCCGCGGGCGCGGGGGTGCGCCTGGACGTACCCTGGGGCGAACTGGAGCCGCGCGAACGCGACTGGGTGCTCGACGGGGATCCGAAATTCAGCGGCAAATGGGAGACCCAGTACTACGGCGTGCGCCGTTTCTTCGACTGGCTCGAGACCCGCACCTACAAGATGCACGTGCGGGTGCTGCTGTCCAAGTACCGAAGCTCCAGCCTGTGCCCCGCCTGCGGCGGAGCCCGGCTCAAGCTCGACGGCCTGTTGTGGCGCGTGGGCAGCGCGCAGGCGGCGCATGCCAGCGGCGCGCAGCGCCTGCGCCCGAAGGGCGTGGAGTGGAGCGAGGAGCAGATGCTGGCGCTGCCGGGGCTGAATCTGCATGAGGTGATGCAACTGCCCGTTTCGCGTGCCTTCGAGTTCTTCGGCGCGGTGGAGCATGAGGCCGGCGCCGACGCGGCCACGCGCCTGCTGCTCGACGAGATCCGCGCGCGCCTGCGCTACCTGCTCGACGTGGGCCTGGGCTACCTCAGCCTGGACCGGCAATCGCGCACCCTGTCCGGCGGCGAGGTGCAGCGCATCAACCTGACCACCGCGCTGGGCACCTCCCTGACCCAGACCCTGTTCGTGCTGGACGAGCCCTCGATCGGCCTGCATCCGCGCGACCTGCACCGCCTCAGCGCCGTGCTGCAGGGCCTGAAAAGCGCCGGCAACAGCCTGCTGGTGGTCGAGCATGACCCGCAGATCATGCTGGCGGCGGATCACCTGATCGAACTCGGGCCCGGCGCCGGCGAGCACGGCGGACAGCTCGTGTTCCAGGGCAGCCTGGATGCGTTGCGCGGCGCCGACACGCTGACCGGAGCCTATCTGCGCGGTGAGCGCACGGTACGCCAGTCGCGGGCGCCGCGGCGCCTGCGCCGCGACGCCGCCGGCCGGCTGCAGGCGCCGCGCCTGATCCTCGAAGGCGCGCACCAGCACAACCTGCGCGATCTCACGGTCGAGTTCCCCTTGCAGGCGCTGGTGGCGGTCACCGGGGTGTCGGGCTGCGGCAAGTCCACGCTGGTCGGTGACGTGCTGTGGCCGGCGCTGGCTCGCTCCCTGGGCAAGAGCGCACCCGAGCCGGGCGCCTTCTCGCGCCTGCTCGGCGCCGAGCAGGTGGCCGACGTGGTGCTGGTGGACCAGACCGCCCTGGGCAAGACCGCCCGTTCCAACCCGGTCAGCTTCGTCGGTGCCTTCGACGCGCTGCGCAAGCGCTTCGCGGCGCTGCCGGAGGCGCAGCGCCGCGGCTACACCGCGGGCACCTTCAGTTTCAACAGCGGCGACGGGCGATGCCCGACCTGCGGCGGCTCGGGCTTCGAGCATGTCGAGATGCAGTTCCTCTCCGACGTCTACCTGCGCTGCCCCGACTGCGACGGCCGGCGCTACCGCTCCGAGGTGCTGGAACTGTGCCTGGACCTGCCGGGGGGCCGCAGCCTCAACGTCGCCGAGGTGCTGGAGCTGACGGTGGCCGAGGCGCTGCAGCTGTTCTCCGGCGAACGCGAGCTGCAGGCCGGGCTGCGCGCGCTGCAGGCCGTGGGCCTGGACTACCTGCGCCTGGGCCAGCCCACGCCGACCCTTTCCGGCGGGGAGGCGCAGCGCCTGAAGCTCGCCGCCTTCCTGGCGGAGGCTCGGCGCGGGGCCGGTCGCGGCGCCGCGCGGGGCTCGCTGTTCCTGCTCGACGAGCCGACCACCGGGCTGCATTTCGACGACATCGCGCGACTGCTGCGCGCCTTGCACGAGCTGGTCGATGCCGGCCACAGCGTGGTGCTGATCGAGCACAACCTGGACGTCATCGCCGCCAGCGACTGGGTGATCGACCTGGGCCCCGAGGGCGGGGACGCGGGCGGCACGCTGGTCGTGGCCGGCCCGCCCGAGGAGGTGGAGGCCTGCGCCGCCTCGCATACCGGCCAGGCGCTGCGCGCCTACCGCGCCCAGGTGGGCGTCGAGGCGGCCGAGGCCGCGGCGGTGCAGGCGGCCGGCGGGGTCCCGGCGCAGCAGGCCTCGGCGCAGGCGGCCGCGAACGACGCCCAGCTGCTGCAGGTGGCCGAGGAGGGCGGCGCCTACCTGGCGCAGGCGCTGCGCCGCGGCCGCGAGGGCTTCATCGCCATCCGGCGCGCGCGCGAGCACAACCTGCGCAACGTGGACGTGGACCTGCCGCGAGGCGGCATGACCGTGATCACCGGGGTGTCCGGCTCGGGCAAGAGCTCGCTGGCCTTCGACGTGCTGTTCAGCGAGGGCCAGCGCCGCTACCTGGAGTCCATCAACGCCTACGCGCGCCAGTTCGTGCAGCCTCCGCCGCGCCCCGACGTGGACGCGATCTTCGGCATTCCTCCCACCGTGGCGATCGCGCAGCGCACCAGCCGGGGCGGACGCAAGAGCACCGTGGGCACGCTGACCGAGGTGCACCCCTTCCTGCGCCTGCTGTACGCCAAGCTGGGCACCCAGTACTGTCCCGATTGCCAGGTGCCGATCGCGCCCCAGACCGAGGAGGCCATCTGCGCCCAGCTGATGCGCGAACTGCGCGGCCATGCGGTGGGCATCATGGCGCCGCTCGTGGTGCAGCGCAAGGGCGTGTACACGGAGCTGGCCCAATGGGCGGCCAGGCGCGGGCACGGCCACCTCTGGGTGGATGGCGCCTTCCTGCCCACCGAGCCCTGGCCGCGCCCGGATCGGTTTCGCGAGCACGACATCTCGCTGCCCCTGGGCGAGATCGAACTGCAGCCCGAGCACGCGGATGCGCTGCGCAAGCTGGTGCACGAGGCCGTGCAGCTCGGCAAGGGCGTGGTGCAGGTGATCTGGCCGCTGCAGCGCCTGCGCCAGGCGATGGCGGCGGGCGACGTGATCGGTGCCCACGCGGCGCTGGAACTGCGGCGCTTCAGCACCCTGCGCGCCTGTCCTTCCTGCGCGCGCAGCTTTCCCGAGCTGGATCCGCGCCAGTTCTCCTACAACTCCTCCGCCGGCTGGTGCCCCTCCTGTTTCGGCACCGGAGCCCAGCTCGCCGGCTTCCAGGCCGAACACAGCGGGGAGGAGGGCGGCTGGGGAGATGTGCACGATGCCGCGAGCTGCCCGCAATGCGCCGGCGCGCGCCTGAACCCCGTGTCGCTCGCCGTGCGCTGGCGCGATCGCCCGATCCAGGAGCTGTCCGCGCTGGCCGTGGATGAGGCGCTGCGATGGTTCGGGGAACTGAGCCTGCAACCGCGGGAACAGGCGCTGGGCCGCGATCTCGTGGCGGAGATCCTCTCCCGCCTGCACTTCCTGCAGCGCGTGGGGCTGGGATACCTGGCGCTGGACCGCGCCGCTCCCACCCTGTCCGGCGGTGAGGCGCAGCGCATCCGGCTGGCGGCCCAGCTCGGCAGCAACCTGCGCGGCGTGGCCTACGTGCTCGACGAACCGACCATCGGCCTGCACCCGCGGGACAACCTGCGACTGCTGGACGCGCTGGACGAGCTGCGCGCGCGCGGCAGCACCCTGGTGGTGGTGGAGCACGACGAGGACACCATCCGGCGCGCCGACACCATCCTGGACATCGGCCCCGGCGCCGGGCGCCTGGGCGGAACCGTGGTGGCCATGGGCAATCTGCAGGAGCTGATGCGCCACCCCGACTCCCTCACCGCCCGCTACCTGCGCGAGCCGCTGCGCCACCCGCTGGTGCCGCGCCCGGCCACGGGGCCGCGCTGCGCCGCGATCGAAGTGCGCGGCGCGCGTCTGCACAACCTGCGCGACGTCGACCTGCGCTTCCCGCGCGGGCGCCTGTCGGTGCTGACCGGCGTGTCGGGCTCGGGCAAGTCCAGCCTGGCGCGCGGCGTGCTGTTCGCCAGCGCGCGCGCTCTGCTGTCCGGCGAGGGAGCGCCGGTGGGTTGCAAGGCCCTGCTCGGGCTGGAGGGCATCGAGCGCGTGCTGGAGGTGGACCAGGCCCCGATCGGCAAGACCCCGCGTTCCTGCCCCGCGACCTACGTGGGCATCTGGGACGACATCCGCAAGCTGTTCGCCGACACCGTGGAGGCGCGCATGCGCGGCTTCACGGCGGCGAGGTTTTCCTTCAACACCGGCGCCGGCCGCTGTCCCACCTGCGAGGGACAGGGGGCCGTGCGGGTGGAGATGAACTTCCTGCCGGACGTGGTCCAGGCCTGCGAGGACTGTGGCGGCCTGCGATTCAACCCGGAGACCCTGCAGGTGCGCCTGCGCGGCCTGTCGGCGGGCGAGGTGCTGGATCTGAGCGTGGACGCGGCGCTGGAGTTCTTCGCCGCGCATCCGCGCATCACCCGCGCGCTGCAGCTGCTGCACGACGTCGGCCTGGGCTACCTGCACCTGGGCCAGCCCAGCCCGCAGCTCTCGGGTGGCGAGGCGCAGCGCCTGAAACTGGTCACCGAACTGGCCACGGCGAGCGCGCGTCCCACCCTGTACGTGCTGGACGAGCCCACCGTGGGTCTGCACATGGCCGACGTGGACAAGCTGATCCGGGTGCTGCTGCGCCTGGCCGACGCCGGTCACACGGTGGTGGTGATCGAGCACAACCTGGATCTCATGGCCTCCAGCGACTGGATCGTCGACCTCGGCCCCGAGGGAGGCGCGGGAGGGGGCACGCTGGTGCGCCAGGGCACGCCGGCGGACTTCCTGCGCCACGCCGATTCCGGGGGGCATACCGCGCTGGCGCTGGGGCGCTTCATGCGCGAGCACGGGCGCGCCGCGCCAGCCGCGCCGGAGGCCTGAGCTGCCGCGGCTCAGGCCTGCGCGGGCAACTCGAGCAGCCGCTGCACGGCCTGCGCCGCCGCGTCGGCGGCGCAGCAGTCGACCACCCGGCGCTGCGGCATCGCGCGCAGCCAGGTGAGCTGGCGCTTGGCCAGCTGGCGCGTCGCGGCGACGGCGCGGGCTTCGAATTGCGCCGCGTCACAGGCCCCTTCCAGGTAGTCCCAGCCCTGCCGGTAGCCCACGCATCGCATGGAAGGCAGCCCGGCATGCAGGTCGCCGCGCGCGCGCAGCGCGCGCAACTCGTCGACGAAGCCGGCCCGCAGCATGGCGCGCAGGCGTTCGGCGATGCGCTCATGCAGCCAGGCACGGTCCGAGGGCTCCAGCGACACCACGTGCAACTCCGGGCCCTGCGCCTCGGGCGCCGCCTCCCAATGACGGGACAGCGGCAGGCCGCTGAGTTCCCACACCTCCAGCGCGCGCTGGATGCGCTGTGCGTCGTTGGCGTCGATGCGTGCCGCGCTGCGCGGATCCACGCGCGCCAGCTCCGCATGCAGCGCCGGCCAGCCCTCGGCCCGCGCGCGCTGCTCCAGGCGTGCGCGCAGCCGCGGATCGGCGCCGGGGAGGGCGTGCAGGCCCTGCTGGAGTGCGCGCAGGTACAGCAGCGTGCCGCCCACCAGCAGCGGCTCGCGGCCCCTCGCGCGGATGTCGGTGATCAGCGCACGCGCCTGCTCGGCGAAACGGGCCGCGCTGAAGCTCTCGGTAGGCTCGACCACGTCGATCAGGTGGTGCGGCACCTGTGCGCGTTCCTCCGCCGAAGGCTTGGCGGTGCCGATGTCCATGCCCCGGTACACCAGGGCCGAATCCATGCTCACCACCTCCAGGTCGAGGCGGCGTGCCAGCATCAGCGCGGCCGCGGTCTTGCCGGAGGCCGTGGGGCCGGTCAGCACGCGCACCGGCGCCTCGCGCCGCCTCGGGTCCCGGGCCATCGCGCGATCAGCGGCCACGCAGGAACAGCGCGTCGAGCTCGGCCAGCGTCAGCTGGCGCCAGGTGGGGCGCCCGTGGTTGCACTGGTCGGAGCGTTCGGTGACTTCCATGTCGCGAAGCACCGCGTTCATCTCGGCCAGGCTCAGGCGGCGGCCCGCGCGCACGGCGCCGTGGCAGGCCATGGTGGCCAGCAGGCTGTCGCGCCTGCGTTCCAGGCGCTGGCTGCTGCCCACCGTCGCCAGTTCGGCCAGCACCTCGCGTACCAGGCGCACCACGTCCCCTCGCGCCAGCAGCGCCGGTACCGCGCGCACGGCCAGGCTCGACGGCCCGGTGGCGGCGACATCCAGCCCCAGGCGCTCGAGTTCCTGGGCATGATCCTCCACCGCGCCCATCTCCACCTCGGTGGCGGCGAAACCCGCCGGGATCAACAGGGGCTGCGCGGCCAGGGCCTGCGCCTCGCTGGCCTGTTTGAGACGCTCGTACACGACGCGTTCGTGCGCCGCGTGCATGTCCACCACCACCAGGCCGTGGCGGTTCTGCGCCAGGATGTAGATGTCGTGCAACTGGGCGATCGCATGGCCCAGCGGCGCGTCGTCGGGCGCGGGCGCGGGCGTCTCCAGGCCGACGCGATGCGCCGGCCCGGACAGCGGCGGGGGAGCCGGCTCGCGCAACGGCGTGGGAGGGTTCGGATCGAGGGGCGCATAGGAGCGCATCAGGCTGCCCAGGGGCAGGGTGTCCTGGCGCGCCTCGGCGCGCAGCCACGGCGCCTGGGAGCGCGGCGGCAGGCCCGGCGCCGCGCGCGGCGCGTCCGGCGCACGCGGTTCGGGCGCCGCCGGTGCCGGCGCCATGGCCTCGGGTGCCGCGCGCGATCCCAGCGCGGGCGCCAGCGCCTGCTGCACGGCGTGGCGCACCGCCTGGTGCACGGCCTGGGATTCGCGGAATCGCACCTCGCTCTTGGCCGGGTGCACGTTCACGTCCACGCGCTCGGGAGGCAACTCGAGCAGCAGCACGTACTGGGGCTGCAGATGACCGTGCAGCACATCCGCGTAGGCAGCGCGCACCGCATGGCCGAGCATGCGGTCGCGCACCCAGCGCCGGTTCACGAACAGTTGCTGCACCTCGGCGCGCGCGCGTGCCGCCGTGGGCCGGCACACGAGCCCGGCCACGCGCAACGGGCCGACCTGGTGGATCAAGGGCAGCGCGTCGGCGGCGAAGGCCTTCCCCAGTACGTCGGCCAGGCGCCGCAGCGGGTCCTCGACAGCCTCCACGCGCAGGGTCTGGCGCCCGTCCTGCCACAGCGCGAAGGCCACGCGCGGATGGGCCAGCGCGGCGCGGCGCACCATCTCGGCGCACCAGCCGCCTTCGGTGGCCGCCGACTTCAGAAAACTGCGCCGCGCGGGAATGTCGTGGAACAGGCGCCGCAGGCTCACGCAGGTGCCGGGCGGGGCGGCGGCGGGGGCCACCGCCTGCACGCGGCCGAGTTCGGCGCGCACGCTGGCCGCGGGCGCGGCGCCGCGACGGCTGACGATCTCCAGTTCGCCCACCGCGGCCATCGAGGCCAGCGCCTCGCCCCGGAATCCCAGGCTTCGCGCCTGTTCGAGGTCCTGCAGCGAGCGGATCTTGCTGGTGGCGTGGCGCGCCAGGGCCAGCGGGAGTTCGTCGGCGGCGATGCCGCAGCCGTCGTCCTCCACGCTGAGCAGATCCAGTCCGCCCTGCTGGAGACGCACGGTGATGCGCGTGGCGCCCGAGTCCAGCGCGTTGTCGAGCAACTCGCGCAGGGCCGAGGCGGGACGCTCCACCACCTCGCCGGCGGCGATCTGGGATACCAGGGTGTCGGGCAGCGCCCGGATCGGTGCCGGTCGCTCGCTGGCGGCGTAGGGGCCCGCGCCGCGCGCGGCGGCCTCATCGGGGTCGGTCAGCGGGGCCTGCAGCGGGCCGTCGGAATGCATGGTCCCAGTATACTTTCGCGCTTTTGACCGGGGGCGGGCGCCGCGCACGATGCACCAGATCCTAGAGCTGATCCACCTGCTGCTGCATTTCGACGCCGAGCTGACCCGCCTGATCGGCGTGTATGGCGCCTGGATCTGGGCGCTGCTGTTCGGCATCGTGTTCCTCGAGACCGGGCTCGTGGTGACCCCCTTCCTGCCCGGGGACTCCATGCTGTTCGTGGTGGGCGCGCTGTGCGCCTCGGGCAAGCTGCACCTGGGCACAGGGCTGGCGCTGCTGTGGGCGGCGGCGGTGCTCGGGGATTCGCTGAACTACAGCATCGGCAGTGCCGTCGGGCATCGGGTGTTCGCCTGGCAGCACAGCCGCTGGTTCAACCGCCGTGCCTTCGACCGCGCGCACGCCTTCTACGAGCGCTACGGCGGCATCACCGTGGTCAGCGCCCGTTTCATTCCCATCGTGCGCACCTTCGCGCCCTTCGTCGCGGGCGTGGCGCGCATGTCCTACGCGCGCTTCCTGGGCTTCAATGCGCTGGGCGCGGCCCTCTGGGTGGGGTTGCTGATGGGAGCCGGATACGCCTTCGGCAACCTGCCGTGGGTGCGCGCGCATCTGCCGGCCATGAGCCTGGCGGTGGTGGTGGTCTCGCTGCTGCCCCTGGGCCTGGGCTGGCTGCGGGCCCGCTCGCGTCGCGTCTGAAGCGCCGGCGGGGGCCCCAAGCGCGGCTTCAGACCATCGTGCGGTGCCGCGCCAGAGGCGGACGGGTGCTGAGGTAGTCCCGGATGCCTTCGAGAATCGCCCGCGCCACCTTGCGGCGATAGGCCGGCGTCTGCAGCCGAGCCTCCTCCTCCGGATTGCTGATGAAGGCGGTCTCCACCAGCATCGACGGCACCGTGGGCGACTTGAGCACCACGAAGCCGGCCTGCTGCACCTGGCGCGAGTGCAGATGCACGATGGAACCCATGCGGCGCAGGGTGGGGCCGGCCATCTTCAGGCTGGCATTGATCTGCGCGGTGGTCGACATGTCGAGCATGACCTTGGCCACCTGGTAATCGTGGGCCTGGATGTCGATGCCCCCGATGGCGTCGGCGGCATTCTCCCGCTGGGCCATGAGTCGCGCGTCCACACTCGAGGCTCCGCCTTCGGACAGGCAGAACACCGAGGCCCCGCGCGCCTGCGGCGTGTACCAGCCGTCGGCGTGGATGGAGGTGAACAGGTCGGCGTTGGCGCGCTGGGCTTTTTCCACGCGCATCCACAGGGGAACGAAGAAGTCGCTGTCGCGGGTCATGCCCACCCGCATGTTGGGGGTGCGCTGGACCATTTCGCGCAATTCGTGCCCGATCAGCAGCACCATGTCCTTCTCGTGCACGCCGCTGGGCCCCGTGGCGCCCGGATCCTCGCCACCATGGCCGGGATCGATCATCAGCAGCACGCTGCGCTGCGGGCGCCTGTCGCGACGCAGGGGATCCTGCCGCGCCATCGTCGCCGGGCGCTCCGACTGCTCCCGCGCCACCTCGTGCGTATCGGGTGCATCCAGGCTCGAGCGGTGCTGCTGCAGCCATTCGCCCAGCGTGTCCTCGCGCGGCCGGGTGAGCGAGGTGGGCTCGGCCGTCGCCCGCCGCGGCTGCGGTTTCGCCAGGGCCAGCAGCGAGTTCGGGCCCTCGGGGTAGAGATCGAAGACCAGGCGGTTGCGATAGGCGGCCACCGGGGGCAGGCTGAAGACCTGCGGGTGCACCGGCTGTTTCAGGTCCAGCACCAGGCGCACCACGTCGGGCGCGAACTGCGCCACCCGCACATCGCGGATGAAGGGGTCGTCGGGGCGGATCTTGCCGACCAGCTCGCGCAGCTGCGGGTCCAGGTTCAGGCCCTTCACGTCGACCACCAGGCGCGGCGGGTCGGGGACGAGGAAATGGCTGGCGCTGAGCGCCTGGTCGGACTCCAGGGTGACGCGGGTGTATTCGGGGGCCGGCCACACGCGCACCGCCACGATGGTCGCGCCGCGCGCGATGCTCGGCGCGCTCAGCAGCAGGGCAATGCTGGAGCTTTGAACCAGGAACCTGCGACGTTCTACGGTCATGTCGGGCTCTCCCTCGCGCGACGCGCGGGGCGGGCCCGACGCGTCATCCGGCAGGCGCCTGCGCGCCCGCCCAGCCTTCGATCACGGCGTCCCCGGCGGGGCTGCCGCTGTGCAATGAGACCTCGCGGGAGTCGCCCCGCGCGGCGATGCGGATGTCCAGATCCGCCCTCGGCAAGCCCGGCGCCCGTTCGGGCCACTCCACAAAACACAGGGACTTGCCGTCGAGCACATCCCCCAGGCCGGCATCCAGCCATTCCTCGGGAGATGAAAATCGATACAGATCAATATGATAGGCCGTTATCTGGACAGAACGCTTCAATTCTAGGTCAAGTTTTTCCAGGCTGTAGGGTTCTACCAACGCATAACTGGGGCTTTTGATACGCCCGGTCACTCCCAGGGCCCGCAGGATCGCGCGCACCAGCGTGGTCTTGCCGGCGCCGAGTTCTCCCTGCAGCGTGATCAGCAGCGGGGGCAGGCCGCGGGCGCGCAGCGCATGGCCCAGTTCGGCGCCCAGCTGCGCGGTGGCGGAATCGTCGGGGCAATGCCGGTGGAGGTGGGCGGTCATGGACTCGGGCGTGGGGAATGGGGGCGCGCGGGGCGCGCGCATTGCGTAGCATGCCGGCATGGCCCCCGAGCATGCAAATCCGGCCCCGGCACAAGGTTTCGACGGTGCGCGGCTGCTGCGCGCCATCCGCGAGCGTGCGCAGGCGCTGGGATTGTCCCAGATCGCCGTCAGCGACCTGCAGCTGGGCGACACCGAGGCGCACCTCGCGCGCTGGCTGGAGCAGGGCATGCACGGCTCCATGGATTACATGGCACGCCACGGCATGGCGCGTGCGCGCCCCTCCGAGTTGCTGCCCGGCACGCTGCGCGTGATCACCGCGCGCCTCGATTACCTGCCCGAGCAGGCGCCGGCCGGCTGGAGGGCGATCGAATGGCAGCGTCTGGGCCAGCCGCAGCAGGCGGTGGTGTCGCTGTACGCGCGCGGCCGGGATTACCACCGCGTGCTGCGCCAGCGCCTGGCGCGCCTGGCGGAATTCATCGCCGAGCAGGCGCAGCCGCGGGTGTTGCGCGCCTTCACCGACTCCGCCCCGGTGCCCGAGGTGGCGCTGGCCGCGCGCGCCGGGCTGGGCTGGCGCGGCAAGCACAGCCTGCTGCTGCATCGGGATGCCGGATCGATGTTTTTCCTGGGCGAGATCTACACCGACCTGGAACTGCCGGTGGATGCCCCGCTGGAGGGCCATTGCGGAAGCTGCACGCGCTGTCTCGATGTCTGCCCCACGCGAGCCATCGTCCGGCCCTACGTGGTCGACGCGCGACGCTGCATCTCCTACCTGAGCATCGAGCTCGACGGGCCCATACCCGAAGACTTGCGCGCGCCCATGGGCAACCGCGTGTATGGCTGCGACGACTGCCAGCTGGCCTGCCCCTGGAACCGCTGGGCGCGACCTTCGCCCCTGCCCGACTTCCTTCCCCGCCATGGCCTGGACCGGGCCTCGCTGCTCGAGCTGTGGGCCTGGGACCGGGCCGCGTTCGAAGCCCGCACCGAAGGCAGCGCCATCCGCCGCATCGGCCATGCGCGCTGGCGCCGCAACCTGGCGGTCGCGCTGGGCAATGCGCGCCGCACGCTGGAGCCCGGCGACCCGCTGCAGCCGCAGATCGAAAACGCCTTGCGCGCCGCATTGCCGGAGGCCGAGGCGCTGGTCGCCGAGCATGTGCGATGGGCGCTGGATCAGCCGCCCGGCGGCGACGCGGCCGCCCCCGCGGGGGCGGGGACTCCCGGCAGCCCGTAGCATGGAGCCATGATGTCCATGTCGCCTTCCTCACGGCCGGGCCCCGAGCCCTGGGATGCCGTGCTGGAGCTTCCCTTCGGACGGCTCGGCGTGCGTTGCAGCGCGGATGCGCTGCTCTACACGGAGTACCTGGTCGGCCCGGAGCCGCCCGCCACGGCCGCGCCCGCGCGAACGCCGCTGCTGCGCGAGCTGCAGGCCCAGCTGCAGGCCTATTGCCGCGACCCCCGCCTGCGCCCCGATCTTCCGCTGGCGCCGCGCGGCAGCGACTTCCAGCGCCGCGTGTGGACGGCCTTGTGCGACATCCCCGCCGGGCGCACGCGCAGCTACGGCGAGCTGGCGCGCGAGCTCGGCAGCGCGGCGCGCGCCGTGGGCCAGGCCTGCGCAGCCAACCCCTTCGCGCCGCTGGTGCCCTGCCATCGCGTGATCGGCGCCGCGGGGCTGGGCGGATTCGCCCATTCCACCGACGCGGCCGGGGAGTTGCTGCGCATCAAGCGCTGGCTGCTGCGCCACGAGGGCGCGCTGCCGGCGCCGGCGCAGGGACTGTTCGATGCCTGAGGCGCAGGCTCCCCCGGCGGCTGCGGCGCGTCGCGGGCGCCCCCGGCCCAGCGACGCCTGGCCGGCGCCACGCGTCGCCTGCCAGGCGGCCATCGACGCCTTTTGCGATGCGCTGTGGCTGGAGCAGGGATTGGCGGCCAACACGCTGGCGGCCTATCGCGCCGACCTGGGCCTGTTCGCGCGCTGGCTGGCCAGCGGCGGGCGCTGCGGCCTGGAGCAGGCGGGCGAGGCCGAGGTGATGGCCTATCTGGCCGCGCGTTTCGCCGGCAGCAAGGCCAGCGCGTCGAATCGTCGCCTGGTCGCGCTGCGGCGGTTCTACGCATGGCTGGTGCGCGAGGGACGGCGTGCCGACGACCCCACGCTGAAGCTCGAGCGGGCGCGCCAGCCGGCGCGGCGCCCCTCGACCCTCAGCGAAGCCCAGGTGGAAGCGCTGCTCGAGGCCCCCGCGACCGACCAGGCGCTGGGCCTGCGCGACCGTGCGATGCTCGAACTCCTGTACGCCAGCGGCCTGCGCGTGAGCGAACTGGTGGGTCTGCGCATCGCCGACCTCAGCCTGGACGAGGGCGTGGTGCGGGTGGTGCGCGGCAAGGGGGGCAAGGATCGCCTGGTGCCTTTCGGCGAGCAGGCCTCGCATTGGCTGCGGCGCTACCTGGATGGCGCGCGCGGCGAGCTCTTGCACCAGACCCCCAGCGATTTCGTGTTCGTCACGGCGCGCAGCGCCGGACGCGGGCGCGGCGCCTCGGTGGGAATGACCCGCCAGATGTTCTGGACCCGTCTGCGGGCGCTGGCGCAGCGCGCGGGCATCGATTCGCCGCTGTCGCCGCACACGCTGCGCCACGCCTTCGCCACGCATCTGCTGGACCATGGCGCCGACCTGCGCGTGGTGCAGCTCCTGCTGGGCCACGCGGACATTTCCACGACCCAGATCTACACCCACGTGGCGCGCGAGCGCCTGCGCCAGTTGCACGCGCGTCACCACCCCCGGGCCTGAGCCCGTCGCGGGCCGGCTTCGCTTCCGATCCCCGTACCCGAGGCCACGATGCTGCCCAGCCCCGACTTCTGGTCCACGCTGATCCTGCTGCTGCTGATCCTGGACCCCTTCGGCAACATGCCGGTGTTCCTGGCCGTGATGCGCGAGTTGCCGTCGCGACGGCGCGCCTGGGTCACGCTGCGCGAGAGCCTGATCGCCTATCTGGTCCTGCTGGCCTTCATGGCCGGAGGGCGCGGTTTCCTGGCACTCCTGGGCTTGCGCCAGGCCTCGCTGGAAGTGGCCGGCGGGGTGATCCTGCTGCTGGTGGCCATCAAGATGATCTTCTCCGGCTCCGAGACCATGTTCGGCCAGGGCGAGCAACGCGAGCCGCTGATCTTTCCGCTGGCCGTTCCGCTGCTGGCGGGCCCGTCGGCGCTGGCCGCGGTGTTGTTGCTCAGTTCCGCGAACCCCGGAGCCGTGGCGCTGCGCGTGGGCGCGCTCACCGCGGCGATGGCCATCACCACCGGCCTGCTGCTGTTGTCCGAGCAGATCTTCCAGCGCCTGGGCGATGCGGTGATGCGCGCGGCCGAGAAACTCATGGGCCTGATCGTCTCGGCCATCGCGGTGAACATGCTGCTCGAGGGCCTGCGCAGCTATTTTCTCCTGCACTGATCGGCCGCTCAGCAGGCTTCGAACACCCCTCCCTGGCCGTGCGCGCCGCCTTCGGGTGCGGTGCCGTAGATCTTTCCGTCACGCCCCTGCACCAGCCCGCCCGACGGCATCGAGACATCGTCGGGGCCGAAGGCGTGCAGCAGCGTGGCGACGCCGTCGCCGACGTCCAGCGCCAGGAGGGCGCCCTGGCCATGGGTGGAGCCCAGGCTGCTGGTGAGCAGCAGCCGCCCCTGCGGGGCCGGAAGGGGCAGGGAGGCCGGCTGCGCCCCGTCGTCGCCGCCGGTGAAGTGGTGCAGCACCCGCAGGCCGCCCTTCGGCCGGACTGCGAATACGCATCCCGCGTTGAGGGGCCCGCCGACGTAACCGGTGCCGACCAGCGAGCCGTCGCGTGTCTGCATGACCCCGCTCATCGGCATGCCGCAATCGGTCTGCGCCCGCAGCGAGACCAGCACGCGTGATCCCTGGCCCGGCGGGGAGCAGGCGAACACGCCTCCGGCCCCCTCGCTGCCGCCGTCGATACCGGCCCCGTAGATGGTGCCGTCGCGGGCCTGCACCAGCGGCCCCGCGGGATGTCGCAGGTCCCCGGCGGCGCCGAAGGCGTGCAGCAGTTCGAAGGCGCCCGACATCGTGATGCGGTACAGCACCCCCTGGTCATGGCTTCCTCCGCGCAGCGTGGTCCCGTACAGGGCGCCGTCGCGCGCGGCCAGTAACGGAGAGTCTGGGCTCGCTCCGTCGTCGGCGGAGAAGGAGTGCACCAGGCTGAACGCGCCCGTAAGCTGCAGGCGATAGACGGCACCATGGCCGTGGGCGCCTCCGAAATAGGTGGTGCCGTACAGGCTGCCGTCCGCAGCGATGGCTGGCGGTGTCGTGGGGCCGGCGCCATCGGCGGGGCCGTCATGGAAGTCGTGCAGGATGGTCTCGCTGCCACCAGGGGACAGATCGAACACCGTGCCATGCCCGAAGGCGCCGCCGCCCGTGGTCACGCCTATCAGATGTCCGTTGCCGCCGAGCAGCAGCCCGTCGCCCGGGCGGGTGCCGTCGACACCGTCGGCGGCGAAGGCATGCAGCGCGTGCACCGCGCAGACGGCACGCGCCGTTGGCGTGGCCAGTGCCGACAGGGCGCCCGCGGTGGCAAGCGCGCACAGCGCGCGGAACGTGGATGGGGGCATGGCGGGTTCCTCCTGCGTACGAGACGCATCGAGCGCGACGCGACATTGCGCCGCGGTGCCCGCATCTGAACATGCCTGGAAGCCCGCCTGCAGGAGTCGCCACCAAGCCCCTGTCGCGACCGGGGCGGCAGGGGCGCAGACGCGCCCGGCGTTTCGCGTTCAGCGCGCGCCGCGCTGCTCGAGGCTGTCGGCGCCGGTCTTCCAGACCGCCATCGCGGAGGCGATCAGGCCGGCGGCCTGGCTCATGTCCCCCGGGACCACCAGCGTGGTGCTGGACTTGGCCAGGCGGCCGTAGGCATCGAGCGCCTGTTGCGCGACCTTGAGCTGCACCGCGTCGCTGCCGCCGGGTTTGCCGATGGCCTGGGCCACGAGTTCGATGGCGTGGGCGGTGGCGGCGGCCACCGCCTCGATGGCCGCCGCCTCGCCCTGCGCCCGGTTGATCGCCGCCTGGCGTTCGCCCTCGGAACGCTCGATGGCGGCCTGGCGCTCACCCTCCGCCTGGTTGATCTGCTGCTGGCGCGTGCCCTCGGAGGTGGCGATGACCGCGCGCTTCTCGCGCTCGGCGGTGATCTGGCGCTGCATGGCGTGCAGGATCTCGGCCGGCGGGGTCAGATCCTTGATCTCGTAGCGCAGCACCTTCACGCCCCAGTTGGCCGCAGCTTCGTCCAGCGCCGACACCACGCTGTGGTTGATGAAATCGCGCTCCTCGAAGGTCTTGTCGAGCTCCAGGCGGCCGATCACCGAGCGCAGCGTGGTCTGCGCCAGCTGCGAGATGGCCAGCACGTAGTTCGAGGAACCGTAGCTGGCACGCATCGGGTCGGTGACCTGGAAGTACAGGATGCCATCGACCGTGAGCTGGGTGTTGTCGCGGGTGATGCACACCTGGCTGGCGATGTCCATCGGCACCTCCTTGAGCATGTGGCGGTAGGCCACGCGCTCGACGAAGGGCACGATCAGGCTCAGCCCGGGGGGCAGCGTGCGGTCGAACTTGCCCAGGCGCTCCACCACCCAGGCATGCTGCTGGGGGACCACCTTGATGGCGCGGGATGCCACCAGCACGGCGATGACCACGAGGATGACGGCGAATTCCATGACGGGGCTCCGGATTCAGGAGGGGTGGGAGGGGGCCTGGTCCAGCGCATCCAGCACCAGGGTGTTGGCGTCCACGGCCGCGATGCGAAAGCGCCCGGGAAGGGCCCGGCCGCGCCCCAGGCGCGCCTGCCATTCGGTGCCGCGCCAGCGCACGCGCGCATTGCCGGAATCGTCCCAGAGCCGGACTTCCACCACCGAGCCGATGTCCAGGTTGATGTCGCGGTTGGACTGGGTGGAGCGCCGCGGCGCTCGCCGGCGCATCAGGTACAGCAGGGCCACGGCCCCGATGCCCACCAGCGCGGCCACGCTCCATTGCAGGGCCGGCCCCAGGCCCAGGTGGGCCGCCAGCGCGGCGGCGGCGGCGCCCACCGCCAGCATCAACAGGTAAAAGCTGCCGCTGCCCAGTTCCAGGGCGACCAGCACGGCGGCGGCGATCCACCATTGCAGCGGGGTGCTCGGCATGGCGTGGGGCGAAACGGGTAGCTGCGACGACGTCATCATAGACAAGGCGGCGCCGACGCGGCGGGGCCGCGCGCGCCAACCCCACGGGCCTGCTCTACACTTGCGCGCGCAGGCCCGGTGGCGGGCCCCCGCAACGGCACGGCTCCACCATGCGCTTTTGCTTTCCGATCGTCATCATCGACGAGGACTTTCGTTCCGAGAACAACTCCGGGCTGGGCATTCGCGCGCTGGCCGCTGCCATCGAGGCCGAGGGCAGCGAAGTGCTGGGGGTGACCAGTTTCGGCGATCTGGCCAGTTTCGCGCAGCAGCAGTCGCGCGCCAGCGCCTTCATCCTGTCCATCGACGACGAGGAATTCGCCTCGGTGGAGCCGGGCGAGGAAGCGCCGGTGATCAAGACCCTGCGCCAGTTCATCGGCGAGATCCGGTTCCGCAATGCCGAGATCCCCATCTACCTGTACGGCGAGACCCGAACCTCGCGGCACATCCCCAACGACATCCTGCGCGAACTCCACGGCTTCATCCACATGTTCGAGGACACGCCGGAGTTCGTCGCCCGTCACATCATCCGCGAGGCCAAGTCCTACCTGGACTCGCTGGCGCCTCCCTTCTTCCGCGCGCTGGTGGGCTACGCGGCCGACGGTTCCTACTCGTGGCACTGCCCCGGACACTCCGGAGGCGTGGCGTTCCTGAAAAGCCCCGTGGGGCAGATGTTCCACCAGTTCTTCGGCGAGAACCTGCTGCGCGCCGATGTGTGCAACGCGGTCGACGAGCTCGGCCAGCTGCTCGACCATACCGGCCCCGTGGCCGCGTCCGAGCGCAATGCCGCGCGCATCTTCCACGCCGACCACCTGTTCTTCGTCACCAACGGCACGTCCACCTCCAACAAGATGGTGTGGCACTCCACGGTGGCGCCCGGCGACGTGGTGGTGGTGGACCGCAATTGCCACAAGAGCGTGCTGCACGCGATCATCATGACCGGCGCGCTGCCCGTGTTCCTCACGCCCACGCGCAACCACTACGGCATCATCGGGCCCATCGCGCGCGAGGAGTTCCAGCGCGAGAACATCGAGCGCAAGATCGCCTCCAACCCCTTGACCGCGCACCTGGCCGGCAAGGTCAAGCCGCGGGTGCTCACCATCACGCAGTCGACCTACGACGGCGTGCTGTACAACGTCGACACCATCAAGCAGATGCTCGACGGCTACATCGACACCCTGCATTTCGACGAGGCCTGGCTGCCGCACGCCACCTTCCATCCCTTCTATGCCGGCATGCACGCGATCGGGGAGGGCAGGCCGCGCACGCGCGAGTCGATGGTGTTCTCCACCCAATCCACCCACAAGCTGCTGGCCGGCCTGAGCCAGGCCTCGCAGATCCTGGTGCAGGACTCGCAGACCCGCAGCCTGGACCGGCCGCGTTTCAACGAGGCCTACCTGATGCATTCCTCGACCTCTCCGCAATACGCCATCATCGCCTCCTGCGACGTGGCCGCGGCGATGATGGAGCCGCCCGGCGGCACCGCGCTGGTGGAGGAAAGCATCGTCGAGGCGCTGAATTTCCGCCGCGCGATGCGCAAGGTGGCCGAGGAGTTCGGGCACGACTGGTGGTTCCGCGTGTGGGGCCCCGAGGAGGAACTGGCGCCCGAGGGCATCGGTGCGCGCGAGGACTGGGTGCTGGGCAGCGGCCACGACTGGCACGGCTTCGGCGAGCTGGCGCCGGGCTTCAACATGCTCGATCCGATCAAGGCCACGGTGATCACGCCGGGCCTGGACCTGCACGGCAACTTCGCCGCCACCGGCATCCCGGCGGCGGTGGTCACCAAGTACCTGGCCGAGCATGGGGTGATCGTCGAGAAGACGGGTCTCTACAGCTTTTTCATCATGTTCACCATCGGCATCACCAAGGGCCGCTGGAACACCCTGCTGACCGCGCTGCAGCAGTTCAAGGACGACTACGACCGCAACCAGCCGCTGTGGCGCATCCTGCCCGAGTTCGTCGCGCAGCATCCGATGTACGAGCGCGTCGGCCTGCGCGACCTGTGCCAGCGCATCCACACCGCCTACCAGGGACACGACGTGGCGCGCCTGACCACCGAGATGTACCTGTCGAGCCTGCAGCCGGCGATGACTCCCACCGAGGCCTATGCGCGCATGGCCCACCGCGACATCGAGCGCGTGGCCATCGACGAGCTCGAGGGGCGTATCACCACGGCCCTGCTGACTCCTTACCCGCCGGGTATTCCGCTGCTGATTCCGGGCGAGCGTTTCAATGCGAAGATCGTGCGTTATCTGCAGTTCGCCCGCGATTTCAATCGCCAGTTCCCGGGTTTCGCCACCGATATTCACGGGCTGGTGGAGGAAGAGGACGGCGACGGCCGCAAGCGCTATTGCATCGACTGCGTGCGGACCCCCCGCTGACGGCCGGCGGGTCCGGCATGGGCATGGCGCGAAGCGCTGGAATGAATCCGTCGTGATTTTCCGGTTTTATCGGAAAAGTAGCTGAATATATCGGGAATATTTTCCCTATATTGCCTCTCCATATCGCAAAAGCCTGCGATTGCCTGCAGCGCGCATTGCCCCGGAATTCGATCCGGGGCAATGGCCCACCGATGCGTGGGGCCGCGCCGGGCGATGCGTCGGGAGCGACCTGCAGGGGGAGCGCATATGGCGGAATTCGTCTCGATCGCGCGGCGAGGCTGCTGGCTGTCGCCGCGGCCTGGATGGCTCGTCCTTGCGCTGTCCCTTGCGCTGAGCCTTGCGCTGGGCGGCTGCAACTGTGGATGCGGAGCCAGCAGCAGTGGCTCGAGCTCGGGGGCCAGCTACACCGTCAGCGGCACGCTCAGTCGCCTGGCCACGGGGCAGACCGTGACCCTGCTGGACAACGGCGCGGACTCGCTGGCGCTGCTGGCGAACGGAGCCTTCAGCTTCGCCACGCCCATCGCGGCGGGGGGAGCCTATTCGATCACGGTGGGTAGTCAGCCCGTCGGGCAGACCTGCACCCTGAGCAACGCCAGCGGAAGCGGGCTGAGCGCCGACGTGAGCAATATCAGCGTGGTGTGCCAGAACAGCGCATTCACCGTGGGAGGCACCCTCAGCGGGCTGGCCAGCGGGGCGCAGCTCACGCTGCAAGACAACGGGGGCCCGGCGCTGACCCTCGGGGCCAATGGCAGCTTCACCTTCGCGCAACTGCTCGCGCCCGACTCCAACTACCTGGTCACGGTGAGCAGCCAGCCCCTCAACGGGCAGCCCTGCAGCGTCAACCGGGGCGTGGGCTACGCGATCACCAGCAACGTGAGCAATGTGGCGGTGGTGTGCCAGTTGCCCGGATACACCGTGGGCGGCACGCTCAGCGGCCTGAGCAGCGGCAGCTCGGTGACCCTGAGCGACAACGGGGGCGATGCGCTGACCCTGACGGGTAACGGGGCCTTCAGCTTTGGCTCCAAGGTCGCCAGCGGCGCCTCGTACACGATCCGGGTGCAGACCCAGCCGACGGGACAGGTGTGCACCGTCAGCGCCGGCACGGGGACCTCGGCCACGCCCGATACCAGCACCGTCACCTGCACGGCCACCACCTACACGGTGGGCGGGACCCTCAGCGGGCTGGCCAGCGGCCAGCAGCTCACGCTGGTGAACAACGAGGGGGATCCGCTGACCCTGACGGGCAACGGCAGCTTCACCTTCTCCACGCCGGTGGCAGCCGGCAGCGCCTACATGGTCACGGTGGGAACCCAGCCCTCGGCCCAGACCTGCGCGGTCACGGCGGGCGCGGGCTCCGCGGTCCAGGCCAATGTGAGCGGCGTCAGCGTGCTCTGCCAGGCCATCGATCACCTGTACGCGGTGGACTACTACGGCAACCAGGTGCTGGAGTACGGCATCGGCATCGGCGGCGAGCTCACGCCCCTGAGCCCCGCGAGCGTTCCCACTCAGGTCCAGCCCACCTTCATCGTCACGGATCCTGTCGCCTACTATGCCTATGTCACCAATGCCCAGAGCAGCACGATCTCGCAGTACGCGATCACCAGCAACGGCACCCTCACGCCCCTGAGCCCGTCGGCCGTGACCACGGTCACCAATGCCGATTACCTTTCCATCGACCCGCAGGGACGCTACCTGTATGCCTCGGGGACCGGCAGCGCCGACATCGCCCAGTACGCCATCGGCAGCAACGGGACACTGACTCCGATGTCGCCCGCGGCCTTCACCACCTCCGGCGTGGACGAAGTGATCGGTATCTCGCCCACGGGCGGCAACCTGTATTCGGCCGACAGCACGAACAGCGTCATGTACCAGTTCAGCATCGGCAGCGGCGGCCTGCTCGGTCTCATGACGCCGGCCAGCGTCGGTGGAGTCGGCATCCTTCCCGGGGATGTCGAGGTCGATCCGACGGACCGCTATGTCTACACGGCCAATCAGCACAGCGGGGACATTACCGCCTATGCGGTCGGCAGCGGCGGGACGCTCAGTGTCATGCCCTCGTCGCCGGTGGCCACGGCGAGCACCCCGACGGCCCTCGTCATCGATTCCACGGGCCGCCGCCTGTACGTCGCCTGCAGGGGCGCGAACGAAATCCAGGAGTTCGCGATCGGCGGCGCAGGGGTGCTGAGCCCGCTGAGCTACCCGGCGGTCGCGACCCTGGCCCAGCCCGTGGGCATGGTCATCGATCCTACGGGGAGCTATCTCTATGCGGCGGACTATGACGACCAGGCCATTTCCGAGTACAGCATCGGCAGCGGCGGCGGGCTCAGTCCCCTGCCCACGCCCAGCGTGGCGGCCGGCTCCTATCCCGTCTCCCTGGCCGTGAAATGACGGGGGGAGGGGTGCCTCGACACCCCCGCAGGGGGCGCCTCGCGGGGATCAGCGCCGCTGGCGCCGGTACTGTTCGAACAGTCGTTGCTGTTGCTGCGGAGACAGGCGGCGATAGCGCTGCTGCTCGCGCAGGATGTCCTGCCGGCGTTGCGGGGGCAGGCGCTCCCAGCGCTGCACGCGCTGCTGCCAGTGCGGGCCGCCGGGGCGGCCGCGGGGCACCTGGGCCTGCGCCGGCGTGCCCAGGCAGGCCAGCGCCGCGAGTACTGCCAGTACCGCGCCGAGCAAGGCCCGGTGCAGCTCAGGCCGCGCCGCCATGGCCGCCCTCCGTGCCCAGGGCCTGCGGGTGCGAGGCCAGCCATTCATAGAAATCCAGGTTCTGCACGGCATCGGCGACCTGCGGGCTGGACTGCACCGCCGCGCGGGTCGAGGTGCCGCCCGGCGAGGCGTGCAGCAGCGTGGGCAGCAGCCCGAAACTCAGGCCGGCCAGGCCCGCGGTGACCATGCCGGCCGCCAGCACGCGCCCCCAGCGCAGGCGCCGGCCGTGCGCGCCGCGCCGCGCGGCCAGGCGCCCGAGCCCCTGCAGGGATTGCGCCAGATCGCGCCCGTAGCGGGCATGGCTCGCCAGCGCCGGGTCGGCGGCCATGGCCTGCTCGAAGCGCCGTGACTCGTCCGCGTCCAGGCAGCCGGCGCGCCAGCGATCCGCCAGGGCGCGCGGGTCGGCGCCCACAGATTCGATTCCCGGAATGTGTTCAGCATGCATGGTGTTCGGGCCCCCCCGATGCCGGATTATCGTCCCTCAGCCACTCGCGCAGGCGAGTGAGCGCGCGCAGGTGATGGGTTTTCACGCTGCCTTCGCTGATGCTCATGGCGCGTGCGGTGTCGGCGATGGTCAGGTCTTCCATCTCGCGCAGCAGGAAGACCTGGCGCTGGCGCGCGCTCAGGCGGGCCAGGGCATCGGCGATGCGCCCGGCCAGCTGCAGGCTGCCCAGCTGCTGCTCGGGGCCCGGCGCCTCGTCGGCCAGGGCTTCCCAGCCGGGAGCCTCGCCCTCGGCATCCTCGTCGCTGGCGAAAAAGAAGTCGAACACGCGTTCGACCTTGCGACGGCGATGCCAGTCGGTGATGCGGTTGCGCAGGATGCCGTAGAACAAGGGCGCCCACTCGGCCTGCGGCTTGTCCGCATAGCGCGAGACCAGGCGTTCCAGGCTGTCCTGCACCAGATCGGCGGCCACGTGGCTGTTGCCGCCGGTCTCGAGCAGCGCCAGGCGCATGGCGCGCGGGCGCACCTCGAGGCAGAAGCGATCCAGCGCGGGACGGGCGGTCACGGACGGGGCGTGGTCGGCTCGGACATGCGTGGGAGCATAGGCGGTCAGGGACATGGGCGGTAGCGGCGTGGCGCCGGTGACTGGGCCGTACGTGGCGATAACGCCGCGGCTCCGCGATTGCGCGACAGCATGCAGGTAATAATGTGTAACCTCGAAGGAATTCGCGCGCATGCGCGGACCCTTCCTAGAATGAAGCGTTTTGATTCCCTCCCGTACCGTGAACCCGCTGCTCGACCGACTCCGTCCCTATCCCTTCGAAAAGCTGCGGGAGCTCACGCGTGACCTGCGCCCCAACCCCGCGCTGCGACCGATCAGCCTGGGCATCGGCGAGCCGCGTCACCCGACCCCGGCCTTCATACGCCAGGCCCTGGTCGATCATCTGGACGGGCTGGCCGTGTATCCGGCCACGCTGGGCAGCCTGGAGCTGCGCCAGGCCTGCGCGAACTGGGCGCGGCGCCGTCACGGCGTGGAACTCGACCCGGCCACGCAGCTGATCCCGGTCAACGGCTCGCGCGAGGCCCTGTTCGCGCTGGCGCAGACGGTCATCGACCCCGGGCGCCCCGGCGCGCTGGTGCTCAGCCCGAACCCCTTCTACCAGATCTACGAGGGCGCGGCGCTTCTGGCCGGAGCCGACTGCCGCTTCGTGCCCGCCGACCCGGCGCGCAACTTCGGGCTGGACTGGGACACCGTGACCGAGGATGAATGGCGGCGCACCCAGCTGGTGTACGTGTGCACGCCCGGCAACCCCACCGGCGCGGTCATGGGCCTGGCGGAATGGAAGCGCCTGTTCGAGTTGTCGGACCGGCACGGCTTCGTCATCGCCAGCGATGAGTGCTACGGCGAGATCTGGTTCGGCGAGCATCCGCCCCTGGGCGGCCTGCAGGCAGCGCGCGAACTGGGGCGCCATGACCTGCGCAACCTGGTCATGCTCAGCTCCCTGTCCAAGCGCTCGAACGTGCCGGGATTGCGCTCGGGCTTCGTCGCCGGCGACGCGCGGGTGCTGAAGTCCTTCCTGCTCTACCGCACCTACCACGGAAGCGCCATGGGGCCGGCGGTGCAGCAGGCCAGCATCGCGGCGTGGAACGACGAGCAGCATGTGGAGGACAACCGGCGCCTGTACCGCGAGAAATTCGCGCGCGTGCTGCCCATCCTGCAGCCGGTGCTGGACGTTTCGTTGCCCGACGCGGCCTTCTATCTGTGGGCGCGAACCCCCGGCGACGATGTCGCCTTCGCCCGAGGCCTGCTCGAAAACTACAATTGCACGGTTTTGCCGGGAAGCCTGCTGGCGCGCGAGCAGGACGGGCGCAATCCCGGCGCCGGCCGCGTGCGTCTGGCGCTGGTGGCCGGAGTCGACGAATGTGTCGAGGCGGCCGAACGCATCGCGGCGTACGCACGCGGTCTTTGATCCACGCAACCAAGCAACCACTCATGAGCAAGCAACTTCAGACCATCATCGACCAGGCCTGGGAAAAGCGCGCCGAATACGGGCCCCAGTCGGCGCCCAGCGAGCTGCGCGACGCCGTCTCGCAGGTGCTGGCCGAACTCAACGCAGGGCGCATGCGCGTGGCCGAGAAGATCGACGGCGAGTGGGTCACGCACCAGTGGGTCAAGAAGGCCGTGCTGCTGAGTTTCCGCATGACCGACAACGAGATGATGCGCGCCGGCGACCTGCATTTCTTCGACAAGGTGGAAACCAAGTTCAGCCGCCTGGGCGAGGACGAGATGCGCGCCACCGGCGTGCGCGTGGTGCCCCCGGCGGTGGCGCGGCACGGCGCCTACCTGGCCCCGGGCGTGGTGCTGATGCCCTCGTACGTGAACATCGGCGCCTACGTGGGCGAGGGCACGATGGTGGACACCTGGGCCACCGTGGGCTCCTGCGCGCAGATCGGGCGCAACGTGCACCTGTCGGGCGGCGTGGGCATCGGCGGCGTGCTCGAACCCATCCAGGCCAACCCGACCATCATCGGGGACAACTGCTTCATCGGCGCGCGCTCCGAAATCGTCGAGGGCGTGATCGTCGAGGACAACTGCGTGATCTCGATGGGTGTGTACATCGGCAAGTCCACCAAGATCTACGACCGCGCCACCGGCGAGGTCATGTACGGCCGCGTGCCCGAGGGCTCGGTGGTGGTGTCGGGCAACCTGCCCAGCGCCGACGGTCGCTACAGCCTGTACTGCGCGGTCATCGTCAAGCGCGTGGACGCGCAGACGCGGTCGAAGACCGCGATCAACGAACTGCTGCGCGACTGAGCGTCGTCGCCCCGCGAGCGCGCATCCACCCGGCGGAGAAACCCGATGTCCACCATGGAACGGCTGCTGCAGTTGATGGCCGAGAAGAAGGCCTCGGATCTGTACGTCAGTGCCAACGCGCCGATCCAGATCCGCATCAACGGCCAATCGGTGCCGATCAATCGCCAGGTCATCTCGGCGCAGGATCCGGCCAAGCTGCTGGGAGAGATCATCGACGAGCCGCGCATGCGCGAGCTGCACGAGCGCGGAGAGCTCAACCTGGCCGTCGCGCGCGAGGGGCTGGGCAGTTTCCGGGTCAGCGCCTTCCTGCAGCGCGGCACCGTGGCCGTGGTGGTGCGCTACATCCCCGGGGAGATTCCCGCGCTGGACAGCCTGAACCTGCCCGGGGTGCTGGCCGATCTGGTCAAGCAGCGCCATGGGCTGATCCTGGTGGTCGGCTCCACGGGTTCGGGCAAGAGCACCACGCTGGCCTCCATGCTCGACCATCGCAACCAGCAGATGAGCGGACACATCCTCACGCTGGAGGAGCCGATCGAGTACCTGTTCCGCAACCGCCGCTCCATCGTCAACCAGCGCGAGATCGGGATCGACGCACGCGACCTTGCGATCGGGCTGAAGAACGCGCTGCGCCAGGCCCCCGACTGCATCATGATCGGCGAGATCCGCGACCGCGAGACCATGGCCGCGGCGCTGAGCTACGCCTTGTCCGGGCACCTGTGCCTGGCCACGCTGCACGCCTCGAACAGCCACCAGGCCCTCAACCGCATTCTCGGCCTGTTCCCCCTGGACATGCGCCCGGCGCTGTTGTCGGACCTGGCCGCCGGGCTGCGCGCGGTGATCTCGCAGCGCCTGCTGCCGGCGCAGTCGGGCGGGCGCATCCCGGCCGTCGAGGTGCTGCTGAACACCCAGCTGATCCGCGAACTCATCGTCAAGGGCGACCTCGGCGGAGTGCGCGAGGCGATGGAAAAGTCCATGGCGGAGGGCTCGCAGAGCTTCGAGCAGTGCCTGGCCGACATGGTGCGTGACGGGCGCGTTGCGCGCGAGGAAGCGCTGGCGGCGGCCGATTCGCCCACCAACCTGCTGTGGCGCCTGCAGAACGACTTCTCCGCCAAGCCGACGGCGCAGGCCGCCGCCTCGGAAGCCGACGAACCCTCCTTCCGCGACATCTCGCTCGATCTCGAAGGGCAGTGAATCCCCCCATGCCATCCCCAAGCCCCGCGCCCGCGCCGACCCCGACGCTGGACCTGGTGCGCGAACTCATCCGCCGCCCCTCGGTGAGCCCGGCCGACGCCGGTTGCCAGCAACTGCTCGCCGAGCGCCTGCGCGCCTGCGGCTTCGCCTGCGAAACCATCACCAGCGGCCCCGACGACTGGAGGGTCGACAACCTGTGGGCCTTGCGCCCGGGCAGCGCCGGGGCCGATGCTCCGGTGCTGGTGTTCGCCGGCCACACCGACGTGGTCCCCACCGGCCCGCTGAGCGCCTGGAGCAGCGATCCCTTCGAGCCCAGCGTGCGCGACGGGCGCCTGTACGGGCGCGGCGCGGCCGACATGAAGAGCTCGCTGGCGGCGATGGTGGTGGCCGTGGAACAGTTCCTGCAGGCCCATCCGCGGCCTCGCGCCTCGATCGCCTTCCTGCTCACCAGCGACGAGGAAGGCCCGGCGCGCGACGGCACGGTCAAGGTCTGCGAGGAACTGCGCCGCCGCGGCCAGCGCCTGGACTGGTGCATCGTCGGCGAGCCGACCAGCACCGGGACCCTGGGCGACGTGATCAAGAACGGGCGCCGGGGCTCGCTGTCGGGCAAGCTCACCGTGCACGGAGTGCAGGGCCATGTCGCCTATCCGCAGCTTGCGCGCAACCCCGTGCATCTGCTGGCGCCGGCGCTGGCCGAACTCGCCGCCACGGTCTGGGATGAGGGCGACGAGCATTTCCCGCCCACCACCTGGCAGGTGTCCAACCTGCACGCCGGGACCGGTGCGGGCAACGTGATTCCCGGCGAGCTGGAACTGAGTTTCAACTTCCGTTTCAGCCCGGCATCCCCGGCACCCCGACTGCAGCAGCGCGTGGTCGAGGTCCTGCAGCGCCACGGCGTGCCGCACACCCTGCAATGGACCCTGGGCGCCGAGCCCTTCCTGACGCCCGCGGGCGAGCTCTCGCGCGCCCTGATCGAGGCGATCGCCGGGGAAACCGGGGCGCGCGCCGAGTTGTCGACCACCGGCGGCACCTCGGACGCCCGCTTCATCGCCAAGGTCTGCGAGCAGGTGGTGGAATTCGGCCCGCCCAACGCCAGCATCCACCAGATCGACGAGCACATCGAGTTGCGTTTTCTCGAACCCCTGGCCGGGGTGTACCGGCGCACCCTCGAGGCGCTGGCGGCCTGATGCCCGGGTTTCGTTTCTCGCAGGCCTGGCGCGAAGCCGAGCAGCGACTGCTCGACGCCGGCCTGAGCTACGGGCAGGGCACCGAGGATGCCGCGCAGGAAGCCGCCTGGATGCTGCTGCACTGCCTGGGCTGGCCCTTGCTCGAGAGTTTCGCGCGCCTGCCCGAGCTGCAGCGCCGCGTCGTGCCCGAAGCGGTGCTGCAGCGCCTGCGCGAGCTGGTGGAGCAGCGCGTTCGCACGCGTCGCCCGCTGGCCTACCTGCTCGGCGAGGCCTGGCTGCACGGCCAGCGTTTCCTGGCCGACGAACGCGCCATCGTGCCGCGCTCGCTGATCGCCGAGCTGCTGGACGAGGGCCTCGACCCCTGGTTGCGCAGCGAGCCCGCGCGCATCGCCGAGCTCTGCACCGGCGGCGCCAGCCTGGCCATCCTGGCGGCCCAGCGCTGGCCCGGCGCCGAGGTGACGGGCAGCGACATCTCGGCGCCGGCGCTGGAACTGGCGCGCGCGAATGTCGAACTCCACGGCCTGGGCAGCCGGGTGCGCCTGCTGCGCTCGGACCTGTTCGAGGCCTTCGGGGTCGAGGCGCGCTTCGACCTCGTGCTATGCAATCCCCCGTACGTGAACGAGGCGTCGATGCGCGCGCTGCCGCGCGAGTTCCTGCACGAGCCCAGGCTGGCACTGGCCGGCGGCGACGACGGCATGGATCTGGTGCGCCGGCTGCTGCGCGAGGCTCGCCGCCACCTGCGGCCGCAGGGCGTGATGGTGGTGGAGATCGGCCACGAGCGCGCGCACTTCGAGGCGGCCTTTCCACGCCTGGCGGTGCACTGGCTGCCGGTCAGCGCGGGTGACGATGCGGTGTTCCTGGTCGAGGCCGCGGCGCTGGAAGGCGACGCATGATCCGTCTGCAGGGACTGAGCCTGCGCCGCGGCGCCAAGGCGGTGCTCGACGGCGCCGACCTGAGCGTGCAGGCCGGCGAGAAGCTCGGGCTGGTGGGCGCCAACGGAGCCGGAAAGTCCTCGCTGTTCGGACTCCTGCTGGGCCAGCTCATCGAGGATGGCGGCACGCTGGAATTCCCGGCCCATTGGCGCGTGGCCTCGGTGGCGCAACAGGTGCCGGACGAGGATTGCGAGGCGGCCGAATTCGTCTGCCGCGGCGACATCGCGTTGCAGGAGGCCCTGTGCGCGAGTCGCGAGGCCGAGCGCGAGGGCGATGCCCAGCGCATCGCCGCCGCGGCCGAGGCCCTGGAGCTCGCCCAGGCCTACAGTGCGCGCGCGCGCGCCGAGGCCCTGCTGCTCGGCCTGGGTTTCGCGCAGGCCGCGCTGCAACAGCCGGTGCGCAGTTTCTCCGGCGGCTGGCGCATGCGCCTGGCGCTGGCGCAGGCCCTGTTCCAGCCCAGTGATTGCATGTTGCTGGACGAACCCACCAACCACCTCGACCTCGATGCGCTGGTGTGGCTGGAGAGCTGGCTGGGACGCTACCCCGGAACCCTGCTGGTGATTTCGCACGACCGCGAATTCCTGGACGCCGTCACCCGCGTGACGGTGCACCTCGAGCAGGGGCGCCTGAGTCGCTATGCGGGGGGCTATACGGCCTTCGAACAGCGGCGCGCGCAGGCGCTGACCCAGCAGGCGCAGGCCTACGCGCGCCAGCAGTCCGACATCGCGCGCCTGAACTCCTTCGTCGAGCGTTTCCGTGCCAAGGCCACCAAGGCGCGCCAGGCGCAAAGCCGGCTCAAGGCGCTCGAGCGCATGCAACTGCTGGCCCCCGTGGTGCTCAGCCACCCCTTGCAGTTCGAATTCCTGCAGCCGCAGCGACAGCCCCAGCAATTGCTGCGCGCACGCGGGCTGGAGTGCGGCTTCGCGCCGGGGGCCCCGGTGTTGCGCCAGGTGGAGCTCGATGTGCTGGCCGGCGCGCGCATCGGCGTGCTCGGCGCCAACGGGCAGGGCAAGTCGACCCTGGTGAAGACCCTTGCGGGCGTGCTCGAGCCGCTGGCCGGAAGCCTGCATCCGGGCGAAGGCGTGGTGCTGGGCTATTTCGCGCAACAGGAAATGGACGTGCTGCGTCCCGACGAGACCCCGATGCAGCATCTGCAGCGCCTGGCCCAGGCCAGCGAGCGCCCCGGCACCACGCAGGACTGGCGCGACTGGCTGGGCCGTTTCCAGTTCAGCGGCGAACTGGCGGCTCAGCCGGTGGGCACGATGTCCGGAGGCGAGCGCGCCCGGCTGCTGCTCGCTCTGCTCGTGTGGCAGCGCCCGAACGTGCTGCTGCTGGACGAGCCCACCAACCATCTGGACCTTCCCACCCGCGAGGCGCTGAGCCTGGCGTTGCAGGAATTCGGCGGCGCCATGCTGCTGGTGTCGCACGACCGCGCGCTGTTGCGCGCCGTCTGCGACGAATACTGGCTGGTGGCCGACGGGGGCGTGCGCCCCTTCGACGGCGACCTGGACGACTACCAGCGCTGGGTGCTCGAGCGCGCGCGCCAGGCCGCCCGCGAGCCCGGCGGCCCGGCGCCCGCGGCGGGCGAGGGCGAGGGCGTGCAACCCGCGGCGGAGAACCGGCGTGAGCAGCGCCGCGCATCGGCGCGCCAGCGCGCCGAGCGCGATCGCCTGCTGGCGCCTCTGCGCCAGGCCCAGGCTGCCGCGCAGCGGCGCCTGGAGACGCTGGAGGCCCGGCGCGCCCGGCTCGAGCAGGCACTGGCCGACCCCTCGCCCAGTCCGGCCGAACGCGCCGAGGCCGGGCGCGAGCTCAAGCAACTGGCGCAGGACATCGAAGCCTGCGAACAGGAGTGGCTGGACCTGGAGCAGCAGATGGAAGGCCTGCGGGCCGCGGATCAGGCGGCCGCCAGCTGACGCCGCGTGACCCGCAGCAGTAGCGAGGCGATGCCGGCCGCGGCCAGGACCAGGCCGGCGCAATAGGCGGCCCAGAATCCGGCCGCGCCCTGCAGCGCCGGCGGACTCAGCCCGCCGAGGTCCAGCCCCACCAGGCAACCGCCGCCCAGGCCCACGCCCCAGAGCGCAAGCGCGTACAGGGCGCCGGGCAGGGCGGCCACGTGCCAGGAGCGCAGCGCGAAGGCGCTGCAGGCCTGCAGGGCATCGAAGACCTGATAGGCCGCCACCAGCGCGAGCAGGCGCGCGGCCACGGCCGCCACGCGGGGATCGCTGCTGTACCAGGCGGCGACGGGCGCGCGCAGCAGCAGCAGCGCCAGAGCCGCCGCGGCCGCCACCGCCATGGCCGCGCCCACCCCGCTCCAGGCCGCGCGCACGGCACCCCGCGGGCGGGCCGCGCCCAGCTGGCGCGCCACCATCGAGCCGGTGGCGATGGACATGGACAGCGGCAGCATGTACAGCACCGTGGCCACGCTGATGGCGACCTGGTGCGCGGCCAGCTGCACGGTGCCGGTGCGGGCGATGAACAGGGCCATGCCGGTGAAGGAAGACACGTCCACCATGACCGTCGCGCCGATCGGAAGCCCCAGGCGAAGCAGGGGCAGAAGCTGGCGCGCCTGCGGAGCATCGAAGCGGCGCAGCGCGCGCAAGGGCCGCAAGGCCGGGTCGCGCCCATGCTGGCGCCAGGCGCCGGCCAGCAGCAGCCACTGGGTGATGGTGGTGGCCGCCGCGCAGCCCAGCGCGCCGTGGCCGCTCAGCCCGTGCAAGCCGAGGCTCGCGGGCGCGACCAGCAGGGCGTTGAGCAGCAGCTTGCAGCCCAGGCCCAGCCCCTGCTGGACGGTCACCAGCATCGGACGTCCGATGGCCTGGCCCAGCGCCACGTGGATGCGGTAGAGCATCGCCGCCGGCAGGCCCAGCGCCAGCAGGCGCAGGTACTCCACGGGCAGCGCCGCGTCGTGCTCGCCGGTCAGGCGCAGCAAGGGCTGCGGCCACAACAGCAGCGCACAGCCGAGCAGGGCCAGCATCGCCGCCAGCCACAGCCCCTGGCGGAACACGGCGGCCACGCGGTCGAGCCGCGCGGCGCCGGCCTCGCGACCCAGCGCCGGAAGCAGGGCCTGGGTCACGCCGTCCAGGGCCAGGTAGGTGGTCATGTACACGGCCTGACCCAGCGCCAGCGTGGCCAGGCCCAGGGTGTCGCCGCCGCGGCCGAGCATGACCGTGTCGGCCACGCCGAAGCCGACCACCGCCAGCTGCCCCACGAACACGGCGCCGGCCAGGCGCAGCAGTTCGCGCAGCGGTCCCCGCGTTTCAGCGCCCCGTGTCATCGCGGCGCCACAGGCGCAGCAACTCGTCGTTCTCGCCGGGGCGGTGTCCGCTCCACAGCACCTTTCCGTGCACCGGCCAGGGCAGATAGTCCCCCCGCGTGAGGGTGAGGACATAGGGAGCACGCCAGGACTCCGGCCATGCGCCCGGCACGAAACGGGCGTCGCTCCAGTAGCCCAGCAGACCTTGCTGCGAAGGGTTGAGTCCCAGGGTCTGCACGCGCGGCGCATGGCCGGCTCCGTGCTCGCGCAGCGCCAGCCGCACCTGTTCTCCCAGGCTGCGATAGCTGCTGGCATAGTCGAGCACCGGAAGCCACAGCGTGCCGACCAGCGCCCAGACCAGGGTCACGCCGCCGGCCGACAGCACCATGCCTTTCCAGATCGGATGCCGATGGCGCCCAGCGCGCCAGGCCGCCACGGCCGCCCATGCCGCCGTGGCCAGCAGCGCCAGCAAGGTGGGCAGGGGTTGCAGCCGGGCATGGAAGCCCGGGGCGAGGCGCGCGATATTGGCGGCCGGATGCGCCGGCTCCCCGGTGAGCAGGGCGATCCACAACAGCCAGACCACGAAGGCCAGCAGGCTGAAGAACATGAGGGCGAACCAGTCCAGCGCCGCCAGGCTGCCGCGGCGCATCACCGGAAGCGCCAGCGATGCCAGCACGGCTGCCGCGGGCAGCACCAGCAGCAGCGGCGCGCTGCCGGAACTGCTGAGAAAGGACGAGAACAGGCACAGCGTGCCCAGCGCCACGGGCGCCAGCACATGCCACGCACCCAGCGAGGCGCGCCAGCGCCAGATCGCCCACCCGGCCAGCGGCCAGGCCGGCCACAGGAACCAGGCCAGCACGCCCAGCAGGTGCTGCGCCGAGCGCAGCGTGGGAATGCGGGCCTCGGTGGCTCCGTGCAGATGCCACAGCACGGCCGCGCAGGCCGCCACGCAAAGCATCAGGGTCAGCGCCGCTGCCGCGCGGCTGCCGCGCAGGGCGGATGCGGGCAGCAGCGCCGCGATGAGCAGCGCGGCGAACAGCGCCAGCCAGGGCGCACCGCACAAGGCCAGCCCGAGCAGGCCCGCGGCCAGCGCCAGGCATGCGCGCAGGGGGTGTCGCGGCAGCAGCGCCAGCCCGAGCAGCACGCTGCCGATCCCCGCCAGTTGCACCAGGGCCGGCGTGGTCTCGTGCCCTCGCACCAGCAGACCCAGACAGGCCAGCAGGCTGAGCAAGGCACCGTCGGCCATGGCGCGTGCATAGTCCTTGCGCGCGATGGGCTCGCCGAAGGCCGGCTGCACGGGCTGGGCCTCGTCGCGCAAGGCGAGCTGGTAGGCCGCATGCCACACCTGGGCCAGGCAGACCGCCAGCAGGACCATGAAGGGCAGACGCGTGGCCGTCGGCGCCCCGAACCAGCCGGCGAAAGCCTTCAGGGCCAGCGCACCCAGCCAGTAGGCGATCCAGCCTCCGCTGACGGAGTGGCCCCACAGGCTGGGTTGCAGCCATCCGGAATGGCCCTGCGCGATCTGCCAGGCCACCCCGAAGGTCTGGCCGTCGCCGGTCCAGGGGTCGCGGCCCAGATAGCCCGGAAGCACGTACGCCACGCACAGCAGCCACAGGGGCCAGCGCGGCAGGCGTGCCACGCTTTCGCTGCTCACCACCGGGCGGGGCGCCGGTGCGCGCGAGGTTTCGGCGCGGGAGTTCATCGAGTCGGGCTGCGAGGGTCCATCGGCCAAACAAAACGGGCAGCCAGGCTGCCCGTCGGATTCCCCAGGGGGACGGGCCGGCCAGGGCCGGTCCCGCGGTACCTCACTTCTTCGCGCCGGCCGACGCCGCGCGGGCGAACTTCTGGCGGAACTTGTCCACGCGACCGCCCAGCGAGTCGATGCTCTTCTGGGTTCCGGTGTAGAAGGGATGCGACTCCGAGGAGGTGTCCAGCTTGAACAGCGGGAGCTCGCGGCCGTCGTCCATCTTCACGGTTTCGCGCGTCGCCGCCGTCGAGGGGATGACGAACTTCGTGCCGTTGGACAGGTCGACGAAGCACACGTCGCGGTATTCGGGGTGGATGCCAGGTTTCATGGTGAATTTCCGGAAAAGGAGACCAGCCGCAGCGCAACCGTAGCGTGTTGCCGCCCTTCTCGAGGAATCCGCGCAAGCTCTCTCGCTTGTTCTCGCGGTCCTGACGGACTCGGGGCGGGGCGGTCGCTGTACTTAGCCAAAGACCAGCATTATCGCACGAATGGAAGCGAACTCAGCCTCCCCGGCGCATGAGGTCGAAGAACTCGGAGTTGCTCTTGGTCTGCTTCATCTTTTCCAGCAGGAACTCCATCGCCTCGATCTCGTCCATCGGATAGAGCAGTTTGCGCAGGATCCACGCCTTTTGCAGGATGTCGGACTTGAGCAGCAGTTCCTCGCGCCGGGTTCCCGAGCGGTTGAGCAGGATCGCCGGGTACACACGCTTTTCCGCCAGGCGCCGGTCCAGGTGGATCTCCATGTTGCCGGTGCCCTTGAATTCCTCGTAGATCACCTCGTCCATGCGGCTTCCGGTGTCGGTCAGCGCGGTGCCGATGATGGTCAGCGAGCCCCCTTCCTCGATGTTGCGGGCCGCGCCGAAAAAGCGCTTCGGGCGCTGCAGGGCATTGGCGTCGACGCCGCCGGTGAGCACCTTGCCCGAGGCCGGCACCACGGTGTTGTAGGCACGCGCGAGGCGGGTGATCGAGTCGAGCAGGATGACCACGTCCTTTTTCAGCTCGACCAGGCGCTTGGCCTTCTCGATCACCATCTCGGCGACCTGCACGTGGCGCAGGGCCGGTTCGTCGAAGGTGGAACTGACCACCTCGCCCTTCACGGAACGTTGCATTTCCGTGACTTCCTCCGGGCGCTCATCGATCAGCAGCACGATCAGCACGACTTCGGGGTGGTTGGCGGTGATCGCATGGGCGATCGATTGCAGCATCACGGTCTTGCCGCTCTTGGGCGGGGCCACCAGCAGGCCGCGCTGCCCCTTGCCGATGGGGGCGATCATGTCGATCACGCGACCGATGATGTTTTCCTCGGCGCGGATGTCCCGTTCGAGCTTCAGGTGCTCCGTCGGAAACAACGGAGTCAGGTTCTCGAACATGATCTTGTTCTTGTTCTGCTCCGGTGTCACGCCGTTCACGCGGTCCACCTTCACCAGCGCGAAATAGCGCTCGCCATCCTTGGGCACGCGCACTTCACCCTCGATCGAGTCCCCCGTGTGCAGGTTGAAGCGGCGGATCTGGCTGGGCGAGATGTAGATGTCGTCGGGCGAGCCCAGGTAATTCGATTCCGGCGCGCGCAGGAAGCCGAAGCCGTCGGGCAGCACTTCCATCACGCCATCGCCGAACACCTGCTCGCCGGTGCGCGCCCGGCGCTTGAGAATCGCGAACATCAGTTCCTGCTTGCGCAGTCGGCTGGCGTTTTCGATCTCCAGGGCGGTTGCCATCTCGAGCAACTGGGAGACGTGCATCGCTTTGAGTTCGGACAGGTGCATGGCAGGGGTTGGCGGGGAAATGGCGATGGAAATCGGCGACGGGGACCGGGTGCGCGAGCGGGAATCGGCTGCGGGTTCCGGTGATCGCGCCGCACGGCCTGCGCGACGCGGCGTGCGGATCCGGGAAGGACGGGCTGTCGGGGAAAGGGAGGCTGCGGCTTGCGGGCCGCACGCAAAGCGGAGGTTGTTCGCTTCGGGTGCACCGCCGGCTCTCCTGCCATGTCGTGCATGGGCAGCCTGGCCGGCGTCTTCGGGATTGTGGGGTTCCGGCCCGTGCCTGGCGGGTCGCGCGCTGCGAGGCCGGGGTACCCGCCCACATCGGCGGGTGTGGCCGCGGCTGCTACGCCGCGGTTGTCACGGTTCCGGGGCCGCGGGGCCGATCGGGTCGAGACCCGCCGGCACCCACGCCCTGGACCGAATTATATATTCGCGTCGAGGAAGGAGGTCAGCTGGGATTTGGACAATGCACCGACCTTGGTCGCCGCGACCTCGCCGCCCTTGAACAGCATCAGGGTGGGGATTCCGCGAATGCCGTACTTGGCCGGCACGTTGCGGTTTTCATCGACGTTGACCTTCATGATCTGGAGCCGGCCCTGGTATTCACCGGCGATTTCGTCCAGGATCGGCGCCACCATGCGGCAGGGGCCGCACCATTCCGCCCAGTAGTCGATGAGCACGGGGGTCGACGACTTCAGCACGTCCTGCTCGAAGGACGCATCGGTGGTGTGTTTGATCAGGTCGCTCATGAAAGTTCCAGGTCTCGGCACGATCCCGTCCGCGACAGCGCGACGAAACTCGGCAATGGGTGACGAGCCGTACCCCCGGCACTTGCGGGAAACGGCTGTGGCTGCTCCGTTCCCGGCCTGACCAGGTTCACCGCGCCGCAATGCGGGGCGGCCCGTCGGGGTCTATTGTAAGCATGACCCGCGGTTGCGTGCCGCGGGGGCCCCTTACAATCCCTCCCATGTCGAGTACCGTGCTGGCGCGCAAATGGCGCCCCAAGACCTTCGCCACCCTGGTCGGACAGGATCATGTGGTGCGCGCGCTCACCCATGCGCTGCAGCGCCGGCGCCTGCACCACGCCTATCTGTTCACCGGCACCCGCGGCGTGGGCAAGACCACGATCGCGCGCATCCTGGCGAAATCCCTCAACTGCACCGGGGCCGACGGGCAGGGCGACATCACCGCCGAGCCCTGTGGCCTGTGCCCCTCCTGCGTGGAGATCGACGCCGGGCGCTTCGTCGACTACATCGAACTGGACGCCGCCTCCAATCGCGGCGTGGACGACATGACCCGCCTGCTCGAGCAGGCCGTCTACAAACCCACGGCGGGTCGCTTCAAGGTCTACATGATCGACGAAGTGCACATGCTGTCCAACCATGCCTTCAACGCCATGCTGAAGACGCTCGAGGAGCCTCCGCAGCAGGTGATGTTCGTGCTGGCCACCACCGATCCGCAGAAGGTGCCCGTGACGGTGCTCAGCCGCTGCCTGCAGTTCGCGCTCAAGTCGGTGCCGCCGGCGGCGGTGGCGCAACACCTGCAGCAGGTGCTGCGGGCCGAGGGCGTGGACTTCGAGGCCCCGGCGCTGCAGGCGCTGGGCCGAGCGGCCCGCGGCTCGATGCGCGACGCGCTGTCCCTGGCCGACCAGGCCATCGCCTTCGATGCCGGGCGCGTCAGCGCCGATGGCGTGCGCCAGATGCTGGGCGCCGTCGATTCCGGCTATCTGTTCGATCTGCTGCGCGCGCTGTCCCGCGCCGACGCGCAGGCGCTGCTCGGTCTCGCCGAGACCCTGGACCAGCGCGCGCTGTCGCTGCCGCAGGCGCTGGAGGACCTGGCCGCCTTGCTGCAGCGCCTGGCCGTGCTGCAGGTGCTGCCCCAGAGCCTGGACGAGAACGACCCCGACGCGGCCGCGTTGCGCGAACTGGCCGCCGCGCTGCCCCCGGAGAACCTGCAACTGGCCTACAGCATGGTCCTGCAGGGGCGCGGCGAGCTGGCCCTGGCGCCCGACCCGCTGTGCGGCTTCAGCATGGTGATGCTGCGCCTGCTGTCCTTCGTGCCCCTGTCCACCGCCGCGGCCGCGCGCGGGCTCGATGCGATCGAGCGCCGCTCCGCGGGCGGCGAGGGCGACGAGTCCGCACCGCGCCCGGCCGCGGTCCCGTCCGCGCCGGCTCCCTCCGCGCCGCCGGCTTCCACGCCGCCTTCCTCCGCAGCACCGCTCCAGGCCGCGCGCATGGCGCCGGCCGTGGAAGCGCCCGCGCGCAGGGCGGGGCCCGATGGGGGCACGGCCGGGCAGAGCGGCAGCGACGCTGAACCCGAGCCCGAACCCGAGCCTGCGCCTCGACCCGAGCACCGGCACGAGCCCGACTCCGGACCCGAGGCAGCGGGCGCAACCGCGGTCGCCGCCGGCCCGCGGAGTGGCGCAGGCGAATGCGAGCTCGGGGACTGGCCCGAGCTGGCACGCGAGTTGCCCTTGGTGGCGCTGGCGCGCAGCCTGGCCCTGCAGAGCGAATGGGTGGGAGTGCGCGAGGGCGCGTGGGTGCTGCGCGTACCCAGCGAGCAATACACCCGTGCCGGCGCCCTGGAGCGCGTGCAGGCGGCGCTGTCCGATCGCCTGGGTCGCGAGCTCGTGCTGCGCGTGGAGGTGGGCGCGGTGCGCGACACCGCGCATCTGCGGGCGGCGGCACTGCGCGCGCAGCGCCAGCAGGAGGCCGAGCAGACCATCGCGGCCGATCCGCTGGTGCGTCAGCTGGTCGATGAACTGGGCGCGCAGATCGTGCCCGGCTCGGTGCGCCCGGTGGACGCCTGATGCACATGGCGCCGTCCCGCTTGCGCGGGGCGGCATTTCGCGGCGCCCGGCGCCGCATGGAACATTCACGAAGCAGGAGCTTTCATGTTCAACAAGGGTCAACTGTCGGGCCTGATGAAGCAGGCCCAGGCGATGCAGGACAACATCAAGCGCGTGCAGGAGGAGCTGGGGCGCATCGAGGTCGAGGGCCAGTCGGGCGCCGGCCTGGTGAAGGTGCTGATGAGCTGCAAGCACGAGGTGCGCCGGGTCAGCATCGACCCCAGCCTGCTCGGCGAGGACCGGGACATGCTGGAGGACCTGGTGGCCGCCGCCTTCAATGACGGCCTGCGCCGCGCCGAGGCCACCGCGCAGGAGAAGATGGCCGCGGCCACCGCCGGCATGCCGCTGCCCCCCGGCATGAAGCTGCCGTTCTGAGTCCCCGTCGAGCCCGGAGCGACTCGTGAATCACCCGCAGGCCCCGACGCGCGTGCCGGCGCTGGACGCGCTGGTCGACGCGCTGCGCGCCTTGCCCGGAGTCGGGCCGAAGACGGCCGCGCGCATGGCCTACCACCTGCTGCAGCATGATCGCGAGGCGGCGGAGGCCTTGCAGCTTTCGCTGCAGCGCGCGCTGCAGGCCATCCGGCGCTGCGGCCTGTGCAACACCTACACCGAGTCGGACATCTGCAGCACCTGTTCCGACGCCCGGCGTGACCGGAGGCTGCTGTGCATCGTCGAGACGCCGGCCGACCAGGCGGCGGTGGAACAGTCGATGGGCTATCGCGGCCTGTATTTCGTGCTGATGGGCCGGCTCAGCCCGCTGGACGGCATGGGGCCGAAGGACATCGGGCTGGATCGCCTGGTCGAGCGCCTGCGCGCGGAGGCGGTGGAGGAGATCATCCTGGCCACCAATTTCACCAATGAAGGCGAGGCCACGGCCCATGTGATCGCCGAGACGCTGCGGCCGCTGGACCTGCGCATCACCCGCCTGGCGCGCGGTGTGCCTTCCGGGGCGGAGCTCGAGTATGTCGACCTCGGCACCATCGCGCGTGCGCTGGTCGACCGCCGCGGTGCCTGATTGAAGCTGCCCCCCGCCGGCCCCGCGCCGGATGCCCCCGCGCCGGATGCCCCCGCGCCGCGCAGGCCGGATCGCGCCTTGCCGGTGCTGTACCTGATCACTCCCCAGCCCGGGGGCCGGGATGCGGACTTCCTGCGCGCCCTGCGCGCCAGCCTTGCCGAGCAGGCGCCGGGATCGCTGCTGGTGCAATTCCGGGCCCATGGTCTCGAGCCCGGGCACTGGCATGCGCTGGCCGGCCAGGTGCTGGCTTGCTGCGCCGCGCACGACGCGCCGCTGCTGCTGGGCGCCGGCGGACTGGCGCGAGCCGCTCCCGCGCGCGTGTTCCGCAGCCTGCGCGAACTCGGTGCCCAGGGCCTGCACCTGCCTTCGCGCATGCTCGAGCAGCCTGCATGGCGCGAGGCCTGCGGCGCCAGCGCGGGGGAATTCCTGCTGGCGGCTTCCTGCCACGATGCGGCGCAGCTGGACGCGGCGGCCGGCCTCGGCGCGGCGCTGGCCACCGTCTCGCCGGTGCTGCCGACGGCCAGTCATCCCGGAGCGCCCGTCCTGGGCTGGGAGGGCCTGCGCGAAGCCTGTCTCCAGGCGCGTCTGCCGGTGTACGCGCTGGGCGGCCTGGGGCCCGGGCATCTGGCGCTGGCGCGCGCCGCCGGCGCCGTCGGCATCGCGGCGATTCGCGGCCTCTGGCGAGGTGGCGGAGAGGATCCGGATGGGGAAGCCCGGGCGGCGTAATATGCGAGCATTCGCATTTACGCAAATGAAAGCAGCCATGAGCCTGCGCCGTCGCCAGTTCCTGCAAGTCGCCTTCACCGCCGCGGCCACGGGAGCCGCGCCCTGGGCCGCCACGGCGTGGGCCGCGCAGCCCGGGAGCCTGGAGCTCTGGGCCGGCGATCCGCGCCAGCACGGGCATGTCGACGCGCAGGGCGCCGCGGCGCGTTTCTTCGATCCCCGGGGCTTGTGCGCCGATCGCCACGGGGGCGTGCTCGTGGCCGACGCCGCCAACGCCATGGTGCGGCGCATCGCGCCCGACGGCACGGTGAGCAGCCTGGCGGGCGTGCCGGAACTGCGCAAGACGGTCGAGGGACCGGCGGCCCAGGCCGGTTTCGTCGGTCCCGACGCAGTGGCGGTGGGGGCCGACGGCACCGTGTACGTGGCCGATTCCTACGCCAACACCCTGCGCGTGGTGCGCGATGGCGTGGTGAGCCTGCTGGCCGGTGCCGATCAGCTGCCCGGCTACGCCGACGGCGCCGGCGCGCAGGCGCGCTTCAACCATCCGGTGGGCATCGCCGTGGATCCGCGCAGCGGCGACCTGCTGGTGGCCGATGCCTACAACCACACCATCCGCCGCGTCGGTCGCGACGGCCTGGTGTCCACGCTGGCCGGCACCCCCGGGATCAACGAGCACCGCGACGGGCCCCTGCGGCACGCGCTGTTCAACACCCCCGTGGGAATCGCCGTGCACGGCGACGGCAGCATCTATGTCAGCGAATACTTCAACCACGACCTGCGGCGCATCGGCCCGCATGGCGAGGTGAGCACGGTGGCCGGAGTGGCGGGACAACCCGGCGATCTCGACGGCCCGGGCCCCAGCGCGCGCCTGCGCAGGCCGCAGCAGATCGCCTTCGACGCCGCGGGCGTGCTCTACATCGCCGACACCGGCAATCGCAAGCTGCGCGCGCTGGGCCGCGACGGCGTGCTGCGCACGGTGGCCGGGCACGCCGACGGCGAACTGCCCCTGCCGGGCCCGCTGCCCGCCTCGCTCGGCGCGCCCTACGGCGTCGCCCCCGGCCCCGGCGGCACCATTGCCGTGAGCAGCGCCCAGGCGGTGCTGCTCGTGCGCAGCGCCGGCTGAGCCGGCGGCCTGGGCATCGGGCCGGATCAGCGTCCCGACTGCGGCAGCGCGGGCTGGGCGGTGGCGAAGCGGCTCAGGTCGACCGTGGGGGCCTGTTTCCAGCCGCGCTTGCGATGCTCCACCACCACGTTGGTGTAGATGCCCCCGCGCACGTACCACTGCGCGGTCACGCGCAGGTAGCGCGGCGCGATGGCCTTCACGATGTCTTCCAGGATGGTGTTCGTCACCTTCTCGTGGAATGCGCCTTCGTTGCGGTAGCTCCACATGTACAGCTTCAGGCTCTTGAGCTCGATGCAGGCTCGATCGGGGATCATGTCCAGGTCGATGCGCGCGAAGTCGGGCTGGCCGGTCAGCGGGCACAGGCAGGTGAATTCGGGCACCTGCATGTGGATGTGGTAATCCCGCTCGGGCGCCGGGTTCGGGAAGGTCTGCAGGGTCTTGCTTGGCTGCGTGACCGCCGACGGGGCCCGCTGGCTCGTCGTGTCGGCGCGATCCCCGGCGCTTGCGTCGCTCTTGGGACTCTTGGGACTCTTGGGGCTCTTCGGATGCTTGGGGCTCATGGCGGCGGGCGGCCCTGGATGGCGGGCTTCGGAAAGAGGGGAATCGAGGAACCCGGCATTATCCTGCAGCGGGCGAAGCGGCGCAGGCGAAGGCCGGCAGGCGATTGCCGCCGCGGCGCGGATGCTATCATGGGCCGATGCGGCCGTAGCCGCATATTTTTCGTTTGAAATCAGCTATTTAAACCAAGTTTCAGCAACGTGCGACTGTCCACCATCAAGCTCGCCGGCTTCAAGTCCTTCGCCGAACCGGCGTCCTTCAACCTGCCGGGGCGGCGCGTGGGCGTGGTGGGCCCCAACGGCTGCGGAAAGTCCAACATCATCGACGCCGTGCGCTGGGTGCTCGGTGAATCGCGCGCCGCCGAGCTGCGCGGGGATTCGATGCTGGACGTGATCTTCAACGGCTCGGGCTCGCGCAAGCCGGCCGGGCGCTGCAGCGTGGAGCTGGTGTTCGACAACAGCGACCACCGGGTCAGCGGCAGCTTCGGCCAGTACACCGAAATCGCCGTCAAGCGCGTGCTCACCCGCGACGGCGGGTCGAGCTATTTCATCAACAACCAGCCGGTGCGCCGGCGCGACGTGCAGGACATCTTCCTCGGCACGGGCCTGGGCTCGCGTTCCTACGCCATCATCGGCCAGGGCACGATCAGCCGCATTATCGAGTCGCGCCCCGAGGAGCTGCGCGTGATGCTGGAGGAGGCCGCGGGCGTTTCCAAATACAAGGAGCGGCGGCGCGAGACCGAGAATCGGCTGCATGGCACGCGCGAGAACCTGCAGCGGGTGCATGACATCCTGCGCGAGCTCGGCGGCCAGCTCGACAAGCTCGAGCAGCAGGCGGCGGTGGCGCAGCGCTACCACGAGCTGCAGGCGCAAAGCCAGTTCAGCCAGCATGCGCTGTGGCTGCTGCGCCTGCGCGAGGCCGAGCAGCGTCAGGCTCGCCTGCGCGAGCAGGCGGGGCGTGCCCAGCTGGAGCTGGAGCAGCACACCGCGCGCCTGCGCGCGGCCGAAGCCGAACTGGAGCAACTGCGCCAGGCGCAGTACGCATCGGCCGAAACCCTCAACGGCGCGCAGGCGGAGCTGTACGCCGCGCAGGCGGAGGTGGCGCGCCTGGAGGCCGAGATCCGTTTCGTCGTCGAAGCTCGCGAGCGCGCGCAGCGCGGCCACGCCGAACTGCAGCAGCAGCTGGAGCAATGGCAGCAGCGCCAGCAGCAGGCGCGCGCCGACGCCGAGACCGCGGCCATCGAGATCGAGACCGCCGAGCAGTTGCAGCAGCAGGCGAGCGCGCGCGTGGAAGAGCAGGGCGAGCTGATCCCGGCGCTGGAGGCGCGCCTGGCCGATGCGCAGATGCGGGCGGCCGAGTGTCGCGCGCAGGCGGCGGCGGCGCAGCAGCGCCTGCAGGCCGAGGCCGAGCGCCAGCGCAACCTGGGCCAGCAGCGCCAGGCGGTGGAGCAGCGCATGCAGCGCCTGCAGGCCGAGCGCCGGCAGCTCGCCTCGCCGGATGGGGCGCGCCTGGCCGAACTGGAGCAGCAGCACCTGGCGCTGCGCACGGCCTGCGAGCGCGCCCAGGCCGCCTTCGACGAAGGACAGCAGCGCGTGCCGCGCCTGCAGGCCGAGCGCCAGCAGGCCCAGCAGCAGGCCCAGGAGGCCGCGGCCACGCTGACCGCCACCAGCGCGCGCATGCAGGCCCTCAAGGCGCTGCAGGAGAAGGTGCTGACGGAGGGGCGCCTGCAACCCTGGCTGGCCCGCCACGGGCTGGAGTCGATGGCCCGGCTGTGGAGCCGCATCCAGGTCGAGCCCGGCTGGGAGGACGCGCTGGAGGCGGCACTGCGCGAGCGACTGGCCGCGCTGGAGTTGCGTGCGCTGGAGGGCGCCGGCGCGCTGGCCGCCGATCCGCCGCCGGCCAAGCTGAGTTTTTTCTCGCCGCCCCAGGGCGCCGCTCCGCCGCCCGCGCCGGCCGGCATGCGCCCGCTGGCCTCGCTGCTGCGCGTGGGCGACCCCGGGCTGCGTGCCGTGCTCGAGGACTGGCTGGCCGCCGTGTACACGGCCGACTCCCTGTCCCAGGCCCTGCAGCGGCGCGACAGCCTCGCGCCGGGGGCCGTGCTGGCGACGCCCGAAGGACACATGGTCGCGCGCCACAGCGTGAGCCTGTACGCGGCGGACAGCGAACAGGCCGGGCTGCTGGCGCGGGCGCAGGAGATCGACAACCTGGAGCGCCAGCAGCGCGCGCAGCAACTGCTGGCCGAACAGGCGCAGGACGCCGCCGCCCTGGCGGAGGCCGAGTTCGCGCGCGCCCAGGAGCAGCTGTCCCAGGTCGGGCGCGACCTGCAGTCGCTCACCCAGCAATCCCACGGCGTGCAGGTGGAGCGGCTCAAGCTGCAGCAACAGCAGCAGGAGACCACCGCCCGCGCCGAGCGCCTGGATTCCGACCTCGCGGAATCGGCGGCGCAGGAGGAGGAGCTGCAGATGCAGCTGGCCGAGAGCGAGGCACGCTTCGAGCAGCTCGACGCGGAGCTGGGCAACAGCCAGCAGCAGCACGCGGATCTGGATACCGCGGCCCTGCGCGAGCAGGCCGAGCTGACGCAGGCCCGCGCCACCTTGCGCAACCTGGAGCAGGAGCAGGCGGAGAGTGCCTATGCGGTGCGCAGCCTGCAGCAGCGCATGGCCGATGCCCAGCGCATGGACGCCACGGCGCAGCAGCAGATCGATTCCGCGCTGGAGCGCCTGCGCGCGGCCGCCGAGGAACTGGAGCGACTGCACGATGAAAGCGCCCGCGCCGGGCTGCAGGACGCACTGGAGGCGCGCGAGCAGGCCCAGCAGCGCCTGCAGGCGAGGCGCTCCGAACACGATGAACTCAGCGCCAGGGTACGCGCCATCGAGGAACAGCGCATCCTGCTCGAGCGCGAGCTCGAGCCGCTGCGCGCGGCCATCGGCCAGCGCCAGCTGGAGGAGCAGGAGGCGCGCCTGCAGGCCCAGCAGTTCGAGCAGCAACTGGCCGAGGCGCAGGTGGATCCGGCGCTCGTGCAACAGGAGCTGGACGCGCGCAGCGATCTCAGCCCCGAGCAGCTGGCGCGCGACGCCCAGCGCCTGCAGCGCGAGATCGCGGCGCTCGGCGCGGTGAACCTGGCCGCGCTGGACGAGTTGCAGCAATCGCGCGAACGCAAGGGCTTCCTGGACGCCCAGAGCGCCGACCTGGAACAGGCCGCGAACACGCTGGAGGACGCGATCCGGCGCATCGACGCCGAGACCCGCACCCAGTTGCGCCAGACCTTCGACGAGGTCAATGGCCACTTCGGACGCCTGTTTCCCGAGCTGTTCGGCGGGGGCTCCGCGCGCCTGATCATGACCGGCGAGGAAATCCTGGATGCGGGGGTGCAGGTGATGGCCCAGCCGCCCGGCAAGCGCAACAGCACCATCCACCTGCTGTCCGGCGGGGAAAAGGCGCTGGTGGCCATCGCGCTGGTGTTCGGGATTTTCCACCTCAACCCCGCTCCGTTCTGTATCCTGGACGAAGTGGACGCGCCGCTGGACGACGCGAACACCGAACGATTCGCCCGTCTGGTGGAGACCATGTCCGACGCGACCCAGTTTCTGTTCATCTCGCACAATAAGATTGCGATGGCGATGGCCGAGCAACTGGTGGGCGTGACCATGCAGGAACAGGGTGTTTCCCGCCTGGTGGCCGTGGACATGGACACCGCCACGCGCATGGTCGCCGCCTGAGGCAGGCTTCGCGGAATCGTCGCGGCACATCACCCGTATCGAGAGGAAGGCATACCCATGGGTCCCCTGCAGGAAGCGCTGGCGGCGGTCGGAGTCGTGATCATCGCCGCGGTGCTGGGCTTCAACGGCTGGCAATCCTGGCAGCTGCGGCGCCGGCGCGCGAGCTTGGAGCGTGAGCAACGCGGCGAACCCGGCCCGGTGGACGCCTTCCCGGCGACGGCGCCGCAGGAGCGGGTCGAGCCCGGCCTGGACGAAGGCGCCGAGGTCGCGGTTGCGCAGGCGCTGGTCGAGGCGCCGCCGGCTGAAGCCGGCCGTACGCGGGGCTCGACGGCTCGCATCGATCCCCTGATCGACGCCATCGCCTGTTTCGTGTTCGAGCAGCCGGTGCCGGGCGAGTCCCTGCAGCAGCGCCTGCCGCGCACCGCGCGCGCCGGCACCAAGCCGCTGTTGTTCGAGGGGCGCAACGCGCACAGCGGCGCATGGGAAATCCTGCAGCCGGGAGAGCGTTACCTCGAATTGCAGGCTGCCGTGCAGTTGGCCAGCCGCAGCGGGGCGCTGAACGCGATCGAGTATTCCGAATTCGTCACCAAATGCCATGCCCTGGGCGAGGCCCTGGGCGTGGCACCCGACCTGCCCGACATGGCCGAGGTGCTCGAGCAGGCGCGCGAGCTCGACGGCTTCGCCGCCGGCAACGACGCCCAGCTGTCCATCAATCTGCAGGCCCAGGGCGTGGCCTGGGGCCTGGATTTCCTGCGCCAGCAGGCGCAGGCCTGCGGCTTCACGACCAACCTCGCCGCCGGGCGCATGGCCCTGGTGGAGAGCCTCGCCGACGAGTCCGACGCCCAGGCCGAGCCGCGGCGCTACGCCGTGGTGCAGTTGCAGTTCGACGCCCACGCGGAGCTGGCCGACGATCCGGCCATGCCGGTGGCCCGGGCCACGCTGCTGCTCGACGTGCCCCACGTGGCGCCGGGCCTGCGCCCCTTCGCGCGCATGCGCGAGGCAGCGCGCCAGCTGGCGCAGGCGCTGGGCGCACGCCAGGTGGACGACAACGGCGCTCCGCTGTCGCCGGCGGCGCTGGACCAGATCGAGCTGCAGCTGCAGCAGCTGTACGCCTCGCTCGAGACCCGCGGCCTGGGGGCCGGCACGCCGGCCGCGCAGCGCCTGTTCGCCTGAACGCCCTCCCGCGCGCACCGCGCGCTGCCCGAGTTCCATGACCGAAGCCCCGATTCCCGCAGCGCCGGCCGAAGCCGCCGCGCGCGCGCAGCGCCTGCGCGAGGACATCACTCGCTATGACCGGGCCTACTACCTGCTCGATGCGCCCCTGATTCCCGACGCCGACTACGACGCGCTGTTTCGCGAGTTGCAGCAGCTGGAGGAGCAATGGCCGGCGCTGCGCAGTGCCGATTCGCCCACCCAGCGCGTGGGCGGCGCCGCGCTGCCGGAGTTCGCTCCCGTGCGCCACCGCGTGCCGATGTTGTCCATCCGCACCGAGACCGACACCACGCCGCAGGGGGCGCTGGCCTTCGACCAGCGCCTGCGCAACCGACTCGGGCTGGATCCGGAGGCCCCGGCGCTGCACTACCAGGCCGAACTCAAGTTCGACGGTCTGGCGCTGAGCGTGCGCTACGAGCGCGGCGTGCTGGTGCAGGGCGCCACCCGCGGCGATGGCGAGACGGGGGAGGACGTGACCCTCAATGTGCGCACCATCCGCAACCTGCCGCTGCGCCTGCAGGGCAGGGTGCCGGAAGTGCTGGAAGTGCGCGGGGAGGTGCTCATGAAACGCGCCGACTTCCTGCGCTACAACGAATCGCAGCGCGCGAAGGGGCTGCCCGCGCTGGTCAATCCGCGCAACGGCGCCGCCGGCAGCATCCGCCAGCTCGACCCGCGGCTGGCGGCGCAGCGCCCGCTGTCCTTCTATGCCTACGGCTGGGGAGAGATCGTGGGCTGGCCCGATCGCCCCGATTCCCAGCACGCGATGCTCGATGCCTTCGCCGCCATGGGCCTGCCGGTGGCCTCGCAGCGGGTGCACGGCGCCGGCGCGCAGCTGCTGGTGGACTTCCATGCGCGCATCCTGGCCGAACGCGACGCACTGCCCTTCGACATCGACGGCGTGGTCTACAAGGTCGACAGCCTGGCCCTGCAGACCGAACTGGGTTTCCGCAACCGCGAGCCCGTGTGGGCCGTGGCGCACAAGTACCCGGCGCAGGAGCGCAGCACCCGTCTGCTGGCCATCGAGGTGCAGGTGGGGCGTACCGGCAAGCTCACCCCGGTGGCGCGCCTGGAACCGGTGTTCGTGGGCGGCGTGACCGTCACCAACGCCACCCTGCACAACGAGGAGGAAGCCCGGCGCAAGGATGTGCGCGTGGGCGACACCGTGATCGTGCGCAGGGCCGGCGACGTGATCCCCGAGATCGTCGGCGTGGTGGCCGAGCGGCGCCCGCCGGGCACGGAGCCCTTCGACATGCAGGCCTTGCTGCACGGAGCCTGCCCGGTGTGCGGCTCGCAGATCGTGCGCGAGCCCGAGGAGGTGGACTGGCGCTGCAGCGGCGGTCTGTACTGTTCCGCGCAACGCAAGCAGGCCCTGCTGCATTTCGCCAGTCGCCTGGCCATGGACATCGAGGGCCTGGGGGACAAGCTGGTGGAGCAGCTGGTCGACCTCGGCCTGGTGCGCTCCCTGCCCGATGTGTACGGGCTGCGCGCGGAGCAACTCGCCGAGCTTCCGCGCATGGCCGCGAAAAGCGCCGACAACCTGGTGCGGGCGATTCGCGCCAGCCTGCGCACCACCCTGGCGCGCTTCATCTACGCGCTGGGCATACGCCATGTGGGAGAGGCCACCGCGAAGGAGCTGGCGCGGCATTTCGGCGGCCTGCAGGCCTTGCTGGACGCCGACGTCGAGCGCCTCGAGCAGGTCAGCGACATCGGGCCCGTGGTGGCCGCCAGCATCCACACCTTCTTCGCGCAGGAGCACAACCGCGAGGTGGTGCAGCAATTGCTCGCGGCCGGCGTGCACTGGGACGAGACCGCGGCCCAGCCGGTGTCGCGTCACCTGGCGGGCAGCAGCTTCGTGCTCACCGGCACGCTGCCCACGCTCAGCCGCGAACAGGCGCGGCAGCGCATCGAGGCGGCCGGGGGCAAGGTCAGCGGCTCGGTGTCGCGCAAGACCCGTTACGTGGTGGTGGGCGAGGAGGCCGGCAGCAAGCTCGAGCAGGCTCGCCAGCTGGGGGTGGAACTGCTCGACGAAGCCGCGTTGCTGCGCCTGCTGGAGCCGCCGCGGGACATGGAGGAACCGGCATGAGTTCCGTGCTGCGCCTGGGCGTGGACCTAGGCGGAACCAAGATCGAATGCGCTGCCGTGCGCGATGACGGCAGCATCGAGTTGCGGCGCCGCCTCGCCACGCCGCAGGGCGACTACGCGGGCACGCTGCGCACCATCGCCGAGTGCGTGGCCCAGGTGGAGCGCGAGCTGGGCCCCTCGCGGCCCTGCGAGCGCGCGCTGGGGGTGGCCATACCCGGCTCGGAGTCGCCCGTGGACCGGCGCATCCGCAACGCCAATTCGGTGGTGCTGAACGGGCGCCCGCTGCATGCGGACCTGGAGGGCCTGCTGGGCCGTCCGGTGCGCCTGCGCAACGACGCCAATGCCCTGGCGCTGAGCGAGACCGCGCCCGACGGAGCCGCGGCTGGCTGCGAGGTGGTGTTCGCGGTGATCCTGGGCACCGGCGTGGGCGGCGCGGTGGCCTGCGGCGGGCGCGTGCTCGACGGCCACAACGGGCTGGCCGGGGAATGGAGCCACAACTCGCTGCCCTGGCCGCGCATGGCGCCGGCCTGGGGCGAACTGCCGGGGCCGCGCTGCTGGTGCGGCCAGCGCGGCTGCATCGAGACCTTGCTGTGCGGCCCGGCGCTGGCCGCCGATGCCGGCACGCCCGACGCGGCGGCGGCGCTGCGCGCCATGCGCTGCGGCGACCACGGCGCGCGCGCCGCCTTCATCCGCTATTGCGATCGCCTGGCGCGCGCCTTCGCCCAGGTGATCAACCTGCTCGATCCCGACGCCATCGTGCTGGGCGGCGGGCTCAGCAACGTGGAGGAGCTGTACACCGAAATCCCGGCGCGATGGGGGGCCTGGGTGTTCAGTCCGCAGGCACCCCGCACGCGCCTGCTGCGAGCCCGCCACGGCGACTCCTCCGGGGTGCGCGGCGCGGCCTGGCTCTGGGGGCGGGAGCAGGCGCCGCAGGGGCGGGGCGCGCGGCCCGCTCAGGACGCGGCCAGCCGCTCGACGTAGCTGCGCACCCCGTGCGCCACGTCGGCAAAGGCGTGGTCGCAGCCCACCGAGCGCAGTCCGTGCAGCTCGGCCTGGGTGAAGCACTGGTACTTGCCCTGCAGCGCGGCCGGGAAATCGATGTAGACGACCAGCTTTTCATCGACCATCTGGCGCAGGCTCAGCGCCTCCTGCCCGCCGCGCGCGCGCAGCGCGTTGACCACCGCGTGGGCGATGTCGTTGAAGGGTTGCGCGCGACCGCTGCCCAGATTGAACACCCCGCTGTGGCGAGGGTTGTCGAGGAACCACAGGTTCACCGCCACCACGTCGTCGACGAACACGAAATCGCGCATCTGCTCGCCGGGCCCATAGCCTCCGTAGGCACCGAACAATTCGACGCGGCCATGGTCGCGGAACTGGTTGTAGTGGTGCCAGGCCACCGAGGCCATGCGTCCCTTGTGCTGCTCCCCGGGGCCGTAGACGTTGAAATAGCGGAAACCGGCGACCTGGCTCCGCGCACCGTGCAGGCGACGGCGCACCAGCTGGTCGAACAGCAGCTTGGAATATCCGTAGACGTTGAGGGGGCGCTCGTATTCCGGCAATTCCGCGAAGCGTTCGCTGGCGCCGTAGGTCGCCGCGCTGGAGGCGTAGAGCAGGCGCGTGCCCCGCTCCAGGCAGGCCTCCAGCAGCGCGCGGCTGGCGGCGTAGTTGTTGTCCATCATGTAGCGCCCGTCGTGCTGCATGGTGTCGGAGCAGGCGCCTTCGTGGAACACGGCCTCGACGGTGCCGAAGCGGCCTTGCGCGAAGGCCTCGTAGAAGGCCGTCTTGTCGACGTAATCGCTGATGCGCAGGTCCACCAGGTTGCGGAACTTGTCGGCCTGGGTGAGGTTGTCCACCGCGATGATGTCGGTGATGCCGCGGGCGTTGAGCCCGCGCACGATGTTGCTGCCGATGAAGCCGGCCGCGCCGGTGACGATGAAGCGATGGGACATGATGGAGGGCTTCCTGGGGGCTTGCGGGTTGCGCGTGGCTCAGGCCGGTTCGGGCCACAGTTCGGCAGGGCTGACCGCGGCGGTGCCCAGCTTGCCGACCACGATGCCGGCGGCGCGATTGGCGGTGCGCACGGCCTCGTCGAGTCCGGCGCCTGCGCCCAGCATCACGGCCAGCGTGGCGATCACCGTGTCGCCGGCGCCGGAGACGTCGTAGACCTCCTTGGCCTGCGCCGCGACGTGCAGGTGGCCGGCCTGGCTGAACAGGCTCATGCCTTCCTCGGCGCGGGTGACCAGCAGGGCCTCGAGCTGCAGCTGCGCGCGCAGCGCCTGCGCACGCTGCTCCAGCTCGGCCTCGTCGCGCCATTCACCGCCGGCGGCCAGGATGAACTCGGCGCGGTTGGGTGTGATCAGGGTGGCCGAGCGGTAGCGCGAGTAGTCGCGCCCCTTGGGGTCGACCAGCACGCGACGCCCTTGCGCGCGCGCGAGCTGCACCATGCGCTCGACGTGGCTGAGCCCCCCCTTGCCGTAGTCGGACAGCAGCACCACGTCGTGGAAGGCCAGTTCCTGTTCGTAGCGATCCATGAGGTCGAGCAGCACCTCGTGGTCGGGCGTGGACTCGAAATCCAGGCGCAGCAGCTGCTGCTGGCGCGACACCACGCGCAGCTTCATGGTGGTGCGCAGCCCCGGAACCTGGCGCAGCGCGCTGCGGATGGGCGTGTCGGCCACCAGATGGGCCAGCCTGCGCCCGGCATCGTCGCTGCCCACCACGCTGAGCAGCGTGGTCTGCGCGCCCAGGGTGGCGGCGTTGAGCGCCACGTTGGCGGCCCCGCCCAGGCGATCCTGCTCTCGCTGCACCAGGGCCACCGGCACCGGAGCCTCGGGGGAAATGCGCTCCACGCTGCTGAACCAGTAGCGGTCCAGCATCACGTCGCCGACCACCAGCACGCGCGCCTGGCGCAGTTGTTCGGGACTCATCGATGCCATGCTCAGACGCCTGTGAGGGAAAGTTCTTCGCTGCGCCGCGGCGGGTAGGTATCCCACCCCATGCAGGCCGGGCAATGCCAGGCGTAGCTGCGCGCCTCGAAGCCGCAGGCAGCGCAGCGGTAGCGCTGGCGGTTGGTCAACGCGCGATCCAGGGCCTGCTCGACCGCCGCGCGCAGGCCTTCGTCATCGGGCGAGGCGGCCGCCTGTTCCACGGCGCGGCGCGCGGCCAGCAGGCTGCCATGGGCCTGCAGGTATTGCAGGCTCATGCGCCTGCGCTGGGCCGCGTCGGGCTCCAGCGACAGCACCGCGTCCAGCAGTTCGATGGCGGGGCTTTCCTGGAGTTGCGTGCGCAGCCACTCCAGGCCGGCCTGCTGCTGGCCCGTGGCGCGGAACAGGCGCACCGCGTCGGCCGCCAGCACCGCGGCGAATTCCGGGCGCAGCGTGGCGGCTCGGCGCAGGTGGGCCAGCGCCTGCGCGGCGTCGCCCTGCTGCTCGGCGATGGCCGCGCGCAACTGCCAGGGGCGGACGGCCTGCGCATCCGCGGCCCCCGCCTTGTCCAGCGAGTCCAGCGCCGCGGCAAAGTCCGCGTCGCGCCGCTGGCGCAGGGCGATCTCGCACCAGTAGTGGGCGATCTGGCGCCCCCAGCTGCCCCCGCCCAGGCGCTCCAGGTGCTGCGCGATGTCGATGGCCGAGTTCCATTCGCGGGTGCGCTCGTGGATCTGCAGCAGCGCGGCCAGGGCCTCGGACTGGTAGGCGGTGCCCGTCAGGGCCGTGTACACCGACTCGGCGCGATCGAGCAGGCCCGCCTTGAAGAAATCCTGCGCCAGCGCCACCTGCGCACGCTGGCGCTCCGCGGCGGGAAGGTCGGCGCGCGACAGCAGGTTCTGGTGCACGCGCACGGCGCGCTCGTATTCGCCGCGACGCCGGAACAGGTTGCCCAGCGCGAAATGCAGGTCCACCGTTTCCGGGTCGGCGGTCACCGCCTCGATGAAGGCGTCGATGGCCTTGTCCTGCTGCTCGCTGAGCAGGAAGTTCAGGCCGCGGAAATAGGCCGCCGAGGCGTCGCGGCGATGCTGTCCGTCACGCCGCAGCTGCAGCAGGTCCAGCCTCGAGGCCAGCCAGCCCAGCGCGAAGGTGGCGGGCAGCGCCAGCAGCCACCAGAGTTCAAACTCCATCGGGCGTCCCATCGATCACCCCCGGGGCTGGCGGATTCGGCGCCGGAGCCGGCGCGGAGCTGGCGGCATCCGCCCGCGGCAGCCCGGAGTTCGCGGCCAGGCTGCGTTGCAGGCGACGCGCGCGCAGCCAGCCGGGCAGCATGACGGCGATCCCCAGCAGGGCCCCCAGCGCGAAGGCCGCCAGCAGCAGCACGAACAGCGGCGCGCGCCACTGCGTGCCGAACAGCAGGTGCAGCACGGTAGGCTCCAGGTTGTTCAGCGCCAGGCCGAACAGCAACAGGAACAGGATCAGGCGGACGAACCAGTTGAAGGCGCGCATCGGGTGGGGACGTCGAAGGGCGATCGACCCGGAGGCTCCGGGGGACTTGCTGCGGGATTCTAGTGTCCTGCCCCGTGAAGCCCCGGTATTTCGCGGTGCCGTATCGGGGCGCAGGCCAGTCGCCGACTCCAGGCCCCTGCCAGGGGCCGCGAGCCGTATCGGGAGTCCGGCATCGGCGCCACGAAGGTGGCGACCGCGCGATCAGTCCTGGGCGCTCTCGTGGTCGACGAGCTGGCGCAGGGTCTTGCCGGGCTTGAAATGGGGCATGCGCTTTTCCGGCACCACGACGCGCTCGCCGGAGCGGGGATTGCGGCCGATGCGGGCCGGTCGGTGGCTGACGGAAAAACTGCCGAAACCGCGGATCTCCACGCGGTGGCTGTTTTCCAGCGCTTCCGACAACGCATCCAGAATGGTCTTGACCGCCAGTTCGGCATCGCGATGGGTGAGCTGGGCGAAGCGTGCCGCGAGCTGGTCGACGAGGTCGGATCGGGTCATGGTCGTAGGGCTGGCACCCGGGCGGGCCGGGCAGAAAATCGGCGCCGCGGGCACGAGGCCCCGGCGCCGTGTCACTGCACCGCGCTCAGGCCGCCTGGGCGACCTGTGCGCGGGTCCTGCTTACTCCTGGCCCTGATTGTCCAGCTTGGCGCGCAGCAGGGCACCCAGGTTGGTGGTGCCGGTGGCTTCGCGCTGTTCGCCGGCCAGTCGGGTGAGCGCTTCCTGCTGGTCGGCGCTGTCCTTGGCCTTCACCGACAGCTGGATGCTGCGGTTCTTGCGGTCGATGTTGATCACCAGCGCGGTGACTTCGTCGCCATCCTTGAGCAGGTTGCGGGCATCCTCGACGCGGTCGCGCGAGATCTCGGAGGCGCGCAGGTAGCCCTCGACCTCGTTGCCCAGGTCGATCACCGCGCCCTTGGCATCCACCGACTTGACCGTACCCGTCACGACCTTGCCCTTGTCGTTGATGGCGGCGAAGTTCATGAAGGGGTCGCCCTCCATCTGCTTGATGCCCAGGGAGATGCGCTCGCGCTCGATGTCGATGCCCAGCACCACGGCCTCGACTTCCTGGCCCTTCTTGTAGTTGCGCACCGAAGCCTCGCCGGGCTCGCTCCACGACAGGTCGGACATGTGCACCAGGCCGTCGATGCCGCCGGGCAGGCCGATGAACACGCCGAAATCGGTGATCGACTTGACCGGGCCGCTGACGCGGTCGCCGCGGTTGTGGTTCGAGGCGAACTCCTCCCAGGGGTTCGGACGGCACTGCTTCATGCCCAGGCTGATGCGGCGACGGTCCTCGTCGATCTCCAGCACCTGCACCTCGACCTCGTCGCCCAGCTGCACGACCTTGCTCGGGGCCACGTTCTTGTTGGTCCAGTCCATCTCGGACACGTGGACCAGGCCCTCGATGCCCGGCTCGATCTCGACGAAGGCGCCGTAGTCGGTGAGGTTGGTGACCTTGCCGAACAGGCGGGTACCCGAGGGATAGCGGCGGGAAACGCCCACCCAGGGATCGTCGCCCATCTGCTTCAGGCCCAGCGAGACGCGGTTCTTCTCGGCGTCGTACTTGAGCACCTTGGCGTCGAGCTCCTGGCCCGGGGTGACCACCTCGCTGGGGTGGCGCACGCGACGCCAGGCCAGGTCGGTGATGTGCAGCAGGCCGTCGATGCCGCCCAGGTCCACGAAGGCGCCGTAGTCGGTGATGTTCTTGACCACGCCGTGCACGATCTGGCCTTCCTTGAGGCTCTCGAGCAGCTTGGCGCGCTCCTCGCCCTGGCTGGCCTCGACCACGGCGCGGCGCGACAGCACCACGTTGTTGCGCTTGCGGTCGAGCTTGATGACCTTGAATTCCAGGGTCTTGCCCTCGAAGGGCGTGGTGTCCTTGACCGGGCGCGTGTCGAGCAGCGAGCCGGGGAGGAAGGCGCGGATGCCGTTGATCATGACGGTCAGGCCGCCCTTGACCTTGCCGGTGACGGTGCCGCTGACGAATTCGCCCGACTCGAGCGCCTTCTCCAGGGACATCCACGAGGCCAGGCGCTTGGCCTTGTCGCGCGACAGCATGGTGTCGCCGTAGCCGTTTTCCAGCGCGTCGATGGCCACCGAGACGAAATCGCCCACCTGGACCTCGACCTCGCCGTGGTCGTTCTTGAACTCGTCGATCGGGATGTACGCGTCGGACTTCAGCCCGGCGTTGACGATGACGAAGTTGGGGTCGACACCGACGACCTCGGCGGTGATCACCTCACCGGTGCGCATGTCGCGCGTCTTGAGCGATTCCTCGAACAGGGCGGCGAAGGATTCGCCAGACGTGCTGGCGCTGGGGTTGACAGACATGGATGACTTTCTCGTCCGCGGGGGGCCCCGCGGGGTTCGTGGCAAGGCCTGGGCACGCGCCTTGCGCGCCGTGCTCAGGTACGTTCGCGCCACCACTGCAGAACGCGGGCCACCGTCGCATCGACGTCCAGCTCCGCGTTGTCCAGGGGCAACGCATCCTGCGCGGCCGCCATCGCCGCGACGCTGCGCGAGGCATCGCGCGCGTCGCGCGATTCCAGATCGCGCAAAACATCCTGTAGTGTAGTCGAAATGCCCTGGGAAATCAATTGCTTAACCCGGCGCTCCGCGCGCGTGCGCGCACTCGCCACCAGGAACACCTTCAGGCGGGCGTCCGGAAACACCACCGTGCCCATGTCGCGGCCGTCGGCGACCAGGCCGGGGGCACGGCGCTGCGCGCGCTGCAGGCCCAGCAGGGCCTCGCGCAGGCGCGGCAGCGGCGCGATGGTGGACGCGGCATTGCCCACCTGCTCGCTGCGCAGTTCGCGGCTGACGTCGACGCCGTCCAGCAGCACCGCGCCGTCGCGCCAGGCCACCGGCAGGCGCCGTGCCAGTTCGCTCAGGCGGGGCTCGTCGTCCAGGGCCACGCCCAGGCGCATCGCCCACAGCGCCGTGGCCCGGTACAGGCTGCCGGAGTCCAGCACATGCCAGCCCAGGCGATCGGCCAGCCGGGCCGCCAGGGTGCCCTTGCCGGAGGCGGTGGGGCCGTCGATGGCCAGCACCGGCACCGGCCGGGCCACCCGCGCGAAGGCCTCGAAATACCCGGGGAAGGTCTTGCCCACGCAGGCCGGATCCTCGATGCGCAGGTCGGTGGGACCGAAACTGGCCAGCGAGAAGCACATGGCCATGCGGTGGTCGTCGTAGGTGGCGATGCTGGCGCCTTGCCAGTCGGCGTCGGCCAGGGGCCACACGCGCATCCAGTCCGCGCCGGCCTCGACCCGCGCGCCCAGTTTCGTCAGTTCGGTCCGCATCGCGTGGATGCGGTCGGTCTCCTTCACCCGCCAGCTTCCGATGCCCTTGAGAAGTGTGGGAGCATCGGCGAACAGCGCCGTCACCGCCAGGGTCATCGCAGCGTCCGGGATGGCCACGCAATCCAGCTCGCCGCCGCTCAGGCGAGCGCGCCCGTCGCGCAGCCCGCGCGCCTCGATCCAGCCTTCACCCCAGGCGATGTCGGCGCCCAGGCGCTCCAGCACGCGGGCGAATTCCACATCGCCCTGCAGGCTGCTGGCGTCCACGCCGAGCACCCGTACCGGTCCGCCCTGGCCGTGCAGGCCCCCCAGGGTGCCGGCGGCCAGGAAATAGGAGGCAGACGAGGCGTCGCCCTCCACCTGCAGGCGGCGCGGGCTGCGCAGGCGGCTGCCGGCGGGCACCACGAAGCGCTGCCAGTCGTGGTTGCGCACCTGCACGCCGAAGCGCTCCAGCAGGGCCAGGGTCAGGGCCACGTAGGGGCGGGAGATCAGCGTGCCCTCGACCTGCACCTCGATGTCGCGCTCCCCCGACAGCAGCGGCAGCGCCAGCAGCAGGGCGGTGAGAAACTGGCTGGACACGTCGCCGCGCACGCGCAGCGGCGCCTCGATGCGCGGCTGGCCGCTGCCGATGCGCAGCGGGGGGTAGCCGGGCTGACCGAGATAGTCGACGGCGCAGCCCATCGCGCGCAACGCATCGACCAGATCGCCGATCGGGCGCTCATGCATGCGCGGCACGCCCCGCAGCACGTAGTCGCCGCCCAGCATGGCCAGCGCGGCGGTCAGCGGGCGCACCGCGGTGCCCGCATTGCCCAGGAACAATTCGGCGGGGCCGCGCGCCAGCAGCGCGCCGCGGCCGTGCACGACCACCGGGTCGTCCTGCGCACCGGCGCGGCCGTCCACGCGCACGCCCAGCGTGCGCAGCGCCTCCAGCATCACCCGCGTGTCGTCCGAATCCAGCAGGCCCGGCAGTTCGACGGGGCCTTCGGCCAGCGCGGCCAGCAGCAGCACCCGGTTGGAAATGCTTTTCGAGCCGGGCAGTTGCACCGTGCCGGCAGCGCCGATCAGCGGCGGGAGATCCAGGGTTTCAGGGTGCGTCATCGGCGGGAGTGGGGGAGGCCCAGTCCCGGCGCGACTGACTGGCCTGTCGGATGAGGGATTCGAGCACGTTCCAGTTTCCCTGGCGCAATTGCGCCTCGAAACCAGCGAGTGCCTGCTTGAACATCTGCAATTGTTGCAGCACTTCGGCCGAATTGGCCTGGAATACATCGCGCCACATCGTCGGGTCGCTGGCCGCGATGCGGGTGAAGTCACGAAAACCCGGCCCTGCCAGCTGCAGGAAACTCGATCCCTGCGGCTGGCGCGCCACGGCATAGACGAAGGCGAAGGCCAGCAGATGGGGCAGGTGGCTGACGGCGGCGAAGGCGGCGTCGTGTTCGCGGGGGTCCATGACCGAGACCACGCCCCCCAGGGCTTCCCAGACCTGGGTGGCCGCATCCACGAACCGCGAAGGGTTGCTCTCCAGGGGCGTGACCACCACGCGCCGCCCGTCGAACAGGTCCACCTGCGCGTGCTGCACACCGCTGCGCTCGCTGCCGGCGATGGGGTGGCAGGGCACGAACTGGCGCGCCGCCTCTCCCAGCGTCTGCCGCGCCGCCTCGGCGACATCCGCCTTGGTGCTGCCCACGTCCAGCAGCAGCGCGCTGTCGGCCAGGCCCAGGCGGATCTGGCGCAGCAGCGGAGCGATGGCCGACACCGGCACCGCCAGCACCACTAGGTCCGCGCCGGTGGCCGCCTGCAGCGCCGAATCGGCCCCGCGGTCGATCACGCCGGCCTTGATCGCGGCCTGGATGGTCGACGGCGACTTGCTGTAGCCGACCACCTCCTGCGCCAGCGCGGCCCGCTTGGCCGCCAGCGCGAAGGATCCGCCGAGCAGGCCCACGCCGAGCACGGCGAGACGCCGGAATTGCGGCCTGAGCGTGTCCGGCGCGCTGGCCGCGGCACGCGCGGCGGGGGTTCGCGAAGCCACGGCCGGATTCAGCCCAGGGCCTTGCCCAGCGCCGCCAGGCAGCGCCGGTTTTCCGCTTCGGTGCCCACGGAGATGCGCAGCCACGAACCGAGCCCGTAGTTGTCCACCGGGCGCGCGATCACGCCCTGGGCCAGCATGGCGCGGGCCACGCGGGCGCCCGCCTTGTCGTCCTCGCCCACGCGCACCAGCAGGAAATTGCCGTGCGAGGGCACGCGACGCAGCCCCAGCTGGTCGATGCCGGCCTCCAGCTGGCGCATGCCGGCCTGGTTGACCTCGGAGGAACGGCGCACGAAGGCCTGGTCGCGCAGTGCCGCCAGCGCCGCGGCCTGGGCCAGGTTGCTGGTGTTGAAGGCCGAGCGCACGCGGTTGAGCACGTCGCCCAGCGCGGGCTGCACGGCGCAATAGCCGATGCGCAGGCCGGCCAGGCCGTAGGCCTTGGAGAAGGTGCGGGAGACCACCAGATTGGGATGCCGGCGCAGCAATTCCAGGCTGGCGCCGTGCAACGACGGGTCCAGGTACTCCACGTAGGCCTCGTCCAGCACGATCACCACCCGTTCGGGCACGCTGCGCACGAACTGCTCGATCTGTTCCGGGCTGGCCAGGGTGCCGGTGGGATTGTTCGGGTTGGCCACATACACCAGCCGGGTGGAAGGCTCGATGGCCGCAGCCATCGCCGGCAGGTCATGCCCGAAATCCCTCGCCGGCACGACGATGTGGCGGGCGCCGCGCTGTTGCACCGCCGAGGCGTACACCACGAAACCGTATTGGGAATAGACGCAGGAATCCCCCTCGGCCAGCAGCGCTCGCGCCGCCATCTCCAGGATGTCGCTGGACCCGTGGCCCAGCACGATCCACGAAGGGTCGACGCCGAGGTGGCGCGCCAGCTCGCTGCGCAGCTCGAAGGCGTCGTTGTCGGGGTAGCGCGGAGCCTCCATCGCTGCGTCGAGCATGGCCTGGCGCGCGGCCGGGGACATGCCCAGCGGGTTCTCGTTGGAGGCCAGCTTGACGATCGAATCGGGGTCGAGCCCGAATTCGCGCGCGACCTCGGAGATCGGCCGGCCGCCGACATAAGGATTGATGCTGCGCACCGATTCGGTGCCCCAATCGGTGGTGGTACGGGCGACGTTGGACATGGTGGATGCTCGAAACGGGTGGTTCGGACCGGCGCTCAGTCCTGGCGGATCGGGTAGGAACCCAGGTTCTTGAAAAAGGCGCAGTGCGCGCGCAGCGCCTGCAGCGCGGCGGCCACGGGCGGGTCCTCCGCGTGGCCCTCCAGGTCGACGTAGAACATGTACTCCCAGTCCCCCGAGCGCGCCGGGCGGGACTCGAAGCGGCTCATGCTCACGCCATGCTCGGCCAGCGGGCGAAGCATCGCCGCGACGGATCCGGCGACGTTGGGCACGGACAGGATCAGACTGGTGCGATCGCGCCCGCTGGGAGCCGGCGTTTCCGCGCCCAGCACCACGAAGCGCGTGCGATTGCCGACCTCGTCCTGGATATGCGAGGCGGCCACCCGCAGCCCGTACAGCCCCGCCGCGTGTTCGCCGGCGATGGCCGCCAGGGTCTCGTCCTGCGCCGCCAGACGGGCGGCCTCGGCGTTGCTGGCCACCGCGCGTCGTTCCACGCCCGGCAGGTGGGTATCCAGCCACTTCCGGCACTGGGACAGCGCCTGCGGATGCGCCAGCACCGCGCGCACGCCCTGCACATCCTCGCGCAGGCGCAGCAGGCTGTGGTGGATGGGCAGGCTGATCTCGCCGCACAGGTGCGCCGGCTGCGACAGCAGCAGGTCCAGCGCGCGCGCGACCGCTCCCTCGGTGGAGTTCTCCACCGGCACCACGGCGTGGCTGGCGGCCCCGCCGAGCTGGCTGCGGAACACCTCGTCCAGGTCCGCGCAGGGCAGCAGCTCGCAGCTCGAACCGAAGAAACGCCGCGCCGCCAGTTCGGTATAGGTGCCCACGGGGCCCAGGTAGGCGATGCGTTGCCGGCCCTCCAGCGCGCGGCAGGCGGACATGATCTCGGTCCACACCGCCGCCAGGCCGGCATCGAGCAGGGGGCCCGGGTTGGCCTGCTGCACCTTGCGCACCACCGCCAGTTCGCGCTCCGGGCGGAACACCGGCAGGCCCAGCTTGTGCTTGTGGGCGCCGATCTCCTGCGCCAGGCGCGCGCGCCGGCTGAGCAGTTCGAGAATCTCGCGATCGATGGCGTCGATCTGGTCGCGCAGGGGGTGGAGGACGTTGTCGGAACTCATGCTGGGACGGTTCGGCGCGGGCCCGCGCCGCGGGTTCAGTGGCTGCGCTCGAAGTCGCGCAGATAGTCGACCAGTGCACGCACGCCGGCCTCGGGCATGGCGTTGTAGATGCTCGCGCGCATGCCCCCCACCGACTTGTGGCCCTTGAGTTGCAGCAGTCCGCGCTGGCGCGCACCTTCGAGGAAGGCCGCGTCCAGGCCCGGCTCGCGCAACTGGAAGGGTACGTTCATGCGCGAGCGCGCGGAAGGGGCCACGCGGTTGACGTACAGCGACGAGGCGTCGATGCACTCGTACAGCATGGCCGCCTTGCGGCGGTTGCGCTCGGTCATCGCCGCCAGGCCGCGCAGCTCGCCCTCGCGCTGGCGCGAGATCCACTGCAGCACCAGGCCCGCCATGTAGATCGCGTAGGTGGGCGGGGTGTTGTACATGGAGCCGTTGGCATCGGCCACGGCGTAGTCGAAGGCGCTGGGGCAGGAGGGCAGCGCGTGCCCCAGCAGCTCGCGGCGCACGATCACCAGGGTCAGCCCCGCGGGGCCTATGTTCTTCTGGGCGCCGGCGTACACGCAGCCGTGCGCCGACACGTCCAGCGGGCGCGACAGGATGCTCGAGGACATGTCGGCCACCAGCGGCGGCGCGAAGCCCGCGGGCACGTCGGGGAACTCGACGCCGTCGATGGTCTCGTTGCCGCAGTAGTGCAGGTAGGCGGCGTCCTCGCGCACCTGCCAGGAGGCCAGGGGCGGAATGTCCACGAAGCCATCCTGGGGCATGGCCGCGACGTGCACGTCGCAGAACTTGTGCGCCTCGCGCTCGCTCTTGCGCGACCAGGAGCCGGTGACCACGTAGTCGGCGCGCGCGCCGCGCGACAGGTTCAGCGGAATCAGCGCGTTCTGCGCCAGCGCGCCGCCCTGCATGAACAGCACGGCGTAGTCGGACGGCACGCCCAGCAGCTGGCGCAGGTCGGTCTCGGCCTGGTGGATGATGCGTCCGAAGGCTTCGCCGCGATGGCTCATCTCCATCACGCTCATGCCCGTGCCCTGCCAGTCCAGCATTTCCTCGGCGGCCTGGCGCAGCACCTCCTCCGGCATCGCCGCAGGGCCCGCGGAAAAATTGTAGGGGCGTCGATCAGGCATCGGCCTCTCCGTTCGCGTCCGGCATCGCGTCGCCTTCGGCCGCGGAGCCCGGCTCCGCGGCATCGTCGGCGCCGACCACCTGCGCATCCGATTCGGCCACGCGCTGCACGCCGATGAGCAGCGCGCCCTCGTCCAGCGCGATCAGCGTGACCCCCTGCGTGGCGCGCCCCAGTTCGCGGATCTCGGCCACGCGGGTGCGCACCAGCACGCCGGTGTCGGTGATCATCATGATCTCGTCGTCCCCGCGCACCAGGCAGGCCGCCACCACCTTGCCGTTGCGCTCGGTGGTCTGGATCGCGATCATGCCCTTGGTGCCGCGGCCGTGGCGCGTGTACTCGGTGATGGGGGTGCGCTTGCCGAAGCCGTTCTCGGTGGCGGTCAGCACGCTCTGCGTCTCGTCCTCGGCCACCAGCATGGCGATCACGCTCTGGCCACCCTCCAGGTTCATGCCGCGCACGCCGCGCGCCTCGCGACCCATGGGGCGCACGTCCTCCTCGTCGAATCGCACCGCCTTGCCGGCGTCGGAGAACAGCATGACGTCATGCTTGCCGTCGGTGATGGCCACGCCCACCAGGTAGTCGTCGTCATCCAGCGCGCAGGCGATGATGCCGGCGCTGCGGCGGTTGGCGAAGGCCGACAGCGGGGTCTTCTTCACCGTGCCCTGGGCCGTGGCCATGAACACGAAATGCTCCTCGTCGAAGGTCTTCACCGGCAGCACGGCGGTGATCTTCTCGCCCTCGGCCAGCGGGAACAGGTTGACCAGCGGGCGCCCGCGCGAGCCGCGCCCGCCCTGCGGCGCCTCGTAGACCTTCATCCAGTACACGCGGCCGCGGTTGGAGAAGCACAGCAGCATGTCGTGGGTGTTGGCCACGAACAGCTGGTCGATCCAGTCGTCCTCCTTGGTGCCGCTGGCCAGCTTGCCGCGCCCGCCGCGGCGCTGCGCGCGGTACTCCAGCACCGGCTGGCTCTTCACGTAGCCCACGTGGGAGATGGTCACCACCATCTCCTGCGGGGCGATGAGGTCCTCGACGTCGAGTTCGGTGGCGTTGGGCTCGATGGTCGAACGCCGGGGGTCCGAGAACTCGGTCTTCAGCGCGGTCAGCTCGTCGGCGATGATGCGGGTGATGCGCTCCGGGCGCGCCAGGATGTCGAGCAGGTCGGCGATCTGGCCCATGACCTCCTTGTACTCCTGCACGATCTTGTCCTGTTCCAGCCCGGTCAGGCGCTGCAGGCGCATCTGCAGGATTTCCTGCGCCTGGGTCTCGGACAGCCGGTAGCCATCGTCCTTCAGCCCGAAACGCGGGTCCAGGTCGGCGGGCTGGAAGTCCTTGGCCGAGCCCTCGACGCGCGCGAGCATGGCGCGCGCCTCGCCGGGCTCCCAGACCTCGGCCAGCAGCTGTTCGCGCGCCACCGGCGGCGTGGGGGCCGACTTGATCAGCTCGATCATGCGGTCCAGGTTGGCCAGCGCCACCGCCAGGCCCTCGAGCACGTGGCCGCGCTCGCGCGCCTTGCGCAGCTCGAACACGCTGCGCCGCGTGATCACTTCGCGCCGGTGCTGCAGGAAGGCCTGCAGCATCTGGCGCAGATCCAGCAGGCGCGGCTGACCGTCGACCAGGCACACCATGTTGACGCCGAAGGTGTCCTGCAACTGGGTCTGCTTGTACAGCTTGTTGAGCACCACCTCGGCCATCTCGCCGCGCTTGAGCTCGATGACCACGCGCATGCCGGACTTGTCGGACTCGTCCTGGATGTGGCTGATGCCCTCGATCTTCTTTTCCCGCACCAGCTCGGCGATGCGCTCGAGCAGGGTGCGCTTGTTCACCTGGTAGGGCAGCTCGTCGACGATGATCGCCTGGCGCTGGCCGCGATCGATGTCCTCGAAGTGGCAGCGCGCGCGCATCACCACGCGCCCGCGTCCCGTGCGGTAGGCCTCGCGCACGCCACCCAGGCCGTAGATGATGCCCGCCGTGGGGAAGTCCGGCGCCGGGATGAACTGCATCAGGGTCTCGACGTCGGCGTCGGGATGGCGCAGCAGGTGCTGGCAGCCGTCGATCAGCTCGCCCAGATTGTGCGGGGGAATGTTGGTGGCCATGCCCACCGCGATGCCGGCCGAACCGTTGAGCAGCAGGTTCGGGATGCGCGCGGGCAGCACCAGGGGCTCCTGCTCGGAGCCGTCGTAGTTGGGGCCGAAATCGACGGTTTCCTTGTCGATGTCGGCGAGCATTTCATGCGCGATCTTCGCCAGGCGGATTTCCGTGTAGCGCATGGCCGCGGCGTTGTCCCCGTCGACCGAACCGAAATTCCCCTGGCCGTCGACCAGCATGTATCGCAGCGAGAAATCCTGCGCCATGCGGACGATGGTGTCGTACACCGACTGGTCGCCATGCGGGTGGTATTTACCGATCACGTCGCCGACGATGCGCGCCGACTTCTTGTACGGGCGGTTCCAGGAATTCGACAGCTCGTGCATGGCGAACAGCACCCGCCTGTGCACCGGCTTGAGGCCGTCGCGCACATCTGGCAGCGCGCGGCCGACGATCACGCTCATCGCGTAATCGAGGTAGGAACGACGCATCTCTTCTTCCAGGCTGACTGGAAGGGTTTCTTTGGCGTAGACGGACATGCTGTACCTGGGTGGAGCGCCGGGCCGGCGCCCTGGGGAGGCGTGCGGCGGGCGCGCGCTTCGAAAATCAAGCATTCCATGGTAACAGCGCGGGCCCCGCGCTCCCCCGGGGCGCGGGCACCCGGCAACGAAACGCCGTGGGCCGTGCGAATTGCGCTGGACGGCTGCATTTCCGGGGGGCAATGTGGCAGAATAGCTACGCAGATGTGGCCGTGAACCCGTCGCGGGGTGGGGTAATCCCTCGCATGAGCGTTTGTCGCCGGGTACGATAGGCAAGTGGTCCCAACTTTGGAGAGAAAGAACATGATCAAGACCCAAAAATTCGGAAAACTCCTGGTCGTCGCTGCCCTGGCCGCTTCCAGCAGCGCCGTGTTCGCCCAAGGCACTCCGGACGTGCACAACTGGGTCAGCCCCTTCGGCCAGACCTGGCGCGATGGCTCCGGCAACCTGTGCTGGCGCGACAATTTCTGGACCCCCGCCACGGCCGCCACCGGCTGCGACGGTGCCATCGTGGCCAAGGCCGCGGCCCCGGCTCCGGCCGCCGAACCCGCTCCGGCCCCCGCGCCGGCCCCGGCTCCGGCTCCCGTGCCCGTGCCGACCAGCGAGAAGGTGACCTACTCGGCTGACGCCTTCTTCAACTTCGACAAGGCCGTGCTGCTGCCCGCCGGCAAGCAGGCGCTGGACGAGCTGGCCCAGAAGATCAAGGAAGTGAACCTGGAAACCGTGATTTCCACCGGCTACACGGACAGCTTCGGCAGCGTCAAGTACAACCTGAAGCTGTCGCAGCGTCGCGCGATGGCCGTCAAGGAGTACCTGGTGAGCCAGGGCATCCCGGCCGACAAGATCTACATCGAAGGCAAGGGCAAGACCGACTTCCGCGTGGATCCGAAGAGCTGCCATGGCACCTTCAAGGCGCGCGTGGAATGCCAGGCTCCGAACCGCCGCGCGGTGGTCGAGATCGTCGGCACCCACACCGTGATGAAGCAGCCGGGCACGCAACAGTAATTCCCGGGACTGACCACGGGGCCGCGCCGCGCGCGGCCCCTGCGACCCCGCCTCGGCGGGGTTTTTTTTCGCCCCGCGGCGGCCGCCCCCATGCTGCGCCGCGGGATCGCGGAGCCGCTTCGGTGCCACAATGCAGCTTTCGAAACCGAGAGCCGGCCGGCAGCAGCGGCAGGCCATGACGGCAAGCACCATGCACACGAATTCGGATGCGGCGGAACTGCAGAAATTCGCCGGCGCGGCCCACCGCTGGTGGGACCGGGAGGGGGAGTTCAAGCCCCTGCACGACATCAACCCCCTGCGCGTCGAATGGATCGCCTCGCACGCGCGCCTGGAGGGCGCGCATGCGCTGGACATCGGCTGCGGGGGAGGCATCCTGTCCGAAGCGCTGGCCGAGCGCGGCGCGCAGGTGACGGGCATCGACCTCGCCGATCGCGCGCTGAAGGTGGCTCGGATGCACGCGCTCGAGCGCTCGCTGGACCTGCGCTACGAGCTCATCAGCGCCGAACAGCTGGCCGACGAGCGTCCGGCCAGCTTCGACCTCGTCTGCTGCATGGAAATGCTGGAGCATGTGCCGCGCCCCGAATCCGTGGTGCGCGCCGCGGCACGCCTGGTGCGCCCGGGTGGCTGGGTGTTCTTTTCCACCATCAACCGCAACCTCAAGTCCTTCGCGCTGGCCATCGTGGGCGCCGAGTACCTGCTGCGTCTGCTGCCGCGGGGCACCCACGAATACAGCCGCTTCCTGCGCCCCAGCGAGCTGGCGGGCTGGGCGCGCGAGGCCGGGCTGGATGCGGTGGAGTTCCGCGGCCTCGAGCCCGATCTGCTGCGCGGCGGCTGGCGCATGGGCTCGCGCGTGGACGTGAACTATTTCCTGGCCTGCCGCCGCCCGCAGGAGAACGCGTGAACATGCCGGCTCCCGGCGCGGCGACGGGTTCGCGCGCCCCTTATCGCAGCGTCCTGTTCGATCTGGACGGCACCCTGGCCGACAGCGCCCCCGACCTCGCGGAGGCGGTCAACCTCATGCGCAGGCGGCGCGGCATGGCGGATCTGCCGCTGGAGCAATTGCGCCCGATGGCCTCGCACGGTGCTCGCGGCCTGCTGCAGGCCGGCCTGGGCGCGCAACCGCACGATGCCGACTGGGCTTCGCTGCGCGACGAGTTCCTGGCCAACTACGAGGCCTCGATCTGCGTGTTCACCCGTCCCTTCGAAGGCATCGAGCCCCTGCTGCGGGAATTGGAGCGGCGCTCCATTCCCTGGGGCATCGTCACGAACAAGCTCGCGCGCTACACCGATGCGCTGCTCAGCCGCCTGGATCTCGGCGCCAGGCCGGGCTGCGTGGTCAGCGGGGATACCGCGGCGCGCGCCAAGCCGGCGCCGGATCCGCTGCTGCACGCCGCGGCCGCCCTGCGCATCGACCCGGCCGGCTGCCTGTACGTGGGCGACGACCTGCGCGACGTGCAGGCCGCGCTGGCCGCGGGCATGGACGCCGCGGCCGCCGCCTATGGCTACGGGGGTGCGCAGGCCTCGCGCCAATGGGGCGCCCAGCACGTGCTCGAGCGCCCCGCGGAACTGCTGGGCCTGCTCTGAGGGAAGGCACCCGGCCCGCCGCTCAGGCGCGCGGCGGGCGCTGCGCCGAGTTCGGACGAAAGGCCCGGCAGACCTCGGGGTCGGTTTCCAGGTAGGGGCCGCCGATCAGGTCCACGCAGTAGGGCACCGCGGCGAACACCCCCTGCACCTGCAGTCCGCCTTCGCTGTCCCGCAGGCCCTCCAGGGTCTCGCGGATGGACTTGGGCTGCCCCGGCAGGTTGAGGATCAGCGCCTTGCCGCGAATCACCCCCAGCTGACGCGAGAGTATCGCCGTGGGCACGAAATGCAGGCTGATGCGTCGCATTTCCTCGCCGAAGCCCGGCAGCACCCGGTCGGCCACGTCGGCGGTCGCCTCGGGCGTGACGTCGCGCGGCGCCGGGCCGGTGCCTCCGGTGGTCAGCACGAGGTCGCAGCCTTCCACGTCCACCAGCTCGCGCAGCGCCGCGGCGATGCCCGCGCGCTCATCGGGGATCAGGCGCTCGCTGAAACGCAAGGGATTGCGCAGGGCTCGCTGCAGCCATTCGCGCAGCGAGGGCAGGCCCTGGTCGGCATACACCCCGCTGGAGGCGCGGTCGCTGATGGACAGCAGGCCGATATGCACGGCTTCGGGCGGCGCCTGGGAGGCGTCAGTCGGGGAGGAGGGCGTCGTCATGGTCGTCGGTCGGGTGCTGCGCGGGGTCGGCGGCGGCCGCCTCGGGCAGCAGCAGGGACTTGAGGTGCTGGTAGAGCAGGCGATACTGGCGCGGCGGCTTGCCGGCGGCGCGTTCGGCGCGGGCCGCGCGCAGGCACTGGCGCAGCTCCTGCACCGGGGCGCCGGGATGCTCGCGCACCAGCTCGGCCAGCGCCGAGTCGTCGGCGAGCACGCGCTCGCGCCAGTCCTCCAGCTGATGCAGGCGGGCCACCGCGGCACGGCTTTCGCCCGTGGCCTCGAGCAGGGCCTGGCGCAGCGGCTCGGGATCGACCTTGCGCATGAGCTTGCCGATGTACTGGGCATGACGGCGCCGGCCTTCGAAACTGCGCAGCCGGGCCCATTCGCGCAGCGCGTCACGCAGCGCCTCGGGCACGTCCAGCAGGTCGATGCGGGCGCGCGGAAGCTGCGCCAGGCTCTCGCCCAGCTGCTGCAGTTCCAGCATGTCGCGCTTGCGCTGGCTCTTGCTCGGCGGCAGCGCCGGATCGCTGCCGGCGGGCTCGTCGGCGGCCGGCGCGGCGCCGCGGGAGAATGTGGGCGATTTCATGGACCCGTATTATCAGGCGGGTCGGAGGACGCGGCGAGCCGCCGCGGCACGGGCGCATCTCCAAACCTCTCCAACCCTCTCCAACCGTCTCCAACCCTTACAACCGTCAGGTCTTCCGTGGGTCACTTCGCATACTCCAAATCCGATTTCCAGGAACTCGCGGCGCTGGCGCTGCGGGAAGCGCGCGAGGCCGGCGCCAGCGATGCAGCGGTCGAGGTCTCCGAAGGCCAGGGGCTGAGCGTCAACGTGCGCATCGGGCGCGTCGAGCAGGTCGAGCACAACACCGACAAGGGGCTGGACGTCACCGTCTATGCCGGGCAGCGCCGCGGGCACGCGAGCACCTCGGACTTTTCCGCGCAGGCCATCCGCAGCACGGTGCGCGCGGCCTTCGACATCGCCCGCTACACCGCCGAGGACGATTGCGCCGGCCTGCCCGAGGCCGAGCTGCTGGCCGCGCGCACCCGCGACCCGGGCCTGTACCACCCCTGGGATCCCAGCGTCGAGCAGGCGGTGGAGCTGGCGCGCCGCGCCGAGGACGCCGCCTTCGCCACCGACCGGCGCATCCGCAACAGCGAAGGCGCCTCGGTGTCCGCGCAGCACATGCATTTCCTGCTGGCCAACAGCCGCGGGTTCAGCGACGGCTATGCCAGCAGCCGGCACAGCCTGTCCTGCGTGCCCATCGCGGGGCGCGGCAACGACATGCAGCGCGACTACTGGTGGAGCAGCCACCGCGACGCGGCCAGGCTGTCCGACCCCGAGGCGCTGGGCCGCTATGCCGCCGAGCGCGCCCTGTCGCGCCTGAAGGCGCGCAAGATCCCCACCGGCCAGTACCCGGTGCTGTTCGAGGCCCCGCTGGCCGCCGGCTTGATCGGTTCGCTGGTGCACGCCACCAGCGGCGGCACCCTGTACCGCAAGGCCTCCTTCCTCGTGGACCAGCTCGGCAAGCCGGTGCTGGCCTCGCACCTGGACCTGCTGGAGGACCCGCGGGTGCCGGATGGCATGGGCAGCGCCCCCTTCGACGACGAGGGCGTGCGTACGCGCAAGCGCAGCGTGGTGCGCGGCGGCGTGCTCGAGGGCTATTTCCTGTCCACCTACTCCGGGCGCAAGCTGGGCCTGCCCACCACCGGCAACGCCGGCGGCTCGCACAACCTGAGCCTGAGCAGCCGGCTCACCCGCCCCGGCGACGACCTCGCGCAGATGCTGCGCAAGCTCGACCGCGGGCTGTTCGTCATCGAGCTCATCGGCCACGGCATCAACTACGTCACCGGCGACTACTCGCGCGGCGCCATGGGCTTCTGGGTGGAAGGCGGCCAGATCCGCTACCCGGTGCACGAGATCACGGTGGCGGGAAATCTGCGAGACATGCTGCTGGGCATACGCGCGGTCGGCGCCGACGTGCACGTGAGCGGAAGTCGCAGCACCGGCTCCATCCTGCTGGAATCGATGACCGTCGCGGGCAGCTGAAGCCCGCGCCTCCCGCGCCCGGCTCAGGCCGGGGCGCGGCGCTCGTAGAGCACGAAGTCGAAGGCCGGGATGCCGGCCTGTGCCTCATGGTGCTCGCGGCTGACCTGCTCGAACTGATCCCTCGGCCACGCCGGGAACCAGGCGTCGCCCTGCGGCTCGGCCTCGATTTCCGTCAGCCACAGCCGATGCGCCAGCGGCAGCGCCTGTTCGTAGATCTGCGCGCCGCCGATCACGAACACCTCGGGGGCCTCCACGCAAAGGCGCAGCGCTTCCTGCAGCGAGGCCACGGGCTCCGCGCCCGGCGCATTCCACGCCTCCTGGCGCGTGACCACCAGATTGCGCCGCCCGGGCAGCGGGCGACCGATGGAATCCCAGGTCCTGCGCCCCATGACCACCGGGTGACCATGGGTGATCTTCTTGAAATGCGCAAGGTCAGCCGGGATGTGCCAGACCAGCGCGTTGTCGCGGCCGATGACCCGGTTGCGTGCGAGGGCGGCGATCAGGCTGACGCGGGTGCCTGGGGCGGAAGTGGACATGGCGTGGCCTCGCGGATGCGCGGGAGATTCAGACGGCCACCGCGGCCTTGATGGCCGGATGGTGCTGGTAGTCGACGAGCTCGAAGTCCTCGAGTTCGTAGTCGAACACGCTGGCCGGGCGCCGCCGCAGGCGCAGTCGCGGCGGCGCGAAGGGCGGGCGGGACAACTGCAGGCGCACCTGCTCGAAATGGTTGTGGTAGATGTGGCAGTCGCCGCCGGTCCAGATGAACTCGCCCACCTCGAAGCCGCATTGATCGGCCACCATGTGGGTGAGCAGGGCATAGCTGGCGATGTTGAAGGGAACGCCCAGGAACAGGTCGGCGCTGCGCTGGTACAGCTGGCAGCTCAGGCGCGGCGCCCCGCCCGGCAGGGCCGGGGCCACGTAGAACTGGAACAGGACGTGGCAGGGGGGCAGCGCCATGCGCGAGATCTCGCCCACGTTCCACGCGCTGACCAGGTGGCGGCGCGAGTCCGGCTGCGCGCGCAGGCCCTGGATGAGTTGCGCGATCTGGTCCACGTGGCTGCCGTCGGCGGCCGGCCACGAGCGCCACTGCACGCCGTACACCGGGCCCAGCTCGCCTTGCGCATCGGCCCATTCATCCCAGATCGACACACCATGTTCATGCAGATAGGCGATATTGCTCTCGCCCCGCAGGAACCACAGCAATTCCACGGCGACGCTCTTGAAATGCACGCGCTTGGTGGTCACCAGCGGGAAGCCTTCGCGCAGATCGAAGCGCAGCTGGGCGCCGAAATGGCTGCGCGTGCCGGTGCCGGTGCGGTCGGGCTTGTCGGCGCCGTCGCGCAGCACCATGCGCAACAGGTCTTCGTAGGGAGTGCGAAGCATGGAGGTGGATCTCGAGGGGGTTCGTGGAGGCCCCCGTGCGGGCCTAATATGCGTCTCATGCATCGTAGCTGTTCGCCATGACCGAAGCCCGCCAACCCCGACTCGAATTCGTTTCCTGCCTGCATCCCGGCGGCCTGCACCGCATGGCCTACTGGGAGTGGGGCGAGCCGGAGCATCCCGACGTCGTGGTCTGCGTGCACGGGCTGTCGCGCCAGGGGCGGGATTTCGACCGCCTGGCCGCGGCGCTGAGCGGGCGCATGCGCGTGGTGTGCCCCGACGTCGCCGGGCGCGGGCGCTCGCAGTGGCTGGCGCCCCAGCTCTACCAGGTGGCGCAGTACGCCTCGGACATGGTCACGCTGCTGGCGCGCCTGCGCGCACGGCGCGTGGGCTGGGTGGGCACCTCCATGGGCGGGCTCATCGGCATCGCGCTGGGCGGGCTGCAGGACAGCCCCCTGCAGGCCCTGGTGCTCAACGACATCGGTCCCTCCATCGCCGAGCAGGGCCTGCGTCGCATCGCCGGCGGCCTGGCGCGCCGCATGCGCTTCGCCAGCCTGGACGAAGCCGCCGACTACCTGTGGTCGGTCTCGGAGGGTTTCGGGCCGCACAGCCGGGCCGACTGGCTGGAGCTGTGCCGCCCCATGCTGGTGCAGCAGCCCGACGGCAGCCTGCTGCTGCACTACGACCCGGGCATCCTGCAGTCCTTCGCGCAGCTCGGCGCGCCCGACGCCGCGGCCCAGCTGGCCGCGGGCGAGCAGGCGATGTGGGCGCTGTACGACGCCGTCAAGGCGCCGACCCTGGTGCTGCGCGGCGAGCATTCGGACATTCTCAGCTCCGGCACCGCGCAGGCCATGTGCGCGCGCGGGCCGCAGGCGCGGAGCCTCGAGATCCCCGGCGTGGGCCATGCCCCCACGCTGATGAGCCCGGAGCAGATCGAGCCCGTGCAGCGCTTCCTGCTGGACCACCTGGCGGGGGCTTGAGACCCCGCAGCGCGCGATGAACCAGCCCGCGAAACATGCCGCAGCGAGCGGCGCGCGGCAGCCGCCGCCTCCCGCCTCCGGGGTCGAGGGCCTCGCGCACGCCGATGCGCTGCCACAGCGGGCGCGAAGCTTCAGCGCTCCGCTGCTGGCCGACGTCCTGCTCGACAGCGGAGAGCCGGCGCTGCAGCATGCCGATGCCGTGCAGGCCATCCTGGCCTCCATCGGCGCCGACGAGGCCACGCGCGCGGCGGCATGGCTGAGCCTGGCCGCGGGCCAGTTGTCCAAGCCCGAGGAGCAGTTGTCGAAGGTGTTCGGGCGCGACAACGCGCGCCTGGCGCTGGAGAGCCGCAAGCTCATGGGCGTGTTCACGCTGGCCCGCCAGGGCGGTGCCGGCGGCACGGCCGACAGTTCCACCCGCCATCGCGAGATGCTGCGCCGCCTGCTGCTGGCCATGTCGGAAGACCTGCGCGTGATTCCCCTGCGCCTGGCTTCAAGGCTGCAGTCCCTGCGCTATTTCACCCTCGCCGGCCAGGGCGCACCCGAGGATTTCGTGCAGACCTCGCTGCAGATCTGGGCGCCGCTGGCCAACCGCCTCGGCCTGTGGCAGATCAAGTGGGAAATCGAGGACCTGGCCTTCCGCCTGGATCGGCCCGCGGAATACGCGCGCATCGCCGACTGGATGCATCGACGCGGCGCCGAGCACGAGGCGCTGATCGCGCAGGCCGGGGCGCGCGTGCGCGAGGCGCTGGCGGCGCAGGGCATCGAGGCCTCGGTCAGCGGGCGGCGCAAGCATGCGTACAGCATCTGGCGCAAGATGCAGGGCAAGTCCCTCGAACTCGACCAGGTGATGGACCTGCTGGCCCTGCGCATCGTGGTCGAGACCGTGGACCAGTGCTACGCCGCGCTGGGCCTGGTGCACGAGATCTGGAGCCCGCTGGAGGCCGAGTACGACGACTACATCGCGCGCCCCAAGGCCAATGGCTACCAGTCCCTGCACACGGTGGTGCGGGGCCCGCGCGAGCTTCCGCTGGAAATCCAGATCCGCACCCACGCGATGCACGAGCATGCGGAGCAGGGCGTGGCCGCGCACTGGGCCTACAAGGAAGCGGGAGCGCAGGGCTACAAGGGCGTGGTGGCCGCGTCCAGCTTCGACGCCAAGGTGGCGCTGGCCCGCCAGCTGCTCGCCTGGCGCGGCGAACTCGCGGGCGAGGCGGGAAGCACCGCGGCGAGCGGCGCCCAGGTGGCGCCCGCGGCGGGCAACCCCTTCGATGACCGCGTCTACGTGCTCACCCCGCAGGCGCGGATTCTCGAACTGGAGAGCGGCAGCACGGCGGTGGACTTCGCCTATGCCGTGCACACCGACCTGGGGCACCGCTGTCGCGGGGCACGCGTGGACGGCGCGCTGCTGCCGCTGAACACCCCCCTGCGCAGCGGCCAGACGGTGGAAATCGTCGCCGCCAAGCAGGGCGGACCGTCCCGTGACTGGCTCAACCCCGAGCTCGGCTTCCTGCGCTCGGCGCGGGCGCGCGCCAAGGTGCGCGCCTGGTTCAATGCCCAGGCCCTGGAGCAGACCACCGCCCATGGCCGCGCCCAGGTGGAAAAGCTGCTGCAGCGCGAGGGGCGCAGCGGCATGAGCCTGCAGGATCTCGCCAGCGGCCTGGGCCTGCGTTCGCCCGAGCAGCTGTTCGAGCGCGTGGGCAGCGAGAACCTTCCCCTGCGCCAGCTCGAGACCTTCCTGCGCGGCGGCGAAGTCGCGGAGCCGGAAGGCGAGGAACTCGAGTTGCGCGCGGCCAAGGCCCAGCCCGGCGGCGTGCTGGTGGTCGGGGTCGACGCCTTGCTGACCCAGCTGGCCGGCTGCTGCAAGCCGGCTCCGCCCGATGCCATCTGCGGCTTCGTCACGCGCGGGCGGGGCGTCTCGGTGCACCGCGCCGATTGCAGCAACGCGCGCAATCTCCGGCAGCGCCACCCCGAACGCGTCATCCCGGTGACCTGGGGCGCCCGCGATTCCGGGATCTACGCGGTGGACCTGATGGTCGAGGCGGCCGATCGCCATGGCCTTCTGCGCGACATCTCCGAGGTCTTCTCCAAGCAGAAGCTCAATGTCATCGGCGTGCGCACCCAGAGCCGCGGGGACACCGCCCACATGCTGTTCACCGTCGAGCTGCCGGGACTGGAGGCGCTGTCGTCCGCGCTGGCGCAACTGCGCGAGGTGCGGGGCGTGCGCCTTGCGCGCAGGCGCTGAGGGCCCGCGCGCCGGGACCCGGGCAGGCGCCCGAGGGCTGCGGGGCAGGCCGGAATACTTGCCTGGGAACCGGGGTGTCGTGCTACCATTTGCGGTTTACAGGCGGTTAGCTCAGATGGTTAGAGCGCTTGCTTGACATGCAAGAGGTCGTTGGTTCGATTCCAATACCGCCTACCAGGATTCCAGCGCCGGCACGCCGTGTCGGCCCCGCGCCCATGAAAGCCCTGCCACGTTTGCCGCTGCCCGAGCGAACTCGTCGCGAGCCCTGAACTCCCGACCAGGCTGTGCGGACCGTCGCGCGCGGAGATCCCGACGCGTTGCAAGGACAGAAGTGCGGCTTGCCCGCACTTTTTTGTTGCCCGCTTCCAGCGCACCATGCCCCACATCACGCTTCCCGACGGATCGCGCCGCAGTTACGACCACCCCCTGAGCCTGGCCGACGTGGCCGCCAGCATCGGCCCCGGCCTGGCCAAGGCCGCGCTGGCCGCGAAGGTCGACGACCGGCTGGTCGACCTCAGCCATCGTCTGCAGGATGGACAGGACGTGCGCGTGAGCATCATCACGGCCAAGGACCCCGAGGGCCTGGACATCCTGCGCCACTCGACCGCCCACCTGCTGGCCTACGCCGTCAAGGAACTGTTTCCCGAGGCGCAGGTCACCATCGGGCCGGTGATCGAGGACGGCTTCTACTACGACTTCGCCTACAAGCGGCCCTTCACGCCCGAGGACCTGGCGGCCATCGAGCAGCGCATGGCGCAGATCGCGTCGCGCGACGAAGCCGTGCAGCGCCGCGTCGTGCCCCGTGACGAGGCCGTGGCCTTCTTCGAGGCGCAGGGCGAGCGCTACAAGGCCGAGATCATCCGCGACATCCCCGCCGGCGAGGATGTGTCGCTGTACACCGAAGGCTCCTTCACCGATCTCTGCCGCGGCCCCCACGTGCCCTCCACCGGCCGGCTGCAGGTGTTCAAGCTGATGAAGGTGGCCGGGGCCTACTGGCGCGGCGACCACCGCAACGAGCAGCTGCAGCGCATCTACGGCACCGCCTGGGCGCGCAAGGAGGAGCAGGCCGCCTACCTGCATCGCCTGGAAGAGGCCGAGAAGCGCGACCACCGCCGACTCGGGCGCGAGCTCGACCTGTTCCATTTCCAGGACGAGGCCCCGGGCCTGGCCTTCTGGCACCCCAAGGGCTGGCAGATCTGGCAGGCGGTGGAACAGTACATGCGCCGCGTGTACCGCGACAGCGGCTACCAGGAGGTGCGGGCCCCGCAGGTGCTGGACGTGAGCCTGTGGAAGCGTTCGGGCCACTGGGACAACTACGCGGAGAACATGTTCTTCACCGAGTCGGAGAAGCGCCAGTACGCGCTCAAGCCGATGAATTGCCCGGGCCATGTGCAGATTTTCAACGCCGGCCTGCGCAGCTACCGCGATCTGCCCCTGCGCTACGGCGAGTTCGGCGGCTGCCACCGCAACGAGCCCTCCGGGGCCCTGCACGGGCTGCTGCGCGTGCGCGGCTTCACCCAGGACGACGGGCACATCTTCTGCACCGAGCAGCAGATCGAGTCCGAAGTGGCGGCCTTCCACGGCCAGGCCATGAAGACCTATGCGGATTTCGGCTTCACCGACATCGCGCTCAAGATCGCCCTGCGCCCGGAAAAGCGCATCGGCAGCGACGAGGTGTGGGACAAGGCCGAGCAGGCCCTGCGCGACGCGCTGCGCGGCAGCGGAGTGGACAGCTGGACCGAGCTGCCGGGGGAGGGCGCCTTCTACGGCCCGAAGATCGAGTACCACATGAAGGACTCCATCGGCCGCGCCTGGCAGGTGGGCACCATGCAGGTGGACTTCATGATGCCCGAGCGCCTGGACGCCAGCTACGTGGACGAGCAGTCCGCGCGGCGCCGCCCCGTCATGCTGCATCGCGCCATCGTCGGTTCGATGGAGCGTTTCATCGGCGTGCTCATCGAACACCATGCCGGCGCCATGCCGCTGTGGCTGGCGCCCGTGCAGGCGGTGGTGATGAGCATCACCGACGATTCGGCCGGCTACGCTGCGCAAGTGGCGCAAAGACTGCAAAAACAAGGCCTTAGAGTCGAGTCTGATTTGCGCAGCGATAAGATCGGTTATAAAATCCGGGAACATTCGTTGCAAAAGATTCCCTACCTACTCGTGGTCGGGGACAAGGAACGTGCCAGTGAGTCGGTTGCGGTGCGCGCGCGCGGCAACCAGGATCTGGGGGTTCTGAGCCTGTCCGCATTCGAGCAGCGCCTTCGCGCGGAGCTCGAGGCGGTGCGGGGCAGCTGAAGCCTGGCCCCGCCTGGCTCCCGGCCTGCCGTCCCCTCCCACGAATTCATTGAAAGGCTGAACCATCGCTACGCTACAGAGCCGCAACGCCCCGGAGAAAAGGGCCCATCGCCTGAACCGTGAGATCAACGTGCCCGAGGTCCGCCTGAGCGGCGAGGAAAACGAGGCGCTGGGGATCGTGTCCATCGGAGAGGCCTTGCGCCTGGCCGAGGAACGGGGGGTCGACCTGGTGGAAATTGCTCCGACTGCCACGCCGCCGGTATGCCGGCTGATGGACTACGGCAAGTTCAAGTACCAGGAACAGAAGCGCTCCCACGAGGCGAAGCTCAAGCAGAAGCAGATCCAGATCAAGGAGGTCAAGTTCCGGCCTGCCACCGACGAGGGCGACTACCAGATCAAGTTGCGCAATCTGAAGCGCTTCCTGGACGACGGTGACAAGGCCAAGATCTCGCTGCGGTTCCGCGGCCGCGAGATCACCCACCAGGAAATCGGCATGCGCCTGCTCGAGCGGGTGCGCGACGACCTCGAGGCGCATGCCCAGGTCGAGCAGATGCCGCGCCTGGAGGGACGGCAGATGATCATGGTGCTGGCACCGCGCAAGAAGAAGTAGGCGCGATCCGGCACACCCCATCCGCAGCCAGGGCGCGAGCCCCGGCGCGGGCCCCGGCGGCGGCCCGGTTCAACCGGGCCGTTGTCGATTCCAAGTGCGCACAGGCTCAAGTTCCGCATGGCGCGGGCGCCTGTGATCATGTTCATTCCAACGGAGCAGTCCATGCCCAAGATGAAAACCAAGAAAAGCGCCGCCAAGCGCTTTCGCGTGCGGCCGGGTGGTACGGTCAAGCGCGGCCAGGCCTTCAAGCGTCACATCCTGACCAAGAAGACGACCAAGAACAAGCGTC
>JAJZWA010000114.1 GCA_021846965.1 Pseudomonadota bacterium | reverse complement strand
TGGAACAAGCGTCTGGCGCTCGGCCTGGTGGCCGCGCCCGTGATGATCCTCGGCGCGGCCGCGCTTCCTGCGCTGGCTGCCGGCACGGCCAGCGCTCCAGCGGCCGCCACCCAGTCCGACGCCTACGGCCCGGGCTACGGCTATGGCATGGGCCCGGGAATGATGGGCGGCTACGGGCCGGGCTATGCGGGCGGGGCCTGGCAGCGTGGACCGGCAGGTACGCACCCGCGCCCCTGGGCACATGGCGGCTACGGCGGCTACGGCCCCGGCATGATGGGAGGCTACGGCGGCTATGGCGGCTACGGCCCCGGGATGATGCGAGGCTATGGAGCTTATGGCGGATTCGGCCCGGGCATGATGGCGGGCTACGGCGGCTTCGGTCCGGGGATGATGGGGGGCTACGGCGGCTTCGGGCCCGGCATGATGGGAGCCTACGGCGGCTATGGCATGGGCCCCTGGATGATGGGCGGCTTCGGCGCCTACGGCGGGTGGGGCGTGAATCCCCGGCTCAGTGACGCGCAGTGGACCAAGGTCGCGGGCATCGAGAAGGCCTTGTTCGACAAGCAGTGGCCGCTGATGCAGTCGATGCACAAGCTCATGTTCGACTCCTGGGGGCAGACCACCGGCGGCAAGCTCGATGTCGACGCCATCATGAAGCGTGCCACGGCGCTGTCGACCCTGCGGCTGCAGATGCTGCGCAACCGCCTCGAGGCGGCCGGGCAGATCGACGCGGTGCTGACTCCGCAGCAGCGCGAAAGCCTCGGCGAGTGAGCTTGGGCCGACCGCGGCGCGACATCCGGGAAGTCTCCGTGGGCATGACCGGCAGATGACCAAACCGTCATCTGCCGGTCATGCTCCGGCAAGTATGGCGTTTCTAGCATGCGTTGCTCGGGGTGGACAGCATCCACGCCACAACGGTCCGCGCGGTATGAACCAGCCGCGCGGCGAATTCCTTCAAGAATTGAGGAATCCATGCGACGTTCATACGCAGATGCGCTCCGTGGTGCCGGAATCGCCCGGCGCCGCTTTGTCCAGGGCCTGGCCGCCGGCGGCGTGCTGCTCGGCCTGCCCACGCTGGCCGCGCAGGCGCAGGGCCGCGCCGCGACCACGCATACGGGCAGTGCCCCGGAGCTTCGCGGAACCGAATTCGACCTGGTGATCGCCGAGACTCCGGTGAACTTCACCGGCCACGCGCGCATGGCCACCACCGTCAACGGTTCGCTGCCGGGACCCACGCTGCGCTGGCGCGAAGGAGACACGGTGACCATTCGCGTCACCAACCGCATGTCGCGCATGACGGCGATTCATTGGCATGGCATGCTCGTGCCCTACCAGATGGATGGGGTCCCGGGCTTGAGCTTCGCCGGCATCGCGCCCGGGCAGACCTTCGTCTATCGCTTCCAGGTGCGTCAGTCGGGAACCTTCTGGTACCACTCGCACGCCGGCATGCAGGAGCAGACCGGGCTTTACGGCGCGATCGTCATCGATCCCGCGCACGGGCACGCCGTGCAGGCGGACAGTGACCACGTGGTGCTGCTGTCGGACTGGATGGACGAGGATCCCATGCGCGTGCTGGCCAAGCTCAAGGTCGATAGCGGCTTCGACAACTACCACGAGCCCACGGCGGTGGACTTCTTCGAGGACGTCAAGCGCAACGGCCTGCGCGCCGCGCTGGACAAGCGCGCCATGTGGCAGCGCATGCGCATGAGCTGGGGAGACCTGGCGGACATCTCGGGTGCCACGCTGACGTATCTTGCCAACGGCGCCACGCCGGCCGGCAACTGGACGGCTCAGGTCAAGCCCGGCAAGGTCTCGCGCCTGCGCTTCATCAACGGCGCCGGCGACACCTTCTACGACGTGCGCATTCCCGGCCTGAAGCTCACCGTGGTGTCGACCGACGGCCAGGATGTCGAGCCTGTGACGGTGGACGAGTTCCGCTTCGGCCCCGGCGAAACCTACGACGTGCTGGTGCGCCCCACCGACGACGCCTACACGATCTTCGCGCAGAGCATGGACCGCACCGGCTACGCGCGCGGCACGCTGGCGACGCGTGCAGGGCTGAGTGCACCGGTCCCGCCGATGGATCCGCGCCAGAACCTGGCCATGCTGGACATGGGCATGTCGTCGATGTCTGGAATGTCGGGCATGTCGGGGATGGGGTCGATGCCGGGAATGGACATGGGCTCGTCGCCCGCGGTGCGCCACGCGCCCACCGAGTACGGCCCCGGCGTGGACGCCCGCGTCGACCATCCGCGCACCAACCTGGACGACCCCGGCGTGGGCTTGCGGGGCAACGGCCGGCGCGTACTGACCCTGGCCGACTTGCGCACCGTGGGCGGCCCGCTCGATGCGCGCGAGCCGGGGCGCACGCTGGAGTTCCACCTCACCGGCAACATGCAGCGCTACGTCTGGTCCATCGACGGGGTGAGCTTCGGTGATTCCACGCCTGTGCTGTTCCACCACGGCGAGCGCCTGCGCGTCACGCTGGTCAACGACACCATGATGACCCACCCGATGCACATGCACGGCATGTGGAGCGAGGTCGAGGACGCGAAGGGACGTTTCCTGGTGCGCAAGCACACGGTGCCGGTGCAGCCGGCGCAGCAGATCAGCTACCGGGTCACGGCCGATGCGGTGGGGCGCTGGGCCTGGCACTGCCACCTGATGATGCACATGGATGCGGGCATGTTCCGCGAAATCCTGGTGGCCTGAGCCAACGAACATGCACAAGACGATGCACACGACAATTCCCACGAGCATCCTCGCGGCCGCCATCGCGGCCGCGATGGCGGCGTCGGCTCAGGCGATGGACATGCAGGGCATGGCCATGCCGGCCAGCCCGGCCACCGCGAAGCCGGCGATGCCCGCGCCCGCGCGGGGCGCCTCCATGGACGGCAGGAACATGCCGGGCATGGCGATGCCCCCGAGCGCGGCCCAGGCTGCCGCGCAGCCCGCCTCGCGCACGGCCGATCCCGATTCCGGTGGCTACACGCTGAGCACCGGGCCGTACATCCCGGCCGGCGTGAAGCCGCCGCGCCTGGCGGACCAGCAAAGCTTCGGCTCGGTGCTGGTCGACCGGCTGGAACGTGCCTACAGCCAAGGCTCCGGCAACTGGACCACCTACGACGTGCAGGCCTGGTACGGGCGCGACTTCAACCGCGCGGTGCTGAAGGCCGAAGGGCAGGTTTCGCGGGGGCGGCTGCAGGATGCGCGCACCGAGCTGCTGTGGGGTCATGCTATCGCCCCGTACTGGGACTCGCAGCTCGGCGTGCGCCACGACAACGGCGGCGGCCCCGACCGCGACTGGCTGGCCTTTGGCGTGCAGGGCCTGGCGCCGTACTGGTTCAACGTCGAGGCCACCGGCTACCTGGGCGACCAGGGACGCAGCGCCTTGCGCCTGAGCGCCAGCTACGAACTGCTGCTGACCCAGCGCGTGGTGTTGCAGCCGCAGTTCGAGCTCAACGCCTACGGCAGCGACGATGCGGCGCGCGGCATCGGCAGCGGCCTGTCCGACACCACCGCCGGGCTGCGCCTGCGCTACGACATCTCGCGCCAGTTCTCGCCCTACGTCGGCGTGGAGTGGAGTGGGCGCTTCGGGCGCACCGGCGACATGGCACGGGCCGCCGGCGAGCGCCGCGACACGACCGACTTCGTTGCCGGCGTGCATGTCTGGTTCTGAGGCCCCCAGGTCCGAGCTGTGCCCGGCCCGTTCCACCTCGCAGCTTGCAGGCTGCTCGGATTCGGCCGGCGCGCTGCTGTGCGCAGGCACAGCAGCTGGTCCGGCCTCATCCCCCGCGGGGATCAAGGAAACTTGGGAGCGGCCCTGCGTTTCCTTGAGAGCCGGGCGGCGCCGCACATGCGCTCAGAGTCGAGCGCCTGTGCGCGCCTGCCTGGCAGGCAGGCCCGGATGGGTTTCCTGCGCGCGCAGCAGCACCCACGCGCCGGCGGCCAGCAGCCACGCCGCGCTCACCCAGAAGGCCGGCTCGATGGCGCCGCGCGCCTGGGCCACCAGCCCGAGCACCACCGCGCCGATGGCGTATCCGGTGTCGCGCCAGTAGCGGTAGGTGCCCAGCGCCGAGCTGCGCCAGCTCGGGTGGGCGATGTCGGCCACCGACGCGATCAGATTGGGGTAGAGCAGCGCCATGCCCACG
>JAJZWA010000057.1 GCA_021846965.1 Pseudomonadota bacterium | reverse complement strand
CGGCGGGCCGGGGTCGCGCAGGGTGCGCAGAATGAATTTCAGGTGCTCGGGCATGGCGGGAAGGGCGTTCCCGCCAGACTAGGCCCGCGCTGCAAGCCCGTGCCGGCGTGGGGATGCAAGACCTGAAGGTCCCGATGCGCCGTGGGGATCGGAAGAACCGCCCCCGCCGGGGGCCCGCGCGCACCGGCTCGCGCGCCGGCGCTCAGGCCGGCGTGGCCTGCTCCAGCCAGCGGTGCACCAGGTGCACCCAGAAACTGGCGCCCAGAGGCAGGATCTCGTCGTTGAAGTCGTAGCTGGCGTTGTGCAGGGTGCAGGGTCCCGCGCCATGGCCGGGCAGGCGATGGTCGCCGGCACCGTTGCCGATGATCACGTAGGCGCCCGGGCGCTGCTGCAGCATGTAGGAGAAATCCTCCGCGCCCATCGAAGGCTCGAAGGCCAGCACGCCCTGCTCTCCCACCAGGTCGACCAGCACGCGGCGCGCGAACTCGGTGGGTCCGGCGTGGTTGACCGTGGGCGGATAGTTGCGCGAGAACTCGAAATCGCAACTCAGCCCGAAGGCCTGCGCGGTGTGCGTGGCGATGCGCTGCATGTTGGTCTCGATCATGTCCAGCAGCGCGGTGCTGAAGGTGCGCACGGTGCCCTGCAGTTCCACGCTGTCGGGAATGACGTTGGTGGCCTCGCCGCCATGCACCATGGTCACCGAGACCACGCCGGCCTCCAGGGGATTCTTGTTGCGGCTGACCACGCTTTGCAGCGCCAGCACGATCTGGCAGGCCACCGGCACCGGGTCGAGCCCCAGGTGCGGCATGGCGGCATGCGAGCCCTTGCCCCGCACCACGATGCGGAATTCATTGCTCGAGGCCATCACCGGTCCGCTGGCCAGCGCGAACTTGCCGGCTTCGATCCCGGGCCAGTTGTGCATGGCGAACACGGCGTCCACGGGGAAGCGCTCGAACAGCCCGTCGCGCAGCATTTCTCGGGCCCCGCCGCCGCCTTCCTCGGCCGGCTGGAAGATGCACAACACGCGCCCCGCGAAATCGCGCTCGCGGCTGAGATGGCGCGCGGCGGCCAGCAACATCGCCGTGTGTCCGTCGTGCCCGCAGGCGTGCATGCGCCCGGCATGGCGACTGGCGTGATCGAAGGTGTTCTTCTCGGTCACCGGCAGGGCGTCGATGTCGGCGCGCAGGCCGATGGAGCGCTCGCCGGACTTGCGGCCCTGGATGACGCCCACCACGCCGGTGCGCCCGAGCCCGCGGTGCACCTCGATGCCCCAGTCCTGCAACTGCTGGGCGATCTTGTCCGAGGTCCTGTGCTCCTCGAAACAAAGTTCCGGGTGCGCGTGGATATCCCTTCGAATTTGTCGAAAAACAGCCGCTTCAGCGACGATGGAATCGATAATCTGCATGACCAACCACCTCGAGACTCCAGGCCGCGGCGGCCCGGGCTGTGTCGATTGTCGCGCAAGCGCGCAATGCCGGCATCGTGGATTCCGCGTGAAATCGGCGCGAACAGGATCTAGACTGCCGCAACCATGTCCACCCTCCCGGCCTCTCCCGCGCACCGTTGCGCGACATCCCCTTCCGACGATCGCGACGAGGGCCTGCGCGTCGTGCGCGCCGCCTGCCCGCACGACTGCCCCGACACCTGCGCGATGCTGGTGAGCGTGCGCGACGGCGTCGCGGTGCAGCTGCGCGGCGATCCGGAACACCCGACCACCGGCGGCGCGCTGTGCACCAAGGTGTCGCGCTACCTGGAGCGGACCTACCACCCCGGGCGGGTGCTGCAGCCGCTGCGTCGCAGCGGCCCGAAGGGCAGCGGGCTCTTCGAGCCGGTGTCCTGGGACGAGGCGCTGGAGGACATCGCATCGCGCCTGCGCAAGCTGGCCGCGGTGGATGCCGAGTCCATCCTGCCCTACAGCTACGCCGGCACCATGGGCTTCGTGCAGGGCGAGTCGATGGCCGCGCGCTTTTTCCACCGCCTGGGGGCCAGCCTGCTGGACCGCACCATCTGCGCCAGCGCCGGCGCCGAGGGCCTGCGCCAGGTGCTGGGCGGGCTGGTGGGCATGGACGTGGAGCAGTTCGCCCACAGCCGCGTGATCGTCATCTGGGGCAGCAACAGCATCACCAGCAACCTGCACTTCTGGTCCCTGGCACAGCAGGCCCGGCGTGCGGGCGCCACCCTGGTGTGCATCGACCCCTGGCGCAACGAGACGGCGCGACGCTGCCACCTGCACCTGCAGCTGCGCCCCGGCACCGACGCGGCGCTGGCCTGGGGCCTGATGGGCGAGCTGGTGCGCAAGGACTGGCTGGACCACGACTACATCCAGCGCCACACCCTGGGCTTCGAGGCCTTGCGCGAGCACGCGCTGCAATGGAGCGCCGAGCGCGCCGCCGAGGTCTGCGGGCTGGAGCCGGAGCAGGTTCGCGAGCTGGCGCGCCTGCTGGGCGGCACGCGGGCCGCGGGCATCCGGGTCAATTACGGGCTGCAGCGGGTGCGCGGCGGCGGCAACGCGGTGCGCGCCATCGCCTGCCTGCCCGCCCTCACGGGCGCCTGGCGCGAGCCGGCCGGGGGCCTGCTGCTGTCGAGCTCGGGGCATTTCGCGGTGGCGCGCGAGGCGCTGGAACGCCCGGACCTGCTGGGCGCCAGGCGCCCGCGCACCATCAACATGTCCACCCTGGGCGACGCGCTGCTGCACCCCGGAGGCGGGGGCTTCGGCCCGCGCATCGACGCCCTGGTGGTCTACAACAGCAACCCCGCGGTGGTGGCGCCCGAGTCCGCCAAGGTGCTGCAAGGCCTGCGCCGGGAAGACCTGTTCACGGTGGTGCTGGAGCATTTCCGCACCGACACCGCCGACCATGCCGATTACGTGCTGCCGGCCACCACCCAGCTCGAGCACCTGGACGTGCTCAAGTCCTACGGGCATCGCTACTGGGTGGCCAACGAGCCGGCCATCGCCCCGGTGGGCCAGGCGCGCCCGAATTCGGCGATCTTCCGCGAACTGGCGGCGCGCATGGGCTTCGACGAGCCCTGCTTCGGCGACAGCGACGAGACCATCGCGGCACAGGCGCTGGCCGAGGACCCGCGCAACGCCGGGCTGGATTTCGCCACGCTGCGCCGCCAGGGCTGGGGCAAGCTCGCAGTGCCCGATGCGCCCTTCGCCGAGGGTGGGTTTCCGACGGCCAGCGGGCGTTGCCAGTTCGTCTACCCCCCCGATGCGCAGGCGGGGCCCGAGGCCTTGCCGCAGGTGATCCTGCCCCATGAATGCGCGCAGACCCAGCCGGAGCTGGCGACGCGCTACCCGCTGGCGCTGCTTTCGCCGCCGGCGCGCAATTTCCTCAATTCCAGCTTCGTCAACGTGGAGTCGCTGCGTGGCGGCGAATCCGGCCCTCAGCTGCTGGTGCACCCCCGCGACGCGGCCGCGCGCGAGCTACGGGACGGGCAGGAGGTGCGCTGTTTCAACGACCGCGGCGAGATCCTGGCCCGCTGCCGCATCAGCGAGGACACCCGCGAGGGGCAGGTGATCACCCTCGGGCTGTGGTGGCGCAAGCTCTCGCCCGACGGACGCAGCGTGAACGACCTCACCCACCAGCAGCTCACGGACCTGGGCGGCGGGCCGTGCTTCTATGACTGCCTGGTGGAGGTTCGGGGGGTCGGCCAGGCGGCTGCAGGCGCCCGGGCGGGCGCCTGAGCCCCGGCGCCTCAGGCGCCGACGCGCTGGAGCGAGCGCAGGAAGGCCTGCGCGTTTTCCTCGCCCACCACGCGGCCGACCTCGCGGCCGTCGCGGAAGAAGATGATCCCGGGCGGGCCGAACAGCTGGAAGCGCTTGAGCAGCGCCTGGTCGGCCGGATTGTTGGCGGTGACGTCGGCGCGCAGCAGCTGCATGCGCTGCAGGCGCGAGCGCACCTGCGGGTCGCTGAAGGTGAAATGGTCCATCTCCTTGCACGACACGCACCAGTCGGCCCAGAAGTCGAGCATCACGGTGCCGCGGGCCTGGCCCAGCGCCGCGTCGAGCTGGGCGTTGGAGGCCACCGGCGCGAAGTGCAATTCCGCGGCGCGGGCCTGCGCCACCGAGGAGCCCGCGCCCAGGCCCTGCAGGGGCTGCAGCACGCTGCGCCCGCCCGAGGCCAGGCCCACCACCAGCACCGCGCCGGCCAGCGCCAGCACCACGCCCAGGCCCTTCCACAGACGCATCCACCCGGAGGCTCCGTCGGGCAGGCGGTCGAACACGTGCAGGAAGCTGGCGCTGACGATCAGCAGCGCGGCCCAGGCCAGCATCTGCACCCAGGCCGGCAGCACCCCGGCGAGCATGTACAGGGCGGTCGCCAGCAGCAGCACGCCGAACAGTGCCTTCACGGCGTCCATCCAGCGTCCCGCGCGCGGCAACAACGCGGACGCGCCGGCCCCCACCGCCAGCAGGGGCAGGCTCATGCCGGCGGCCAGCGAGAACAGCGCCACGCCGCCGATCAGGGCGTTGCCGGTCTGGCTGATGTACAGCAGCGCGCCGGCCAGGGGCGCGGCCACGCAGGGGCCGACGATCAGGGCCGAGATGCCGCCCATGAGGAACACGCCCAGCGCATGCCCTCCGGACAGGGCGCTGGAGCCACGGCTGAGCCGGCTCTGGATGCTGCTGGGCATCTGCAGTTCATAGAAACCGAACATGGACAGCGACAGCAGCACCAGCAGGGCCGCGAACACGCCCAGCACCCAGGGGTTCTGCAAGGCGGCGGCCAGGCCGTGGCCCAGCAGGCCCGCGGCCACGCCGAAAGCCGTGTAGACCAGGGCCATGCCCAGCGAATAGGCGAAGGCCAGCGCCAGCCCGCGCCAGCGCGAGACCTGGTGTTCGGCCGCGCCGCCGCCGACGATGATGCTGGAGAGGATGGGCACCATGGGCAGCACGCAGGGCGTGAAGGCCAGCAGCAGCCCGAACAGCACGAACATGGGCACGATGCGCCAGAGCTTGCCACCGGCAAGCGCTGCGCCGATGCGCGAGTTCTCGCCGCCGCCAGCGGATGCCGCGTCGGTGGCGGCGCCGGCCGGCGGCTCGGCGGTCGCCGCGGTCTGCGGGGCCTCGGTGGGGGCCGTCGCGGAAGACGGGGCGGCCGGGGCGGACGCGGCACCCGTGGCGGGAGCGCTCGCCGGCGCGGCGCTGGTCTCGCGCTGCGAGCGACCGCCGCCCAGCGCGCCCAGCAGGGTGCCCAGCGCGGACGAAGCGGCCTGCTCCTGGCCCTGCAGCCCCGCGGTGCCGTTGCCGCCGAAGGCCTTCAGGCTGACCTCGACCACCTTGTCGATGGGGGGATAGCACAGGCCCTGGTCGGAACAGCCCTGGTAGGTGACCTGGAGGGCGAACTTCGCCGGCGCCGCCTGCACGGGCAGAGGCACCACCACCTGGTTGCGGTAATGGGCGACGACGTGCCCCAGGTTGGGGTCGAACTTGCGATGCGCCGGCGGGAAATCCGGGGCTCCCAGGCGCACGCCGGGAGTGCGCGCCACGAAGTGGAAGCGCTCCTGGTACAGGTAGTAGCCCTTGGCGATGTCGAAGCGCAGCTGCACGGTGCTTGCCGAGGGCGCGGGCACCGACAGGCGGAAGGCCTCGTCGGGCTGCAGGAACTGGCCCTGCTGGGCCTGCGCGCCGGCCATGGCGAACAGGGCCAGCGCACCGGCCAGCCAGCGGAGCACGGCGGGGGGAAGGCGGATCGGAAGCATCGCAGGCAGCTCTATATCAGTCGAAGTTGATATTGTGGCACCAATACCTTCCCATGGTGCTCCTGCGCCGCGCTTCCTGCACGCCGCTCAGGCCCGGAAGCGCCTGCGCGTGAGTGCCAGGGCCAGCCACCAGGCGACCGCGAGATACACCAGCAGCACGACCAGGTGCAGCGGCCAGCGCGGGTCGAAGCCTCCGAGGAACAGCGGGCGCACGAGCTGCACCGCGGCTTGCAGGGGCAGGATCTGCGCGAAGGCGCGCAGCCAGGGCGGCATGGCCGTCAGGGGAAAGAAGATCCCCGACAGGAAGGCCATCGGGGTCAGCGCCAGGGTCAGGTAGTAGGTGAAGAAGTCGTAGGAGCGCGCCAGCGCGTTGACCACCAGCGACAACGCGGCGAACACCGCGGCCACCAGGGCCAGCAGGGGCAGCACCAGCAGCAGCGTGGGGGCGCGGCTGATGCCCAGGAGCACCACCACCAGCAGCAGGGCGGCACCGCTCATCAGCGCCTTGGTGGCGGCCCAGGCGAGCTCGCCCAGCAGCACGTCGCCCAGGCCGGTGGGAGTGAGCAGGATGGCATCCCAGGTGCGCTGCACGTGCATGCGTGAAAAGCTGGAATAGGTGGCTTCGAAGCTGGCGGCGTTCATCACCCCCATGCACACGCTGCCCGAGGCGAGGAACAGGATGTAGGGCACGCCGTCGACATGGCCGACCAGCGAGCCCACGCCCCAGCCGAAGGCGGCCAGCGTGAGCAGGGGCTCGGCCACGTTGCCGATCAGGCTGGCCAGCGCGAGCTTGCGCCACACCAGCGCGTTGCGCCGCCACACCGGCACGAAGCGCCAGCGCGGCAGGGGAGCGGGATCCGCGCGCGTGATGCCGGGCAGGGCTGCGCGGGAGAGGGAGGCCGGGTCGGACATGGGGGATGGGCGGCGGGTCGGCTGGGATCAGTCGCGCAACTGGCGTCCGGTGAGCTTGAGGAATACGTCCTCCAGGTTGGCGGGCCGGTGCAGCACGCGTACACCGTCGCCCAGCGCCTGCAGGGCCTCCAGCACCGCATCGGGCGCGTGCGCGTAGGCGAACAGCGTATCTCCGCTGCGCTCCACGCGCTCGGCCAGGGGCGTGGCCAGGGCCTGCGCCTGGTCGACCAGGGCGCCGTAGACCTCGATCACGCGCGGCTCGACATGGCGCTGGATCAGCGCCAGCGGGGTGTCTTCATCGAGCCGGCGGCCGTGGTCGAGCACCAGCACGCGCGCGCACAGGCGCTCGGCCTCATCCATGAAATGGGTGGTCAGCAGGATCGACTTGCCCTGGGCCAGCAGGCTCTTCAGGCGGTCCCAGATCAGGTGCCGGGCCTGCGGGTCCAGTCCGGTGGTGGGCTCGTCCAGGAAGATCAGCGCGGGGTCGTGGATCAGCGCGCGCGCCAGGCTCAGGCGCCGTTTCATGCCGCCCGAGAGTTCCTGGATGCGCGCGTCGGCCTTGTGCTCCAGCGCGGCGAACTGCAGCAGCGTGGGAATGCGCTGACGGGTCTGCTCGTCGGACATGCCGAAATAGCGCCCGTAGACCATCAGGTTCTCGCGCACGGTGAAATCGGGGTCCAGGCTGTCGAACTGGGTGACCACGCCCACGCGCATGCGCGCGCTGGCCGCCTGGGAGGGCACCGGCAGGCCCATCAGTTCGATGCGCCCGGCGTCGGGCGCGGCCAGGCCCAGGCACAGGCGGATGGTGGTGGTCTTGCCGGCCCCGTTGGGCCCGATGATGCCGTGGCACTCGCCGGGCAGGATGTCGAAATCCAGCTCCCGCACCACCTCGGCGCCGGCATAGCGCTTGACCAGGCCGCGCACGCTCAGCAGGGGGGCGCCGGCGGGGCGCTGCCCGGCGGAAGTGGCGGTGGGAACCTGCGCTGCCGATGGGGTCTGCACGATGCTGTGCTCGCGGATGGAAGGAAAAGCGGGACTGCAAATGCAAACGGCGCGCCCACCCCGTCGAAGGGGATGCGGCGCGCCGTGCGGCGGGCGGCGGATTACTCGGCGGCCTTGTCGTCGGCGGCCGCGGCCGGCTCCGGACGATCCACCAGCTCGACCAGCGCCATCGGCGCGTTGTCGCCGACACGATAGCCGAACTTCAGGATGCGGGTATAGCCACCCGGGCGGCTGCGGTAGCGCTCGCCCAGCTCGCCGAACAGCTTGACCACCGACTCGCGGTCACGCAGGCGGTCGAAGGCCAGGCGGCGGTTGGCCAGGCTCGGCTTCTTGCCCAGGGTGATCAGCGGCTCGACCACGCGGCGCAATTCCTTGGCCTTGGGCAGCGTGGTCTTGATGGCCTCGTGCTCGATCAGGGAGTTGGCCATGTTGCGAAGCATGGCGAGCCGGTGACTTGAGGTCCGGTTGAGTTTGCGCAGTCCGTTTCCGTGACGCATGGTGAAGTTCCTTTTGCAGGGGTTCTCGGGCCGGCCGTATCAGGTACCGGCCCCGTTATCAGGGGTTGCGGCTGTCGAGCTCGGCCGGCGGCCAGCTCTCGAGCTTCATCCCCAGGGTCAGGCCGCGGGCGGCCAGCACTTCCTTGATCTCGTTCAGGGACTTGCGTCCCAGGTTCGGCGTCTTCAGCAGCTCGGTCTCGCTGCGCTGGATGAGGTCGCCGATGTAGTAGATGTTCTCGGCCTTCAGGCAGTTGGCCGAGCGCACCGTCAGCTCCAGGTCGTCCACCGGGCGCAGCAGGATCGGGTCGAACTGCTGGGCGCTGGCCGAGCCGGCGGCTTCCAGCGACTTCTCGGCGCCTTCCAGGCTGGCGAACACCGACAGCTGCTCCACCAGGATGCGCGCCGAGGTGCGGATGGCCTCTTCGGCGCTGATCGAGCCGTTGGTCTCGATGTCCATCACCAGCTTGTCGAGGTCGGTGCGCTGCTCGACGCGGGCGTTCTCCACCGCGTAGCTGACACGGCGCACCGGCGAGAAGGAGGCGTCGAGCACGATGCGCCCGATGGTCTTGCCGCCTTCGTCGGCATAGCGGCGCAGGTTGCCCGGCACGTAGCCGCGGCCCTTCTCGACCTTGATCTGCATGTCGAGCTTGCCCTGCTGGGACAGGTGGGCGATGACGTGCTCGGGGTTGACGATCTCGACGTCGTGCGGGGTCTGGATGTCGGCGGCGGTGACCACGCCTTCACCTTCCTTGCGCAGCGACAGCGTGACCTCGTCGCGGTTGTGGAGCTTGAACACCACGCCCTTGAGGTTCAGCAGCACGGCGATCACGTCCTCCTGCAGGCCGTCGACCACCGAGTACTCGTGCAGCACGCCGTTGATGCTGACCTCGGTGGGCGCATAGCCCACCAGCGAGGACAGCAGCACGCGGCGCAGGGCGTTGCCCAGGGTGTGGCCGTAGCCGCGCTCGAAAGGCTCGAGGGTGACCTTCGCGCGCAGGGCGCCGAGGCTTTCGACCTGGATGGACTTGGGACGCAGCAGTGCGGTTTGCATCATGATTCCTTCAATACCCTCCGCTCGTTACACGGATAAGGCTGAAAGGCGGGCAAGGGCCCGCCGGACGATGCCGCGGCACCTGCGTGCCGCGGTCACGAATCAACGCGAATACAGTTCGACGATCAGCGATTCGTTGATGTCGCTGCCGAACTCATCGCGGTCGGGAGCCTTCTTGAACACGGCTTCCATCTTCGAGGCGTCGACCTGCATCCACGCGGGAAAGCCGTTGCCTTCGGCCAGCTTGAGAGCGTCGGCGATGCGCAGCTGCTTCTTCGCCTTGTCGCGCACCGAGATGGTCTGGCCGGGGTTCACGCGGGCGGACGGGATGTCGGTGACATGGCCGTCCACGAGGATGGCGCGGTGGCTGACCAGCTGGCGCGCTTCGGCGCGGGTCGAGGCGAAGCCGGCACGATACACCAGGTTGTCCAGGCGCGACTCCAGCAGGGTCATCAGGTGCGTGCCGGTGTTGCCACGCAGGGTCTGCGCCTTCTCGTAGGTGCGGCGGAACTGCTTCTCCAGCACGCCGTACATGCGCTTGACCTTCTGCTTCTCACGCAGCTGCGTGGCGTAGTCGGACTGGCGCGAGCCGGAGGTGCGGCCGTGCTGGCCGGGCTTGGTGTCGAACTTGGCCTTGGACTCGATGCCGCGGCGCGAGCTCTTGAGGAACAGGTCGGCGCCTTCGCGACGCGAGAGTTTGGCCTTGGGGCCGAGATAGCGTGCCACTTGTTGGATCCTTCGATGTTGCTGCCGCGGCCGTGATGGCTGCCGCGGGAGCCTGGGCCCGGGGGGCTCAGGCAGTGGGCTTGTCGCCGCTCGCGCGGCGGGGGTTCAACGAGGCCGAGGCCTCAGATACGACGGCGCTTGGGAGGACGGCAGCCGTTGTGCGGCACCGGGGTCACGTCGGCGATCTGCATCACCTTGATGCCCAGGCCGTTGAGCGCGCGCACCGCCGATTCGCGACCGGGGCCGGGGCCCTTGATGCGCACTTCGAGCTGCTTGATGCCGCATTCGATGGCCTGGCGGCCGGCGTTCTCGGCAGCCACCTGGGCCGCGAAGGGAGTCGACTTGCGCGAGCCCTTGAAGCCCTGGCCGCCCGAGGACGCCCACGACAGGGCATTGCCCTGGCGATCGGTGATGGTGATGATGGTGTTGTTGAACGACGCGTGCACGTGCGCAATGCCGTCCGCAACGTTCTTGCGGACCTTCTTGCGCGCTCGCTGCGCCGAACCGGTGGTGGAGCCTTTTGCCATGACGTGGTCCTTGAAAGCTTATTTCTTCAGCGCGGCGGCGCCCTTGCGCGGTCCCTTGCGGGTGCGGGCGTTGGTGCGGGTGCGCTGACCGCGCACCGGCAGGCCGCGGCGGTGACGCATGCCGCGGTAGCAACCGAGGTCCATCAGGCGCTTGATGTTGATCGACACCTCGCGGCGCAGGTCGCCTTCGATCACGAAGTGACCCACCTGCTCGCGGATGCGCTCGAGCTCGGCGTCGGTGATGTCCTTCACCTTGGTCGAATACGCCACGCCGGCCGCTTCGCAGATCTTGCGCGCGGTGGTGCGGCCGATGCCATAGATCGCAGTCAGACCGATTTCTGCGTGCTGATGCGGCGGAATGTTGATACCAGCGATACGGGCCATGGAAATCCTCGATTCAATGAAGGCCGCTCAACCCTGACGCTGCTTGTGGCGCGGGTCGGCGCAGATCACGCGCACCACCCCCTTGCGGCGGATGATCTTGCAGTTCCTGCACATTTTCTTGATGGACGCACTGACTTTCATCGTTTACCTCTTTTATTTGGCGCGGAATATGATCCGCGCACGCGTCAAATCGTAGGGCGTCAGCTCTACCGTAACCTTGTCGCCCGGCAGGATGCGGATGTAGTGCATCCGCATCTTGCCGGATATATGTCCAAGAACCACGTGCCCGTTTTCCAGCTTCACACGGAAGGTTGCATTCGGAAGATTCTCCAGAATCTCCCCCTGCATCTGAATGGCGTCGTCCTTGGACATAGGCTTGTCGAGGGATCCGGAAAACTCAACGCAGTGTCATGCCGCCCTTGAAGTTGGACCGTTTGAGCAGCGCATCGTACTGGTGAGACATGGCGTAGGCCTGGACCTGTGCCATGAAATCCATGGTGACGACCACGATGATCAGCAGGGATGTTCCGCCGAAATTGAACGGGACATTGTATTTCAGCACCAGGAACTCGGGCAGCAGGCACACCAGCGTGATGTACAGGGCTCCCGCGAGGGTCAGGCGCATGAGGATCTTGTCGATGTAGCGCGCGGTCTGCTCGCCGGGACGGATCCCGGGGATGAACGCCCCGCTCTTCTTCAGGTTGTCGGCGGTTTCCCGGCTGTTGAACACCAGGGCCGTGTAGAAGAAGGTGAAGAAGATGATGGCGCCGGCGTACAAGGCGACATAGATCGGCTGCCCGGGCGACAACAGCGCCGCGATGTCCTTGAGCCAGTTCACGCTGGCGCCGGTCCCGAACCAGTTCACCACGGTGGCCGGAAGCAGGATGATCGACGAGGCGAAGATCGGCGGGATCACCCCCGACATGTTCAGCTTGAGCGGCAGATGCGAGGACTGGCCGCCGTACACACGGTTGCCCACCTGCCTGCGTGCGTAGTTCACCAGGATCTTGCGTTGCCCGCGCTCGACGAACACCACGAAATAGGTGACCGCGATCACGATGGCCAGCACGAACAGCGAGACCAGGATGCTCATCGCTCCGGTGCGCACCAGTTCGAGCAGCCCGCCCAGGGCGGTGGGCAGCCCGCTGGCGATGCCGGCGAAGATGATGATCGAGATGCCGTTGCCCAGACCGCGCTCGGTGATCTGCTCGCCCAGCCACATGAGGAACATGGTGCCGGCGGTCAGGCTGACCACCGCGGTGAGCCGGAAGCCCAGCCCCGGGTTGAGCACCAGGTCCTGCGTCGAGCTCAGGGCCACCGAGATGCCCAGCGACTGGAAGATCGCCAGGAACAGGGTCAGGTAGCGCGTGTACTGGGTGATCTTGCGCTGGCCCGATTGGCCTTCCTTCTTCAGCGCCTCCATCGACGGCAGCACGTAGGTCATCAGTTGCATGATGATCGAGGCCGAGATGTAGGGCATGATGCCCAGCGCGAACACGGTGAAGCGCGACAGCGCGCCGCCGGAGAACATGTTGAACAGGCCCAGGATTCCGCCCGAGTTGTTCTGGAACAGCTTCTGCAGCTGCTCGGGGTTGATGCCCGGAACGGGGATATGCGCCCCGATCCGGTAGACCACGAGCGCGCCCAGCAGGAAGAACAGGCGCTTGCTCAAGTCGCCGTACTTGCCGCCGCCGAGTGCTTTCGGTGCCTGTGCCATGCCTGCGCTCCGCGCCCGCTCAGGCCTGCGCCTGGGCTTCGACCACGCGCCCGCCCGCCGCCTCGATGGCTGCGCGCGCGCCGCGGGTGACCGCCACGCCATCGATGACGAAGGCGCGCTCGACCTTGCCGGAGGCGAAGATCTTGACCTGGCGCGCCTGCTGCGACACCAGGCCGGCGGCCTTCAGGCTCAGCAGGTCGACCTGCTCGCCCTGCACCTTGGCCAGCTCGGACAGACGCACCTGCGCCTTCAGGTCCGCCGTGGGGGACTTGAAGCCACGCTTGGGCAGACGGCGCTGCAGCGGCATCTGGCCGCCTTCGAAACCGACCTTGTGGAAGCCGCCGGAACGCGACTTCTGGCCCTTGTGGCCGCGGCCGGCGGTCTTGCCCAGGCCGCTGCCCATGCCGCGGCCGACGCGCTTGTTGCGGTGCTTGGAGCCTTCGGCCGGGGAGAGAGTATTGAGTTCCATGATGGGTCTGTCGTGGATTAGCCGATCACGCGGACCAGGTAGTCGACCTTGCGGATCATCCCACGCACGGCGGCCGTATCCTCCAGCACGCGCTCGTCGTTCAGACGGCGCAGGCCCAGGCCGCGCACGGTGGCGCGATGGTCCTCGCGGGTGCCAATGACGCTGCGCACCAGCTTGACCTTGATTTGCTTGTTCTGTTCCATGCTTTGCGCCCTCCTCAGCCGAGGATGTCCTCGACGCTCTTGCCGCGCTTCATCGCGACTTCGGCCGGGGTCTGCGCCCGGGTCAGCCCGTCCAGCGTGGCGCGAACCATGTTGTACGGGTTCGTGGAACCGTGGCTCTTGGCCACCACGTCGGTGATGCCCACGACCTCGAAGATCGCGCGCATCGGGCCGCCGGCGATGATGCCGGTACCGGCCGGGGCGGGCGACATCCACACGTCGGAGGACGCGTGGCTGCCTTCCACCTCGTGGTGCAGCGTGCCGTTCTTGAGCTTGACGGTCACCATGTTGCGGCGGGCCTGGTCCATGGCCTTCTGCACGGCCACCGGCACTTCACGCGCCTTGCCCTTGCCCATGCCGACCTTGCCGTCGCCGTCGCCGACCACCGCCAGGGCGGCAAAGCCCAGGATGCGGCCGCCCTTGACCACCTTGGTGACGCGGTTCACCGCGATCATCTTCTCCCGCAGACCGTCGTCGCGGCCTTCGGGGCTCATCTTCGCTTGGATCTTGGCCATTGCAACCTCAGAATTTCAGACCGGCCTCGCGGGCCGCTTCGGCCAGGGCCTTGACGCGACCGTGGTACTGGAAGCCGGAGCGGTCGAAGGCGACCTGCTCGATGCCCGCGGCACGCGCCTTCTCGGCGATGCGACGGCCCACGACCTGCGCGGCCGCGACATTGCCGCCACCGGAGGACAGCTGCTCGCGCACCTCGCGCTCGGTGGTCGACGCGCTGGCCAGCACCTGCGCACCGTCGCCGGAGATGATGCTGGCGTAGATGTGCGTGTTGGAACGATGCACGGCGAGTCGCGTCGCGTTCAAGCGTGCGATGCGCGCACGCGTCGCCTTGGCGCGACGCAGACGGGCTTCTTTCTTGTTCAGCATTTCGCGACCCCTTACTTCTTCTTGGTTTCCTTGATCACCACGCGCTCATCGGCGTAGCGAACCCCTTTGCCCTTGTAGGGCTCGGGCGGACGGATGGCGCGGATATCGGCCGCGACCTGCCCCACCAGCTGCTTGTCGCAGCCCTTGAGGATCAGCTCGGTCGGGGTCGGGGTCTCGGCCTTGATGCCGGTGGGCATCTCGCGCACCACGGGGTGCGAGAAACCCAGCGACAGGTTCAGCTTGGCGCCCTGCACCTGCGCGCGGTAGCCCACGCCCACCAGGGTGAGCTTCTTCTCGAAGCCCTTGGCCACGCCGTCGACCATGCCGGCGACCAGCGCGCGGTAGGTGCCCGACAGCGCATGCGCCTCGCGGGATTCATCGGCCGGTGCGAAGGTGATCTTGCCGTCCTTGTGTTCGATCTTGACCCGTGCGTCCAGTCCGCGTTGGAGCGCGCCCAGCGCGCCCTTGACGGCGATCTGCTCGGCGCCCAGCGTCACTTCGACGCCCTTGGGGACCAGAACGGGGTTCTTGGCAACTCGTGACATGGCCCGTCCTCGTTAAGCAACGTAGCAAAGAACTTCGCCGCCGACGCCAGCCTGGCGCGCCTTGCGGTCGGTCATCACGCCCTTGGGCGTGGACACGATGGCCACGCCCAGGCCGTTCATGACCTTGGGGATGGCTTCGCGGCCGCGGTAGATGCGCAGACCGGGGCGGCTGACCCGCTCGATGTGCTCGATCACCGGGCGACCGGCGTAGTACTTCAGCGCGATCTGCAGGTCGGCCTTGGCGCCGTCGCGCAGCACCTCGAAGCCGTCGATGTAGCCTTCATCCGCCAGCACCTGCGCAATGGCCGCCTTCAGCTTGGACGCGGGCATCCGCACGGAGGCCTTCTCGACCATCTGCGCGTTGCGGATGCGGGTCAACATGTCGGCGATGGGATCACTCATGCTCATGGGAATATTCTCCGGTGCGTTCCGACAAACGCCTTACCAGCTCGACTTGGTCACGCCCGGGATCTCCCCGCGGAACGCCAGCTCGCGAATCTTGTTGCGCGCAAGACCGAACTTGCGGAAGGTACCGCGAGGACGGCCCGTGATCGCGCAACGGTTGCGCAGGCGGGTCGGGCTGGCGTTGCGCGGCAGCTGTTGCAGCTGCAGGCGCGCGCTCATCTGTTCGTCGTGCGACTTGCTCGAGTCGGCGATCACGGCCTGCAGCGCTTCGCGCTTGGAGGCGTACTTCTGCACGAGCTTCTCGCGCTTCTTCTCGCGGTTGATCAGGGAAAGCTTGGCCATGGCAACCTCAGTTCTTGAAGGGAAAGCGGAAGGCGGCAAGCAGGGCCTTGCACTCGTCGTCGGTCTTCGCGGTGGTCGTGATGCTGATGTTCAGGCCGCGCAGCGCGTCGACCTTGTCGTATTCGACTTCCGGGAAGATGATCTGTTCCTTCACACCGATGTTGTAGTTGCCGCGGCCATCGAAGGCGCGCGACGACACACCGCGGAAGTCCCGCACGCGGGGCAGGGCGATGGTGATCAGGCGATCCAGGAATTCATACATGCGCTGCCCGCGCAGGGTCACCGAGCAGCCGATGGGCATGCCCTCGCGCACCTTGAAGGCCGCGATGGCCTTGCGGGACTTGGTGACGACCGGCTTCTGACCGGCGATCTTGGTCAGATCGTCGACGGCGTGCTCGATCACCTTCTTGTCCGCCACCGCCTCGCTCACGCCCATGTTCAGCGTGATCTTGGTGATGCGGGGAACCTCCATGACCGACTTGTACCCGAAGCCCTTGAGCAGCTCCGGCACGACGTGGCCCTTGTACATCTCTTGCAAGCGCGACATATCGCCCCCGTTTAGACCTTGATCTCTTCGCCGCTGGAGCGAAACACCCGCGTCTTCGCGCCGTCCTGGGCGACGCGCACGCCCACGCGATCGGCCTTGCCGGTGGCGGGGTTGAAGATCGCGACGTTGCTCTGGTGGATCGGCATTTCCTTGGACACGATGCCGCCGTTCTCGTTGCGCATCGGGTTCGGGCGGGTATGGCGCTTGACCAGGTTCACGCCCTCGACGATCAGATGCTCCTCGCCGTGGCGGGCCAGCACCTTGGCACGGCGACCCTTGTCGGCGCCGGCGATGACGATGACTTCGTCACCCTTGTGGATCTTGTTCATGCTCGACCTCTTACAGCACTTCGGGTGCCAGCGAAACAATCTTCATGAAACGCTCGGTGCGCAGCTCGCGGGTCACCGGGCCGAAGATGCGGGTGCCGATCGGCTCCAGCTTGGCGTTGAGCAGCACGGCGGCGTTGCCGTCGAACTTGATCAGCGAGCCATCGGCGCGGCGCACGCCCTTGGCGGTGCGGACGACCACGGCGTTGAACACTTCGCCCTTCTTCACCCGGCCACGCGGCGCGGCTTCCTTGACGCTGACCTTGATGACGTCGCCGATGCCGGCGTAACGACGCTTCGAGCCGCCGAGCACCTTGATGCACATGACGGATTTGGCGCCCGTGTTGTCGGCCACGTCGAGCCTAGATTGCATCTGAATCATGTCGAATCCTGGAATGGTTTCCCAACTTGCCGATGCGGCCAGGCGGTCGTGGCGTCTTGCGCCGCGTCCGCCGACGTCAGCGCCGGCAGTCTTGGGCCCGTGGAGCGGGTAATGCACATCAGCCGCACCCGTGGGTGGGCTAACAGCGTATTCTCGTTGCGCGGGGCCGCCCTGTCAAGGGCATGCCCCGCCGCCCGCACCGGCCTCAGACCAGGCGGGACTTTTCCAGCAGACGCGTGACCACCCAGGTCTTGGTCTTGGAGATCGGACGGGTTTCCGCGATCTCGACCAGGTCACCGAGGTGGTACTCGCCCTTCTCGTCGTGCGCGCTGTACTTCTTCGAGCGCACGATGTACTTGCCGTACAGCTCGTGCTGCACGCGACGCTCGACCAGCACGGTCACGGTCTTCGAGCGCTTGTCGCTGACCACGCGGCCCGACAACGTACGGGTCAATCCTTGGCTTTCCGACATATTCACTCCTGCGTGGCCTTCTGCTGGATCACGGTGCGCACGCGGGCGATCTCGCGGCGCACACGGCCCAGCTGCGCCGTGTTGCTCAGTTGTTGCGTGGCCTTTTGCATGCGCAGGCCCATGTGGGCCTTGAGCAGCGAGTCCAGCTCTTTTTGCAGGCCCGAGGGGTCGAGCTTGCGCAGTTCTTCGATGTTCATGATCTTGACCTCAGAGCCCGAAGCGACGGCCGACGAAGGTGGTACGGAACGGCAGCTTCGCCGCCGCCAGCTCGAAAGCCTCGCGAGCCAGCTGCTCGGGCACGCCGTCGATCTCGTACAGCACCTTGCCCGGGGTGATCTCGGACACGTAGTACTCGGGGTTGCCCTTGCCGTTGCCCATGCGGACCTCGGCCGGCTTGGTGGAAATCGGCTTGTCCGGGAACACGCGGATCCAGATGCGTCCGCCACGCTTGACGTGACGCGAGATCGCGCGACGCGCGGCCTCGATCTGGCGCGCCGTCAGGCGCCCGCGGGTCGTGGCCTTCAGGCCGTATTCGCCGAAGGCAACCGTGGCCCCACGCGTGGCCACGCCCTTGTTGCGACCCTTTTGTTCCTTGCGGTACTTGCGCCGCGCGGGTTGCATCATGACGGTTCTCCTTGCTTGGCCGGCGCGCTGGCGCCTTCCGGTTTGCTCACTTTGCGCGCACGGCGGTCCGGCGCACCGGCACCGCCGGCGCCTTCACCGCGACGCGGGCCACGGCGCGCGCCGGGACGCTCGTCGCGACGCGGGCGGCGCTCGGTCGGCTCGGGGGCCTCGGCGGCCTTCTGCGCCAGGGCGCCACGGCCCAGGTTGTCGCCCTTGTACACCCACACCTTCACGCCGATGACGCCGTAGGTGGTCTTGGCCTCGGAGAAGCCGTAGTCGATGTCGGCGCGCAGGGTCTGCAGGGGCACGCGGCCCTCGCGGTACCACTCGGTGCGCGCGATCTCGATGCCATTGAGCCGGCCCGAGGACATGATCTTGATGCCCTGCGCGCCCAGGCGCATGGCGTTCTGCATCGCGCGCTTCATCGCGCGGCGGAACATGATGCGCTTTTCCAGCTGCTGGGTGATCGAGTCGGCGATCAGCTTGGCATCGATCTCGGGCTTGCGCACCTCCTCGATGTCCACCGCCACCGGCACGCCCAGGCGTCGCGTCAGCTCGGCCTTCAGCGCCTCGATGTCCTCACCCTTCTTGCCGATCACCACGCCGGGGCGCGCGCTGTAGATGGTGATGCGCGCATTCTTCGCCGGGCGCTCGATGACGATGCGCGAGACCGAGGCGGCCTTGAGCTTCTTCGCCAGGAACTCGCGCACCTCGATGTCCTCGTTGAGCATCTTGGCGAACTGGGCGCCGCCGGCATACCAGCGCGACGACCAGTCATGCGTGACGGCCAGACGGAAACCGGTCGGGTTGATTTTCTGTCCCATCTCGAATCCTCAGTTTCCGACGGTGATGTAGATGTGGCAGGTCGGCTTGCTGATGCGGTTGCCGCGGCCCTTGGCACGCGCGGAAAAGCGCTTCAGCGTGGCGCCCTGCTCGACCATGATCGACTTCACGCGCAGCTCGTCGATGTCGGCACCGTCGTTGTGCTCGGCGTTGGCGATAGCCGACTCGAGCACCTTGCGGATGATCAGGGCCGCCTTCTTGGGCGTGTAGGCCAGGATGTTGAGGGCGTGGTCGACCTTCTTGCCGCGGATAAGGTCGGCGACGAGCCGGCCCTTCTGCTCGGACAGGCGCACGCCGCGTAGTGTGGCTCGTGTTTCCATGGTCTTTACTTCTTCGCTTTCTTGTCCGCGGGGTGACCCTTGAACGTGCGCGTCAGCGCGAACTCACCGAGCTTGTGGCCGACCATCTGGTCGGTCACGTACACCGGCACGTGCTGGCGGCCGTTGTGCACGGCGATCGTGGCGCCGATGAACTCGGGCAGCACGGTGGAGCGACGCGACCAGGTCTTGATCGGCTTCTTGTCCTTGGTGGACAGCGCATGTTCGACCTTGCGCAGCAGGTGGGCGTCGACGAACGGGCCCTTCTTGAGAGAACGTGTCATGGCTGTGCCTTACTTTTTCCGGCGCGAGACGATCATCGACTGCGTGCGCTTGTTGGAGCGCGTGCGGTAGCCCTTGGTCGGGGTACCCCACGGGCTGACCGGGGTGCGGCCCTCGCCGGTGCGGCCCTCGCCGCCGCCGTGCGGGTGGTCGATCGGGTTCATCGCCACGCCGCGCACCGTCGGGCGGATGCCCTTCCAGCGCTTGGCGCCAGCCTTGCCGTACTGGCGCAGGCTGTTTTCCTCGTTGCTGACCTCGCCGATGGTGGCGCGGCACTCGACGTGCACGCGACGCACTTCGCCGGAGCGCAGGCGCACCTGGGCGTACACGCCTTCGCGCGCCATCAGCACGGCCGAGGCACCCGCCGAGCGGATCATCTGCGCGCCCTTGCCGGCGATCAGCTCCACGCAGTGGATGGTCGAGCCCACGGGGATGCTGCGGATGGGCAGGCAGTTGCCCGAACGGATCGGGGCCTCCGAGCCGCTCAGCAGCTGCGCACCGACCTCGACGCCGCGCGGGGCGATGATGTAGCGGCGCTCGCCGTCGGCGTAGCACAGCAGCGCGATGTGCGCGGTGCGGTTCGGGTCGTACTCGATGCGCTCGACGCGCGCCGGGATTCCGTCCTTGTCGCGACGGAAGTCGATCACGCGGTAGTGATGCTTCGAGCCGCCGCCACGGTGGCGCACCGTGATGTGGCCGTTGTTGTTACGGCCGGCGTTCTGCTTCTGCGGCTCCAGCAGGCTCTTCTCGGGAGCGCCCTTGTGCAGGTGCTTGTGCACCACCTTGACCACGGCACGGCGACCGGCCGAGGTAGGTTTGACCTTGACGACTGCCATTTCAGACACCCTCCTGGGCGAAATTCAGCTCCTGACCGGCAGCCAGGCTCACGTAGGCCTTGCGCACGTTGGAGCGCTTGCCGGTGCCGCGCGCATTGCGCTTGACCTTGCCGGCCTGGTTCAGCACCTGCACGCCGGTGACCTGGACCTTGAAGAAGGCCTCGACGGCCGCCTTGATCTCGTCCTTGGTGGCATCGGGCAGCACGCGGAAGGCGACCTGGTTGGCCTTGTCGGCCAGCATGGTGGCCTTTTCCGAGATGATCGGCTCGACCAGCACCTGCATCAGGCGTTGTTCTTGGGTCTGTTGCCGGCTCATGACAGCATCTCCTGCAGCTTGCTGACCGCACTCTTGGAAATCAGCACGTTCTTGTAGTAGATCAGCGAGAGCGGATCCATGTAACGCGGCTCGACCAGCAGCACGTTCGGAAGATTGCGCGCGGCCAGCATCAGCTTCTCGTCGATGGTCTCGGCGATGTACAGCACCGACTCCAGGCCCAGGGCCTTGAGCTTGGCGGCCAGCAGCTTGGTCTTGGGCGCGTCCACGGCCAGCTCGTCGACCACGGTCACGCGGCCTTCGCGGGCCAGCTGCGACAGGATCGAGCGCATGCCGGCGCGGTACATCTTCTTGTTGATCTTCTGCGTGAAGTTCTCGTCCGGGCTGTTCGGGAAAATCCGGCCGCCCCCACGCCACAGCGGGGAGCTGGTCATACCGGCGCGCGCGCGGCCGGTGCCCTTCTGGCGCCACGGCTTGCGGGTCGAGTGACGCACGTCGGTGCGATCCTTCTGGGCCCGCGTGCCCATGCGGGCGTTGGCCTGGTAGGCGATGACCATCTGGTGGATCAGCGCCTCGTTGTACTCGCGGCCGAAGATGGTGTCGGGCGCGTCGAAGGCTTCGCCCTTCGCACCGTCGGCGTTGATGGTTTGCAGTTGGGTCATGCCTGGACTCCCGCCTTCTTCACCGCCGGGCGCAGGGTCACGCAACCGGAGTCGGCGCCGGGCACGGCGCCCTTGACCATGATCAGCTCACGCGCTTCGTCGACGCGCACGACCTCGAGGTTCTGCACCGTCACGTTGACGCCGCCCAGGCGTCCGGACATGCGCTTGCCCGGGAACACGCGACCGGGATCCTGCGCCATGCCGATGGAGCCGGGAGCGCGGGTGGTCACCGAGTTGCCGTGGGAGGCGCGGTTGGAGGAGAAGTTGTGACGCTTGATGGCGCCGGCGTAGCCCTTGCCGATGCTCACGCCGCGCACGTCGACATGCTGGCCGACGGAGAACAGGGTGGCGGGCAGCTTCGCGCCGGGCTGGTAGGCCGCGGCCACGTCCGCGGGCACGCGGAATTCACACAGGACCTTCGCGGGTTCCACGCCGGCCTTGGCCAGGTGGCCGGCTTCGGCCTTGTTCATGCGGGAGGGCTTGGCGGCCCCGAAGGCCACCTGGATGGCGGTGTAGCCGTCCTGGTCGGACTGACGCACCTGCGCCACGGCGTTGCGGGAGACGTCCAGCACGGTCACGGGGATCGAGACCCCGTCGTCGGTGAACACCCGCATCATGCCGACCTTGCGCGCGACAAGGCCGAGTGCTTGCGTACTCATTATCAGGCTCCATGCCGGCTGCGATTGGCCGGCTGACGTTGTTGCAGCCCGTCCGCCAGGGCGGACCGGGACAAGCGGTGCAGCGCCACCGCGCCGCGTTCCGGACAGGCCGGCGCGTGCGCGAACGCTGCGAGGCACCGGCCCGAAAACCAGGCGCCAGGCACCGAAAAGCCGCTAAGTATAGCGCAGGGCCTGGGCCCTGCGCCAGATGCTCGCGGCCCCGGCAGGTTTACTGCAGCTTGATCTCCACATCCACACCGGCGGGGAGGTCCAGCTTCATCAGCGCGTCGACCGTCTTGTCGGTGGGGTCGACGATATCCATCAGGCGCTGGTGGGTGCGGATCTCGAACTGGTCGCGCGAGGTCTTGTTCACGTGCGGCGAGCGCAGGATGTCGAAACGCTGCAGACGCGTGGGCAGAGGCACCGGGCCCTTGACGATGGCACCCGTGCGCTTGGCGGTATCGACGATCTCCAGCGCGGACTGGTCGATCAGGCGATAGTCGAAAGCCTTCAGGCGGATGCGGATCTTCTGGTTTTGCATGATGGTTCCAAAGAGCGTTGGGGTGGTGTTCCCAGGGCCGGGCTGGGCTGGGCCCGGCCCGGTTGCTGAAATTACTCGATGATCTTGGCCACGACGCCGGCGCCGACGGTGCGGCCGCCTTCGCGGATGGCGAAGCGCAGGCCTTCTTCCATGGCGATGGGGGCGATGAGCTTGACGGTGATGCTCACATTATCGCCC
>JAJZWA010000113.1 GCA_021846965.1 Pseudomonadota bacterium | reverse complement strand
ACCGCCGCGGGCGGCGCCGTCGTGCCGCTGAGGCCGGCGTTGGGCTTCCAGTTCGCGGCCGCCGAGGCGGCGCTGGTCGGACGCTGCTGGTAACGATTCATGAAGGGCAGCGAGGCCCGGTTCATGTAGACGGCCGAGGCCAGCGCGATGGCCAGGCCCAGCACCAGGCCGATGATCAAGCCGAGCAGGGTGCCGCCGCGCTGTTGCGCGTGCTGGCTGCGGGAGGTGCGGGAGGAACGGGGCATGGTCTGTCGTGGAGGGCTCGGGGACTCGCGCCGGCGGGCGCTGGGCGCTTTCACATGCGCTGCGGGCTGCTCACCCCCAGCACGCACAGGGCATTGTGCAACACCTGGCGCACGGCCAGCAGGAGTGCGAGGCGCGCGTGCTTGAGCGCCGGCTCGTCGACCAGCACGCGTTCGGCGTTGTAGTAGCTGTGCACGCTGCCCGCGAGCTGGCGCAGGTAGAAGGCGACATCGTGCGGGCTGAGGTCGGCGGCGGCCTGGCGCAGCATATCCGGGTATTGCGCGAGCAGCATCAGCAGCTCCATCTCGCGTGGACCGTTCAAGGGGCCCAGATCGCAGCCGGGCAGCTGCTCCTCGCGGCCGCCGTCGCGCTCGGCCCATTGGGCCAGGACCGAGCAGATGCGCGCATGCGCGTACTGCACGTAATACACGGGGTTGTCGTCGCTTTGCGCCAGCGCGAGGTCGACGTCGAACACGAATTCGGTGTCGGCCTTGCGCGAGACCAGGAAAAACCGCACGGCGTCCCTTCCGCGCCGGAGTGCCGCCTCGCGTTCCTCGGGCGACAGGCCGTCGCGCACGCCGCCTGACCACTCGATCAGGTCGCGCAGGGTCACGTAGCTGCCGGCGCGCTTGGAGATCTTCACCTCCTGCCCGCCGCGCATCACCGTGACCATCTTGTGCAGCAGGTACTGGGGATAGGCCTCGGGGATCTGCGGGTCGGCGCCGCGCAGCCCGGCACGCACGCGGGCGATGGTGCCATGGTGATCCGAGCCCTGGATGTTGATGGCGTGATGGAAGCCGCGCTCCCATTTGGCCAGGTGGTAGGCCACGTCCGGCACGAAATAGGTGTAGCTGCCGTCGGACTTGCGCATCACGCGGTCCTTGTCGTCGCCGAAATCCGTGCTGCGCAGCCACAGCGCGCCGTCGGCCTCGTAGGTGTGGCCGGCGGTGACCAGTGCGTGCACGGCTTCCTGCACCCTGCCGTCGGAGTACAGGCTGGACTCCAGGTAGTAGTTGTCGAAGGCGATGCCGAAGGCCTTCAGGTCGATGTCCTGTTCGCGCCGCAGGTAGGCCACGGCGAAGGCGCGGATGGCCTCCAGGTCCTCGGCGTCGCCGGCGCCGCGCACGGCCTGGCCGTCGGCCGCCTGCACGGTGGCGCCTGCCAGGTAGTCGCGCGCGATGTCGGCGATGTAGTCGCCGTTGTAGGCCGCTTCCGGCCAGCCGGGCTGGCCCGGGGCCAGCCCGCGCGCGCGGGCCTGCACCGACAAGGCCAGGTTGCCGATCTGCACCCCGGCGTCGTTGTAGTAGAACTCGCGGGTCACCGCCCAGCCCTGGGTGGCCATCAGCTCGGCCAGCGTGTCGCCCAGGGCGCCCTGGCGCCCGTGCCCCACGTGCAGGGGACCGGTCGGGTTGGCCGACACGAATTCCACCAGCACCCGCCGCGCGGGATCCTCGGCGGCGCGTCCGTAGGACTCGCCCTCGGCGAGCACCTGGCGCAGCACCTGGTGCTTGAGTTCGGGGGCGAGGGTGAAGTTGACGAAACCGGGACCGGCAAGGGATGCGGACTGCAGCCCGGCGGCCAGGGCTGGGTCGGCCTGCACCGCGTCCAGCAGCGACTGGCCGATGTCGCGTGGGTTGCGCCCGACCCGCCGCGCCAGCTGCAGCGCCAGGGTGCAGGAGTAGTCGCCGTGACCGGCGGCCTTGGGGCGCTCGAGCAGCGCGGCCGTGCCCAGGCTCTCGCCGGGCGCGAGCAGCCTCGTGGCGGCGGCGGCCAGGGTCTCGTGGAGCCGGTGGAGATAGTCGCGCATGATGGGCTGGTGTTCGGGAGGAATGCCCTGTGCGGCGGCGCGCCCGGGAGAGCACCGCGGCCGGCAGGGGCAAAACCCGTCATTCTAAGATGCCGCCCCTGTCCGCGCGGCGCGGCCACACCCTGGGCGAGGAGCCACAACAGCGTGAGTCTACGAGGGCGCAGGCCCGATTCCCGGTCCCTGGGCGAGGACCTGCTGGCGGCGGCCCGTGGGGCCGCGCTGGCAGGGGCCCTGGTGGCGACGCTGGCGGCGGGCGCGCTGCCGCGGCCGGCCCACGCCGCCGTGCATCCGGTGATTCCGCGGCCGGGCTGCGCGCAGGCGCCGCCGCGAAGCCCGGCCCAGGCGCAGCGCCTGGCAGCGCCTTGCCGGGGGCCGCTGGCCGGCGCGCGTGACGCGCCACGGCACCTGCCAGGGCGGCAGCAGCAGCGCATGCGCCGCTGCAACGCCCAGGCGCGCCTGCACCAGCTGCGCGGCGAGCCGCGCCAGGAGTTCATGCGCCACTGCCTGCACCGCGGCGGCTGAGGCCGGGCGGGGCCGGCAGGCAGCCCCAGGGGGATCGGCGTGCCCCGCTATTGCTGCACGAAGGTGTAGTTGCGCAGGCCCAGGCGGGCCAGGTGCTCACGCAGTGCGCGGTCCTGGGCGTTGGGGGGCAGCGGCCCGATCTGCACCTTGTACCAGGTGCGCCCGTGGACGTAGCCAGGAATCACCTCCACCGGCCCCAGGCCGGCGCGCTCCAGGCGCCGCGCCTCCTGGCGCGCGTTGTCCTCGATGGTGAAGGCGCCCGTCTGCACGTAGGACTGCGGCGCACCGGCGGGCATCGGCGCCTGCGCCTGTTCGGTGGCCGGCAGGGCTTCGCCCTGGGCCGAGGATGCGGCCGCCGATCGCGGCGCGGCGAAGGGGCTGAGGGAGCCGCTGGAACCCTGGGGGGAGAGTTGCGCAGCGGGCGGCGCCGAGGGCGCGCTGTCGCCCGCCGTGGCCGATGCGATCAGCGCCCCCAGCGCGTCGCTGGCTGCCGGCGCGGGAGTGGCCGCGCTGGCGGCGGACGCGGAGCCGGGGGGGATGGGCGAGCCCTGCGGCTGCAGGGGCCGGAGTTTGGTCACCTGCAAGGACTGGCCGTCGTCCGGCTGCGAACCCGGACCCGCCAGCTCGACCGCTTGCGCCGGCGGCGTCAGCGGCATGGGGGCGAAGGTCTCGGCGGCGCCCGGGCCGGCCTGCGCGCCGGCGGGTGCCGGCGGCGCTCCGTTGTCCGAGGGGTTGTTCGACTGCAGCACTCCCGGTGCCAGGGCCACGATACGCACCGGCGCGGTTCCGCTGCCTGTCATCCCGAGGGCCTTGGCCGCGCCGTAGGACAGGTCCATGACCCGGCTGTCGACAAAGGGACCGCGGTCATCGACCAGCACCAGGATGCTGCGCCCGTTGCGCAGGTTGGTGACCTCCACGCAGGTCGGAAGGGGTAGCACGCGGCTTGCCGCGGTGAAGGCGCGGGGATTGAAGTACGTGCCCATGGCGGTGGTCTTGCCCGACTCCCAGCCGTACCAGGAGGCGGTGCCGTCCACGTCGTAGCCGGCTGCGCTGCGCAGGGGCGCATAGCTGCGTCCGAGCACCCGGTAATCGCGGTTGTAGCCCGCGCGCAGATTGGGGGCCGGGGCGTAGCAGCTGCTGGAAACGTTCACCGGCACCTGCATGCCGCCGCCCGAGCGCTGCGAGGGGCTGCTCGCGCAACCCGCCAGGGACAGCGCGGCGACCAGCGGCGTCAGGCAGGCGCCCATGCCGCCGCGGAGCTTGCGTGGCGGGCGGGCGAGGCTGGTGGGCTTGGGCGTGGACATCGGCGAATCGTGGCGGGGGCACGGGCATGATGCTACACAGCCCGCGCAGCGCAGCCCAGGCCAGGGCGGGGTGCCTGCGGCACCGCCGGGCATGCCGCCTTCGAAGCCGCGAAGCGCCCGAATCCGGGCCTCCTGGGGGTGAAGCGGGCCCCGGGCAAGGTGGGCTTGATGCCCGGCAAATGCCTGCGCACCCCCGCTGCAAGCCCTCGCGCAAGCCCCGGCAATCGCGCAGGAAACGCAGCTGAACCAGCAAAAAAAAGGTTCTTCACGGATGTCCGGGGAACGCAGTCCGGATCTTGAGGAAGAAGTAGTCGGTGTCACGATAGCCGTAGGCCATGCGCTTGATCACCTTGATGCGATTGTTGATGCCCTCGAGCT
>JAJZWA010000056.1 GCA_021846965.1 Pseudomonadota bacterium | reverse complement strand
GCCAGGTGCTGGATGGCCCCGGAGATGCCCACCGCCACGTACAGCTGGGGGGCGACGATCTTGCCCGTCTGCCCCACCTGCCAGTCGTTGGGCGCGTAGCCCGCGTCCACCGCGGCGCGGCTGGCGCCCATCGCCGCTCCCAGCTTGTCGGCCAGCGGGGTCATGACGGCCTCGAAGTTCTCCTTCGAGCCCAGCCCGCGCCCGCCCGAGACCACGATCTTCGCGCCGCCGAGTTCCGGGCGCTCGCTCTTGGTCTGCTCGCGCCCGACCAGCCGGCTCCTGCCGCTGTCGGCGGCCGCGGCCACCTGCTCCACCGCGGCGCTGCCGCCCTCGGCGGCCACCGGGTCGAAGCCGGTGGTGCGCACCGTGATCACCTTCACCTTGTCGGCGCTCTGCACCGTGGCGATGGCGTTGCCGGCGTAGATCGGGCGATCGAAGGTGTCGGGGGCCAGCACGTGGATGATGTCGGAGATCTGCATCACGTCCAGCAGCGCCGCCACGCGGGGCATCACGTTCTTGCCCGAGGCGGTGGCCGGGGCCAGGATGTGGCTGTAGGCGGGAGCCAGGGCCACGATCTGCGCCGCCAGGTTCTCGGCCAGCGCGTCGGCGAGCTGGGGCGCATCGGCGCACAGCACCTTGCTCACGCCGGCGATGCCCGCGGCGGCCTGCGCGACGCCGGCGCAGCCGCTGCCCGCCACCAGCACGTGCACCTCGCCGCCGCAGGCGGCGGCCGCGGCCACCGTGTTGAGGGTCGCCGCCTTGACGGCCTGGTTGTCGTGTTCGGCAATGACGAGTGCACTCATCTCAGATCACCTTGGCTTCGTTCTTGAGCTTGGCCACCAGCGTGGCCACGTCGGGTACCTTCACGCCGGCGCCGCGCTTCGGGGGCTCGACCACCTTGAGGGTCTTCAGGCGCGGCGAAACGTCCACCCCCAGCTCCTCGGGGCTCAGCGTGTCCAGGGGCTTCTTCTTCGCCTTCATGATGTTGGGCAGCGTGACGTAGCGCGGCTCGTTCAGGCGCAGATCGGTGCTGACCACCAGCGGCAGCGCCAGCTCCAGGGTCTCCAGCCCGCCGTCCACCTCGCGCGTCACCCGCGCCTTGTCGCCGTCGAGCTCCACCTTGGAGGCGAAGGTGGCCTGGCCCCAGCCCAGCAGCGCGGCCAGCATCTGCGCCGTCTGGTTGCTGTCGTCGTCGATGGCCTGCTTGCCCAGGATCACCAGGCGCGGCTGCTCCTTGTCCACCACCGCCTTCATCAGCTTGGCCACCGCCAGCGGCTGCAGCTCCACATCCGTCTGCACCAGCACGCCGCGGTCGGCGCCGATGGCCAGCGCCGTGCGCAGCGTCTCCTGGCAGGCGGCCACGCCGGCGCTGAAGGCCACGATCTCGGTGGCCGCGCCCTTTTCCTTCAGGCGCACCGCCTCCTCCACCGCGATCTCGTCGAAGGGGTTCATGCTCATCTTCACCCCCGCGGTGTCCACCCCACTACCGTCGGATTTGACGCGGACCTTGACGTTGTAGTCCACGACCCGCTTGACGGCGACCAGAACCTTCATGCCTCAGACTCCTCAGGAGATGACGGACGCGCGCTGCCACCGGAGGCGGCTCGCGACCAAAAGCGAACGATCGTTCTTTTTTTGCAGTGTATCGGCAAGCCCGATGTCGAATCAAGCCCCGAGCCCGGGAGGTGACGTGCCGGCGCCCGGCGCGGCACCTCCCGCCCAGTGCAGCACGCGCTGCGGGAAGGGAATCTCGACCCCCGCCTCGCGCAGCGCGCGCCACAGGGCCAGGTTCACCGCACCGCGCACGTTGAGGGTACCGTTTTCGGGATCGGCGATCCAGAAACCCACGGTGATCTCCAGCCCGTCGGCGCCGAAATTGCTCAGCACGGCCGAGGGACCCGGCTGGGCCACGACCCGCGGCACCGTGGCAGCCGCGCCGGCGAGCAGCGCCAGCACCTGCTCCACGTCACTGCCATAGGCCACCGACACCGCGGTGGAGAACCACACGTTCGGATCGGTGTAGGACAGGTTCTCGATGCGGTTGGAGATCAGCATCTCGTTGGGCACGATGGATTCGGTGCCGCCGGAACTGCGCACCACGGTGTAGCGGGTCTTGATGTCCTGGATGCGCCCCTGGAAGGTGTCCAGGCGCACGTTGTCGCCCACGCGCACGCTGCGCTCGAGCAGGATGACGAAACCCGACACGTAGTTGGCGGCGATGCGCTGCAGGCCCAGGCCCAGGCCCACGCCCAGCGCGCCACCGAACACCCCCAGCACCGTCAGGTCGATGCCCACCATCTGCAGCGCGGTCAGCAGGGCCACCGTGAACACGCCCGCGCGGACCAGGCGCGAGACCACCAGTCGCAGGTTGATGTCCAGCGGAGAGTCCAGCAGCCTGGCCTCGATCAGCGAGGACAGCCACAAGGCCAGCAGCAGGGTCACGGCCACCGAGACCACGCCGCGCAGGAGGGTCCAGGCGGTCAGGCGTTGCGGCCCGATGTGCACCGAGACGGCGTCCAGCGCCTCGATGATCTCCGGAAGCGCGCCGGTCAGGTACAGCAGGAGCCCGAGCCCGGCGCAGATGCGCACCACCCAGGTCAGCCAGCGGGCGCTTTGCGCATCGGCCAGCACCCGGTGGGCGGCGCGCGCGGCCACGCGCGCCAGCAGCCAGACCGCCAGCACGGGCAGCATGACCTTGAGCAATTCGGCGCGCTGCAGCTCGCGCGAGATGTGCCGGGTCAGCTGCAGCGCCAGCAGGGCCACCAGTGGCAGGCCCACGCCATGGCGCAGCGCGGCGCCGAAGGCGCCCTTCCAGTTCGGGGCGGTGAAGCGCCGCTCCACCACGGCGCCGACCAGCAGGCCCAGCAGCACCGAGCCCGCCAGCACCAGCAGCTGGCGGTGCAGCGGCTCGCCCCAGCCCGGATGCGCGATGGCCTGCAGCAAGGGCGAACCCTCGCGCATGGGCAAGGCGCGACTCACAGCGGTTTTTTCCAGGACGGCGGGCGCTTTTCCAGAAAGGCCTGCACGCCCTCGAGGGTGTCGGGTTCGTGGAAATTGCACACCATGGTCTGCGAGGCGAGCTGATAGGCGCCGGCCAGGCCCATTTCCATCTGTCGGTAGAACTGCGACTTGCCCAGGGCGATGGCCTGCGCGGGCTTGCCCAGGATCGAGGCCACCAGGGCCTCGAGCTCGGCTTCGAGCCGATCCGCCGGAACCGCGCGGTTGACCAGGCCCCAGTCGGCCGCGGTGGCTGCGTCGATGAATTCGCCCGTGAGCAGCATTTCCATGGCCCGCTTGCGGGGCAGGTTGCGCCCCAGGGGCACGCTGGGAGTGGAACAGAACAAGCCGAGGTTCACGCCGGAAGTCGCGAAACTCGCGTCCAGGCTGGCCACCGCCAGGTCGGCCTGCGCCACCAGCTGGCAACCCGCGGCGGTGGCCATGCCGTGCACGCAGGCGATCACCGGCTGCGGCAGGGCCACCAGGTCCTGCATGAACTTCCCGCACAGCTCGAACAGCTCGTGGATGCCCTCGCTGCCGGCCTGCGGGCGCATTTCGCGCAGATCGTGCCCGGCGCAGAAGGCCTTTCCGGCGCCGCGCAGCACGACCACGCGGGCCTGCGCGTCCTCGCGCAGCGGGGCCAGGGCCTCGCGCAGGGCCTGCAACAAGGCGCGCGACAGCGCGTTGAAGGCCCGCGGGCGGTTCAGGGTCAGCGTGACCACGCCGCGCGTGTCTCGATCGACCAGCAAGGGACTGTCTGCGGCCGCGGCGGAGGCGGCGGGGTCGGTGACGGCGGACATCGGAACTCTCCAGTCGGAAAAGGACGGCGCCCGGGCGAGCCGGCCGCCAGGCGCAAGCGTAGCGGAGATCATGGGCGCGGGGCTCCGGCGTGTCCGGAGGGCCCCGGCTCAGGATTCCAGCCCGGCCAGCACGCGCACATGCTCCACCACGCTGCGGCCCAGCGCGCTGAGGTTGTAGCCGCCTTCCAGGCAGGACACGATGCGTCCCTGGCAGACCTCGTCCGCGACTTCGCGGATGGCGCGCGTGATCCAGGCGTAATCGGCCTCCACCAGGCCCATCTGGGCCATGTCGTCCTCCCGATGCGCATCGAATCCGGCCGAGATGAAGATCATCTGCGGGGCGAATTCGCGCAGGCGCGGCAGCCAGCGCTGCGCGACCACCTCGCGCACCTGGGCGCCGGCGCTGTAGGCCGGAAGCGGCACGTTGAGCATGTTGGACGCCGGCTGCTCGGTGCCGCTGTAGGGATAGAAGGGATGCTGGAAAAAGCTCACCATCAGCACCCTCGAGTCGCCGGACAGGATGTCCTCGGTGCCGTTGCCGTGGTGCACGTCGAAGTCGACCACGGCCACGCGCTCCAGGCCCCGGCGGTCCAGCGCGTGGCGCGCCGCCACGGCGACGTTGTTGACAAAGCAGAACCCCATCGCGCGGTCGTGGGTGGCATGGTGCCCGGGCGGACGGATCGCGCAGAAGGCATTGTCCAGCGTGCCGTCGAGCACGGCGTCGGTCGCGGCCACCGCGGCACCCGCCGCGCGCAGCACCGCGCGCAGGGTATGGGGATTCATCAGGGTGTCCGGATCGATCCAGGCGTAGCCCTCGTCGAGCCTGCCCCGCTCGCGCAGTTCGGCCAGGTACAGCGCGCTGTGCGCCAGCTCCAGTTCCTGCTCCTGCGCCAGCGGCACCTGCGGGCGCTGCAGCGCCCAGTCGAGACCGGCGCTGATCAGGCGGTCCTCGATGGCCGCCAGGCGGGCCGGACACTCGGGATGATCCTGGCCCATCTCGTGGCGGGCACAGTCGGGATGGGTGTAGTACCCGGTGCGCATGGTGTCTCCTGGGTGGATGCGGGCCGGTGCCCGCGGGCACGCACAGGCACAATAACCTTCCTCGACTTTCAATTGTGCTCCCGCCCGGGCGGCGGCGGATTGCGATGAATCACGAACTCGGCGGACTGGTGGCGCAACTCGACGGCGTGCTGGTGGGCAAGCACGCGCAACTCGAACTGGCGGTGTGCTGCCTGGTGGCCGGCGGCCACCTGCTGATCGAGGACCTTCCCGGCGTGGGCAAGACCACCATGGCCCAGGCCCTCGCGCATGGATTCGGACTGGGTTTCACGAGGGTGCAGTTCACCGCCGACCTGCTGCCCGCCGACCTGCTGGGCGTGAGCATGCCCGAGCGCGAGACGGGGGTCTTCCGCTTTCATCCCGGGCCGGTGTTCACCCAGGTGCTGCTGGCCGACGAGATCAACCGCGCGCCCCCAAAGACCCAGAGTGCGCTGCTGGAGGCGATGGAAGAGCGCCAGGTCAGCGTGGACGGGCGTTCGCACGCGCTGCCCGAGCCCTTTTTCGTGATCGCCACCCAGAACCCCCACGACCAGCGCGGTACCTACGCCCTGCCCGAATCCCAGCTGGATCGCTTCCTCATGTGCCTGTCGCTGGGCTATCCGGACGCGGCCTCCGAGCGCGCCCTGCTGCTGGGCGAGGACCGGCGCGAGTTGCTGCGACGCATGCCGGCGCGCCTGGATCGCGACGCCCTGCTGCGCCTGCAGCAGCAGGCGCAGCGCGTGCATGTGGCCCCGGCGCTGGCCGATTACGTGCAGCGCCTGCTCGCCGCCAGCCGCGACAGCCGCGCGCTGGTGGCCGGGCTGAGCCCGCGCGCCGGCCTGGCGCTGCTGCGCGCGGCGCGAGCGCATGCGCTGATGCAGGGCCGCGACTACTGCTCGCCGCAGGATGTGCAGCAGGTGCTGCCCGCGGTGACGGCCCACCGGCTGATGGCCGTGGGGGAGCAGGCCGGGGGCGGCTCCCAGGTCCGAGCCCTGCTGCAGGACATGCTGCAGCACGTGGCGCTGTAGCCACCGGCGCCATGCACGCGCCCGCCCCGCCCGGAACCAGGCGATCGGCCGGCCCGCGCGAGCGCTTCGCGCAATGGGCCATGGCCCGCCATGCGCCGGGGCCCAGCACCCTGCTGGGCCAGCGCAACGTCTACATCCTGCCCACCGCGGCGGGCTGGATGTTCGCCCTCACGGTGGTGGTGCTGCTGCTGGGATCGATCAACTACCAGCTCAACCTGGGCTACCTGTTCACCTTCGCGCTGGCCGGCAGCGCGCTCATGTCCATGCACGTCACCCATGCCAACCTGCGCGGCGTGCGCGTGTCGGTGGCGCAGGCGAGCGAGCCCGAGCTCTACGCCGGGAGGCCCGGCACGCTGACGCTGCGCCTGCGTGCCGAGCGCGGCGCGCGCTGGGGCCTGGTGGCCCGGCTGGACGACGGTGGCGCGCAGGTGGCGGACCTGCAGCCCGGCATCGAGCTCGAGCTGGCACTGGCCTGGACGCCGCCGCGCCGCGGGCGCCCGCCCTGGCCGGCGCTGCGCCTGGAGACCCGCTATCCCCTCGGGCTGTGGCGCGCCTGGAGCGTCTGGCGCCCGCCCGACCGGCTGTGGGTTTATCCGCAGCCCGAGCAACCCTGTCCCCCGCTTCCGCCGGCCCAGGCGCTGGCCGGCGAGGGCGCCGCACGGCGCATCGGTCAGCACGACGAACTCGACGAGCTGCGCGCCTGGCGGGACGGTGACGAACTGCGTCGCGTGGTGTGGCGCAAGACCCGCGGCGAGCAGCGGGTGGTGCGCGCCGCGGGCAGCTCGCCCGCGCGCCTGCGCCTGTGGCTGGACTGGGACGCGGCGAGCTCCGCGGGCGATACCGAGGCACGACTGCGGCGCATGAGCGCCTGGGTGCTGGCCGCGCGAGCCCGCGAGCTCGATTACGGCCTGCGCCTGCCCGGGCGCGCCTTGCCCCCCGGCGGTGGCGACGAGCAGGCGCGTGCCTGCCTGCGCCTGCTCGCCGCCTGGGGCCTGCCGGAAGAGGCCGGGCATGGCTGACTCCTCCGCCGCGTCGCGTCCCGGGCCGGCCGCCCGCCTGCGCGCCCTGCCGACGCAGGCGCAGGACACCCTGCTGGTGCTCGCGGTGGCGGCCATGAGCGTGGCCCCCCTGCTGCCGCACCTGCCCGCCTGGGCCGGGCTGTTCAGCCTGGGCCTGCTGCTGTGGAGAGGCGCGCTGGCCTGGGCTTCACGTCCCCTGCCCTCGCGTGTGCTGCTGGCGGTCCTGCTCGCGGCCGCCGTGGCCGGGGTGCTGCTGCGCTACCACAGCGTGGTCGGGCGCGACCCCGGCGTATGCCTGGTGTGCATGCTGCTGGCGCTCAAGCTGCTCGAGGTGCGCCGCAGGCGCGACGCCTACGTGGTGTTCTACCTCGGCCTGTTCTGCGTGTTCGCCCAGTTCCTGTACGCCCAGTCCGCGCCGGCCGCGGTGTGGATGCTGGCCTGCACCCTGGGATGGCTGACCGCGCTGATCGACGCCAACCTGCCGGGCCGGCGCCCCTCGCTGGCACGGCGCCTCGGGCTCGGCCTGCGCCTGATCGGCCTGGGATTGCCGGTCATGGCCGCGCTGTTCCTGCTGTTCCCGCGCCTGAGCGGGCCGCTGTGGAGCCTGCCCGATGATGCGCGCGCACGCACCGGCCTGGCCTCGGACATGGACCCGGGCGCGATCGCGCGCCTCGCCCTGGACGACAGCGTGGCCTTCAACGTGCGATTCCTGGGCAGGCGGCCGCCGCAGAGCGCGATGTACTGGCGCGGTCCGGTGCTGGGAGCCTTCGACGGCCGGCGCTGGAGCGCGCTGCCCCCGGCCCCGCAGGACCGCAGCGGGCAAGCCCCGGCCCTGCACGGGCTCGGCGAGCCGGTGCGCTATACCGTGACCCTGCAGCCCACGCAGCGCCATTCCGCCTTCGCGCTGGACGCCCCCGCGAGCGCGCCGGCACTGAGCGGCCAGCCCGGCACGCAGCTGCACCTGACCCACGACCTGGAACTTCGCTCCGACCATGCGTTGAGTCAGGTCACGCGCTACACCCTGGTGTCCTGGCTGCGCCATGACGGGGCAGGGTCGGAGCCGGCCGCACGCCTGCGCGCCTATACCCGGCTGCCCGCGGGTGACGATCCGCGCACTGTGGCGCTGGGACGCGAACTGGGGCGCCGCGAGGCCGCCGGCGGGCCGCGGGCGGTGGCGGCGGCGGCGCTGCGCATGTTCCGCGAGCAGCCCTTTCGCTACAGCCTGCATCCCGGCACCTACACCGGACCCGACTCCATCGACCAGTTCCTGTTCCAGCGGCGCATCGGTTTTTGCGAGCATTACGCGCAGGCCTTCGTGGTGCTGATGCGGGCCGCGGGCATTCCGGCGCGCGTGGTCACCGGCTACCAGGGCGGCTCGGAAAACCCGGTGGACGGGCTGTGGGTGGTGCGCCAGAGCGATGCCCACGCCTGGGCGGAATACTGGGTCGCCGGCAGCGGATGGGTGCGCGCCGACCCCACGGCCATGGTCGACCCGGCGCGCATCGACCGCAGCGGCCAGACCCTCGACGCCGCCGAGCCCCTGCTCGGCCTGTCGCTGCTGGGCCCCCGCGACGCCGGCGCATTGCGCTGGCTGCGCAATCTGGGCGACGCGGTGGACCAGAGCTGGAACGACTGGGTGCTCGAGTACGGCCAGACGCGTCAGCGCCGCCTGTTGCGCGAGCTCGGCCTGGGCTCCACCGATCCGGCGCGCCTGGGCGGCGACGCCGCGCTCAGCCTGGGCTTGCTGCTGTCGCTGGGAGGCGCCTGGCTGCTGTGGAGCGGTCGCTCGCGCCGCGACCCCTGGCAGCGGGCCTATGCGCTGCTGTGCGCGCGCCTGCGGCGGGCGGGGTTACGTGCCCGTCCCACCCAGGCCCCGGCGGCGCTGGCGCGCGAGCTGACCGGCGACCCCGGGCTGCAGGACGTCCGGGCGCTGCTCCTGGAGCTGGAACTCGCCCGCTACGCGCCGGCGGGCTCCAGCGCGAGCGGGCTGCGCCGGCTGGGATGGCGCGCGATGCGGGTGCCCATCCCGCGCCGTGCCGATCGGGCCCCCGGGGCGCCGCGAACCAGCCAGGCCGATGCGGACGCAGGGGACACGATACCGCGGCACTCGTCGTAAACTTTTTGGCGCGCGTACTCCGGGGCCACTTCGTGGCCGCCGGAGCCCGAGCCCACCTGGGGCGGCCTGGCGCGCAAGCCGGTCCGCCCGTACGCCCAGGAGATCCATGATGCATCCCCGACGCCTTTCCAGCCAACTCGTGGCCGCGCTGCTCAGCGCCGGCATGCTCGCGCTGCCCCCCGTGGCCCGGGCCGACCTCATCGGCACCCAGCAGATCGCTCGCCAGGCCAGCGGCCACGGCGCCACCGACATCGCGCACGACCGCACGGTGGTCGAGCAGTTCCTGGCGCGCGCCGACGTGCGCCACCGCATGGAGCAGATGGGGGTCAGCGCGCAACTGACCCGGCAGCGCGTGGCCGCGCTCAGCGACTCCGAGGTGGCCAGCCTGGCCTCGCGTATCCAGACCATGCCCGCCGCGGGCACGCTGGGCTTCCAGGAAACCGTGATCATCCTGCTCGTGGCCATCCTGGTCGTGGTCGCGATTTGATGACGACCCCCAGGGCCGGGCAGCGCCCGTCCCGCCCCCCGCGGGGTGCGAAACGACTCGGAGCAGCCCTGGCCCTGGCCGCGGCGCTGGGGGGCTGCGCGCTGCCCATCGCCTCGGGCCCGCCGCAGTTTCGCGACGGCAAGCTGCTGCAGCGGCCGGCCGGCCTGCCCGAGCAGGCCCGCGTGGCCGGAGTGCCCTTCTACCCCGACGACACCAACGCCTGCGGTCCGGCCTCGCTGGCGGAGGCCCTGCGCTTCGCCGGAGTCGATACCGACGCGGATCGACTCAAGCCGCAGCTCATCACCCCGGCGCTGGACGGCACCCTGCAGTACGACATGCTCGGCGCGACGCGGCGCGCGGGACGCGTGGCCTACGTGATCCGGCCCACCCTGGGCGAACTGTTCGAAAACGTCGCTCAGGGCCACCCGGTGGTGGTGCTGCAGCGCCTGGGAATCCCCGGCAACATCTGGCATTTCGCCGTGGTCGTCGGCTACGACCTGCGCCACGACAGCGTGACCCTGCGCTCGAGCACGGCGCGCGCGCTGGTGCTGTCCATCGGACAGTTCGATGCGACCTGGGCGGGCGGCGGGCGCTGGGGCTTCGTGACCCTGCGCCCCGGCGAGTTCCCCGCGCAGGTGCAGCCTCTGCGCTACCTGGAAGCGGTGGCCCCCATGGAGACGGTGGCCCCGCGGGCCGCACGCGAGGCCTATCGCGACGCCCTGGCCCGCTGGCCCGACTCCTGGGTGGCGATGATGGGCCTGGGCAACCTGGCCTATGCGCGCAAGGACTATGCGCAGGCCGCGGCCCGTTTCGCGCAGGCCGCGCGCGCCCATCCAGGCGATGGAGATCCGCTGAACAACCTGGCGCAGGCCCTGCTGGCGGCGGGAGACCTGCAAGGCGCGCGCGGGGCCGTGGACCAGGCCGTGGCCATCGGCAAGCCCAACCCCGAGGTCTACGCCCGGACCCGCGAGCAGATCGAGGCCGCGGCGGCTTCCTCCCGCAGGCCCTGAGCGGCCTCGCGCCGCCGCGCCGTTCAGCCCAGGCGGCGCGCGCGCTCGCTGGGACTGACGATGTCGGTGAGCCGGATGCCGAACTTGTCGTTGACCAGCACCACTTCGCCGCGTGCGATCAGGAAGCCGTTGACCAGCACGTCCATCGGCTCTCCCGCGAGCCTGTCGAGATCCACCACCGATCCCTGCGCCAGTTGCAGGAGTTCGCGGATCTGGATCTTGGTGCGCCCGAGTTCCACCGACAAGGTGACCGGGATGTCCATCACCAGGTCGAGTTGTTCGGGAACGGCACCGGCGGGCGCGGGGTCGGGCTGCAACTGCGCGAAACTGGCGCGCTGCGCCTGCGGCGCGGCCGCCTGAACGCCGGCTTCGCCCGGCCCCTGTTCGGCCAGCGCGGCTTCCCAGTCGTCGGCCATCGCCGCATCCGAGGTCGCGGTGTCGGTCAGTTCATTCATTGCGCCGGGTTGCTCGGATTCGGCCATGGTCTTGGTGCGGAGGAAAGAGGGATGGCGGACGCTGTGCGCGCGGCTGGGGGCCCGTGTTCAGCGCAGATGCGCCTTCGGGGACTGGCCCAGCCCGGCCTCCGCGAGCAGGCGCTGGCGAACCTTGATGGCCATGGCGTCGTCGCGCTGCCCGTATTCTGCGACCAGCACGGGAATTCCGTCGACGCGTGCCACCACGGTCTCGGGCATCTCGACCGGGATCACGTCGCCCACGCGCATGCTCAGGAGTTCGCGCACCAGCACATTGCGCTGCAACAGCTCCACGCGCATCTCGACCTCGGCCTCGCGCATCTCGCTTTGCAGCGCCTGCATCCAGCGCTGGTCCACCTCGTTGCGGTCGGTGGTCATGCCGGTGGTCATCTGGTCGCGGATGGGCTCGACCATGCTGTAGGGGATGCAGATGTGCAGCGAGCCGCCGCCGCCCTCGATTTCCACGTCGAAGGTGGAGGTGATGACCACCTCCGTCGGCGTGGCGATGTTGACGAACTGGGGGTTGACCTCGGAGCGAAGCACCTCGATGTCCAGGCCCAGCACCGGGCTCCAGGCGCTACGGTATTCCTTGAACACCATGTCGAGCATGCGCCCGATGATGCGCTGTTCCAGGTTGGTGAAGTCACGCCCCTCGATGCGCGCATGGAAACGCCCGTCGCCGCCGAAGAAATTGTCGACCACGCTGAACACCAGGCGCGGGTCGAAGATGAACAGCGCGGTTCCGCGCAGCGGCTTGAGCTGGACCAGGTTGAGGTTGCTGGGAACCACCAGGGTGCGGATGAACTCGCTGTATTTGAGCAGGCGCACCGAGGACACCGAGATCTCGCTGGATCGGCGCAGGAAATTGAACAGCCCGACGCGCCACAGGCGCGCGAAGCGTTCGTTGATCACCTCCAGCGTGGGCATGCGCCCACGGACGATGCGGTCCTGGCTGGCGAGGTCGTAGGGGCGCACCCCTCCCTCGTCGACTTCCTCGACCTCGGGTTCGGTGTCTTCGCCGGTGATGCCCTGCAACAGGGCATCGACTTCGTCCTGGGATAAGACGTCCTTGACCATGGATGCGCCGCGCGCGTGGTGGAATGGGCTTTCGGGATGTTCAGCGCAAGCTGCAGGCAGCGCCCGCATGCTCCCGCCCTCTGGCGGACCGCACCGGGCGGGTTTCGCATACTGTAAACGACACGTCGGGCACCGGACTGAATGGGCGCTTCAGGGCTTCACACATAGGTGTTGACCAGCCCGCGCAGCCAGCTCGGGGAGGCCTGGGCCGACACGCCCGCCGACACGGCATCCAGCGCGGACTCGCCGCGACCTGTCGCCGCGCGCGAGCGCGTGCCACCATGGCCGCCGTCGCGGGGGCTGCCGGTGCCGACGGAGGCCTGACCCAGCTGGATGCCTGCGCCGGCGAACATGTCCTGCAATTGCGGCAGCGCGCTCTCCACCGCCTGGCGCACCGCCTGGTGCGGCGAGGCGAATTGCGCGTTGACCTGGCCGCCCTGCATCTGCAACTGGACCTCCAGCGGGCCCAGCTGCGGCGGGTTGAGATGCAGGGTGGCGGTCTGCAGCTTGCCGTCCACGGCCATGAGCATCTGCTGGCCCAGCTCCTGCCCCCAGGGGGCGCTGCCCACCGGGGACGGCAGGGCCGCGCTGTAGGTGGCTGCCGCCTCGGCACCGGAGACCGGGACCTGGACCGCGCTGCCGAGCTGGCCGGCCGGGTTGAGGGCCGCCAGCGCTGTCGCGGGAGCCTGCACGCCATCCCCCCGTGCCGTGGCGCCCGCGCTGGCGGCGGCGCGTGCATCCATGCCCCCCGCCGGGGCGGTTCCGGGCATGGCTGCGAGCGCGGACGGAGCGGCGCGAGCTGCCGCGGCAGCGACTTCGCCGGCGACCTGCTCGAAGCTGGGGTGGCCGCCCTGGACACCGGGCGTGAGCGCCGCCTGCTCCGCGCGCGCGTCGGCCTGCAGAGCCTGCGCGCCGCCGTCGGACACGGCCTTCGCCAGCGCCTGCCCGTCCGGCAGCACCTGGGCGGCATGGGCCACCTGGGCGCCGGGCGGCAAGGTCTTGCCGCCCGTCTGGGCACCCGCCTTGCCGCCTTCCGATGCGGAGCCGCCCTGCCCGGCCAGCGCGGCCCATTGCGCCAGGATCGCCTGCGCGGCCGCCTGGGCCGCGGCTCCGGCCTGTCCGGCCGCGGCTTCGGCGGCGGCGCGCCGGGAATCGGCAGCCGACCCCGAAGCACCCGCTGGCTGCGTCGAGGATGGGGTGTCGGAACTCGTACCTGCCGCGGCTTGCGACTGCGCGCCATGGGAGCCGGTATCCGAGGCCTGGGAGGAGGAGGAGGACGTGGAGGAGGCATCCCCCTGCCGGGCCTGCGGGGAACCCGCCGAGGCGCCCTGGCTTCCCGCCGCGCCGGACGGCGTCGACGATGCCCCGGAGCCCTGCGCCTGGGTGTCGGGCTTCGCCGCGGAGCCCGGGTCCTGCGAGACGGAGGTGGTCTGGGTCTGGGTCTGGGCCTGGCTCGGCGTCTGCGGGGCCGGGGGCTGCTGGGGGGGCTGCGCGCCCGCCTGCGCCACCGACAGCACGCTGGCGAAGCTCGAGCCATCGGAGGCTTCGAGCGAGGTCGCGGATGAGCCGGCGCCCGGGTTGCCGAGCAGGGAGGAAAGCGATGCGATCTGGGTCATGGGTCGTGCGCGAGCGGCAAGGGTGCGCTGGGAGCAGCCATCCGCATGCAAGAGTCGCGCCAGCCCGGGAAGCGGCCACCAGGCCCGGCCCGCGTGGGTGGCGCGACGGGATTCCGTCATGCCCCGGCGCTCGGCGTCGGCCCTCCGCGGCCCGGCTCAGCGGCGGCGCGTGCCGGTATCGCCGAAGCGCGAGTTCTGGCTGTCGGTGAAACTGTCGCCGAAGGCGTCGCGACGGTTCAGCGCCCATTCCTGCAGGTCCGCCTGCTGGCGCTTGCGCTGCTGCGCCATGAGCAGGCCCTGCTCCTGGGCCAGCAGGACCTCGTAGGCCTTTTCCTTCTGGCGCAGGGCCGTCCACGCCCGCATGTGCTCGGCACAGCGCTCGCGGGCGGCCTCGATCTCCCTGCGCTGCAGGGCCTGGGCCGCGCCGATGCGCTCCAGGAAACTGCGCATGTCGCGCACCGCGCTCCACGCGCCCCCTCCACGCTCGATGTCACCGAGCTGGCGCTGGTACTGCTCGGCGAATTGCTGCAACTGGCGCAGCTTGGCCTCGGCCTGCGCCTGCTCGGCCTGCGCCCGCTTGAGTTGCACGGCGACCCGGTTGCCCTCCTGCTGCGCCTGCTCGTGCAGGTTGCGCAGGGTCTGCAGGCGCTGGGCGTTGGCGGAGCTTTGCGACATGGACTGGGTTCAGCGACCGACGGAGGACATCGGCGCGTAGCCAAGTGTAGGCTGTGTCGGCCTCAGGCGACAGCGCCGACCCCCAGATAGGGCGTCATCAGTTGCTCCAGCAGCACGCGGCTGGTGGCCAGGTCGACCGCCTCGTGCATGCCCTGGCGCAGGAAGGCGCCGATGGCGGCGTGCGCATGCACGGCCTGGTCCAGCACGGGATCGGAGCCGGGGGTGTAGGCCCCCACGGCGATCAGGTCCTGCTGCGCGGCGTAGCGCGCCTCGAGTTCCTTGAGCCGGTAGACCCGGCGCAGTTGCTCGTTGTCGGCCAGCGCGGGCATGACCCGGCTGATCGAGGCCTGCAGGTCGATGGCGGGGAAATGCCCCTGCTCGGCCAGGCGCCGGCTGAGCACCACGTGGCCGTCGAGAATGGCGCGCGTGTTGTCGGCCACCGGGTCCTGCTGATCGTCGCCTTCCATCAGGATGGTGTAGAAGGCCGTCACGCTGCCGCCGCCCTCGCGCCCATTGCCGGCGCGCTCGACCAGCGCGGGCAGGCGCGCGAACACCGAGGGTGGGAAACCCCGCGCGGCCGGCGGCTCCCCGGCGGCCAGCGCCACCTCCCGCAGCGCCAGCGCGTAGCGGGTCAGCGAGTCCATCAGCAAGAGCACGTGCAGGCCCTGGTCGCGGTAGTACTCGGCCAGCGCGGTGGCCAGGCGGGCACCGCGAATGCGCGACAGGGCCGGCGCATCGGCGGGCACGGCCACCACCACGGCGCGGCGCAGCCCCTGCGGCCCCAGGATGTCCTCGATGAATTCCTTGACTTCGCGCCCGCGCTCGCCGATCAGTCCGACCACGATGATGTCCGCCGTGGTGTTGCGCGCCATCATGCCCAGCAACACGCTCTTGCCCACGCCGCTGCCGGCGAACAGGCCCATGCGCGCGCCACGCCCCACCGTGAACAGCGCATTGATGGCGCGCACGCCCACGTCCAGCGGCTGGCGCACCAGCGCGCGCTCCAGCGGGTTGATGGGTGGGGTGCTCAGGCTGGTGAAGTCCCCCGCCAACAGCGGCCCGAGACGGTCCAGCGGGCGCGCGTCGGCATCCAGCACCCGACCGCACAGCTCCATGCCGGCGGGCACGCGCAGGTCGCCGGGAACGGGCATCACGCGGGCGCCCGGCGCAAGCCCCTGCATGTCGCCGCTGGCCATGAGCTGCACGTTGTCCCCGTGGAAGCCCACCACCTCGGCGCTGACGCGGCGGTTGCCGTCGGTGCGGATCAGGCAGCGCGCTCCCAGACTGAGATCCAGGCCCTGCGCCTCCAGGATCAGGCCGCGCACCCGCACCAGGCTGCCACTGGGCACCAGCGGCAGGTCGCCTGCGGCGCGCAGGCGCCGGTACAAGGTCCCCAGGCGCGCCAGGGCCTGCGGGGAGCTCGTGGAGGGAACGCTCACAGCGAGCCCTCCTCGAACAGGCGCGCCATGACCTGGCGCCAGCGCTCCTCGAGCCGCAGGTCCAGCTCGGCCTGGGCGTCGCGCACGCGCCAGCGGCGCTCGGGATGCGCGCGCGCGGCCTCCGACCCGGCGCCCAGCACCAGGTCGCCGCGCTGCAGCGTGGGGTCGGCCACCAGGCCCATGCCGCTTTCCTCGAGCTCGGGGGCGAGCTCGCCCAGCAGCGCGGCGTCGTCAGGATGCAGGCGCACCCAGGGCACGCCGGCACGCGCCGGAAAGGCCGCAAGCGCCTTTTGCAGCACGTCCAGCACCTGCTGCGGCTGGGTGCGCAACTCGTGCACGATCACCTGGCGCGCAAGCTCCATGGCCAGCGCGACCAGCGAGGCCTCCAGTTCGGCGTCCAGCGCGGCCGCCGCCGTGCCCAGGCGCTGGGTCAGCGCGCGCAGCGACTCCAGCTCGGCCTGCGCCTGCTGGCGCCCGGCCTGCAGACCGCCGGCACGCCCTTCCTGATAGCCCTGCTCGAAGCCCTCGCGTCGCCCCTGTTCGCGCGCCGACTCGAACACCGCCTCGAGCTCGCGCGCGGTGGGCAGTGGCGGCGCCCCGGCGGCGCCCGCGCGGCCGGCCTCGCGCCCGCTGGCGCCGCCCAGCTCGGGCGCCTCCCAGGCGCGGGCCTTGCCGGCCGATTCCTTCGGGATGATCATCGGCGCGCTCCCCACGCGCCTGTCGGGCAGGCAGGCATGACGCGATCAGCCCACCATCGCCTCGGCGCCGCCGCCGCCGAGCTGGATCTGGCCGGCCGCCTCCAGGCGCGTGGCCACCTGCAGGATTTCCTTCTGGGCCGCCTCGACCTCGGTCAGGCGCACCGGGCCCTTGGCCTCCATGTCGTCGCGCAGCATCTCCGCCGCGCGCTTGGACATATTGCCCAGGAATTTCTCACGCAGCGGGGCGTTGGCCCCCTTGAGCGCGACGATCAGGGTTTCGGAGGAGATCTCGCGCAGCATGGTCTGCATGCTGCGGTCGTCGACGTTGATCAGGTCGTCGAACACGAACATCTGTTCCTGCACCTTGCCCGCCAGGTCCTCGTCCTGCGAACGCATGTGGTCCATGATCGTGTTCGACAGCGAGGTATCCAGACGGTTGAGCACTTCGGCCGCGATCTTGGGCCCGCCCATCGCGCTGACCTGCACGCTCTGGGAATCTCCCGACAGCAGTTCGTCCAGCGCGTCGTTGAGTTCGCGCAGGGCGCTGGGCTGCAGTCCGTCCAGGTTGGCCAGGCGAAGCATCGCCTCGCTGGCCAGGCGGTCGCTGAGGAAATGCAGGACCTCGGCGGCCTGGTCCGGATCGATGTACGACAGCACCAGTGCCACCACCTGCGGGTGTTCCAGCTTGATCAGCTCGGCCACCGCGCGGGGCTCCAGCCACTTCAGGTTCTCCAGGCCCGTCGACTCGCCGCCATGCAGGATGCGCTCGATCAGCGAATTGGCCCGGTCCCCGCCCAGGGCCTTGGTCAGGGCGGCGCGCAGGAACTGGTCGGCCCCCAGGCCCAGCGAGGTCTGGCGCTCGAGCTTGTCGCGGAACTCTCGCATCACCGAATGCGCCTGGTCGGTGCTCACGCGCCCCAGGCGCGACATGGCCACGCCCAGCCGCTGCACCTCGCGCGGAGCCAGGTGCTTCATCACTTCGGCGGCCTGGTCCTCGCCCAGGCTGAGCAGGAGCACGGCGGCGCGCTCCAGCCCCTTGAGCTCTTCCTCCTCACTGGCCATCGGCAAGCCACTCCTTGACCACCTGCGCGGCGCGCCGCGGATCCTGCTTGGCGAGCTCGCGCGACACGGCGGCGTCGTTCTCGAAGGTGTTGCTCAGGTGCACCACCTCGGGCGCCAGCTCGCCGGGCGCGCCGCCGGTGGAGCGTCCCGTCTCAGCGCGCTCCTCCGCCTCGCCCTCCTCCTCCTCGTCTCGCGCGGCGGGAGTCGCCAGTCGGCGCACCGCGCGGTAGATCAGCAGCCCGAAGATCAGCGCCAGCAGGTAGGGAACCGCCTCGCGCACCGAATTCCAGATGGCCGGCGATCGCCACAGGGGCAGGGCCGCCTGCTGCGCCTCGGAGCCGCCGCCGAAGGGCATGCTCACCACCGAGACCTGGTCGCCGCGCTTGGCATCGAATCCGATGGCATCCTGCACCAGTTGGCGGATCTGCGCAAGCTGCTGCGGGCTCATCGGCTGCGGCTTGGCGCTGGAGCCCTTCGCCGCGGGCGGCCGATCGTTGATCAGCACGGCCACGCTGATGCGTCGCACCGAACCCACCGGCTGCTGGGTGTGGCTGACCGTCTTGTCCAGGTCGTAGTTCGTGGTGGCCGAACTGCTCGCGGCGGTCGGCGCCAGGCTGCGCAGGGAGGGAGCCAGCTGGTTGAACTGCTGCGGCGTCAGCGGCTGCGAGGCCGAGCCGACGGTGAACGGCGCTGCGACCCCGCCTGGCGGCTGGTTGGTCAGGGCTCCCGGCACGCCCGCGGGCAGGCTGGCGTTGCCGGTGCTGTTCTGGGTCTGCGCCTGGCGGCTGAGCAGATGACCCTGGCCGTAGATCACCGAACTGGTCTCGGTCTTGCCGAAATCCAGGTCCGCCGACACGGCCACGCGCACGCCGTTGCTGCCCACCAGCGGGCTGAGGATGCTCTCGATCTGCCGGCGGTACTGCTGCTCGACGGCATTGCGGTAGGCCAGCTGGCTGGGCTCGATGCCGCTGGTGGACTGCGAGGCGGCGGTCAGCAGGTTGCCGTCCTGGTCCACCACGTTGACCGCCTTGTCGCTCATGCCGGCCACGCCGGAGGCCACCAGGTGCACGATGCCGGCGACCTGCGCCGCGCTGAGCACGCGTCCCGGATAGAGCTTGAGCAGTACGGAGGCCGAGGGCTTTTGTTCCTGGTCCAGGAACACCGAGGGCTTGGGAATGGCCAGGTGCACGGTGGCCGACTGCACCGCCGACATGGAGTCGATGGTGCGCGCCAGCGAGCCCTCCAGGGCCCGCTGGTAGTTGACCCGCTCGACGAACTGGCTGGTTCCCATCGGCTCGTTGTCCAGCAGTTCGAAGCCCACGCCCGCGCCCTTGGGCAGCCCCTGCGCGGCCAGCTTCATGCGCGTGGCGTAGACCTGATCGGAAGGCACCTGGATGACGTTGCCGGCATCCGTGATCCGATAGGGCACGCCCAGCTTCTGCAACTCGGCGATGACCGTGCCGCCGTCGGCCTGGGACAGATTGGTGTAGAGCACCTGGTAGCCCTGCACGCGCCCCCACAGCAGACTCACCACGAGCAGCGCGACCAGCGCCGCCAGGCCGACCAGCAGGCCCATGCGCTGGTTGAGGCTCAGACGCCTCCACAGCGTCAGCGGAGCTCGGAACGCCTGCGGCGCGGCTGGATCGGTGAGTGTGGCCATCGGTGGTGGGTGGATGCCAGGTGGAAAGTGTGCGCCGAAGCCTCAGGCAGCCTGGGCCTCAGGCCTGGATGTTCATGATGTCCTGGTAGGCGCTGACCAGCTTGTTGCGCACCTGCAGCGCCGCCTGGAAGGACAGCGAGGCCTTTTGCGTGGCCAGCATCACGTCGCTCAGACTGAGATCGCTGGTCCCCGTGGAAAACTGCGCCTGCATGTGGTCCGCCTGCTGCATCTGCGCATTGACCCCGTCCAGCGCCGCCCGCAGGGTGCTGGCGAAATCCCCCCCGGCGGCGGGCGCCCCCGCGGGCGAGCCGGCGCCGTTCAGCCGGGGCGAGGCGGCCGCCTCGGCGGCCAGCGCGCGCATTTGCTGCACCAGTTGCTGCATGCGATCGACATTCATCGGACGGACCTCCCAGGCGAAACCAAGCGTCAAGACCCTGACGGCATCCAGGGTCAAGCAAGACCCGTTCCAAGCGCACCCTGCCCCTGCGGTGAGGACCGCGCGCCCGGTGGTCTACGCGTCGTCGGCATCGTCGATGGAGGCGGGCAATTCCAGGCCCGCCTCGCGCAGGCGCTGCAGCTTGTGGCGCAGGGTGCGCGGGCTGATGCCCAGGCGCTGCGCCGCCAGCTTGCGCGAGCCCAGGCTGTCGCGCAGCGCATCGGCGATCATCCTGCGCTCGTTCTCGGCCAGTTCGGCCCCCAGCGCGCGCGCGCCGACGCCCCCGCCGGAGAACTGCGCGCCCGCGTCCGCCAGGGTCTCCACGACGGCCGGCCGCGGCGCCTGCGCCACACGCGGGGGCGCGGCCGCGGCCAGGGCGCCGGGCTGCAGCAGCAGGTCCGCCGCGGTGATGCGCCCGGCGCTGCACAGGATGGCCGCGCGCTGCATCACGTTCTCCAGTTCCCGCACATTGCCGGGCCAGGTATGGCCCAGCAAGGCCTGGCGCGCCGACCCGTCGAGCACGGCCGCCGCCTGACCGGCCCCGTACTGTTGCGCGAAGCGCCGCAGCAGGGCTTCGGCCAGGGGCACGATATCCTCCGGACGCTCGCGCAACGCGGGCACCCGCAGCGGGAACACGCTGAGCCGGTAGAACAGGTCCTCGCGCAGCACGCCCTGGCTCACCGCCTGCTGCAGGTCGCGGTTGCTGGTGGCCACGACGCGCAGGTCCAGCGGGATGCGCCGGCGCCCGCCCAGGCGTTCGATCTCGCGTTCCTGCAGGACCCGCAGCAGCTTGGCCTGCAGCGAAGCCGCCATCTCGGTCACTTCGTCGAGCAGCAAGGTACCCCCCTGCGCCTGCTCGAACTTGCCGGGGGCCGACTGGGCCGCGCCGGTGAACGCGCCCTTGTCGAAACCGAACAGCGTGGCCTCGAGCAGGCTTTCGGGAATGGCCGCGCAGTTGATGGCCACGAAGGGGCCCGCCGCGCGCGGCGATTCGCGATGCACGTAGCGCGCCAGCACCTCCTTGCCCACCCCGCTCTCGCCCAGCAGCATGATGCTCACGTCGGTACGCGCCGCCCGGGCCGCCATGTCCAGGGTCTGCAGCATGGCGGCCGAGCGCGCGATCAGGCCCGCCGCGGGTGCGCCGGCAGCGCTGGACGCTTCGGGGAGTCGGGGTGAGAGGGACATCGGGCGGGAAGGGAAAGGAGGCTCGCACGCCGGCGGGCCCAGGACCACATCCTACGCAATCCGCGAGCGCCGGCGCCCGCGCTCGCGCGCTGCGTCAAAGTCTTGACGTGTGTCCCGCCCGGCGCCTGGAGACGGGGCGGCTCATTCCCCGCCTTCGCGCAGGTTGTACTTGCGGATCTTTTCCACCAGGGTGGTGCGACGCAGTCCCAGTCGCGCCGCGGCATGGGCGATCACGTTCTGGCTGGCCTGCAGCGCCTGCTCGATCAGCGAGCGCTCGATATGCTCCAGGTAGGCGCGAAGGTCGATGCCCTGCGCGGGCAGCACCGGCTCCGAAGGCTCGGCCACCAGTCGCATCAGGTCGTGCAGGCCGTCCTCGTCCGAGGGATCGGGATCGTTGGCCGGCGCGAGGCCCTGGGACAGCGCCTGCGGCCCCAGCATCTTGGGCGGCAGGTCGCGCAGGCGCACGGTCTCGCCTGCGTGCAGGATCACCAGGCGCTCCATCAGGTTGTGCAACTCGCGCACATTGCCCGGCCAGGCGTAGTCCAGCAGGGCCTGGGGCACGCCCTCGCCCAGGCGCACCCTGCCCAGCCCCGCGGCCTCCAGGCCGCGCAAGGCATGCTCGGCCAGCAACAGGATGTCGTCCGCGCGCTCGCGCAAGGGCGGGATGTGCACCGGCACCACGTGCAGGCGGTAATACAGGTCCTCGCGAAAGCGTCCCAGCTCGATGAGTTGTTCCAGGTCGCGGTGGGTGGCGGCCACGATGCGCGCACCGGCCTGCAGGGTCTCGCTGCCCCCGACGCGCTCGAAACAACGCTCCTGCAGCACGCGCAGGAGCTTGACCTGCAGGGCCGGGCTCATCTCCCCGATCTCGTCGAGGAACAGCGTTCCGCGGCCTGCCAGTTCGAAGCGTCCCTTGCGGGCCGCCTGCGCGCCGGTGAAAGCCCCGCGCTCATGCCCGAAGAGCTCGCTTTCCATCAACTCGCCGGGGATCGCGCCGCAGTTGACGGCCACGAAGGGCCGGCCCGCGCGCGGCGACCAGGCGTGCAGCAGGCGCGCGACCAGTTCCTTGCCCGTGCCCGATTCGCCCTGCACCAGCACCGTGCTGTCGGTGCCCGCGACGCGGCGCAGCAACGCGCGCAGCGAGACCATCTGGGGGCTATCGCCCAGCAGCAAGGGCTCGGCGGCTACATCGTCGGCGGTGATCGTCGTGCTACTCATGGCGTGATGAGGCGCATTCTCGCACCACGCGCAAGCCGCGCCGGAAAACAGCGTTGCGCGTCGCCCACGCGCAACGCCCACTGCGGACTACTTCGATCCCAGGTGCCGCAGGTAGCTGGCCTTGCGCAGCGGTTCCTTCAGGTGCGAGCGCAGGCGCAAGGCCTGCTCCCGCGTGGCGTAGGGACCGACCAGCAGCACGTGCAGTCCGCGCGGGCTGCGCGGGCCGCGGCAGTTCGGCAGGTCGAATCGCTGCAGCCTGGCGCGCAGCGCCTCGTAGCTGCTGGCCTCGGCGAAGGCCCCGACCTGCACGTACCAGCCGGCGCGGCTGCACACCGCGTTGGCGGCGGCGACATGCTTGCGCACGGGCTCGTGGCGGGCGGCATGGTGCCGGGTCCGGTGCTCGGCCCGCGCGTGCCCGGCGGGAGCGCGCCGCGCCGGCGCCGCGGTGGCGGAGGAGCCGGCTGCGGCGCTGGCCGCGGGCGGCGGCGCCGTCGGCTGCACCTGGGGAAGCGCGGGCGCGGCG
>JAJZWA010000055.1 GCA_021846965.1 Pseudomonadota bacterium | reverse complement strand
CATCCAGACCTACTCGGGCATCAACACGGCCTTGCAGGACCTGGAGATCGGCCGCGTCGACGCCATCATCAACGACCGCCTGGAATCGGCCTACCTGCTCAAGCACACCGACGGGCGCGTGGTGGCCGCGGGCCAACCCTTCTCGAAGCAGTACTCGGGCATCGCCATGCGGCAGGGCCACCCCCAGTTGCAGGCGCACATCGACGCGGCCCTCGCAGCCCTGCGCAAGGACGGCCAGCTCGCGGCGATCTCGAACAAGTGGTTCGGCATGGACATCACTCGCTGAACCATGGGCTCCAGCCTGGAACTGGTCTGGGAATCCCTCCCCATGCTGGCCCAGGGGGCCGGCTACACCATCGTGCTCAGCGTGGGGAGCATGGCCATCGGCCTGATCATCGGGCTGGCCGTGGCCCTGGCACGGCTGTACCCCATGCCGGTGCTGAGCCGGCTGGCCTCCTTTTTCGTGTCCTTCATCCGGGGCACCCCGCTGCTGGTGCAGCTGTTCCTGATCTACTACGGCCTGGGACAGCTGGGCTTGCGGCTCGACCCCATCTCGTCGGCATTCCTGGGCTTCAGCCTGAACATCGGCGGGTACACCTCGGAGATCATCCGCTCGGCCATTCTCTCGGTCGACCATGGACAGTGGGAGGCTGCCCAGTCCATCGGCATGTCCCAGCCGCTGACCTTGCGCCGGGTCGTCCTGCCCCAGGCCGCGCGGGTGGCGCTGGCGCCGCTGGGCAACAGCTTCATCAGCCTGGTCAAGGACACCTCGCTGGCCGCGACCATCCAGGTGCCCGAGCTGTTCCGCCAGGCCCAGCTGATCACGGCTCGCACCTTCCAGGTGTTCACCATGTACGTGGCCGCGGCCGGGATCTACTGGCTGCTGTCCAGTGTGCTGGCCCGGGGCCAGACGACCCTCGAAACCAGGTTCTCCGCCCACGTGCGGCGCCGGTAGATCCCCATGCAAGAGACCATGCAAGCGACCCCAGCGGCGACCACGCCGACGACCATGATCGAGGTCCGGGGCCTGCGCAAGAGCTACGGGCAGGCCGAGATCCTGCAGGGAATCGACCTCGGCGTACGCAAGGGCGAAGTGGTGGCCATCATCGGCCCCAGCGGATCCGGCAAGACCTCCCTGCTGCGCTGCCTGAGCTGCCTGGACGATCCCGGCGGGGGCTCCATCCGCGTCAACCAGGTGGTGATCGACGGTTCGATTCCCCTCAAGCGCCAGAAGGCCGCGGTGCGGGAACTGCGGCGGCATGTGGGCTTCGTGTTCCAGAATTTCAACCTGTTTCCCCACCGCACGGCCCTGGAGAACGTCGCCGAGGGCCTGATCTACGTGCAAGCCCAGCCGCGCGAGATCGCGCTGGACAAGGCGCGGGCCATGCTCGCCAAGGTGGGGCTGGAGAGCAAGCGCGACATGTACCCTTCCGCGCTCAGCGGGGGCCAGCAGCAGCGCGTGGCCATCGCGCGCGCGCTGGCCATGAACCCCGACGTGATCCTGTTCGACGAGCCGACCTCCGCGCTCGACCCCGAGCTGGTCGGCGAAGTCCTCACGGTCATGCGCGCGCTGGCCGAGGAGCACCGCACGATGGTGGTGGTCACGCACGAGATGAACTTCGCGCGCGAGGTGGCCGACCGCACCGTGTTCATGGACGCCGGCTCGATCGTCGAGCAGGGCCCGTCGAAGGAACTGTTCCTCAACCCCCGGGAAGCGCGCACGCGCAAGTTTCTCGGACGTCTGATGGAGGGCCGCTGAGGGCCGCCGGACCATGGACAAGTTCGACCGCGAGATCCTGCGCCAGCTGCAACGCGACGCCGACGTTCCCATGGCCAGGATCGCCGAGGCCATCGGCATCTCGCCGGCCGCCTGCTGGCGGCGTCTGCAGCGCCTGCAGGAAGCCGGCGTGGTGCGGGGCAAGGTCGCCCTTCTGGACGACGCCAAGCTCAACGCGGGCGTGACGGTGTTCGTGTCCATCCGCACCAGCGATCACTCCGCCTCCTGGGTGAAGGCCTTTTCCACCGCGCTGGACGACATCGAGGAAATCGTCGAGATCTACCGCATGAGCGGGGAGGTGGACTACCTGCTGAAGATCAAGGTTCCGGACATCAAGGCCTACGACGCCATCTATCGCAAGATCATCGAGCGCATGCATTTCCTGGACGTCAGCTCCAGTTTCGCGATGGAGCAGATCAAGTCGACCACGGCGCTGCCCCTGTCCTACCTCGAACTGGAGTAGGCGCCGCGCCCAGGCTGCCCCCGCGCCCGATCCCCATGTCCCACGCCTGGTTCGTGCTGGCCGACCTGCTCGGCACCTTCGCCTTCGCGCTCAGTGGCGCCACCGCCTCCATCGAGCGCCGGCTGGATCTGTTCGGGGTCGCGGTCGTGGCCTTCCTCACGGCCTGCGGAGGCGGCATCGTGCGCGACCTGTGCCTGGGCTCCACGCCGCCCGTGGCCCTGGTCCAGTGGCGCTACCTGGCGGTGGCGCTGCTGGCCTGCGCCATGTCCCTGTGGTCGCAGCGCCTGATCCTGCGCCTGCGCCATCCGGTGCTGGTGTTCGACGCGGTCGGGCTGGGCTTCTTCGCGGTGGCCGGCGCCCACAAGGCCCTGCTGATCACGCACAACCCCGAGGCGGCCGTCCTGCTCGGGGTCGCCACTGCGGTCGGTGGAGGCGTGCTGCGCGACGTGCTGCTCAACCGCGTGCCCGTGATCCTGCAGCGCGAGATCTACGCGCTGGCCGCGCTGCTCGGCGCGGGCGTGCAGGTCGCCGCGCAGCGCGCAGGCTGGGCGCCGGACTGGACGCCCTGGGTGGGCGCCTTCAGTTGCGCCCTGCTGCGCTTCCTGGCGATGCGCCGGGGCTGGCGTCTTCCCCTGTCGCGCGGCACCACGGGCGCCACATCCTGACACAGCGCGGTCGGCGACCGCGTCCTAGGATAACGCTCGCCGCGGCCGAGGGGGCGCCGCGGGATGCACAGCGCAGGAACCGCAATGACCCAGCACAACCCGCGTGGTGCCGCCGCGCAAGGCCGCATCGCGCTGCTCGGCGCGCTCGCGCTCGTGGCCGTGGCGCTTGCCGGCTCGGTGGGCTGGTTGCTCGGACACCAGGTGCCGAAGCCGCACCGGGCCCTTCCCGTGTTGTTCAAGGCGCCGGAATTCCGAGGCTTGATCAACCAGAACGGCATCCAGTTGTCCTCCGCCCATTTCCGCGGCAAGGCGCTGGTCGTGACCTTCCTGTTCCCCTACTGCAATACCTTCTGCCCGGTGGTGGCAACGCACCTCGTGGGTTTCGAGAATCTGCTGGCCTCCACGCCGCTGGCCGGACGGGTCGACGTGGTCGCCTTCGACGTCGACCCCGGCGATACCGGCCCGCGGCAGATGCGCGACTTCCTGCGCGAGTACGGCTGGAACCCGGCGAATCCACGCTGGCAGTTCCTGACCGGCAGGCCGACCCAGATCCGGCGCGTGGTCTCCGGGGGCTACCACGTGGACTACCAGAAAGTGCCGGATTCGCCCGCCTCCGCCCCTGCGTCCACGCAGGCCTCGCCGGCGCTGGCCGTGGCCGGCAGCGACCCGCAGCCCATCGTGGCCAATCCCCTGGCGACGCGGGCCGACGTCGACTACGACATCACCCACGAGGACGTGATGATGATCGTCGATCCGCAAGGCCGCGTGCGCAGGATCTACGACCAGGCCGACGCGGTGGGCAAGATGCGCCTGCTGCGCGACGTGCGCGCGGTGCTCGGCGCGCCATGAGCCTGCCGGGCCGGCTTCACTGCAGCATGAAGGTCTGGTATTCGAGCTTGCGAAACAGTCCCTGCAGCAGGAACAGGCCGAAGAACAGGGTGCACAGGATCGACACGGCGAAACCGTAGCCGTAGTAGTCCGACCCCAGTCGGATCGACAGCAGGCTCAGGCCGAGGTTCAGAAACGCCAGAGCCGCGGTGATCATGACCACCTCGCTGCGTCGGTCGAGGTAATAGAACACGTTCAGGACGGCCAGCAGCATGACCTGGAAACTGGCGGCCACCGCCTGCACCATGTAGAGCGGGGTATAGAGCTGGCTGATGCCGATGAGCCGGAAGATCGAAGGTACGAAGGTGTAGAGCGACAGCAAGGTCAGCGCCTGTACTTTCAGGATCTGGTACAGCCCGTCTCGCACCACCTCCTGCATGCGCTCGCGAAATCCCACGATGGCGCCCAGCGTGCCGCCGCTGCGCACGGTCTTGTAGAACTCGTCGTACCACTCGACGAAATCGGTCTCGAACTTGACCAGGAACACGGCCATGCCCGGGATCACCGAGAGATAAGCCAGGAAGACCGGCAAATCGTAGATGGTCGACGCACGCAGCGCGCCGATGATCGGGCGGGAGGTCCCCGGATCGAACCAGAACACCAGCTTGTCGATCCAGATGCCGAGGTTGTAGAGGGTTCCCCCGAGCAGCAGCGCGGTGTACATGCGCCCGGGACGGAAGCATTCGAGGGTCAACGCGGACTGCACCGGGAAATTGCGCAGCACCAGCCAGAGCATCACCACCCACATGACGAACTGGCCGCCCAGGAAGCCCGCCAGGAGTCCGTCGATGCCCCAGGGACGTCCGATGGACGCGAAGGCCACCGAGGCCCCGTAGCCCAGCGCATACAGGAGCACGATGATGCGGTAGTTCTTGAGCCCCGACAGGAACGCCGTGGTGATCCACAGATTGCACAGCAGGGTGAAACCCAGGACGATCCAGACCCTGTAGACGGCATCCACGCCGTCGAAGGCCACCAGCGACACCACCAGGCCGAAGCATCCCGCCACGGCGGTGGTCACCAGCATGACTCCGAGGTAGGCGCCCCCGATCAGTTCCTTGCGCTTCTCGAACAGGCGATCAGCCACCCAGCGGGTGAAGCCCAGCTGCAGCCCGCCGGTGAGCACCAGGGATCCCATGATCAGATAGGTGACGGTGACCTGGAACTGGGTGATCAGTTGCCCCGGGGTGACGACCCCGAGGGAGATGATGCCCGTGGCCATGAGGCCCAGGATGGAGAACACCCAGGGCCCGGAGCTGATGATGGATGCATACAGATAGGCCCGCAACAGCCCGAGGTAGGACTGCGAGCGCAGCAGCTTGCGTAGTTCGAATCCGATTCCGGCCATCGCGTCCCCTGCCTCAGCCAGCGTTCGGCCATGCGGTGTCGGGCGTGCCGGTGTCGAGGTCCAGGGCTTCGAACACCTCCGAGGGGTCGAGCTCCCCGGCCTCGTCGGGCATCGGCTCGCCGCGCAGCACCGTGGCCAGCGCCCCCACCTGGTCGCGCTGCCCGGACGCGCGCGCCACGCTGCGCTCCAGGGCGTCCTGGTAGACCGAGCGGTACAGCTCGAACATCAGATCCTGCGTGTAGTAGCGCTCGACGCGCGCCACGGCCGCGGCGCTGGTCGCCTGCCAACGCGCGGAATCGCCCAGCAGGGCGGCGCATTCCACCCCCAGCGACTGTGCGTCGGCAATGCCCACGAGTTGCCCGGCGGCCCCCAGCGCCTCGTCCTCGGGGCCCAGGCCCAGCAGCAACTGGCGGCAGGACCCCACATCGGTGGTCACCGCGGGCACCCCGGCCGCGAAACCTTCCAGCAGCACCAGCGGCAAGCCTTCGCTGATGGACGACAACACCACCAGCCCCACCTTCGGCAACAGCTCCGCGGTGCGCTGGAAGCCGAGAAAGCGCAGGTGCTCACCGAGTTGCAGGCTTTCCGCCAGCTCCCGACACTCGCGCACGTAGTCCGGGTCCTCGTCCTGCGGACCGGCGATCCAGCCCTCGATGTTCGGCAGCCGGTTGCGCGCCACGCGCACGGCACGGATGAAGGTCTTCACATCCTTGATGGGCACGACGCGCCCGATCAGGCACATGACCTGCGGCACCTGCTGCGGCCGCGCGGCGCGCGCGGCAAGGTAGGCCTGCAGGTCGACGCCGTTGGGGATCGAGCAGGTCGTCACCGGATCCGCACCGTCGGCAATCTGCCGGATGCGATTGGCCTCGTACAAGGACACCACCGGATCGGCGCTGTCGTAACACATGCGGCCGAGGGACTCGAACAGACGGATCCACAGCTGGCGCAAATACCCGGCATCGCCGGCGTTGCGCTCCAGCAGGGGGGTGTTGTCGCTGATCCAGGTCGACGAGAACAGCTCGATGCGCCGCTCCTTGGTGTAGATCCCGTGCTCCGACAGGATCAGCGGCTTGTCGTGCATGCGCGAGAGGATGGCACCCAGGTAGCCCGCATAGCCCGTGGACACGCTGTGGTAAACATTGGCCGCGGGCAGCTTGCGCGCCAGTTCGGCGAGGGTCCAGATCGGCGTGTGCATGGTCCGCACGGTCCAGAAATAATCGACGAAGGAGGGGTCCGTGCAGCGCGACTCGTACTCGCTGGCGATGTAGGACCAGGAGTCGTCCGAATGCAGGAAGTAGGCCAGGTCGAGCTTGTCATCCATGGCTTGCAGGCTGCGGCGCAGCAACTCCGAGCGGCTGTCGCGATCCTGCCCCTCGCGCAGCAGGACATGCAGGCTGTCCACCAGGTCCGCGGTGCGCGGGTCGCCCCGCCGCTCCACGGGCGGCGGCAGCAGGGTCTGGCTGAACAGGTAGTGGTGGGTGATCTCCACGACGTTGTCCGGAACCTGGTAGCGCGGCTTGCCGTAGTCCTGCTCGCGCGACCCGATGAACACGATGTGGAAGCGCAGGTGGGAGAAACCCCGGAGCATCTGGTGCACCCAGCTCGACACCCCGCCAGCCACGTAGGGGTAGGTTCCCTCCAGCAACAGCATGACGTCGACCAGGCTGGGCGCCTCGTAGCCTTGCGGCTGGGTATCCACGAAATCCGGTCGAGTCATGATCTGGCTGCTGCCTTCCAGGAGGAATCCAGGGCGCCCTCGGGCCCCATCGGCGCCGGGGCGCCGCGCGTGCGGCCTTTCCAGAGCCGCACCACCGGACGCAGGCGCGGCGCGACCTGGGACACGTCCAGGGGCTGCAGACTTTGCGCGACTTGATCGTAGCGCCTCGCCATCCACTCGATTTCCGCCGCGTAGGGCCGCCACAGCGTCGGAGCGGCGCCCTGCGCCGCGAGCTCATCCAGCGCAGCCCTGGCCGCATCCAGGCGCTGCGTGGCCAGTGAAAGCCGCAGCACCATCAGACGCAGCCCGGTGTCGCGCGGCATCGCCCGCAGCGCCATCTCGCAGTGCTCGAGCGCCTGCTCCAGCGCGAAAAGCCGCAGGTCTCCCTGGGCGAGCCCCTGGTAGATGAACTCCATGTGCATCTCGGCGACCCGCCGCGCCGTGCGCCCGAGCTGGTCCGGGGGCGCTCCCACGGCCTGGGCCTGTCGCAGCTCGCGCGTGGCCGCCTGGAGGGCGTCGGTGAGCCGATGCTCCCATTCGCTGCCGATGCCGTAGGCCAGCAGGCGGATCTCCTCGTTGGGGTCGCTGAGCAGATGGCGCATCACCGGCAGCGCCAGGCGCGGAGGCATCTCGCGCAGCGCGAGCACCGCGCGAATGCGCCGCTGCGCGGGCTGGCTCTGGTCGCGCGCGATGCTGGCCATCTGGCCCGCCGGCATTTCCTGGCGCATCGCCTCTTCCGGCTGGGCGATGGAAAACACCTCCAGCCGCGGTGCCGAGCGCAGCGCCTCGGGCTGGATTTCCCGCTGGGGTCGGGCATGCGCCACGCGCATGGCGATGAGCAAGCCCGGAGCGCCGACGACGGGCATGAACAGGGCCGGCAGCCCGAGCAGGCTCAGCGCGAGGCCACGCGGCTCGCGGCAGGAAGCGGGCAGCAAGGGAGACAGAGCCACTGCCATGAGCGGCGCCGCCACGCCATGCAGCGCCCAGAAGACCAGGATCGGCTGGGCGACCTGCCCACGCAGCAGGATCCACAAGGCCCCGCCGTCCAGTGCCAGCGCCAGGGGCAGCAGCGCCGGCAGGAATTTCGAGACTCTCAACGCGCGTCTCCCGGCTGCTGCGGCGACTCGGATGCCAGCACCGAATCCACCATCCCGCGCAGCTGGCCCAGGCCCTCCACCCCCTGCACCGGAACCACTTCCAGACTCAGGGCGTCGAGTTGCGGCCAGTTGTCGCGCATGGCGATCTGGCGGGACAACTCGAGCATGTCGCGCCGGTACTGGGCAAGCGCGGCGGCGCTGTACAGGGGAAGGAGCACGACCAGCACGACCCCCGCCGTCTCTCCGCCGAAGGTCCAGGTGGAGCTGTTGAGCGGCTGGTTGGCGGAGAACTCCGAAAGCTCCTCGGGGCCCAGCCAGTCGGCCCCCGTCCAGACCGCGCAATAGCTGCGCAGGCGAGATTGCGCATGCAGCCGACTGAGTTGCGCCCACTCCTGCTGCAGGCCGATCGGCGCCAGCTCCCAGGCGGCGCGGAATTCAGCCACGCCCGACTCGAGCAGGGAAAAATCGAGATAGGAGGCGCACAGGACCTGCAACCTCTGCAGGTTCTGTTCCTCGAAGGACATGAAGGGCATCGAATGCACCGCCAGCACGGCATCCGGCTCGCCCTTGCCGTCCAGGCGAAGGGGTGCCGCGAAGACCCAGACGCTCTGCCCCGCATCGCTCGCCCGCTCCTGCGCCACGTGCACGGCCTCACGCGTTTGCAGCGCACGCTGGATCAGCGGGTGGCCCGCGTCGAAACCGGGCAGGTCCTGGCCCAGCGCATGGCCCAGGCGCCACTGCGCGGCCCCCGCGGCCCCCGCGGCGCGACCGCGTCCGCGCCGCGGCTCGCGCACGAACACGCCGGCCTCCAGCAAGCGGCACGACTGGCTCAGCAGCAGCAGGAACGCGTCGGGATCGGGGAGCGGGCGCTGCGCATGGGCGCCGGGGGACGGAGTCTTGCCGATGGAAAACGCGAAAATCCTGCGCAAGTCCAGCAGCGCGTCGCGCAGGGTGATCGGACGGTCGATCAGCTCCTGCTCCAGCGCGGCCAGGGACTCCTTGACGATGAACAGGCGACGCTTCGTGCGCTCCAGCCTCGCCCCGAGGTCGACGGCCAGGGCACGCTGCAGGGCTTCCCGCCGAAGCATGACGCTGCCGAACTCGCCGAGCACCAGGGTCACCAGCACACCGCCGAGAAAGAATTCGGACGGGAAGGCGGCCACCATGGGCAGGCCGAACAGGCGCGTCGCCTGGCTCCAGAAGGCCGCGTACAGCCCCGCTCCGACGATGCCCGCGGCAGCGCCGTAGCGAACGGCGACCAGCCATGGACCCAGCCAGACCCAGGGGAAGGCCGCGTGCAGGCCCAGGGGGTCGTCCGGCCGCAGCCTCCAGCTCAGCGCGAGGATGCCGCCCGGCAGGAGCACGCGCTCGATCGCCGCCAGCCACGACCTCGGGCCGGCGCCGCGGCCTGCCGTCAGCCAGGCATCCCTGCGGCGCAAGGCCCGCAGCATGAACTCGCGCAGCATCGCGCCGATCCCCATGGGGCCGCTCCGGCTCAGGCTCACGGCGCGGAGTGGGTTGGCCGCGCCGGGCCGGCGGCGACGCGCAGGCCCTTCAGCAGCGCCTCGATCTGCGCCTGCCCCACGGCGGCCAGCGCCTGATAGCCCCAACCCGAGCGCGCGCCGCTGGCGCTCCACACCACGCGGCCGTCCGCCACGTCACGCAACTCCAGCACCACGCCGACCGCCGGCTCGCTGTCCACCCCGGTCTTGTAGCGCCATTCGGTCACGCTGCCGCCCAGCGCGTAGCGCGCGCCCTGGCGCCGCGCCCACTGCAGGGCCTGCTGTGGGCTGGGGGCCGACGCGGCACGCAGCAGATCGGTCTCGGGCTGGGGATAGCTCAGGACCTCGCGCAGCCCGCGCTGGCGCAGCAGGGATACCGTGATCGCCTGCGCGCGCTGCGCGGCCAGCGGCACGTCGGTCAGGTTGGCGAAGGGCAGCACGGCCAGCTTGTCCCCGGCCCCCAGCTCCGGGGATTTCGAGGACACGGTGGCGACGGCGCAGCCGCCCAGGAGCAGCAGGACCGGCACGGCCAGCATGGCCAGCAGTGCGAGCGGGCGGCGGAGCAAGAGGGTTCGCGACATGACAATCTCCGGATATTGGCAAAATCAAGGCTAGCGACCAAACCACATGCGGTACTGCAAGGTCCATTGCACGCTCTGGCCCGAGGCATCACGCACGCGCTGGTAGCCCACGGCGAGCTGATCGCCGCCCAGCAAGGGGCCGCGCAGGCCGGCGTCCACATTGCTGGTCAGGCCCAAGGTACGTGATTGCAGCAGGTCGAGTTCTCCGTACGGTATCCAGCGCCCGGCGTAGCCCTGCGCATGGTCCATGCCCAGGCCGATCCCGACCCCGAAGGCGCTGTCGCTGACCGGCATGAAAAAGCTCGCGCTCGGCACGGTCGCGCCGGGAACCAGTCCGGCGTAGGCCGGCAATCGCAGTCCGGCCACGGTGGAGAAGTCCTGCTGGTAGCCCAGCAACTTCAGGTCCACGTCGGGCTCGCCCAGCCGCAGCCGCAGGCCGATCTGGGCCTGCAGCGCGCGGCCGCTACCCAGAGCCTGGCCCGCGCGTGTGCGGTAGCGCATGCCGGCGGCCGTGAGGCTGGCCCAGGCGCGCCCGAAATCACGCTGCAGGCGCAGTTGCAGCCGGTCGCGCTTCCCCGCCACCAGCAGCGCGGCGGATTCGTCGGCGACGGCGTTGCGCTCGAGCTGGATCCGGCTGTCGATCGCCCAGGGCAGGCGCGCCGAGGCTTCCAGCCTCCAGCCCTGCGCCAGGCCCACGGCACGGTTGCTGGTCCACGTCAGGCCCAGACTGCGGTGCCTGCCCCGCCAGCGCAGGCCCAGGCTCGCATCCCTCCACAGGGCCGGCAGGCCGACCAGGGTCGAGGCATCGGCGCTGCCCAGGGATTGGCGCGCTGCATCAGCGTCCAGGCTCCAGTGGCGGTCCGCCTGCCAATGCAGGCTCGCCCGCGGGCCGCGACGCACGACGCTGCCAAGACGCAGCTGCTGCCACTGCAGGCTCGCGGTGCTGGCCAGCGCGAGTTCGCGCGCAGCGGTCTGCGCCTGCAAGGCGCGCAGCTGCGGGGAATCCTGGCCGGAGCGTGCCGCGCGCTCCAGCACGGCCTGCGCCAGGCGCAGCGAGCGCCCGGCCTGGCCTGCCTCCTGCTCGGCCTGCGCCAGATCCGAGGGCTGCAGTGCGGCCGCTCCGGCACCGCGCAGGTCCCGCGCGATGGCCGGAGCGTCCTGCGCGCCCAGGTCGAGCTGCAGTTGCAGGGACTGGCGCGCAGCCGTCGACAAGGCCTGGTGCGCCAGCCACCAACGCGCCGCCGAGCGGGTGTCGAGACCCGCCAGCCAGTCGGCGATGGCCGCGTCGGCGCTCTCGCGCTGCCGCGTGGTGAGGGAGCCGCGCTGCAGTCGCGAACGCAGGGCAGCGAGCAGACTCTGCTGCCCCGAGGCGCCGAGGTAGCGGCGCGACAGGCGCAGCCGCGCGATCAGCCCGCGCAGCTCGGCATCGGCGCGTGCACGAGCGCCCCGCGCGGCCGGCGACGGCTGCCGCAACAGCGCCCACACACGATCCCAGGCCAGGCGTGCGCGGCGCGCGTCGCCGAACTGTTCCCACAAGTCGCCATAGTCCAGCAGCCACAGCGCATCCGAGGCATGGGCGGGGTACAGGCGCTGCGCGTAGCCCAGCGCCTCGCGTGTCTCGCCGAGGGCCTGTGCCGCCGCCAGCGAAACCTCCAGGCCCTCGGGGCTGCCGCGCAAGGCGGGGGCGAAGGCGGGGAAATGCCGGCGCAGGCACGCGCGATCGGCGCCGTCGATGCAGATCCACAGCAGACTGATCTCATAGCCCCGGTCGCCGGGAGCCAGGCGCAGGGCCTGCTCCTGGTCGGCCAGCGCACGCTGCCGGTTCCCCAGGGCCTGCCAGACCTGCGCGCGCGCGGCGTACATGTCGGCGCGCCGGGACAGTTCCCCCCACACCGCACTATCGCGCACCCGCTGCTGCCATTGCCGCAGATCCTGCAGGCTGGGCCTGCGCTGCAGCAGCTGCAACCAGAGCATGGCCAGTTCGGGGCTCGGCGCACGCGTCCACGCCTGGCGCAGCAGCGCCAGCGCGGCCGGCACGCCACGGCTGCGCCGGGTGAGCAGGATCAGGCGCTCGACCTGATAGGCACCGAGTTCGGCGCGCGTGGACCCATCGGCCCACACCGAGGCGTAGGCCTGCTCGGACTGGGCATCGCGCCCGAGATCCCAGGCCAGGTCCCCCAGCAGGCGCTGGTGGGCGGCGCGCAGGCTCGCCGGCCCCGGCAGCGAGCGCGTCGAGGCCAGGACCTCGAGCGCGGCATGGAAACGACCGTCCTGCACCAGGGCATTCGCGTCGTCGATGCTCGCACGCAGATCCAGCGTGCCGCGACGAGCCGCCTCGGCGTAGACCTGCAAGGAGCGCCGGACCTCCCCCATATTGCCCAGCAACCACGCCAGCGCGGGGAGCAGATCGGGATGCTCGCCCGCGGCGCGGCGCAGCACCCGCGCCGCGCCGCGCGCATGACCGGCCGACTCCAGGGTCTGCGCGTAGCGCAGCCAGTCCTGGGCGCTCATGGGGCCATGGGCGGCGCGTTCGCGCCAATACAGTTCGAGCGCCGCGCCCGCATGGAGCCCCAGCGCGAGGCGGTGCACCTGCGCCAGCGCGTGCTCCGAATAGCGCGCGCGCAGCATTTGCATCCATTGCCCCAGCGCCGCGTCGGGGTGTCCGCTCCACTCCAGGACCTGCGCCCGACGTCGCTGCCACCTGCGGTCCGCCGGACTGGCGACCAGGGCCGCGTCCGCCACGCGCAGCGCCTGGGCCGGAAGACCCGAACCCAACAGCGTGTGCCAGGCCAGCTCGCGCCGGGACGCGTCCATCTCCCGCGCCAGCACCGCGGCCGGCTGCTGAACATCGACGCAACGGTGCAGCCACTGGACGGCCTTCGCGGGACGGTCGGCGCCCAGTGCGAGTCGCACCATCATCCAGCGCACACTGGGCCCGACCTCGGCACCTCGCACCGCCTGCTCGGTCAGTTGCCAGGCCAGCAGGGGCTTGCCCGAGGCCAGCAGCACCCGGGCACCCGACAGGATCAGACGATCGCGCTGCGCGGGATCGCGCGCATGCGCGGCGGAGGAGAACAGGACGCGGGCCGCCAGGTCGTAGCGACCGGCGCCGAGCAGCACGTCCCGGGCCTGCAGCGCGCGTGCGGGATCCAGCGGCAACAGGCGCATCAGGGAGGGCTCCAGCCAGGCCGGCGAGGCGCTGCCGCCTAGACGGCGCGACAACTCCACCGCGGTCTTCCACTGCTCGAAATCGGCGGGCCGCAGGCCGGCGAGCAGGCGCCGGATGGCGAGCTGCGCCTGATCCATGGCCGGCGTGTCGCGCGTCGCCACGGCCCGATGCAGGAGTTGTTCCCAGGCCCGCAGGCGCAGGGCATCGACACGCGTGCCTCGCAGGCCTTCGAGCTGTGCCAGCGCCTCGCGCGCCCGCCCCACATGCAGGTAGCGCTCGCCGAGCATGGTGCGCAGGGTGGGATCGCCGGCGCGCAGGGCCGAGAGTTCACGCAGGTAGTCGATGGCCAGCCCGTCGTTGCGGGTACGCGCCAGCAGGGGCAGCAGGGTCCTGCCCGGATACGCGACGACCAGCAGGGCCACGCACAACAGGGCGAGCCCGATCAATTCACCGCGAGGAAAAAGCTGGTTTCGCCGAGGGTCGTCCACCGCGACATGCAGGGCATCCGCGGCCGGGGACTGTTTGCGCAGGCTCCGCAATCCGCCTCCTCAGGTCCGCCGCAGCAACAGATCCAGCGAGGTGCCCTCGCCGCGCACGTGGCATTGCTCGCCGCGCCGGCGTACCGTGACCCCCGCACCGGGTGCGACGGTCCAGCCCGATGGCAGGCGCAACACCGCCTCCACGGGCACGAAGCCCTGCAGGCGCAGGCGATGCGAAGCTCCCTGCACCACCTCCCAGGCCACCACGTCGGCGTTCGCATCCTGCAGCATCGGTCGCGCCGCGGACGCCGCGCCGACCCGCAGCACCGCATCGCCGGCCTGCACGTGCACATAGCGGCGCGCTCCATGATGGCTCCAGCCCACCACTTGCGCGCAGCGCTCGAGGGCCGGCTCGGCCACGCTGCGCGGCTGGGCCCATTCCCGGATCTGCTCCGCGCCGCGCAGGCGCCAGCCGCCGTCCAGGATGCGCGCCACGGTGGCGCTTCGCCACTGCACGACGCTGTGGGAATACTGCCTGCCCTGGATGGGGTGCACCGCTTGCGCCAGCGCCCAGCGGAACACCTTGTGCAGGCTTTGCAGTCCGGCCTCGCGGGTGACGATGTAGGGGTGGAAGTAGATGTCGATGGGCTTGAGGCGCCGCGGCAGGTCGGTCATCTCGTAGGTCTCGATCGCCCGTTCGAAACCGAAGTACGGACCATGCCAGTCGTGGGTGTAGTCCTCCTCGTTGGAACAGGCCGCGTAGACCTGGAACCACGAGCCCTTGGGAATGCCCATCGGGCCGACCAGCGAGAGACTGGGCGCCGAGCGCGTGATGGTGGCGCCTCCGCCATTGATGTTGGCCATGCCCGCCGCGTAGGCCATCTCCACGGCCTTCACCGGGGGATTGCAATCCCCCGGCCACAGCAGCATGTCGCAGGGCTTGCCCGGCGGGCACAGATGCTTCTCGATGTAGTCCCGCGCGCCGACCACGTTGCCGGCGCTGCTGAATCGATAGTTCGGCAAGGGGAGATAGTTGCCCACCCCTCCATAACCCTTGCCCGTGGGAAAGCGGGCGTGGTAGCGCGAGGCCAGCACCCAGTCGAAGGGATGGGACCAGGTGTGGCTGCCCGCCTCCACCCAGGGCAGGGCATACATGCGCCGCGCCCAGTGTTGCGACTGCGCAGCCACCTGGGGATACAGGCCATCGCTGCTGACTTCGCCGACGATGATCGAGCCGACGATGGGAATCCGGTACTTCTCCAGCACTTCGCGGACCAGCACCTGCCCGGCGATCGGGGAGCCCGGGCGCAGGCAGGCATTCGGCCAGCCGTCCCCATCGAAGTGCGCGAGCAGCACTCGGCGCCCGAAACGTGTGCTCAGGTCGGGCATCGGGTCGTCGGAGACACGCAGCGCGGCCCGGAAGAACTCGATGGGATCGATGGACCACCGGGTGCCGTTGCCTCCGGGCAGGTTGAACACGCCGAAGGCCCCCAGCGCGTAGCCACCCCAGGGCGTGATGGCCGCCCCCTGCATCTGTCTGCCGTCGGAGCCCACCGCGCTCAGCCAGACCTGCGCCCGGGGCCCCGCGTTCAGCTCGACCGCGCTCAGCGCATCGATGATGGGCACGATCTCGCCCGGAGGGCTTGCGGGTGCGCGGCGGATGTCCAGGGGCCCCTGCAGCGCTCGCTGGCCGACCTGCACTCCGAGTTCACCGAGGAAGCGCGGGTCCAGCGCCCCCAGCACGGCCACCGGCACCCCCTCGTCGCGGGCCCTGCGCAACACGGCGCCCAGGCTTTGCGGAACCCTGGACGCGTCCGGGTAGAGCACGATGCCGGCCACGCGCCCGGCCAGGGGCTTGTCGGGCAGCGCCGAGCCCATGTAGCGATAGTCGGGCACCAGGCCCAGGTGTTCCAGCGGCATGGCACCGTACAGATGGGCGCCCTGGGCCTGCAGTTGCGGGGAATTGCCCGTCTCACAGGAATGCAGCAGCCACACACGCCGCGGCACCACCTCGACGCCGCCGACTCCGAGACTGCTGAGCGTGGCCTCGGCCACCCAGGGGATCAGGCCGTGGGCGGCGATGCGCGATGCGGTCTGGCGCGCCAGAGCGCGCTGCGAAACGGCGCAGTAGTCGATGGCGATTCCCGGCAGCGCGAATCGGTCCCGCATGTCCTGCAGCCGTGCCAGCAGCCAGGCGCGATCGCGCTGCGGCACGTCCCCATAGGTCCGGGATGTCTGGTCCCAGCCCTGGTACAAGGATTCGGCCGCGATGGCGTCGATGGAGCCTGCGAGCCGTGCATCGACCAGTTCGAAACCCCGGTTCAGGATCAGGCGGATGCCGGGAAAGCCCTCCACCAGTTCCTGCAGGGTCTGGCGCAACGCCTGCTGCTGGCTCTGGCGTTGCGCGGGGGTACTCGCCGCCAGCTGATAGGAATCCAGGGTATCGAGAAACAAGCCGCGAAACCCGGCCTTCCACAGCGGAGCGACGATGTGGTCGCGAACGAAGACCCTCCAACCCGGCGCGGTCTGGTCGACCACCCGCGTGCCCCAGGCCGGATTGCTCGCGGCCGTCCAGCTGGCCGGCACGGCCTTCATCCGGGGATCCTCGGTGTCGATCTCCCCCAGCGAAACGTAGGCGAAGGGCCTGGTATGCGGGCCGAAGGCGGTCCGCAGGTCCTGCGCCTCGGCCAGCGCCGGCCCCGGTTGCACCACGACCCAGTCGAAGGCCCCGAGTTCGTCGAAGGGGATGTCGTCGCCGTAATAGAACGCCACCGCGGGCTGCTCATGCGCGCTCGCCCGCCCTCCCCCAGCGGAACCAGCGCTCGCAGCCGAAGCCGCCGCCGCCTCGGGCAGCGCCGCGCACATGGCCTGGCGGCTCCATGGCAGCGCGGCAGCGCAGGCTTGAACCAGGGATCGGAGAAAGCGTCGACGTCGCATGCTGGCAAGGGAGTCCGCGCCGGGGCCCGGACAATCCTGTCATTGTGCAATGACCATCGGCGATGCGCGGGGTTTGTGTAGCCAAAATCGAACAAACATCGCCCATATAGCGGCACACATGCCAAATCCCCGGGGCTTGCGCAATCCGGATCCGACCCATCCGCGCGCGGGCTCGCCGAACAGGGCGAAACCGGGCACTGGGCGATCGCGCTGGAGGCCCGGACCTGGGTGTCGGTGCTCGCCCGGGTCCCGTAGCAACAGGAGTCCAACAGATTAGCTAAGCCAGGCTAGAATAGGGCCCTGATTTCAGCATTCCAGGAGGCACCGTGCACATCGTCAACATGTTCGATGCCAAGTCTTCGTTGTCGCGCCTGGTCGAAGCCATCGAGCAAGGGCGTGAACGGGAGATCGTGATCGCTCGCAACGGGCGGCCTGCAGCGAAGCTTGTCGCGCTGGGTGAGCCGGCGCCGGGCCTGCGTGTCGGCATCGCCAAGGGCCGTTTCGAAGTGCCCGACGACATCGACGCGCACAACGACGAGGTGGCTCGGCTTTTCGGCGCGGCGACGGCACCATGAACCTGCTGCTGGATACCCATGTTGCGCTGTGGGCCATCACCGACAGTCCCCGGCTCGCAACTCGCGCGCGCGACCTGATCGGTTCGCCGCGCTCGTCCGTCTGGATCAGCGCGGCCACGATCTGGGAGATCACGATCAAGCACGGGCTCGGCCGCGGCGACATGCCCGTGTCGGGCCACGACGCCCTGGGCTACTTCCGCGATTCCGGATATCGGCTGCTTGCCATCGAGCCCGAGCATGCCGCGGCGATCGCGGAGCTGCCGCCACACCATCAGGACCCCTTCGATCGCATGCTGATCGCGCAGGCGTTGACCGAGCCGATGCGACTGATCACGCACGATGCCACGGTGGCGCGCTACAGCGACTCGATCATCGTCGTCTGATGACAGGCGGCGCGCGGTGCAGCGCGCACGAAAAAGCCCCAGGCTTGTGGCCTGGGGCTTCCTGTTTGACTCAGAGCGTCGCCATGGCGCTGTCAGTTGGCGCCAGAGCAGCAGATCTTGGAACCATTACTTTGTATTGACATTTTGCTTGACACGGAATCAGACTGTACATACGCTTTGCGCGGGGGACATCACGTTCGATCCAAGCAAAGACGCTCGCAACATCGAGGAGCGTGGGCTATCGTTCGAGCGTGTCGCTGAGTTCGACTTCGAATCGGCCGTTTTCGTGGAGGACACCCGTCGCGGCTACGGCGAACGAAGGTGGCGCGCCCTGGGACTCGTCGGTGGCCGCGTCCACGCGTTGGTGTTCGTGGAAGCCGAGAGCGGCATCCGCGTCATCAGCTTTCGCAAGGCCAATGAACGCGAGGTCAAGCGCTATGAGCAAGAAGCCAAGCCCTGAGAAGGTCGACAAAGACAACCCCGAGTGGAGCCAGACGGACTTCGCGCGAGCCGTTCCGGTGGCCGGATTGCCTGCGTCGCTGCAGACCAAGCTTCGGCGCGTGCGCGGCCCGAACAAGGCTCCCACGAAGGAGCGCATCACGATCCGTCTCAGCCCGGATGTGCTGCAGTCGTTCCGTGACAGCGGTGAGGGCTGGCAATCGCGCATCGACCTGGCCCTGAAGGACTGGCTCAAGTCCCATACGCCAGCGTAATGCGCCCGCTGCGACCCGGATCGAATCGCTCCAGGACGCGTCACTTGGCATGACCGGTACGATCACGCTGTCGCCCGTGAAAACGGCCCTTGCATTGCTGCAAGGGCCGTCGTATTCGGCTCGCCGGCCAGGGCGAAGATGGGCACTGGACTGCGAAGCTCATCGTCTGAAGGGTCGGGCTGGAAGCGACGGACGTCCAGCCTACATTCGGAAGCCTGTCCGTTTCACTCGGAGCCCATGCCATGAGCGCCCGGCCGTCGGTGATCCTCGCTGCGCATCGAGCGGCAGTCTTGGGCACGGCGCAGCGCCTCGGCGCTCGCAACGTGCGGGTGTTCGGCTCCATCGCGCGCGGAGAAGATACCGAGCGCAGCGACGTCGACCTGCTGGTCGACGTGCCACGGGGCACGACTCTGCTCGACATGGTCCGCCTGCAACGCGCAATCGAGCAGGAACTTGGAGTTTCCGTGGACGTTCTGACAGCGGGAGATTTCCCCCCCGGCACGCGCGAGCGCGTTGTTCAGGAAGCCGTTCCGCTGTGACACCGGCGCTGCGTGATCGGGAGGTCCTTGGGCACATCGAGACGGCCTCCACGAAGCTGTTGCGGTTCAGCGCGGGCAAGTCGGAAGCCGAGTTCATGGCGCCGAGAGAGCAAGGCTTTGCAGTCGAGACAGTCAGCGCCCGGCGAAGCGGCCTACACCGTTGAATGCTTGTCCCGATAGAGCGCGAGTCCCATCAGCAGGAAGGCCGGCAACGCGGACCCAAGGAATACGCGCGATGGTGTCGAAGCCTGCAGCAGCGCGCCGAGCACAACCGGCAGCAACGCTCGCTGGAGTACGGTCTGCGTGGCCATCCGGCCGCCCCAGGATCGCGCGTCGGCCGAACACTGCAGCCGCAGGAACAGTTTCGCGCGCTGCTTGATGCGCAGGGCACTCAGGGAAAAGCCGATGAATGCACCTGCCAGCAGCATCCAGAAACTGCTCCCGATCGCGAACACCAGGAAACTGGCGAGCAACATCGCCGTCAACACCCCATCGCGAAGACTCGCCAATGCCCAACGCGTGTAGGCGCCGATGGCACACAGGGATCCGGCGATGCAAAGCATCTCGAGGATTGCGTAGTCCGCGACCCCCATACGCCGTTCGTGGTGCATCAGAAATGGGGCCAGAAAATTGAACAAGGCAACCAACGCCCCGAGCAGTATCCACAGCGCGAAAGCGCTGTCCGGCTTTCCCGGCTCCGAAACACACTCCCTGGCGGCGACGACCGCTGCGTCACAAGATGGACCGGCCAGGACATTCGACGCCATCCACTGCACGGCCAGTCCCCACGCCGCAACACCGACCGCAACGGCGAGCGCGCCGAGATATCCGAGCCACTGAAACGAAATGCCCGAAACGGCTGCGCCAGCGAACATTGCGAACTGGGCACCCAGCATCTGGGTACGAGCGATCAGCGCGTGCCGCTCCCGCGGCAGTCTCAACGCGAGCGCACCGATGATCGTCTCGACGCTGAAGATCGTGCAGGCGCCAGCCAGCGAAGAAGCGAGCAAGACGGCGTAAGCAACGACTGGCGCGCCCACGTTCGCGGCAAGCGGCACGGCGGCCAGATAGGTCACAAGGCCGAGCCCTCGTGCAAGCAGGAGGGTAGGTGCCTCGTCGACTCGGGGCGATGCTCGCCGAAGCCGTGCCAACAGCGGTGGAAGCAAGGCACCAACGCCCAGGATCACACCCACCTGCAAAGCGTGGCCCGTCCGACCGGAAAGCACCCACAGCGAAGCGATGCAGGCGATGCTGTCAGCGGTCACATAGAAAAAGTTGACGGCAGACAGGGCGAACAGGCTGACCAGTTCATCTCCACTCGCCCCATCTCCGCCGTTCTTCAGGTTCATGCTCAGCCCGAATTGAAACCGGCATCCTCGTCATGATCCGTGTCCAGTACCGCCCAGATATTCCCGCCGCCTGGAATCCCTCTGCCATCCATCCGCCCGCGAGATCGCCGAATTGGAGGCAACAGAGATTCCCAAGCACCCATACAGCATGGGACGGCCCACGAAAGTCGCGCACGACTTGGTCGAGATGCCATTGCCTGCGTGGTAAGGGTTCCGTGCCTCGGAGTGGGTTGGACACGAACAGCTTCGGCGAGTTCCAATGGCTGGACAAATCACCCACACACCAAGGGCTCTTTCAAACGCACCCACCCAAGGCGTTGCGGCTGACACCTCACATGCCGGGCCGGTAGAGGACTTTCACCTCCAAGTAGATGCGCCCTTCCGGGCGCACAATGAAAACGGCCCCTGCATCGCTGCAAGGGCCGTCGAATGTGGCTCGCCGAACAGGGCGAAACTGTGCACTGGGAGGTCGAGTTGCTCCGCTGAGCGCTCCTCGCAAAGCCCGGTCATCTTGCCCAACCGGGCCCGCGCACACCCCTGGGTCCGCAGCGGATTCCGCTTTCATTGAGATCATTGATTACAATGCAATCGGATTGCTCGACGCAGGAGTGTGCAATGGCCAGCATCACGATTCGAAATCTCGACGATGACATCAAACGCAGGTTGAGGGTTCGCGCTGCCATGCACGGCCGCTCCATGGAAGAGGAGGCGCGTGACATCCTGCGCCGGGTCATGACCGAAAGCACGCCACCTCGCAACCTCGCCGCGGCGATTCGGTCGCGCCTGACTCCGGCGGCCCGTGCGGAGGTCCCGCTGCCCACGCGCGAGCCGATACGCCAGCCGCCGACCTTCCACGGAGACGGCGAGGCATGATCATCCTCGATACCAACGTCCTGTCCGAACTGCTGCGGCCATCGCCCGCCAGGCAAGTGGAGGACTGGCTGTCGACACAGGACGGAACGCAGGTCTACTTCACGACCATCGGCGAAGCCGAACTGCGGCACGGCGTGGCGATCATGCCGGCCGGCAAACGCCGGGCCGAGCTTTCGAAAGCGATCGAGGGCATGCTGAGCGAGGACTTTCGAGACCGTATCCTGTCCTTCGACCGCGCTGCTGCTCGCGCCTACGCCGCGATTGCCGCCGAGCGTCGTGCCGCGGGCCGGCCCATCAGTCAGTTCGATTGCCAGATCTGCGCGATCGCGCGCGCCAACGACGCCGTGATCGCAACCAGAAATACTGCCGACTTCGAGGGCTGTGGGGTCGTGCTGGTCGACCCGTGGGGCGCCCCCACGTCTTCCTGAGCCGAAGCACACGGGTCGCGCTTCCCGCATACGCTTCGTCGGCCGCAATGCTGAACTTGCCTCCACGCGGCGACGCCCGGACGTAAAAAAGCCCCAGGCTTGTGACCTGGGGCTTCGTATTTGGCTCGCCGACCGGGGCGAATCCGGGCACTGGGGCGCCGTGTTCGAGTGCGGCCCAAGTGGGCCGTCATGTCGATGATTGAGAGGAATAACGACACGTTTTCTTGACGTGTCGCCGCCCGCGACATAGGCTCAAGTCGTGTCGACAGACTTCTCTTTTTGCATCATGACAACGTCAACCCCTTCGTGGCAGGCCGAGGTTCCTCACAACCATCTGGAACCGCTGCCACCGGCGGCCGAACTGGAAAGCCGTGCCGTGCTGAAGCTTTGCATCGAGGCCCGCGCTGCCCTGGCGGAGTTGAAGCAAGCCGCCGAGCTGATCCCGAACCAGACGATGCTGATCAACACCATCCCGATCCTGGAAGCAAAGGACAGCTCGGAGATTGAGAACATCGTCACCACGACCGACCGGCTTTTCCAGTACGCACACGGCTCGGACAACGCGGACCCAGCGACCAAGGAGGCCTTGCGCTACCGCACTGCGCTTCACCATGGTCTCCAATCCCTGAAGGTCCGGCCGCTGTGCACGGCCACGGCAGTCGAAGTCTGCCGGACGCTCAAGGGCGCGGACATGGACGTGCGCCGTACGCCAGGCACACAGCTGGTCAACGACCGCACCGGCGGGATCATCTATACCCCGCCCGAGGGAGAAACACGGCTGCGCGACATGCTGGCGAACTGGGAACGATTCCTGCACGAGCAGGCCGATCTGGACCCCTTGGTCCGCATGGCCGTGGGCCACTACCAGTTCGAAGCCATCCACCCCTTCACCGATGGCAACGGGCGGACCGGCCGCATCGTCAACATCCTCTACCTGATCCAGGAGAACCTCCTCGGCCTGCCTATCCTGTACCTCAGTCGCCACGTCATCGCGCACAAGGCCGACTACTACGCCCTTCTGCTGGGCGTCACCCGCGATCAGGCGTGGTCCCCGTGGCTGTGCTTCATGCTGGAGGCGGTGACGGAAACGTCCCGATGGACGACACGGAAGATCGCCGGCATTCGCGCGCTTGCCGAGCACACCAGGGACCATATGCGCTCGCGCCTGCCGAAGATCTATACCCGCGAACTGGTCGACGTGATTTTCGAGCAGCCCTATTGCCGCATCGGAAACCTTGTGGACAAAGGTATCGCGCAGCGCCAAGCGGCGTCGCGATACCTGCACGAGCTGGCCGACCAGGGCGTGCTGCGCGAGGTGCCGTTCGGCAAGGAACGACTGTTCATCCATCCCAAGCTGATGCAATTGCTCAGCAGCGAAGACAACCGCTTTCAGCCTTACGCCTGACGCGGCGCGGGGAGCGCCGACCGGACGTAAAAAAGCCCCAGGCTTGTGACCTGGGGCTTCGGATGGTGGCTC
>JAJZWA010000054.1:16664-23090 GCA_021846965.1 Pseudomonadota bacterium | reverse complement strand
CAGGCCGCTGGCCTTTCGACCTCCGAAGACCAGCCCCAGCCCGATGGCGGTGAACAGCGTCAGATGGTCGCTGGGAAACGATGCGTCAGGCACGTGCGACGCCCAGGTGTGGCCCAGCCCGATCACGAAGGGGCGAGGCTGGTACCAGGCGAGTCCGATGATCTGATTGGCTCCGAGCGCGACCATGGCGAGCGCAAAGGCGAGGAGGGCAGCACCGCGACGCGACGGCCCCCCTGCGAGCCACAGTCCGAGCAGCAGTACCGGTACTCCGTAGACGAGGTCATTGGCGACGAAGACCGCCAGGTCGATCCACCAGCGCGGCGTGGTCGCGCCTGCATTGACCAGCAGGAATAGGACGTGGTTGAGATTCTGGATCGCGTGCATTGTCGGGTTCGGGAGGGGACTCGCCGAGTATCCCCTCCCATACTTAGCGTCGACATAGCAGGCGCCGCGCGCGACGATGCGGTCTTCTCGGGCTTGTATGTCGAAGTTGCCCCATCGCCTCAGAGCGCCTCGGCCAAGGCCAGCGCGTCGGCACCCGCGGCCACACGCAGGGGGCTCGCCGCATCGTTCACCATGCGCCACACGGCCTGTGCCACGTCGTCCGCGTGCGTGACAAGGGCCGAGTCCTGGCGCATGCGTGCGAACACGCCCTGGGCGAAGTCCGCGTAGGCCTCGGGGATGGCGCCCTGCAGGGCCTGCATGCGCCGCTGCGCCGTCTGGCTGAACGGCGTCTCGGGCGAGCGCCCGGGCAACACCAGACCGACTCGCACGTTGAACGGTGCGAGCTCCAGCGCCAGCGACTCACTGAACGCATTCAGCGCCGCCTTGCTGGCGGTGTAGACCGACAGCAGCGGGAGCGACTTCAGTGTCGTGCTCGACGAGACGTTCACGATGACGCCGGCCTTGCGCTCACGGAATTGAGGCAGGACCGCCTGGATCATCGCCATCGGCCCGAACGTGTTCGTCTCGAAGACGTCCCGGGCCGTTGCCAACGGCGTGCCCTCGAGTGCGCCCATCAGCCCGAAGCCGGCGTTGTTGACCAGCACGTCGATCGTGCCGGCGGCCTCGACCGCGTGGCGAATGCTTTGCGGATCGGTGACGTCGAGCGCCACGACGCGAAGGCGCTCGGACTCGGGGAGCAGATCCTTGCGCGGGGTGCGCATGGTCGCAACAACATTCCAGCCATGGGCGAGGAAGTGCCTGGCGGTTTCGAGGCCGAAGCCAGAGGAGCATCCGGTGATCAGTACGGTCTTCATGAAAGTTCCTTGGAAGCGGGTTGCGGTGTCGAAAGAATAGGGCCGTCATGCCGAACGAACTACAATCAATAGTCCGTCTTTATTGTTTTATCGTCCGGATATGGTCGACCCGCTCACCGAAATTGCTGCGCTGCTCGAGCCGAGTGCCCGGTTCTCGAAGTTGGTCAGCGGGGCGGGCGCCTGGTGCGTCCGCCGAGCCGAAGCGGGGCAACCGTTCTACTGCGTTGTCCTGCAGGGTGGAGCCCGGCTCGAGATAGACCGCATGGAGCCGATCGAGCTCCAAAAGGACGACTTCATCCTGATTCCGGCGGCCTTCGGCTTCAGCGTGGCGGGATTGGAGCCCACGGGACCATGCGACAACGATGCCTCGATGGTGACCCAGCTCGATGGCGAAACCCGACACGGCCGCCCGACCGGACCGCCGGACACACGCATGCTGGTGGGCTACTGCGCTTTCGGCTCGCCGGACGCGAAAATGCTCGTGGCACTCCTGCCCCAGCTCGTGCACATCCGCGGCGAAGCCCAAATGGGTACGCTGGTGCAGCTCGTGGCCCGTGAGTCGAGCCAGCAACGGCCAGGTCGGGATGCGATCCTTGCGCGATTGCTGGAGGTGCTGCTGATGGAAGCCTTGCGATCGGCAGCCAGCACCGCCGCGTCGCCGGGTTTGCTGCGTGGATTGGCCGACGATCGCCTTGCCTCGGCCATACGCAGGATGCACGAGGACCCAGCCCGGGCGTGGACGATCGCCAGTCTTGCAAAGGAAGCCGCCCTGTCCAGGACGACCTTCTTTGAGCGATTCAGACGCGCAGTGGGTGTCGCGCCCATGGAGTACCTCCTTGCCTGGAGGATGGCCTTGGCCAAGAGCATGCTTCAGCGCAAGGAGCTTGGCATCGCCGTGGTGGCCGAACGGGTGGGCTACAGCTCTGCGAGCACGTTCCACGTGGCCTTCACCCGATATGTGGGCATGCCGCCTGGGCGATACATTCGAAACCAGCTGGCCGTCTCGAGTCGCGGCGCCTCATAGGCCACATTTTCAGGGCGGACAGACGATATCGGATCAGGCCCGGAAGCAGGCAAGCACAGTGGCTTTGGATACAGTGCAGCGCAGGACGAACCCAGCCAAGGAACGTAGACGTGAAGACCTATCGCATTGCAAGCATTCCCGGCGACGGCATCGGCAAGGAAGTCGTGCCGGCCGGGGAGCGTGTGCTCGAGGCGCTGGCTGAAAGCAGTGGAGATTTCCGCTTCGAATTCCGGCGCTTCGACTGGAGTGCCGACCACTATCGCAGGCACGGGGTCATGATGCCGGCCGACGGGCTGGAGCAGATCCGCGACTGCGACGCCATCCTGTTCGGCTCGGCTGGGGATCCGCAGCTTCCCGACCACGTCACGCTGTGGGGCCTGCGCCTGAAGATCTGCCAGGGCTTCGACCAGTACGCCAACGTGCGTCCCACGCGCATCCTGCCGGGCATCGACGCCCCGCTCAAGCGTTGTCGCCCCGAGGACCTGGACTGGGTGATCGTGCGCGAGAACTCCGAGGGTGAATATGCCGGGGTTGGCGGACGCGTGCACCAGGGCCATCCGATCGAGGTGGCTACCGACGTATCCATGCTCACGCGCGCGGGGGTCGAGCGCATCATGCGCTTTGCCTTTCGTCTCGCGCAGTCGCGGCCGCGCAAGCTGCTGACGGTCATCACCAAGAGCAATGCCCAGCGCCATGGCATGGTGATGTGGGACGAGATCGCACTGCAGATCGCCCAGGAATTCCCCGATGTGCGCTGGGACAAGGAACTGGTCGACGCCGCCACCGCGCGCATGGTCAATCGTCCGGCTTCGCTGGACACCATCGTGGCCACCAACCTGCACGCCGACATCCTCAGCGACCTGGCCGCCGCGCTGGCGGGAAGTCTGGGCATAGCCCCCACGGGCAACATCGACCCCGAGCGTCGCTACCCGTCGATGTTCGAGCCCATCCATGGATCGGCCTTCGACATCATGGGCAAGGGGCTGGCCAATCCGATCGGAACCTTCTGGTCCATCGTGATGATGCTCGAGCATCTGGGAGAGGCGCAGGCGGCTGCGGTGCTCATGCGCGCCATCGAGTCGGTCACCGCGGATCCCACCTTGCACACCGGGGACCTCGGCGGTCGTGCGAGCACCGCGCAAGTCACGGACGCCGTGTGCGCGATGATCGTGGCCCGCCGCGCGGTGGCCGGTGGGACGCTGCGGACCAGGTCCGTGTAGGTGCGCCGCGCGGAGGCACCGGAGACGCTGCGGGCAAGCCTGCCCGCTCCGTCATGCCTTCGCCAAGCGCTCGAATTCGCCGATGGGCATCGGCTTGCCGTAGCGGTAGCCCTGGAAGGCATCGCAGCCATGGTGCATCAGGAAGGCCCATTGCGCCTCGGTTTCCACCCCCTCGGCAACGACTTGCAGCCCGAGGCCCTTGCCCATGGCGATGATGGTCTGAGCCACGGTCGCGTCCTGCTCGTCCTGTGGCAAGTCGTCGACGAAGGACTTGTCGATCTTCAACTGGTCCAGCGGCAGACGCGTCAGGTAGGACAGCGAGGAACTGCCGGTGCCGAAATCGTCGAGCGAGAACGAGAGTCCCTTGCGCTTCAACGCCTCCATCTTGGCGAAGGCATCATCGACGTTGTCCAGCACGGTGCTCTCGGTGAGTTCGATCTTGAGCCGGCCGGCAGCAGCTCCATGGGTGTGCAGCGACGAAAGCACCGCATCGACGAAGTCCTTCTGCGAGAACTGACGCGCACTGACGTTCACCGCCAGCACGAGGTCGCTGCTCGACGTCCCCCTGGCCCATGACGCGATCCGGGCGCATGCCGCATCGATCACCCATTGCCCCAGCGGCACGATGATCCCGGTTTCCTCGGCCAGCGGGATGAACTCGGCCGGAAGCAGCAGGCCGTGCTCGGGGTGATTCCAGCGCACGAGGGCTTCCGCGCCCATCAGCCGCCCCCCGCGGTCAACCTGCGGCTGGTAGTAGAGCTCGAGCTGTCCCTTGTCCAGCGCCACGCGCAATTGCGCTTCCATCGCGGTTCGCCGGGCCAGTTCGACCTGCATGCTCCGCTCGAAGAATCGCAGTGCGTTGCGCCCGTCCTGCTTCGCGCGGTACATCGCGAGGTCGGCGTGCATGAGGATGGACTCGGTCGAATCGGCGCCTCCCCTGAACAGCGTCGCGCCGATGCTCGCCGAGCAATAGAAAGTCTGGCCGTCCAGCTCATAGACCTCGGCCATGCTCCCGCGCAGTTTCTCGGCGATCATCCCGGCGCGCACCGCCGCGGCGTGGGCGTCGTCGCCGAGTTCCTCGAGCACGACGACGAACTCGTCGCCGCCGAAGCGTGCGACGGTGTCCCCCTCGCGCACGCAAAGCTTCAGACGCCGCGCCGCCTTGATCAGCAACTGGTCGCCGGCTTGGTGGCCGATGGTGTCGTTGACCTTCTTGAAATTGTCGAGATCGACGAACAGCAGCGCGCAATACTCCTGGCTGCGCGAACTCCACGACAGCGCATGCTCGAGGCGGTCGTGGAGCAGCATGCGGTTCGGCAGTTCGGTCAGCGCATCGAAATAGGCCAGGTGCTCCGCCTTCGATTCAGCTTCGCGTTGCAGTGTCACGTCGGCGAACGAGCCGACATAGTGCGTCACGCCGCCGCCAGGCTCCTTCACGGCGGAGATCGTCAGTCGCTCGGTGAACAGCTCACCACTCTTGCGAAGGTTGACGACTTCACCTTGCCAGTAGCCATCACGCGCGATGGTGGCCCACATCTCGGCATAGAACTTTGCGTCCTGGCGACCAGAGTGCAGCAGCGCGGGCGTCCTTCCGACCACCTCGCTCTCGGCGTACCCGGTAATGCGCGTGAAGGCCCGGTTCACGCGCTGGATCGCGCCCGCCGCGTCCGTCACCATGATGCCGTCCTGGGCCTCGAAGGCGGTGGCCGCGACGCGCAGATCCTCTTCCGCCTTGCGCCGCTCACTGATGTCGAACGCGCATGCGACCCGCCGGCTCGCCTGGCCCTGCGCATTGCTGGTGACGGTCAGATCGACGAATACCGGGAAGGTCGATCCATCCTTGCAGACGTGGCGCGATTCGAAGGTCACCTGCGCCTTGCGGCCCATTCCGAGCGTCTGGTCATGGTAGGCCGGCGTGTATCCCGGCGCGAACAGCTGATCCACCATCATGCCGCGCATCTCGTCGACCGTGTAGCCGCGCCTGGCTGCGAAGGCGGGATTGACGTCGACCAGGCGATTGCTGAGCACGTCGCTGATCGCAAAGCACAATCCGCTGCGCTCGAATGCTTCGAGCCACAGTTGGGCCTTGGCCTTCGCCGCTTCTCGCTCGGTGATGTCGCGCGAGATACCGAACATGCCGGTGACATGCCCGTCGGCATCGTGCAAGGGGCCCTTGGTGACGAGGTAGACGGTCTCGCCATCGGCCGTGGTCAGGCGCTCGACGGTGCGCAGCACGGTGTCGCCCTCCATGACCGCACGGTCGTTGGCGGCGAGCACCTCGGCCTGTCCAGGCGGGAAGATCGCCATGTCATCGTGGCCGATGATGTGCGTGGCATCCATTCCGGTCACGCGCGCGACTTCGCGGTTCACCAGCGTGTACCTTCCGCGGGCGTCCTTCGTGAAAATGGCATCCGGCGAGCTGTCGAGCAACTCGACGATCAGGCGCTGGCTTTGCTCGCTGAGCAGCGTTGCCTTCCGTGCGGCGCGCAGCGATTGCTCCAGCTTGCCCGCGTGGCGTCGTGTCAGCAGGAACAGTAGGCAGGTCGAGGCGGCCACGAACACGATCCCCTTGCCCAGGTCGACCCTGTGGAGGGTCGCGGGGTCGGCGAACAGCGCCGCGGCCCAGGAATCGGAGTACTGCAGCCAGGCAAAGACCGTGACCGCGTAGACCCCGGCGATTCGGAGCGGGTAGCTCATGCGCCCGTGTGCCAGCGTGGCATCATGCGCTGGCTCGTCGTCCTGCTCCAGCGTCACCATCAGAACCCCTTCGCTCACGGCATGTGCGATGTGCTGCGCATCGCGAGAGGCTGATAGCCCCCATCGAATCGACGACGCGAGCGCTGATGGCGTTGCGTCGGACGATGGAAATTCTAGGAGGGGTCGGGGGCCGGCAATGCCAACAATTTGGGGGTTTTGGCGCTTT
>JAJZWA010000054.1:4765-16564 GCA_021846965.1 Pseudomonadota bacterium | reverse complement strand
ACCCCGATGGACAGCAGGCGTCGGGCGACTCGCACGACCATTCCCCTTCAACGGGCCGGTGGCGGTCGCCCGGTGCCCGGTGGTGCGGGCTACCGGGCGGCCGCGGCGAAGCTGCTCATGCCCCGATGTTGATGTCGATGTGGGTCTGCGTGGGTGAATCCAGCACTCCATTGGTGGTGCTCTGGATCGAGGTGTTGTTGCTGGTTCCGACCGGTGACGTGGGGTCCAGCGAGAAGGTGATGCGCCAGGTTCCCGCCTTCGACACCCCGGTCGGCACGGTCATGTTCTTCATCTGCCAGACGAAGCCATAGGTGAAGTTGCCAGACACGGTGACCTCGCCGGCGAGGAAGCCGGGGCCGTCGCCCTGCCACAGGGTCTGGTCGTAGGCCGTGTACACGACGTTGCCGCTGGCATCGAGTTTCTGGATGGTCAGGTGGGCGTTGGTCGCGAACACGAATGCCGACAGGCTGTCATAGGTCGTGCCGTCCGTACCCTGGACCTCGTTGAGCTGCGAGCCGTACAGCGACTTCATGGTGTAGGCGGTCATCGGGGTGCTCAGGGTCTCGGCCAACGCGATCTCCACCCGGATGGTCGAGCTCGACGTGAGGGTCTGGCTCAGGAGGTTGTCGCCCCAGGTCGCCACCACCTGCTGCGGCGTTCCCGCGCCGTTGGCCCACTGCGCCTGCCAAGTGCTGGGGGTGCCCTGCTTGTAGTAGGTCACACCGTCGAGCACATAGGTATCCAGGCTGTCCAGGTAGGGCAGCGTGGTCACCGTGCCCGGGAGGATCCCGGTCAGGGGGCGCAGGCCGGTGTTGTAGTCGATGCTCGCCACGTCGCTGGTCCAGCTGCCGGTGATCTGCAGTTTCGACACGCCGTAGCCGTCGGCAAAGATGATCGGGGCCGCGGCATTGTTGCCGAAGCTGAGGTCTCCACCCGATGGGCCCACCGGCTTGTAGGCGACTTCGCCGGTCGGCGTCTCGCCCCCGGCGTTCTTCGCGCTGACCACCCAATAGGTGGTGACCGCGCTGAGGCCGGCGTTGTCGATGAAGGTGTAGCTGGCCTGACCGGGGACCACCGCAACCGAGATCAGATGATTGTCGGGGGAGAAGACGGATCCCGCCGTGGTGCTGCGGTAGATCTCATAGCTGGTGGGTGCTTGCCCGCCGCTCGGTGGCGACCACGTCAAGGTAGCCGAGAGGGTCTCGCTCTGGGTCCGGACCACGGAGAAATTGGTGGGCATGTCGGGGGCCGGCACGGTTGTCGCGGTGCTGGAACTTCCGCCGCTGCTGCCACCACATGCTCCAAGGCCGAGGCTCAGCAACGCGGTCAGCACGATGGCGCCCCATCGCACCATGCGGCGGGATACGCTTGGCCAGACAGAGATCGCGCGGTTCATGTCGTTCCCCTGGATCGAGAGTTGGGCATTGCCAGACAGCAACAAGTCTAATCAGGAGGTATCTTCTTGTAACCAGGAGGCGCGCAACGAAGCTGCGGTGGGTCAAGGCTGAGCGGATCGGGCCCGCCTCCCGGGATGGCTCCGACGGGTGCGGCGGCACATCGGCCCAGGCCATCGCGCGGCGGCACCGAGTCCGCGAAGCTGACGCGTGTCAAGGCCACCGCCCAGGGCCTTGGGTACAGTGGGCAGGAAGCCCGCGGCGCGTCGCGCCTGTCGGATTCGACCCAAGCGAGGGCACCGTGCTGCTTGCCGCGACCCACTGCCTCGAGATCCTGGATCCGGCGCTGCCGCGGCAGCGAGAGCCCTTGCCGCGCAAGGAGCTCGCGGTGCGGAGGGACGCGGCAAGGTCGCGCGCAGCGCGGCCTGGTGGGGCGTCATGACCGGGCCGGAGGCTTCGTCACGCCGACCGCGCAGGCTCCTCCTTGCCACGGCTTGCGCGGCCTACCTGGTGATCTGGATTCTCGCGGCGATTGCTCCGGTCGACCGCTTCGACTGGCTGCTCGAGAACCTGCTGGTGTTCGCGCTGGTCGCCGCCTTGCTGGCCAGTTACCGGCGCTTCCCGCTGAGCGACGCCTCGTACCTGTGCATGCTTGCGTTCCTGGCCATGCATGCAGTGGGGGCGCACTACACCTACGCCCAGGCTCCGCCGGTGCTCACCGCGAGCGAGCTGTTCGGCTTCACGCGCAACCACTATGACCGCGTGGCGCATTTCGCATTCGGCTTGCTGTTCGCCTACCCGGTGCGCGAGGTTCTGCAGCGCGTGAGCAATCTGCGTGGTCCGCGACTCGCCTTCGCGACCGTCGCGATGCTGCTGGCGGCCAGTGCCGGCTACGAACTCGTCGAGTGGTGGGTCGCGTTGATCGTGGACCCGCATGCGGCCTACGCCTATCTGGGCACGCAGGGGGATGTCTTCGATTCGCAGAAGGACGAGAGTCTCGCCTTGGCTGGCGCGCTCCTCAGCGTGCTACTGGGCGCGCTGGTGGCGCGACTGCGCGACGGACGCGCACCGCGTTGAGTTCCCCTCGGATCGCGGCGCAGCCCTCGCGCGCCGCGATGAGCGCCCCGGGGCCCGGGGGCCTCTCGCCGGCGCCGGAGCCCTTCGCGCGCGGCGAGGAGTTCGAGAGCACTCAGGCGCCCGGGCCGCTGCGCGACGCGGCGGCCTTGGCGGCGGCCAGCGCGGCCATGTTGACAATGCGGCGCACCGTCGACGACGGCGTGAGGATGTGGGCCGAGGCACCGGCACCGAGCAGGATCGGGCCCACCGTCATGCCGTGGCCGCTGCTGGTCTTGAGCACGTTGAACAGAATGTTGGCGGCGTCCAGGTTCGGGCAGACCAGCACGTTGGCGGCGCCGCTCAGGCTGCTGTCGCTCAGGCCGGCGGTGGCGCGCACGGCCTGGGACAGCGCGGCGTCGCCCTGCAGTTCGCCGTCGCACTCGATGTGCGGCGCCAGTTCGCGGAAGCGCTGGTAGGCTGCGCGCATTTTCAGGGCGGAAGGGCGCGTCGAGCTGCCGTAGTGCGAGTGCGACAGGAAGGCCACCTTCGGCGGAAGCCCGAAGCGCTGCACCTCGTCGGAGGCGGCCAGCGCGATGCGCGCGAGCTGCTCGGCATCGGGCGACTCGTTGATGTAGGTATCGGCGATGAACAGGGTGCGCTCGGGCAGCATGAGCGCGTTCAGGGCGGCGAATTCGTGCGCCCCGGCCTTCAGCCCGATCACCGCGCGCACGTGTTCCAGATGATGGTCGTAGCGCCCCACCAGCCCGCACAGCATGGCGTCGGCGTCTCCCAGGCGCACCATCAGCGCGGCGATCAGGGTGTTGGAGCGACGCACCGCCGCCTTGGCGGCGTCCGGCGTGATGCCGTCGCGCCCCATGAGGCGGTGGTAGGCCTCCCAATACTGCCGGAAGCGCGGGTCGTCCTCGGGGTCGATGCACTCGACGTCGACTCCCAGGCGCATGCGCAGCCCGGCCTTGAGCAGGCGCGACTGCATCACAGCCGGGCGCCCGATGAGGATCGGGCGCGCGAGTTCCTCGTCGATCACCACCTGCACGGCACGCAGCACGCGCTCATCCTCGCCCTCGGCGAAGGCCACGCGCTGCGGGTGCGACCGGGCGGTGCTGAACACGGGGCGCATGAACATCGCCGTCTGATAGACGAAGCGCGTGAGGCTTTCGCGGTAGGCATCGAGATCGGCGATGGGGCGCGTGGCCACGCCCGATTCCTGCGCGGCCCGCGCCACCGCCGGCGCGATGCGCAGGATCAGGCGCGCGTCGAAGGGGGTGGGGATCAGGTAGTCGGGTCCGAACACCAGTTCCTTGCCGGGGTAGGCGGCGGCCACCTCGTCGCTGGTCTCGGCCTTTGCCAGCGCGGCGATCTCGCGGACGCAGGCGAGCTTCATGGCCTCGGTGATCTTGGTGGCCCCGCAATCCAGCGCTCCCCGGAAAATGTAGGGGAAGCAAAGTACGTTGTTGACCTGGTTCGGGTAGTCCGAGCGACCGGTGGCGATGATGCAGTCGGGCCGAACCGCCTTGGCGATCTCGGGGCGGATCTCCGGCTCCGGGTTGGCCAGCGCCAGGATCACCGGGCGCGGGGCCATGCTGGCGACCATCTCCGCCGTCAGCACGCCGGGGGCCGAGCAGCCGAGGAACACGTCGGCCCCGGCCACCACGTCGGCCAGGGTGCGGGCCTCGGTCTTCTGCGCGTAGCGCGCCTTCGAGGCGTCGAGGCTGCCGGGGCGTCCTTCATAGATCACGCCCTTGGAGTCGACCATGAAGACATGGTTGCGCCGCACCCCGAGGCCGATCATCACGTCCACGCAGGCGATGGCGGCGGCTCCGGCGCCCGACACCGCGATGCGCACGTCGGCGATGTCCTTGCCCACCAGTTCCAGCGCGTTGAGCAGCGCCGCGGAGGAGATGATCGCGGTGCCATGCTGGTCGTCGTGGAACACCGGGATGTTCAGTCGCGCGCTGAGCTGCTTCTCGATGTAGAAGCACTCGGGGGCCTTGATGTCCTCCAGGTTGATGCCGCCCAGCGTGGGCTCGAGGGCGGCGATGATGTCCACCAGCCTGTCCGGGTCGCGCTCGGCCAGCTCGATGTCGAACACGTCGATGCCGGCGAACTTCTTGAACAGGCAACCCTTGCCCTCCATCACCGGCTTGCCGGCCAGCGGGCCGATGTCGCCCAGCCCGAGCACCGCGGTTCCGTTGGTGATCACCCCGACCAGGTTGCCGCGCGAGGTGTACTCGAAGGCCTTTAGCGGGTCCGCCTGGATATCCAGGCAGGGGTAGGCCACGCCTGGCGAGTAGGCCAGCGACAGGTCGCGCTGGTTGGACAGCGGCTTGGTCGGGCCGACGGCGATCTTGCCGTGGCTGGGGTTGCGGTGGTAGTCGCGCGCGGCGTCGCGCAGCGCCTGCTCGGCGGCGGAGAGTTCGTGGGCCATGACGAGGGCAAGAGCGTGAGAAGGGCTGGATTGCGCAAAGGTACGCGTGCGTCCGGCGGGCGCGTCGGAAAAGCTTACTCCCGTGGGGGCACGAGCGCGAATGGCGGCTGGCTGTTAGCCTTCGGACACTCGCTCCGAACCGCCCGAAGCCGATGGGAACGCATCCTGATCTTCCTGCTGTCGCGCCCCTGCGCGCCGCCATCATCGGCGCCGGCCTGGCCGGCCTGAGCTGCGCCGAGGGGCTGCGTGAAGCCGGCCACGATGTGCGCCTGTTCGAGAAAAGCCGCGGCCCCTCGGGTCGCGCCGCCACGCGACGCGGCGAGGGCTGGGCCTGCGACCACGGGGCGCAGTACTTCACCGCCGACGATCCGGGCTTTGCAGCCCAGGTGCGGCGCTGGTGCGAGGTGGGCGTGGCCGTCGAATGGGCGCCGCGCCTGCAGGTCTTCGGCGTATCGCCCGAGGCGCCGCGGCGCAACGCGCCGACCCTTCGCTACGTCGGCACCCCGGGGATGACGGCGCCAGCGCGCTGGATGGCCGGCAAGCATCGCGTCGAGCTGTTGCACACGGTCGACGCGCTGCGCCTGCAGGGCGGCGCCTGGCGACTGCGCAGCCGCGAGCACGGCTGGAGCGAGCAGGCCTTCGATGCGGTGCTGCTGGCCATGCCGGCGCCGCAGGCGGCGGCGCTGCTGCAGGGGGTGCACGAGGAGATGGCGCGGCGCGCGGCGTCGGCGGACATGCATCCCTGCTGGAGTGTGATGGCCGTGTACGACGTCGATCCGCAGCCCCGCTTCGACGCCGCCTTCGTCAACCAGTCCGTGCTGTCATGGGTATGCGCCGAGCATCGCAAGCCGGGGCGGGGCGAGACTCCGTGCTGGGTGCTGCATGCCCAGCCGGCGTGGAGCCGCGAGCATCTGGAGGCTGCGCCCGAGCAGGTGATCGAGTCGCTGCTGCAGGCATTCCGGGGCCTGGGCGCGCAGGGCACGCCGCGGCTGGCCGTGGCCCACCGCTGGCGCTATGCACGAGGCACGCTGGAGCATGCGCCGCCCGCGCTGTGGGACCCCTCCAGCGGACTCGGAGTCTGCGGCGACTGGCTGTGCGGCGGGCGCATCGAAGGCGCCTGGCGCAGCGGCCAGGCGCTGGCCCGGGCGCTGGCGCTGCAACCCCCGCGCCGGGCTTCCTGCGTGGCGACGGAGTGAGGAGGGTGGCCCGTCCATGGACTTTCCGATCTACTCCTTCGCACCGCGGCGGCCGGCCGCGGTTGCCATCGAGGCGCAGCGGCTGGGGCCGGGAAGCTCGATCCTTCAGGTTCCGCCGCATGGATATGTGTTCTTCGAGCTGCTGCTGATCAGCGCGGGCTCGGGCCTGGTCATGGTCGACGGGGTGACCCATGTCGCGCTGCCGGGCAGCGTGTTCGCCATCGCACCCGGAACAGCGCACGACGCCCGGGGGCTGGCGAAGGCGAGCGGCTGGCCCCGGCGCACCTGACCACCCGACTTCGCCAGATCAGCGGCAGGACCTATCGCGACTGGGTGATCGAGCGACGCATGATCGAGGCCCGCCATCGGCTGGGCACCACCGACCAGAGCCTCGCCGAGATCGCCACGGCGATCGGCTACCAGGACACCGAGAGTTTCATCCGGCGCTTCCGGCGGCACCACGGATCCACCCCGGCTGCCTGGCGCGAGCGGGCGCGCGCCGGCGCGCGCGATGCGCCTTCCGCCGATCCCGTATCCCCGCACTGAATCCGGGTCAGTGATTTCCGAACCGCGGCCCTGTCGCGCTCGCGGGCCTTTGCCTACGCTGATCGCGTCGGATGGGCCGACCTACCAACCCGAGCAAGGACATTGCGTCATGGCAAGAATCGTGGTGTTGTTTCATAGCGGATACGGGCACACGCGCCGATTGGCAACGGCCGTGGCACAGGGGGCGCAAGGCGTTCCCGGGGCGAGTCTTTCCAGCCTGGCCATCGATGAGACCGGAGACCTTCCTGAGGAGGCCTGGGAACTGCTCGACGCGGCCGATGCCATCGTGCTGGGCTCGCCCACCTACATGGGCGGGCCGTCGTGGCAGTTCAAGAAATTCGCCGACGCCAGCAGCAAGGCGTGGGCGCGACAGTCGTGGAAGGACAAGCTGGCCGCGGGCTTCACGAATTCGGGCTCGATGAATGGCGACAAATCATCCACATTGGCCTACATGGTCACGTTCGCCATGCAGCACGGAATGCTGTGGGCAGGGACCGCGATGATGCCGGCCAACACGAAGGCGGCGCGTCGCGACGACCTGAACTACCTCGGCGCCTTCACGGGCCTGATGGCGCAGTCTCCCGCCGACGCCAGCGCGGAGGAAGCGCCGACCCATGGCGATCTGGAGACCGCGCGGCGCTTCGGCGAACGCATCGCGCGGCTTGCCGGCGCTGTGGGGGCTGCGGCCTGAGCCTCGTGTCTCGGGACTTCCCCCTGCGCCGTCGGCTTCCGAGAGCCGATGGCCGCGCCGCCGCGTGTCAGCGCAGCAGCTTGAACGCATGTGTCCAGGCGTTCTCGCGGAACCCTGGGATGCACCACAGCATGGCCAGGGGCTCGATGGCACGGGCGGCGACGGCCGATCCCATGTCGGCGACATCCCAGCCCACCTCGTCGAGCAGCCCGGCCACCACGGATTTCGCGCCGGCGTCGTTGCCCGCGATGAACATTGTGGGCCGGCCACCGGGGAACTCGGGGTCGATCATGCGTGCGGCTCCCACCGAATTGAAGGCCTTCACCAGGCGTGCCGCGGGATGGGCCTGCTGCAGTCGCTCCATCAGCGATTCCCCCGGGCCGGTGAAGTAGGGAAGCACCCCGTCGACCGGCGCGGCGTCGGCGATCGGGTTGGTGGTGTCGAGCACCGGCTTGCCATCCAGGCCGGCGCCGGCATCGCGTGCCGCGAGCAGCGCCGCGCTGCCCTTGACGGCAAGCACCACGAGGTCGCCGAAGGCCGCTGCCTCGGCGGTGCCGGCGATGCGCACGCCCGGGGTGCGCGCGGCGAATTCCTGCAGTTTCGACTTGTCGCGCGTGCCGAGCGTCACGCCATGCCCGTGCCGCAGGAATCCGCCGGCCAGCGTTTGCGCGACGATGCCGGAACCAATGATGCCGATGTTCATGATGATGCTCCCGTTGGGTAGCCCGCGGCGCGGGCCTGAAGCGAACTCTAGGCATCGGGAGACCCTAAGGAAAGTCAATAGAAGTTGATTCATCATTGACATTCAGTTGAGAATGCAGGGCATGAAGCAACTGCAGGGATTGCTCGCACTCATCGAGATCGCCGCCGCCGGCAGTTTTGCCGGAGCCGCGCGCCGCCTGAACCTGACGCCGGCGGCGGTCAGCAAGAGCGTCGCCCGTCTGGAGGAGCAGCTGGGGGTGAGGCTGGTCCGGCGCAGTACGCGCACCGCGCGGCTCAGCGATGAGGGGCTGCGCTTTGTCGAGAAGGCGCGCGACGCCCTTCGTCTGCTCGACGACGCGGTCAGCGAGGTCTCGCAGGCCGCCCACGAACCCGCCGGCGTCGTGCGCATGTCGATGGGCGTTTCATTCGGGCGCATGTGGGTATTGCCCATCCTGCCCGCGATCGCAGCGCGATTCCCCCAGCTGAGCCTGGAGGTCGAGCTCGACAACACCCCCGTCGACATCGTCGCCGACGGGATCGACATCGCCATCCGCGGGGGCTCGGTACCCGACGCCGGCTTCGTGGCGCGCCGGGTGTGCAAGCTGCCCCTGGTGCTGGTCGCAAGCCCCGCGTATCTCGCGCGCGCAGGGGTTCCGGAGGAGCCCGCCGAACTCGCGGGGCATCGCTGCATCCAGCTGCGCTTCGCCGACCGCTACGAGGCGCCGTGGGCATTCCGCGTGAGCGGACGGCGTCTTGCCATCAACCCCCGGCCGGCGCTGGTGGCCAACGACAGCGACGGGGTGGTCGAGCTCGCGCTGGCGGGTGGGGGCATCGCGCAGTGCGGGCTGTATCACGCACTGCCCCATCTGCGAGCCGGCCGTCTGCGGCTGCTGCTGGCCGACAGGCATGACGCCGGAACGCGCGAGTTCGTGCTGGTGTACCCGCACCGGCAGTTTCTCGCGCCGCGCGTGCGCGTGGTGGTCGACGCGCTGCTGGCGCATTTCCGCGATTCGGCGGACCTGCATCTGCAGCCATCGGATCTGCCACACTCCCTGCGGGCCGCCCCGCGCCCGGCGCCGCGGGGCCGTCGGCACGAGCCATCGCATGGCGTCGAACCTCGAGGTACATCGTGAATTCTTCGACCGCAACACCCAGGCTTCTCTCCCTGCTGGGCATGAGCAAGCCCATCGTCCAGGCTCCGATGGCGGGGGTGAGCACGCCTTCGATGGCGGCGAAGGTCAGTCAGGCAGGTGGCCTGGGTTCACTGGGGATCGGGGCCATGCGCCCCGAGGCGGCGCGCGAGGCGATCCGGGCGACTCGCGCGCTTGGCGCCAGGGCCTTCAACGTCAATGTGTTCTGCCACCGGCCCGCGCTGCGCGACCCGCGTGTCGAGGAGCAATGGCTGCGCTGGCTGGCGCCCCATTTCGCGGGCTTCGGGGCGGCGGTGCCCGATCACCTGGAGGAGATCTACACGAGCTTCGTCGCGGATCCGTCGATGTTGCGGGTCCTGCTCGAGGAGAAGCCGCCGGTAGTGAGCTTTCATTTCGGGCTCCCGGATCGGGAGGTGATCCGCCAGCTCAGGCAGGCGGGGGTGGTCGTGATGGCCTCGGTGACCCAGCTGGCGGAGGCCATGATCGCGGCGGACGCCGGAATCCAGGTCCTCGTGGCGCAGGGCGTCGAAGCCGGTGGTCATCGCGGCGTGTTCGACCCCGAGGCGACGGACGAAGGCCTGGGCATCCTGCCCTTGACGCGCATGCTCGTGCGCAAGCTCGATGTTCCCGTGATTGCGGCGGGCGGAATCATGGATGGCGCTGGAATCGCCGCCGTGATGATGCTGGGAGCCCAGGCGGCGCAGCTAGGCACCGCCTTCGTCGCCTGTCCTGAATCCTCTATCGATGACGGCTACCGAACGCTGTTGATGAGCCCCTCGTGCGCGCACACGAGCCTGACCCGCGCGATATCGGGGCGCCCGGCGCGCAGCATCGTCAACAGCTTCACCGCGCTCGGCGCGCTGGAGCAGGCGCCGGCGGTTCCCGACTATCCCGTGGCCTACGACGCGGGCAAGGCGCTGCATGGGGCGGCCAAGGCCCGCGGGAACCACGGATTCGGCGCCCAATGGGCCGGTCAGGCCGCGCCGCTGGCACGCGCCATGCCGGCCGACGAACTGGTGCACCTGCTCGAGCGCGAGCGCATCGAAGCCCTGCGCTGGGCGGACCCGCGGACTTGAGGGTCCGGGATCAGCACGGCCTGGGCAGGCGGGCCAGGGAGCTCACTTGTAAGGCCGGCTGCCTGCAACGCCCACCATCAGATGCGTGATGACCCCCTGCACGTCCCGGACCTTGCGCGCCACGGCTTCGGCACTCGTGATCTGCGAGGCCGAGGCGACGCAGCCCGAAAGCTCGACGATGCGGCCTTGCACCAGGATCCAGATGCTGGTGTCGCGCAGTCCGGGGCTGGAAGCCAGGCTGCGCTTGAGGCGACGGGCGATTCCCGCATCGTAGAGGTAGCTGTTCGAATATCGGCATCGGCCGGCGAGGTAGCAACTGTTGCCCTGTTCGACCCGCCAGTGCTCTTCCTCGCGCATGGCCGAGACGGTGTAGCTGGGCGGACGTGGCGCGACGCATCCCCTCATGCCCTGCGTCACCCGCTCGAAGGGGTCGTGAAAGGGATTGGTCATCGCATCGCCGAAGGCGCAAGGCTGCATCAGCGCAAGAAGCGCCGCCGCGATGGTCAAGGCCCGCCCAGCGATTCGCCGGGATCCACGGCCCATGGCGCCTGCCTGGTGCATCATGCGTCGCGCCGCGGCGCCAGACCCGCGCCAGGTTCCACGCTGCGCCGCCAGGCGTGCTCCGTCAGCGCCTTCGCGAGCTGCGTCTCGGGCCAGTTCTCGCGCAGGGCCTGGCGCAGCAACTCCTGCTGGCTCCTGGGCGCCAGGCCGCCGATGGGCGGATCGCGATCCAGGTTGCTCGGAAACGGGTAGCCTTCCGCGCAGGCCGCCAGCGCGGCCTCGAGTTGCGCAGCGTCGAGCCGGCCTGCATCGCGCATGGAGCGCAACTCCGGATAGACCGCTGCGCACATGCTTCGGCGGTCCAGGACCTCCATGGCCCGGCCGAAGGCCGACGAGACCTGCAACAGATTGGCCATGCGCTGGATGTCCGGCGTGCGATTGGCTCCCGCCGCGTGGAACAGGGCCGGATTGAAAAACAGGGCATCCCCCTTGTTCAAGGGCAACTGCACGAAGCGGGCTTCGAAATAGGCGCGGAATTCCGGCCTGCGCCATGCGAGATAGCCCTGCGCGTAACGTTGCGAGCCGGGCAGGAGCTTCGTGGGCCCGCTTTCCACCGGCATGTCCACGTGGGCGATCGCCCCCTGCAGGGTCAGCAGGGCCGACATGCGGTGCACATGCGCGGGATAGCGTTGCGCCTGCTCCAGGCTCAGGAAACCGAGGTGATAGTCCCGATGCGCCAGCTGGGCCTGTCCGCCCGGCCGGACCACGTTGACCTGCGAGGTCATCTGGTAGTCGGGCCCCAGCCACGCCTCGCAGACCCTCGCCAGCAGGGGATTGGCGAAGTAGCGCACGAAGGTGCCGGGCGCCTGCAGGCAGAGTTTTTCCTGCGCGTTCCAGATCCGATCGTTCTCCCCCGGTTTCGCAAAATGGTCGCCACCACCGGTCGCGCTGGAACGTTCGCTGCGAATGATGGACTCGAATACCGCGGTGGCCTCGTCGATGGGCCCAAGCTCGCGGTAGGCCTGACGAATCACGATGGC
>JAJZWA010000054.1:0-4665 GCA_021846965.1 Pseudomonadota bacterium | reverse complement strand
CTCGACGCGATCGGCGCCAGGGGCAGCCACGGGGTGCTGCTCAAGGCCCGGGACGTGCCGGAGGTGGTCGAGGCGATCGCCAGGCTGCGCGCGAAGGGCGTGCCGGTGCTCACCCTGTTCACGGACATCCCGGATTCGCAGCGCATCGCCTACGCCGGCCTGGACAACCGCGTCGCGGGAGCGACGGCGGCCTATCTGGTGGGGCAGTGGGTGGGGCGTCGGCCGGGCAGCGTGTTGCTGACCCGCAGCGACGAGCGCTTCCATGGGGAGGAGCAGCGCGCGCAGGGTTTTCGCGGGGTCCTGCAACAGCGATCTCCGCGACTGCGCCTGGTCGATGCCAGCGGCGGCCATGGGCTCGACGTCCCGACCGGGCAGCGGGTGCGCGATGCGCTCGCCGGGGTGGACGACGTCGTGGCGGTGTACTCGATGGGCGGGGGCAACCTGGCGATCCTGCGCGCGCTGTCGACCCTGGGCGTGCGTCCGAGGTGTTTCATCGGTCACGATCTGGACCGGGAGAACACGCAGCTCCTGCGCGCCGGCAGGATCCACGCCGTGCTGCATCACGAGCTGCGGCAGGATCTCCGTTCAGCCTGTCAGCAGCTCATGTGCTTCCACGGCCTGCTGCCGGCAGCGTCGGTGGGCCCATGCTCCCAGGTCGTCGTGGTCACGCCCGAGAACGTTCCACAGGCTGGATGGGGGCGGCCGCTGGAGCCTGCGAGGCCTCGAGGATGAAAATCCGCGCCGGCGGGACGTTGGCCCAGACCAGGTGACTGGTGTGCTGCCTGAGTCCGGCCGGCTTGTGACGCAAGCGGGCGCGGAGGTCGTAGGTGAACTGGATGGCGCGACCGCCGAGGCAGAGCAGCTGCTGCCATTGCGCGACGATCGCCCGGGCGTCGGTCTGCGGCAGGGATCGCAGGGGGAGGCTGGACACGATGGCGTCGACTTTCGCGGCGGGCGGCAGCAGGCTCGCCAGGCTCAGTGCGTCGCCATGCAGCACGGTCACGCTCGGGAAGCTTCGGCGCAGATGCCTGACGAAGGTCGCGGAGCGCTCGACCACCACGAGGCGTTCGGCACGAATGCCGCGGTCCAGCAAGGCCTGGGTCACGGCCCCCGTGCCGGCGCCCAGTTCAATGACCAGGCCGTCTCCGGATCGCGGCACGCAGGCCGCCATTCGTCGCGCGAGTCGGCTGGAGCTGGGCCAGATGGCGCCGATCGCGGCCGGATGATGCATCCATTCCCGCAGGAACAGCGAGGGGGCCATGTTCCCGAGTGCACGCCGCGCGCGCATGGCCACGGTCGAGGGGTTCAGCGCGGCTCGGCCGAGATGGTGTTCAGGCGGTTCCCTGTGGTTCATGGGGGCAGGGGCGGGGTCCCGACGAGGCGCTGGAGCCCGGGGCATGGAGCAGATGTTGCGGGGTCGGCCGGATGATCCGAAGGAATTTTCGGGGCAAGCATAGCGAATGTGGGTCCAGCACTCGCAATTCGGCCGCATGACGAAATCTGCACAGGGCGTCCGCGGCGCCCGGCGCCGCCCACGCGCTCAGCTCGGAAAGGCCTCCACATGGGTCTGGCCGCGACGCCCCAGATACGTCACATGACGCCCGGTGATCCAGACCGTGTATCCGACGCATCCGGCGCGCTGCGACAGGCGCTTGAATTCGGGGTACATCACGCGGCCTTGTTGTGCCTGCACGATGGCCGCGCGCAGCGCATCGGCATCGAAGGCCTCGGCAATCGGCGGCTGCGCGGCTTCGAAGCCCAGGTCGACCGCGCTGTCGTCCGCGAGGTAGTAGGTGGCGCGGCCGCAGCGGTAATCGACGTGGTAGGACTGGACCTGCGCGCGGCTCAGTTGCGCGATCACCTCGCCGAAGTGCATGCGGCCCTGGTGGGAGGCTTCGAAGCTTTCCTGGATGACGCTGAGGACGTCCGGATTCATGCGTGCTCCTTTCGGGGATTGCGGTGCCTGGAGTCTCAGGCCGTGGGGAGGCTTTCGAGCCGGTGGTGTCGAACCAGGCCCTGCAGGGTTTCCATCAGGGCCTGGCGCTGTCTTGCCCCGAGGTGGCCGAAGAAGTACTCATCGTTGGCGTCCGCCAATGCGGCCAGCAGGGGCACCAGGGCTCGCCCGGACGGGCTCAGGAGGATGCTCTGTTCCCGGCCGTCCGCACGGTCCGATCTTCGGTGGGCCAGGCCCTTTTGCTCCAACCTGGAGACCAGCTTGGAGGTGGCGCCCTTGGTCATGCCCAGCGCCTGGATCAGGCGCGCATGGCCGGTTTCCTCGTCCGCCCACAGCGTGCGCAACGCGACCCACTCGGCGACGGACACGCCCTGGGCTTCCAGCTGTCGCTGAAAGCGCGCGGAGACGTGGTTGGACAGGAAGCGCAGCCAGAAGCCCAGATGGGCTTCCAGGGCGGAGGCTTCGTCGGAGGCAGGCATATGGTTTCCCTGGAAACTTTTACGGGTTTGTAGTTTCCAGGGAAACTTTTGTCAAGGCCATGCGCCTTGCGCGGGTGGCACCGCTTGCCCGGACGCCGGGGCGGCGAGCACGCGCCGCGTTCGTAACTTCCTCCATCAAGTGCGGGATACTCGTGCCGTACTATGTCCTGATCGAATGCGATATCGCGATGGAGCGCGTCCTTGCTAGAGGCCGGAAAGACTTTTTTTGTCACGGGCGCAACGGGATATCTGGGCAGCCGCCTCGTGCGCGCTCTGGTGGCCGGCGGAAGCAATGTCTATTGTCTGCGGCGCGCCCACTCGCGTGTCGACCGGCTCGAGGACATCGAGGCCAGCATAGCATGGGTGGATGCGGTGGGCGTCGATTTCGAGGCTTTTTTCGCGGGCAATCCTGTCGATGCCGTCGTGCATTGCGCGACCAGCTACGGCCGGCGCGCGGTCGGACCGCTGGACACCATCGAGGCCAATCTCCTGCTGCCGCTCAAGCTTCTGCACGCGGCCGCCACGGCAGGAGTGCCGGCCTTGCTGAACACCGATACGGTGCTTGACAAGGGCGTCAGCAATTACGCCTTGTCCAAGGCGCAGTTCGTCGATTGGCTCAAGGTCTATTCGACCAAGATGACCTGCCTCAACGTGGCGCTGCAGCATTTCTACGGTGCCGGCGACGATCCGACCAAATTCACGACCACCGTCGTGCAGCGCCTGCTTCGCGCGGAGCCAAGGCTCAAGCTGACGGCCGGCGAGCAGACCCGCGACTTCATCCATGTCGACGACGTCGTGTCAGCGATGCTGGCGGTGCTGGGCGCTGCCCAGGGCCTCGGCAGAGGGTATTTCCACTACGAAGTGGGAACCGGCGAGCCGATGAGCATTCGCGACTTCGTCACCCTGGCAGCCGAGCTTGCCGACAACCGCAGCACGGCCCTGGATTTCGGGGCCTTGCCCTACCGTCGCGGAGAGGTCATGCACATTCGTACGGAACTCGGACCCCTGCTGGCGCTGGGGTGGCGTCCACGAATCGGTCTTCGCGAAGGCCTCGCGCGAATGATCGAGTCCGAGAAGGCACTGTTGAAATCATGCGATATCTGATCACCGGAGGTTGTGGCTTCATCGGTTCGAATCTCGCCGCCGAGGCTTTGCGTCGAGGCGCAACCGTGACCGTTCTCGACAACCTGAGCCGCACCGGCAGCACCGAGAACCTGGCCTGGCTGCGCACGCTGGGCCTGCTGGATTTCCGCTGCGGCGACATGCGTTGCCGCGACGATGTCGAGGCGGCGGTGCGGCATGCCGCGCCGGAGGTGGTGTTCCATGTCGCCGGACAGGTCGCCATGACCACCTCGCTGGCCCATCCCCGGCTCGATTTCGAAGTCAACGTGTCGGGAACCCTGCATCTGCTGGAGGCGCTTCGTGCATTCGCGCCCGATGCCAAGGTCTTCTTCTCGTCGACCAACAAGGTCTACGGAGATCTCGAGCAGTTCCCCTACGAGGAGACGTCGACTCGTTACGTCTGTCCGCGCTACCCGCAGGGATTCGACGAGCAGGTGCCCCTGGATTTCCGTTCTCCCTATGGGTGCTCGAAAGGGGCCGCGGACCAGTACATGCTCGACTACTACCGCCAGTACGGATTGCGAACCGTCGTGTTTCGTCACTCCTCCGTGTACGGAGGACGCCAGTTCAGTACCGCCGACCAGGGCTGGATCGGCTGGTTCGTGGACCAGGCGCTGCGCCAGCGCAACAAGCGTGACGCTGCAGCGTTCTCGATCTCCGGCACGGGCAAGCAGGTTCGCGACGTGCTGTTCATCAGCGATCTCGTGGCCTGCTATTTCCAGGCGCTCGGGAAACTCGAGCACTGCGCCGGCGAGGCCTTCAACATCGGTGGCGGACAGTCCAACAGTCTGTCCCTGCTCGAATTGTTCGAGTGGCTCGGAACCCGGCTGGGTGTCGACCTGCGCTACTCGCGGGGGCCGGCGCGCAGCAGCGACCAGAAGGTGTTCGTGGCGGACATCTCGAAGGCGAAGGAACGCTTCGACTGGACGCCGCGAGTGGACTACGTCGCGGGTCTGGAGTCGATGATCGGATGGGTGGAAGCCGGCAAGGGCGAAGGGAGAAATGCATGAATCAGCGCATCGAGTTGAGCATCCTGGTGCCGACGACCGAGGATCACCGCAACTCGAGGATCCTGCGCGACTATCTGCAGTCGCAGCAGCGCAAGAATCT
>JAJZWA010000005.1 GCA_021846965.1 Pseudomonadota bacterium | reverse complement strand
AGCCAAGCCGTATCCTCTGCCATCGGAGCGGTGCCCTTGAGGGCTTCTGATGATTGGTCGCACAACCATCATCCCTCATTGCGCACCGCTCTCTTCGTTCCGGGTCCCCGCGATTCCGTGAAGAACCTTTTTTTCTGCCCCCGGGCTGTGGTGCAATGTGGTCATGTCCGAACCATCCTCCGTTGAAGCCCCGCGGCCGGCCGCGGGCGGCGCGCTGCAGGGCCTGCGCGTGCTCGAGCTCGGCAGCCTGATCGCCGGCCCTTTCGCCACCCGGCTGATGGCCGAGTTCGGCGCCGACGTCGTCAAGGTGGAGACGCCCGCGCGCGGCGGCGACGCCGGTGGCGACCCGCTGCGCGGCTGGCGCCAGATGCATGCCGGAACCTCGCTGTGGTGGGCCGCGCAGGCGCGCAACAAGCGCTGCATCACCCTGGACCTGAAGGCGTCGGCCGGGCGCGACATCGTGCTGCGCCTGGTGCGTCGATGCGACGTGCTGGTCGAGAACATGCGCCCGGGGGTGCTGGAAAAGCTCGGCCTGGGCTGGGAGCAGCTCAGCCAGGTCAATCCCTCGCTGGTCATGGTGCGCATCTCCGGCTTCGGCCAGACCGGGCCGCTGCGCGCCCAGCCGGGATTCGGCGCCATTGCCGAGTCCATGGGGGGCATGCGCTACGTCACCGGCGACCCCGCCTACCCGCCGATGCGCTCCAACCTGTCGCTGGGGGATTCCATCGCCGCGCTGCACGCCGTGATGGGCGCGATGATGGCGCTGCGCCACCGCGACGCCACGGGCGGACGTTTCGACGGCAGCCGGGGAGGCGAGGGCCAGGTGGTGGACGTGGCGCTGACCGAGTCGGTGTTCAATCTCATGGAAAGCACCCTGATGGAATACAGCGTGGGCGGCACGGTGCGCGAGCGCTGCGGCAGTTCCATCGCCGGCATCGTGCCTTCCAACGTGTACCGCAGCGCCGGCGGCGAGTGGGTGCAGATCTCGGGCAACGGGGATGCGATCTTCCGCCGCCTGATGCTGGCCATCGGGCGCGAGGACCTGGCCTCGCGTGCCGACCTGGCGACCAATCCCGGGCGCATCCGGGCCACCTTCGAGATCGACCAGGCGATCCAGCAATGGGTCGGGCGCCACGAGGCCGCCGAGGTGGTGCGCGCCATGCGCGAGGCCGACGTGCCGGCCAGCCGCATCTACAGCATCGCCGACATCTGCGCCGACGAGCAATTCCGGGCGCGCGGCATGATCGAGCGCCATGCGCTGGCCGACGGCACCCCGGTGGATGTGCCGGGGGTGGTGCCCCGGCTCGCGCGCACGCCGGGCGGCACGCGCTGGCTGGGCCCGGCGCTGGGCGCGCACAACGAGCAGGTGCTCGCCGAACTCGGCTTCGATGCCGAGGCCATCGAGACCCTGCGACGCGATGGAGTGATCTGAAGCGGGGCCGGCGCGCGTCCGGCCTGCCCCGCGCTAGCCCTTGGAGTCGCCAGGCGCGCCGGGAGTCGCCTGGCCCGTTCCGCGCGGGGCTTGCGCCGCCTTCGGGCGGGCCTGCGACTTCTCGAGCGCGCGCCAGCCGATGTCCTGGCGGAACTGCATGCCCTCGAAACGGATCTGGCGCACCCCGCTGTAGGCGCGCTGCTGCGCCATGCGCAGCGAGTCTCCCAGCGCGGTGACGGCCAGCACGCGTCCGCCCGAGGTGCGAAGCACCTCGCCGTCCAGGCGCGTGCCCGCATGGAACACCTGCAGGTCCTCGGCGGGCGCCGGCAGGCCTTCGATGGCCCCGCCCAGGCGCGGAGCCTCCGGGTAGCCCGGGGCAGCCATCACCACCGCCAGCGCGGTGCGCCGGTCCCATTGCAGTTCCAGCGCGTCGAGCTTGCCGTCGATGGCGGCGTCCAGCACCTGCACGAGGTCGCTCTTCAGGCGCATGAGGATGGGCTGCGTCTCGGGGTCGCCCAGGCGGCAGTTGAATTCCAGCGTGCGCGCGTGGCCCTGGCGGTCGATCATCAGGCCCGCGTACAGGAAGCCGGTGTAGGGGTTGCCGTCCGCGGCCATGCCCTGCACGGTGGGCATGATGATCTCGCGCATCACCCGCGCGTGCACCTCGGGCGTGACCACCGGGGCCGGCGAATAGGCGCCCATGCCCCCGGTGTTCGGCCCCTGGTCGCCGTCGCGCAGGCGCTTGTGGTCCTGGCTCGAGGCCAGCGGCAGCACGCGGGTGCCGTCGACCAGCACGATGAAGCTGGCTTCCTCGCCTTCGAGGAAATCCTCGATCACCACGCGCGCGCCGGCTTCGCCATGCTGCACGCCGTAGGTGTTGCGCTCGAGCATGTCGTCCACCGCGGCATGCGCTTCCTCGGGCGTGGCGGCCACCACCACGCCCTTGCCGGCGGCCAGCCCGTCGGCCTTGACCACCAGCGCGCACTGGCGCTCGGCGATGTAGGCATGGGCCTGCGCCGGGTCGGTGAAGGTGCGGTGCTGCGCGGTCGGGATGCCGTGGCGCTGCATGAACTCCTTCGCGTAGGCCTTGGAGCTCTCCAGCTGGGCGGCGGCGCGGGTGGGCCCGAAGATGCGCAGCCGGCGCTCGCGGAAATGGTCCACCACGCCGGCGGCCAGCGGTGCCTCGGGCCCCACGACGGTGAGGTGCACGTCCTCGGCCACGCAGAAGTCGGCCAGGCGCTCGATCTCGGAGATCGCCAGGTTCTCCAGGTGCGGCACGCCCGCGGTGCCCCCGTTGCCGGGGGCCACGAACACCTTCTTCACACGTGGGGAGTGGGCCAGTTTCCACGCCAGCGCGTGTTCACGGCCTCCGGAGCCGATGACCAGGATTTTCATGGGAAGTGGGGGCTGGGTCAGGCTGCGCCGCGGCTCACGGCAGGATGGCGTTGTGGTCGACGCGCTGCACGTCGTCGAGGTCCTCGAGCGCGTCGACCAGCTTGTGCATGCGCTCGGCGTCGGCGCCGGCCAGTTCCACTTCGACGCTGGGCTTCATGCCCAGCTCGGAGTATTCCGGCTTGAGCCCGGCCGCCTGCAGGCTGGCGGACACGGCGCCGAAGTCGGCGGGCTCGCACAGCACTTCCACGGAACCGTCGTCCAGGGTGCTGACGTCCTCGGCTCCGCCCTCCAGCGCCGCCTCCATCACCTTGTCCTCCGGCGCTCCGGGGGCGAACAGGAATTGCCCGCAATGCTTGAACTGGAAGGCCACCGAACCCTCGGTGCCCAGGTTGCCGCCGAACTTGGACAGGGCATGGCGCACCTCGGCCACCGTGCGCACGCGGTTGTCGGTCATGCAGTCGATGATCATCGCCACGCCGCCGGGGCCGTAGCCCTCGTAGCGGATTTCCTCGTAATGCGCGCCCTCGAGGTTGCCGGTGCCGCGATCGATGGCCCGCTTGAGGTTGTCGGCCGGCATGTTGGCCTCGCGCGCCCGGTCCAGCGCCAGGCGCAGCCGGGGGTTGGCGTTGGCGTCTCCGCCGCCGAGCTTGGCGGCGACCGTGACTTCGCGGATGATCTTGGTCCAGACCTTGCCGCGCTTTTCGTCCTGGCGGCCTTTGCGATGCTGGATGTTGGCCCATTTGGAATGGCCGGCCATAGCGTTTCGCTCCCGGCGCCCGGGGGCGCCATCGATGAGTAGGGGGTTTCCTGCCGGCACCGCCGGGCGCCGGGAAGGGCTGCCATTCTACGGTGCCGCGACGCCGCGCCCGGGGGCGCGGCGCGAGTCCCCTCGCCGCGTGCGGCAAGCCGGTGCTGGCGTGGGGGGGCGCCCTTGGCGGACAATAGGGTTTTGCCCGATGACCGCCCCTCCGAGGGCGCGCAGCCGCCACGGTCCGATCCATGCCGAATTCCGCACCCGCACCCGCACCCGCCAAAGCCTCCAACTTCCTGCGCCAGATCATCGAGGCCGATCTGGCCTCGGGGGCCTTGCAGGGCCGGCATTTCGCCGGCCATCCGGGCGACGCGGCCACGCTGGCGCAGGCGCCGCTCGATGGGGCGCGCATGCGCACGCGATTTCCTCCCGAGCCGAACGGCTACCTGCACATCGGGCACGCCAAGAGCATCTGCCTGAACTTCGGCCTGGCCGCCGACTACGGTGGCGTGTGTCACCTGCGCCTGGACGACACCAACCCCGAGAAGGAGAGCCAGGAGTACGTGGACGCGATCCGCGAAGCCGTGCGCTGGCTGGGCTTCGATTGGGTCAGCGGCGGGGTGAGCCATGAATTTTTCGCCAGTGACTACTTCGAATTCATGTGGCGCGCCGCCTGCGCGCTCATCGAGGCGGGCCTGGCCTACGTCGACGAGCAGAGCGCCGAGGAGATGCGCCGCAACCGCGGCACCCTGACCGAGCCGGGAGTACCCAGCCCCTGGCGCGAGCGTGCGGCGGCCGAAAGCCTGCAGCGCTTCCGGGAAATGCGCGAAGGCCGCCACGCGGAGGGCTCGATGGTGCTGCGCGCGCGCATCGACATGGCCTCGCCGAACCTGAACCTGCGCGACCCTGCGCTGTACCGCATCCGTTTCGCCCACCACCATCGCACGGGCGACAGCTGGTGCATCTACCCCATGTACACCTTCGCGCATCCCATCGAGGACGCGCTGGAGCGCATCACCCACAGCCTGTGCACCCTGGAGTTCGAGGACCAGCGCCCCTTCTACGACTGGCTGCTCGAGCACCTGGCCCGGCTCGGGCTGCTCGAGCGCCCGCTGCCCAGGCAGTACGAGTTCGCGCGCCTGAACCTCAGCAGCGTGCTGACCAGCAAGCGCAAGCTGGCGCAACTGGTGGAGGAGGGCCGCGTGGCCGGCTGGGACGACCCGCGCCTGCCCACCATCGCCGGCTTGCGCCGCCGCGGCTACACGCCCGGCGCGCTGCGCCTGTTCGCCGAGCGCATCGGCGTGAGCAAGTCGGATTCGTGGATCGACTACTCCGTGCTCGAGGGCGCGCTGCGGGACGATCTGGACCCCGTGGCCGCGCGCGCGATGGCCGTGCTCGATCCGGTGCCCCTGGTGCTGGACAACTGGGACGAGGTGATCGGCGCAGGGCGCCTGGAGCCCTGCGAGGCTCCCGTGCATCCCCATCATCCCGAGCGTGGACAGCGCAGCTTCCAGCTCGGGCCGCGGGTCTGGATCGAGCGCTCGGATTTCGAGTTCGAGCCGCCGAAGGGCTTTTTCCGCCTGTACCCGGGGGGGCGCGTGCGCCTGAAGTACGGCTACGTCATCGAGTGCACCGGTGCCGAGCGCGATGCCGACGGCCGGGTGCGCGAGGTGCACGCGCATATCGTGCCCGACACCCGCAGCGGCACGCCGGGCGCGGCCGCGGTGAAGGTCAAGGGCGTGATCAGCTGGGTCAGCGCCAGCGATGCGCTGCCGGCCGAGGTGCGTCTGTACGACCGCCTGTTCCTGGCCGACCAGCCCGATGCGGGCGGGGCGGATTTCCTGCAGGCCTTGAACCCCGACAGCCTGCGCGTGGTGCATGCCTGGGTGGAGCCTTCGCTGGGCGCCGCGGCGCCGGGAAGCTCCTTCCAGTTCGAGCGCCACGGCTATTTCGTCGCCGACCTGCGCGACCACGCGGCGGGCCGCCTGGTGTTCAACCGCACCACCGGACTGCGCGACGGGCGCTGAACCCGAAGGGCCCCCCATGCTCGATTTCGACCTCGGCCCGGGCCTCGCCACGGCCTCGCGCGCGGGCGTTCCCGGGCGCGACCTGCGCGATGCGCTGCTGCTGCGCCTGCGCGAGCAGGGCTTCGCGCTGTTGCAGCCCACCCAGCTGGCCGAGCTCTGCGGCTTTTCCCTGGCCGAGTGCGCGGCGGCCCTGCCGTTGTGGGATGAGCTTCCGGCCGACCCCTACCTGAAGGACGGCGGGCGCTATCGTCGGCGCCGCCACGGAAGTTTCGTGCACGACCCGGGGGGCGCCGCCCCGGTGCTGCGCCAGGTCGCCCACCGGGCGCACTACCAGCCGCTGACCTACAACGCGCTGCACGGCGGGCTGGTGCGCTGGCTGGAGCCGCTGGATGCACGCCTGTGCGCGATGCCTTGCTGGAACACGTTGCTCGCTTCGCTGGGAGACGTGTTCGGGCAGCTGCGGCCTCAACCGCGCTGGTTCGTCGAGGCGCACCAGTTCCGCATCGACACCGCCGACGGCATCGGCAGGCCCACGCCGGAGGGCGCGCACCGCGACGGAGTGGATTTCGTGGCCGTGCTGCTGGCGCAGCGCCGCGGCATCCGCGGCGGTGAGAGCCGCGTGTTCGAACTGCAGGGCGCGCGCGGCGTGCGCTTCACGCTGGACCAGGCGTGGAGCGCGCTGCTCATGGACGACACGCGGGTGATCCACGAGACCACGCCCATCCTGCCCGAACGCGAGGGCTGCGGCGGTTGCCGCGACACCCTGGTGCTGACCTGGCGCGCCGGAGGTTTCCTCGATCCGCCGCAGGCCGAGGCCTGAGACGCCGCGGCGCGCGCGCCGGTCGTCAGCTTCCTGCAACGTTGCCGCGTATATGCTTGAGTCGCGGCCAGGATGCCAGCGGCCGCGCAGTTTCGATGGCGCACCCCCCAGGAGACCCGGCATGGCCCACAGCACCCCCGCAAGCCGCATTCCCGCAACCCTGATCGCCGGCGATGGCATCGGGCCGGAGATCATGGAGGCCACGCTGCGCGTGCTGGAGGCGCTCGAGGCTCCCTTCGACTGGGACCCCCAGATCGCCGGCCTGGGAGGCGTGAAGGCCGCGGGCGACCCGTTGCCGCAGGCCACGCTGGACAGCATCCGCCGCACCCGTCTGGCCCTCAAGGGGCCGCTGGAGACCCCCTCGGGCGGGGGCTACCGCTCCTCCAACGTGCGCCTGCGCGAGGCCTTCCATCTGTACGCCAACATGCGTCCGGCCAAGACGCTGATTCCCGGCGGGCGTTTCGACAACATCGACCTGCTGGTGTTCCGGGAGAACGTCGAGGGCCTGTACATGGGCTACGAGCACTACATCCCCATCGACGACGACCCCCACGCGGTGGCCATGTCCACCGGCGTGAACACCCGCCAGGGCGCCCGCCATATCCTCGACTACGCCTTCAGCACCGCCATCGCGCTGGGGCGCAGGAAGATGACCGTGGTGCACAAGGCCAACATCATGAAGGCGCTGACCGGCATCTTCCTGGAAACGGCCTACCAGTTGCACCAGCAGAAATACGCCGACCGCATCGCGCTGGACGACGTGATCGTCGACGCGTGCTGCATGAAGCTGGTGATCAATCCCTGGCAGTTCGACTGCCTGGTCACCACCAACCTGTTCGGGGACATCCTCTCCGACCTGTGCGCCGGGCTGGTCGGCGGCCTGGGCATGGCGCCCGGCGCCAACATCGGCCAGGACGCAGCCATTTTCGAGGCCGTGCACGGCTCGGCGCCGGACATCGCCGGCAAGGGCATCGCCAATCCGGTGGCGCTGATGCTGGCCGCCGGCATGATGCTCGATCACGTGGGCCTGAAGGACAAGGGCGAGCGCCTGCGTCGCGCCATCGAGCGCAGCCTCAACGTCGACGGCGTGCGCACTGGCGACCTCGGGGGCAAGGCCGACACCCGGACCTTCGCCGCCGCCGTGGTGGCCCGGCTCGGCGATTCCTGAACGACACCCGGGAATTCCCTAGAATTCCGGCGGCCGCGCCGATGGTCGGCGCGCGCCGCCGCATGCCATGACTCCCGCCGCCAACGATTTCATCCTCACCCTGTCCTGCGCCGATGCCAAGGGCATCGTCTATTCGGTTTCCGGCGTGCTGTACCAGGCCGGATGCAACATCCTGGATTCGCAGCAGTTCGGCGACCCCGCCACGGGCCTGTTCTTCATGCGCGTGCACTTCGCGGCGCCGGCGCATCTGGACGGCGCCGAGAAGGTCGAGCTCCTGTTCACCGACCTGCGCCAGCGCTTCGGCATGCAGGCGCAGATCCACTCCGTGGCGCGGCGCCAGCGCGTGCTCATCGCGGTGAGCCGCCAGGCCCATTGTCTCAACGACCTGCTGTTCCGCTGGCGTGCCGGGCAGATTCCCATGGACGTGGTGGGCGTGGTGTCCAACCACCGCGACTGCGCGTCGCTGGCGGCGCACTACGAAGTGCCCTTTCACCACGAGCCGCTGGCCGCCGGGGCCGACGCGCCGACCAAGCGCGCGCAGGAATTGCGCATCGAGGCGCTGATGCGTGAACAGGGGGTGGAACTGCTGGTGCTGGCGCGCTACATGCAGATCCTGAGCGCCGAGTTCTGCGCCGCGCTGGACGGACGGGCCATCAACATCCACCATTCCTTCCTGCCCAGCTTCAAGGGCGCGCGTCCGTACCGACAGGCGCATGAGCGCGGCGTGAAGCTGATCGGGGCCACCGCGCACTACGTGACGCCCGAGCTGGACGAGGGCCCTATCATCGAGCAGGACGTGCAGCGCGTGGACCACGGCCTGGATGCCGAGGAGCTGACCTCGGTGGGACAGGACGTGGAGAACCAGGTGCTGGCGCGCGCGGTGCGCTGGCATGTGGAGCACCGCATCCTGCGCAACGGCCACAAGACCGTCGTGTTCAAGTGAAGCCCCGCGGCCGATGCCGCGCCTGGAGTCGCCCATGCCTCGCAACCCCCCTGTGGCCAGCGGGCCGCTGAGTTCCGCCGAAGCCGCCGAAGCCGCCTTCTACGAGGCCCTGCAGGCCGGCGATGCCGAGGCCGTGATGCGGGTGTGGAGCGACGACGACGAGCCGGTGTGCATACATCCCGGCGGGGCACGCCTGGTCGGTGCCGCGGCGATCCGTGCGAGTTTCGAGCAGTTGCTGGGGGGCGGCGCGCTGCCGGTCGCGCCCGAGTGCGTGCTGCGCACCGTCACCATGGGCTGCGCCGTGCACAACGTGGTCGAGCGCGTCAGCCTGCCCCCCGGGGCCTCGGCGGCCTTCGCCTGCGTGCTGGCCACCAACGTGTATCTGCGCACGCCCCAGGGCTGGCGCCTGGTGCTGCACCACGCCAGCCCTGGCACCATCGAGGAGGCCGGCGAACTGCTGGCCCAGTCCGAGCGCCTGCATTGAGGCGCGCATCGGCCCTCGCATCATGGATGAGCAAGTGCTCCAGGCCATGCGCCGCTGGCCCCGGGTTCCGGCCTGCGCGGGCTGGCTGGGGCTGGATGCTCGCGGCCAGTGGTGGATTCGCGACGCGCAGGCGCTGCCCTGGCCAAGGCGCGAGGACGGCGCTCTGGACAAGCAGGGTGCCGGCCGCCTGCAGCACGAGGGCCTGTGCGCCTTCATCGGACGCAATTACCAGCCCGATCCCCAGGGTCGCTGGGTATTCCAGAACGGGCCGCAGCAGGTCTACGTGGAACTCGAGGTCGCGCCGCTGATCCTGCGCCTGCAGGTCGACGCGCGGGGCGCGCGCTGGAGCAGCCATACCGGCGCGCACTGCGAGGTGCACGAGGCCTGGCTGGACGAGCGGGGGCGGCTGTGGCTGGGCACCCAGGCCGGCCCGGGGCTGCTGCACAGCCTGGACATGGTGCTGCTGGAGCCGTGGCTCGACGACTCGCTGTCGAGCCTGCGCCTGCCCGGAAGCGCCGCGCTGGCGCTGCAGCCGCTGGCCGCGGCGGACATCGAGGCGCGGCTGGGCTTTTGCGCCAGCCCCTCGGCCTCGGCGCGCCAGGGCTGAGCTCGCGCGCCGGCGGGACCGGCGCGGCCGCCTGCTCTTACTTGGCGGCGGCGACCATGTAGTCGACCGCGGCCTTCACGTCGGCGTCGCTGGCCGAGCTGCCGCCCTTGGGCGGCATCATGCCGCGCTTGCCCGTGTAGCCGTGCAGGGCACGCTCGTACAGCGTGGGCATGCCCTGGGCGATGATCGGGGCCCAGGCGGACTTGTCGCCGAACTTGGGTGCTCCGGCAACGCCGGCGCCGTGGCAGGCGATGCAGGTGCTCTCGTAGACCTTCTTGCCCGCATCGGCCACGGTGGTTCCGCCGGCCGCGGGGGCGGCAGCCGCGGCCGGGGCGCTGGCCGCCGCCGGGGCGGCCGCGCTGGCCTGCGCCACGGGCGCGATGCGCTGCTCGGTGGAGGCGGCGGAGGCGGCGGAGGCCGCGGAGACCTGCGTGCCCACCGCCTCGGAGGAGGCGGGCGGCGCGGTCTCGTCGGCGATGAAGTGGGCGATCAGCACCAGGATGATCACGGGCACCGCGAAGCCCACCAGCAGGATCACGATCAGCTTGCGCAGCGTGGGGGCGAAGGGCAGGGCCCCGTTCGAAGCGTCGGCGGGCGCGGCATGGCCCTTGGAGTGTTTGGAGTCGTGTGCGCTCATGGTCGGTGCAAAGTGGTCATGAATGGCCCGGCCCCCCCGCGAGGGTCGCGCCGCAGTTGCGAGCTGCATGATAGGACGCCCGCGCGGCCCTGGGCAGGCGCGGCGTCCTGATGCGCCGCGGCATGTGCGCGGAGTTGACGATCGTCAGCACATGCCGGGCCGCATCGTGGCATCCGCGCGGGCGCGCGGCGAAGCGCGTCGCTCGAGGCGTGTGCAGGCCCCCGGCGTGTTGCCGCCTCGTGGCAGGCGTTACACTGTCGGTTTGGCCCGGAGCAGCGCTCCGGCGCCATGCGCCCGTAGCTCAGTGGATAGAGTATCGGCCTCCGAAGCCGAGGGTCGTGGGTTCGATCCCCGCCGGGCGCGCCATGTTCCCTGCCTGCTGCTGCAGGCCCTGGCCGAGGCATCCGGGAGCGAAGCATGCGAGAAGGCAAGCCAACGGGGCCGGTCGTTCCGCCCATCGGCATCGACGCCAGCGGCGTGCGCAGCGAGTCCGATTCCCTGGGCAGTGTCGAGGTGCCGGCCATGCGTTACTGGGGTGCGCAGACCCAGCGCAGCCTGGAGCATTTCCGCATCGGCGAGCAGCGCATGCCCCTGCGCGTGTATCAGGCCTACGGCTACGTGAAAAAGGCGGCGGCCCTGGTCCACCAGGCCGCGGGGCGCCTGGACGCCAGGCGGGCCGCGGCCATCGTCCAGGCCGCCGACGAGGCCATCGCCGGCCTGCTCGACGAGGAATTCGTGCTCCCGGTCTGGCAAAGCGGCTCGGGAACCCAGACGAACATGAACGTCAACGAGGTGCTGGCCAACCGGGCCTCGCAGATCCTCGGAGCTGTCATCGGATCGCACGATCCGGTGCATCCGAACGACCATGTGAACCTGGGGCAGTCGTCCAACGACACTTTCCCCACCGCCATGCATCTGGCCACGCTGCTGGCCATCGACCAGGAGCTGCTGCCCCGGGTGGAAGCGCTGGCCCACTGCATCGAGCACAAGGCCGCGCAGTGGATGGACGTGGTCAAGATCGGACGCACCCACCTGCAGGACGCCACGCCCCTGACCGTCGGCCAGGAGTGGTCCGGCTACGCCCACCAGATCCGCGAGGCGCTGCGGGGCCTCGAATCGGCCAGGCCGGGTCTGTACGAGCTCGCCGCCGGGGGCACCGCGGTCGGCACGGGCCTGAATGCCCCCGCCCACTTCGGCCGCGACATGGCCGCGAAACTGGCCGAGCTGACCGGCATGCCCTTGGTCACCGCACCGAACAAGTTCGCCGCGCAGGGCTCGCTGGACGCCATGGTGCGGGTCATGGGGGCCTTGCGCGGGCTGGCCGTCGCGCTGATGAAAATCGCCAACGACATGCGCTGGCTGGCCTCGGGGCCGCGTTGCGGGCTGGGTGAACTGATCCTGCCGGCCCAGGAACCGGGCTCGTCCATCATGCCCGGCAAGGTCAACCCGAGCCAGTGCGAGGTGATGGTGATGGTGTGCATACAGGTCATCGGGCTGGACAATGCCGTGGCCTTCGCGGGCTCGCAGGGAAATTTCGAGCTCAACGCGATGCGCCCAATCATCATCGATAACGTGCTTCAAGCCTTGCGCATTCTGGGGGATGCAAGCGAGAAATTCCACGAATATTCGGTTCGAGATACCCAGATCGACCGCGCGCGCATCGAGGCCTTCGTCGGGCAGTCGCTGATGCTGGTGACGGCGCTGGCGCCGATCATCGGCTACGACCGGGCCGCGTCCATCGCGCACCTGGCGCAGGAGCAGGGCCTGAGCCTGCGCGAGGCGGCGCTGCGCTCGGGCCTGATCGACGCCCGCAGCTTCGATGCCGCGGTCCGCCCCGAGACCATGGTCGGTCGCGGACTGCCCTGAGGCCGTGCCGGCTCAGACGCAGTCGCTCAGGCGCGCCAGGTTCTGGAACGCCGGCTTCGCGAACAGATAGCCCTGGAACAGCGCGACGCCCTCGTGCAGGAAGAAGTCGCGCTCGCCCGGTGTCTCGACGCCCTCGACCACCAGCGCGATGCGCAATTCCTGCGCCAGGCGTATGGCCGAACGGGCGATGGCCTGGCGCGCGGGCTGGGTGTCCACGTTGCGCACCAGGTCCATGTCCAGCTTGATCAGGTCGGGCTGGAAATCCGCCAGCAGGCGCAGGCCGGCGTAGCCGGCGCCGAAATCGTCGATGGCGGTGAGAAAGCCCTGCCGGCGATATTCGCGCAGGATCTCGGCGAACCAGGGGCCGTCCTCGATGCGCTCGCCCTCCGTGACCTCGAACACGATGCTCGACACGTCCAGCCCGCGCCTGCGCGCGGCCTGCAGCGTGGTCTGTATGCACACTTCGGGCCGGTACACGGCGTGGGGCAGGAAGTTGATGGACAGCTTCTCGCCCCCGCGCTCGAGCAGGCCGAAGTCACAAGCCAGGTTGATGGCCTTGACGCGGCAGGCCTGGTCGAAGCTGTAGCGCGTGCCTTCGCGGATGCGTTCGAGCACGCTCGCCGCGGACTGCCCGGCGGGGCCGCGCACCAGCGCCTCGTGGGCGAAGATGCGCCGCGCGGGAAGGTCGACGATGGGCTGGTAGGCGAAACTGAAGTCCAGCTCGTTGCGTAGGCCGTTGCCGCAGATGCCGCAGTGCTCCGGGTCGCCTCCGCAGTGGGGCGGGCCTGGTTCCGGTGTGCCAGCCCCGGATGTTCCCTGCATGTGAGCGCTCATGTGCAATGCCCTCCGGATCCTGGCCTTGCCAAAGCGTAGCGCAAGCGCCTTGGCGATGAACAACGGCAGACCCGGCCGAGGAGTCGCCCATTCGCGCAATGTTTCCTCATGTTCTCACCTACTGCCAATAGCTGTCCGCGTCCGTGATGCCCCAATCCGCAGGGTTCTCGGGGCCCGCGATGCGGTCCTGGCAGCCGGGCCGGGCCAGGTCGATCAGGGCCGGTTGCAGGTAGCCGCGTGTCTTCGCCGAGAAGAACGTGCGCACCCGGGGTGTGAGCAGCGAGGATTCGGCCTGGTCGACCACCACGCCCATGAGCCCGGATTCCAGGCGCACCAGGCTGCCCACCGGATAGATGCCCACGCTTTTCACGAATGCGGCGAAGATTCTCGGGTCCAGGTGCGAGCCGGTCCAGCGCGCCATGTTGCGCAGCGACTCCGCCGGGTCCCAGCCCTTCTTGTAGGGCCGGTTGGAGGTGACCGCATCGTAGACGTCACACACCGCCCCCATGCGCGCCACCAGGGAGATGGACTCGCCGGCCAGGCCGTCGGGGTAGCCGCTGCCGTCCATCTTCTCGTGATGGTGCAGGCACACGTCCAGCGCGGCCTCGCCCATGCCGCGCACCTGGCGCAGCATGTCCCAGCCGTGGCGCGGGTGGGTCTTCATGATGGTGAATTCGCGCTCGCTGAGCTTGCCGGGCTTGTTCAGGATGTCCGGCGGGATGCGCGCCTTGCCCAGGTCGTGCAGCAGTCCGGCCGTGCCGGCCTCGCGAATCTGCTCGTCCGCCAGCCCCAGGTGACGACCCAGGGCGATCATCAGCGCGCATACCGCCACCGAGTGCATGTAGGTGTACTCGTCGCTGGTCTTGAGGCGCGCCACGCTGATCAGGGCCCAGGGGTTGCGCTGCAGCGAGGCCGCGATGTCCTCGACCAGGCTGCCGGCCATCTGGGGATCGATGGCACGTCCGAGTCTGGCCTCGGAGAACAATGCCCGCATCCTGGCCCTGGAGTCTTCGTATAGCTTGCGCGCGCGCCCGAGCTCCGCGGCCATCTCCACCCGGCTCGCAGACGCCGGCGCGGGCTCCGGGGCCGCCGCGGAGCCGACCTGTCGAGGCGGCGCGGGCTGCTGTGGCGCCTGCGCCTGCAGGGGCTCGCGCGCCTCGGGCACATCGATCCCCCTGTCGGTGTCGATCCACAGTTCGGGAATGCCCGAATCCACGATCTTGCGCAGATCCTCCGGCTCTTCCAGCAAAAAGGAGCTGCGCCAGAAGGGATGCGAAAGCCACGGGCCTTCGAATTTCTGGATGAACATTCCTGGCCGGGCGAGCGCGGCCGGAATCTTCTTCAACATGTTGTTTTTCCTTCCCAGAGCACGTGCCGACGCATCGGGCTCGCACCTTGACTGCCAGGGCTCGATCCGCCGGTATCCAGTGTCGCGCCTGCCGGGGCGCGCGTCGAGCTTGGCAGCTCCTGAAAATGTCGTGGCGTGCCGAAAATTTCACAAATTTTCCGCTCGCGCTGCCGGCGCGCCCTGGTCTATGCTTGAGTCCTCGGGATGCTCGCGGGGGAGGGCGCGGATGCTCGATGTGCTCGTCATCGGAGGGGGCAATGCGGCGCTGTGCGCGGCGCTGACCGCACGCGAGGCGGGCGCCACGGTGCTGATGCTGGAGGCCTCGCCGCGTGCGTGGCGCGGCGGCAATTCCCAGCACACGCGCAACCTTCGCTGCATGCACGACGAACCGCAGGACGTGCTGATCGACGCGTATCCCGAGGAAGAGTTCTGGCAGGACCTGCTCAAGGTCACCGGAGGGCGGACCGACGAGGCCCTGGCGCGCCTGGTCATCCGTGCCTCGTCCACCGTGCGGCCCTGGATGCGGCGCCACGGAGTGCACTTCCAGCCTTCGCTGTCGGGCGCCTTGCACACCGCACGCACGAATGCCTTTTTCATGGGCGGGGGCAAGGCCCTGGTGAACGCCTACTACCGCAGCGCCGAGAACCTGGGCGTGCAGGTGCGCTACGAGGCGCCGGTGGCGCGCATCGAGCTCGACGGCGAGCGTTTCGTCGCGGCCTGGGTGGGCGAGGAGCGCATCGCCGCGCGCAGCTGCGTGCTGGCCTCCGGCGGCTTCGAATCCAACCGCGAGTGGCTGCGCGAAGCCTGGGGGCGCAATGAACGCGGCGAATATCCGTCGGATCAGTTCCTCATCCGCGGTACGCGCTTCAACACCGGCACCTTGCTGCGCTTCATGCTCGACGCCGGCGCCGACTCGGTCGGAGACCCGACCCAGGCGCACATGGTGGCCATCGACGCGCGCGCGCCGCTGTACGACGGCGGCATCTGCACGCGCATCGACTGCGTATCCCTGGGCGTGGTCGTGAACCGCGACGGGCAGCGCTTCTATGACGAAGGCGAGGACTTCTGGCCCAAGCGCTATGCGATCTGGGGCCGCCTGGTGGCGCAGCAACCCGGGCAGACGGCGTGGTCCATCATCGACGCGAAGGCCGTGGGACGCTTCATGCCACCGGTGTTCGCGGGCACGCGCGCGCAGACCCTGCCCGAACTGGCACGTGCGCTGGGCCTGCCCGAGCCCGAATTCGTGCGCACCCTGCAGGCCTACAACTCCGCCTGCCGCCCGGGAAGCTTCGACCACACGCGTCTCGACGACTGCCGCACCGAAGGCTTGTCTCCGGTGAAGAGCCACTGGGCCCTGCCCATCGACAAGCCCCCCTTCACCGCCTATGCGCTGCGTCCCGGCGTGACCTTTACCTACCTCGGCCTGCGCACCGACGAGACCGCCGCCGTGCGATTCGGGGGGCGAGCCAGCCCGAACCTGTACGTGGCCGGCGAGATGATGGCCGGCAACGTGCTGGGCCAGGGCTACACCGCCGGGGTCGGCATGAGCATCGGAACCGCCTTCGGGCGCATCGCGGGCCAGCGCGCGGCGTGGTCGGCGCAAGGGGGGGGCGTGCATGCGGCAGCTTGAAGCCGAGACGGAGCAGGCGCGACCGCAGGGCGGGACGCTGGCGCATGAGCTGCCGGATCCCGTGCAGGAGGCCTCGCGCATTCTGCAGATCTGCAACGCCTGCCGATACTGCGAAGGCTTTTGCGCGGTGTTCCCGGCCATGACCCGACGCCTGCAATTCGATGCCCGCGACGTGGACTACCTCGCCAACCTGTGCCACAACTGCGGCGCCTGTCTGCATGCCTGCCAATACGCAGCTCCGCACGAGTTCGCGGTGAACGTGCCGCGCACCATGGCGCGGGTACGCGTGCGCAGTTATGCCCGTCTGGCCTGGCCGCCTGCGCTGGGCGCGCTGTACGCGCGCAACGGCCTGGTCGTGGCCCTGGCCCTGGCCGGGGGCCTCGCCGGTTTCATGCTGCTGGTGCTGGCCCTGCGCGGCACGCTGGCGGGCCCGCCGGCGGCCGGGAATTTCTACGCCGTGTTCCCGCACGCGCTGCTGGCCTGGGTATTCACCCTGGCTTTCGCCTGGGCCCTGTTCGCGCTGGGCCTGGGAGTCCTGCGCTTTTGGCGCGAACTCGATCCGGGCGTGCCGGGGCCGGCGGCCCTGGGCGAGGCCGCCGGCGCGGTGGCGACCCTGCGCTACCTGGGCGGGGGCCACGGCGAGGGCTGCAACAACGAGGACGATGCCTTCTCGCTGGCGCGCCGGCATTTCCACCAGGCCACCTTCTACGGTTTCGGGCTGTGCTTCGCGGCCACCTCGGTGGCCACCGTCTACCACTACCTGCTGCACCGGGAGGCGCCCTACGCCTACACCAGCCTGCCCACGCTGCTGGGGCTGGCCGGAGGAGCGCTGATGGTGCTGGGCTGCATGGGCCTGCTGGGCCTGAACCTGCGCCGCCACCCGCTGCAGGGCGATCCGGCGCAGCGACCCATGGACCTGGGCTTCATCGCCTTGCTGCTGGCGGTGGCGCTCAGCGGCCTGGCGCTGGCGGCGTGGCGGGCCGGCCCGGCCATGCCCTCGCTGCTGGCGCTGCACCTGGGAGCGGTGATGGCCCTGTTCCTGACCCTGCCCTACGGCAAGTTCGCGCATGCGCCCCTTCGCGCCGCGGCCCTGCTGCGCTGGGCCGTCGAGCGTCGCCAGCCCAGTCGCCTGGACTTGTCCGAGGAATGATCCCGACAAGCCCGTCCACGGTCGCGCGCAGTCCGCGTACCGCACGCCCGGCACAAGCCGAAAGAGTCGTTCCCAAGCGACCTCCGAAGTCCACTACAAGCGGCGCAAGGCCGATCGGAGACTTTTCATGACGACAAGTGCAACGCATGCGGCCACGCCTTCCCGGGACGACATCTACCGAGTGGCGCTGGCGAGCATCATCGGTTCGGTGATCGAACAATACGACTTCCTGGTCACGGGGATCATCGCCGCCACGGTCTGGGGGGGCGTGTTCTTCAAGCTGCCCAGCCTGGCGGCGGTTTCCGCGGCGATCGCGGTCTACGGCCTGGGCATCGTGATCCGCCCGGTGGGAGCCTTCATCTTCGGCAACATCGCCGACCGCTACGGCCGCAAGGACGCGATGGTCTGGGCGCTGTTGCTGATGGGGGTGAGCACCCTGTTCATCGGGCTGACCCCGACCTACGACTCCATCGGGGTCGCCGCGCCGGTGCTGCTGATCCTGTTCCGACTGGCGCAGGGCATCAGTTTCGGCGCCGAGTTCGGCACGGCCTCGACCTGGGTGGTCGAGCAGGCCGCGAAAAGCCCCAACCGCGCCTTCTGGGGCGCCTGGGTGGGTTTCGCGATCCCCATCGGGCTGCTGCTGGGATTCGGCTCGGTGATCATCGTGCGCTCGTCGATGGCTCCGGCCGAGTTCGTGGCCTGGGGCTGGCGCATCTTCTTCTTCATCGGCTTCGCGGTGGCCATCGTGGGCATCGTGATCCGTGCGCGGTCCATGGACAGTTTCGTGTTCGAGCGTTTCCAGCAGGACCGGCAGACCCTGTCCAGCCCGGCCGCGCAGGTCTGGAAGGAAATGCCCCTGCGCATCCTGCGCACCTCGCTGGTCAACGCCATGTTCGGCGGCGCCTTCTTCCTCAGTTTCGTGTTCGGAACCGGCTACATGAAGGCGGTGGGATTCACCGGCACGCAGGCCGAGACGGTGGGCCTGATCGCCGCCGCCTCGATGCTGGTGTTCATGTTCATCGGCGCCAAGCTGGCCGACCGCATCAACCGGCGTACCGTGCTGCTGGTGTCGGCGGTGGTGTTCCTGGTGTGGGCGATTCCCTACTTCTACCTGCTCAACACCCATGATTTCGCCCTCGCGGTGCTGGCCGAGGTGGTCGGATTCGGTTTCGTGTTCGGCTTCGGCTATGGCGCCATTCCGACCTTCTACACGGAGAACTTCCCCACCCGCTATCGTGCCTCGGGCGCCAGCGCCGGCTACCAGGTGTCGCAGGTCTACGGCGGCGGGCTGATCCCCATAGTCGCGGGGCTGATCCTGCATGCCTACGGCATCCACAAGGCCTGGCTGTACATCGGCATGTTCGTGATGGTCTATGCGGTGCTGGCCATCCTGGCCATCCTGGCCACGCCGGAGACCAAGGGCATCGACCTGGAAGCCTGAGCCGGACGGGCGCGCGCAGCGGAGACCCGGGCCATGTTCGCGGTGGCACGCGCGCTGAGCGCGCAGATGTGGGCCGCGCTGGGCGGCGATCCGGCGCGCCTGGCGCGTCTGCGCCTGGTGGGCGAGGGCGCGCTGCCCGGGGCCTTCGCGGTCAGTGATCTCGCGGCGGCGGCCGTCGCCTGCGCGGCGCTGGCGGCCGATGAGCTGCAGGCCCTGGCCAGCGGCCGGCAGGACGCGGATCGCGCGGGCGTGGAGGTGGATCGCCGGCTGGCCGCGCTGTGGTTCGGCGAGTCGCTGCGCCCGCAGGGCTGGAAGCCGCCCCCCGTGCGCGACTCGCTGACCGGCGACTACGCCTGCGCCGACGGCTGGATCCGCCTGCATTGCAATGCGCCGCACCATCGCGCCGCGGCCTGCGGCGTGCTCGGCCTGGATGCGGGAGCCGATGCCGCGCGCGCGGCGCCGCGGGTAGCGGCCTGGCAGGGCGCGCAGCTGGAGCAGGCGGTGGTGGAGGCCGGGGGCTGCGCCGCCTGGATGCGGGAGACCGCGAGCTGGCGCGCGCTGGATCAGGGTGCCGCGCTGCGCGCGCAGCCTCTGGTGCTGCGCGAGCCGGTGCCGGCGGCGGCACCGGTGGCACCGGTGGCACCGGTGGCATCGGGGGCCTGGGCGCCCGTGGCGGGCAGGCCGCTGCAGGGCCTGCGTGTGCTGGACCTGACCCGCGTGCTGGCCGGCCCCGTGTCCACGCGCATGCTGGCGGGACTGGGGGCCACGGTGCTTCGCATCGATGCGCCGCAATGGGAGGAGCCGGGCGTGGTCCCCGACGTCACGCGGGGCAAGCGCTGCGCGCGGCTGGACCTGAAGACCTCGCAGGGTCGCGAGACCTTCGCCCATCTGCTCGCCGGCGCCGACGTGTTCGTGCATGGTCTGCGTCCGGGGGCACTGGAGGCACTGGGCCTGGGCGTCGCGGTGCGCCAGGGCCTGCGCGCCGACCTGATCGACGTGAGCCTGGACGCCTATGGCTGGGCCGGCCCCTGGGCGTCGCGGCGCGGTTTCGACAGCCTGGTGCAGATGAGTTGCGGCATCGCCGAGACCGGCATGCGCCAGGCCGGGGCGAGCCGGCCGCTGCCGCTGCCGGTGCAGGCCCTGGACCATGCCACCGGCTACCTGATGGCGGGCGCCGTGTTGCGCGGACTGAGCCTGCGTGCGCAGGGTGGCGGCGCCACCCGCGCGCGGCTGTCGCTGGCGCGCACCGCCGAGCTGCTGCTCGACAGCCCGCCACCCGAGGCGCGCGCGGCCCACGCCCCGCAAGCCGAGGTCGATCTGGAGCCGGCGATCGAGCACACCCCCTGGGGTCCGGCGCGGCGCCTGCGCGCGCCCTGGCGCATCGAGGGCGTGGATACGCGCTGGGAGCTTCCCGCCGCCGAGCTCGGCAGCTCGCCGGCGCGCTGGCCCTGAGCCGGCGCGACAGGCGCCGGCGCGGGCCGCGGGTTCAGGCCTGGTACAGCGTGGCGTAGTCGTCGCGCAGGCGGCGCTTGAGCAGCTTGCCGCTGGGGTTCTTCGGCAGCGCGTCCAGGAACACCACCTTTTTCGGTGCCTTGAAATGCGCCAGCGTGTTCTCGCAATGCGCGATCAGAGCAGCCTCGTCGAGCTGCTGGCCGGACTTGAGCACGACGAAGGCGGTGACGGCCTCGATCCAGCGCGGATGCGGCAGCGCCACCACCGCGGCCTCGCTGACCTGCGGCAGCAGGTAGATGCATTCCTCCACCTCGCGGCTGGCCACGTTCTCGCCCCCGGTCTTGATCATGTCCTTCTTGCGGTCGACCACATACAGGTAGCCCTCCGCATCCAGGCTGCCGAGATCGCCGGAGTGGAACCAGCCGCCCTCGAAGGCCTGGTCCGTCTTCGCCTGGTCGCGGAAATACCCGCTCATCAGCTGGGGCGAGCGATGCACGATCTCGCCCACCTCGCCGGGTGCCACGTCGCGCATCAGCTCGTCCACGACACGCGTGCGCACGTTCAACGCCGCGCGGCCCGCCGAGCCCGGCTTGCGCAGCTGGTCCTCGGGTTGCAGCAGGGTGGCCAGGGGCGCGATCTCGGTCTGTCCGTACAGGTTCCACAGCCGGACCCGGGGCAGGCGCTGCGCCAGTTCGCGCAACACCTGCACCGGCATGATCGACGCACCGTAGTAGCCCTTGCGCAGGCTGCCCAGGTCGGTGGTGTCGAAGTCCGGGCAGCGCAGCAGGCCGATCCACACCGTGGGCGGCGCGAAGAACGAGCTGATGCGATGCTGCCCGAGCAGCGCCAGCAGGCTCTGGGGCGAAGGCTGCGCGGTGATCACGTTGCTGGCGCCCACGTAAACCGCCGGGCCGAGGAACACGTCGAGCTGCGCGCAGTGGAACAGCGGCAACGCGTGCAGCAGCAGATCCTCGGAGCCGATGTCGGCGCCCACCACGCAGCTGACGTATTCCCACAGCAGCGCCTCGTGGCTGAGCACGGCGCCCTTGGGCGCCGACTCGGTGCCGCTGGTGTAGACGATCTGCGCGGCATCCGAGCCCTGCAGGGCCGGCCGGGGCGCCTCGCCCTGCACGCGCAGCAACTCGGTCCAGTCGATCATGCCTTGTGCCGCCTGGCTGGCGCGTTCGGACTCGAGCCACACGAAATGGCGCACCGAGCTTCCCCGGGCAGCCTCGCGGGCCACCGGTGCGAACTCGCTGTCACTGGCCAGCAGCATGGATTCGGAGTGGCGCAGGATGAAGCCGGCCTCAGCCGCACCCAGCATGAAGTTCACCGGCACCAGCACGGCGCCCAGGCGGGCCAGCGCGAAACGCATGGCCGCGAAGGCATGGGAGTTGCGCGACAGCAGCGCCACGTGGCTGCCCCGCTGCACGCCCAGCGCATGCAAGCCGTGGGCCAGGCGCTCGCACACGTCGGCGAACTGTGCATAGCTCCAGCGGGTGTCGCCGCAGGCGATGGCCAGGCGCTGCGGGTGGCGCGCCGCGCTGCGCTCCAGAAGGTCGAACAGGGTCTGGCTGCGCGCCGGCATGATCATGGCAAGGGCCTCGTCGAATCCACGGGTCGTGGTCTGCGCCGATTCTGGGTCGGGCGCGTAACTCTTGGCAACAAGGGTTGCCCCTGGGTCCTGCGCTGTGTCAAAGCTCGCTAGGCTGGCTACCACGCACAATAACCCCAAAAGAGGCGAGGAGACATCGATGAGCGACAGTGCGTCCGCGCGGGCCTTCCTGCAGGCCCGGGACTTCCTGCTGCACCACCGCAGCGATTACGCCACCGCCTACGCCGGCTTCCGCTGGCCGCGGCTCGATCACTTCAACTGGGCGCTGGACTACTTCGACCCCATGGCGCGCGGCAACCAGACGCCGGCGCTGTGGATCGTCGACGAGGACGGGCGCCAGGACAAGCTCAGCTTCGAGCAGATGTCCCGGCGCTCCTCGCAGGCGGCCAACTGGCTGCGCGGCCTGGGCGTGCGGCGCGGCGACCGCGTGCTCCTGCTGCTGCCCAATGAGGTGGCACTGTGGGAGTGCATGCTGGCCTGCATCAAGCTGGGCGCGGTGATCGTGCCCACCACCACCCTGGTCAGCGTGGACGACCTGCGCGACCGCTTCGAGCGCGGCGCCGTGCGCCACGTGATCTGCAGTGTCTCCGCGGTGGAGCGATTCGCGGCCTTCGACGGCGCCTACACAAGGGTCGTGGTCGGCGGCGACGCGCCGGGATGGCAATCCTATGAGGGTTCGAGGCAGGCGCCGGGAGAATTCCTGCCCGACGGCCCGACCCGGGCCGAGGACCCGCTGCTGCTGTACTTCACCTCCGGCACCACCTCGCGCCCCAAGCTGGTGCTGCACAGCCACCAGAGCTACCCGGTGGGCCACCTGTCGACCATGTACTGGATCGGGCTGCGCCCCGGCGACGTGCACTGGAACATCAGCTCTCCCGGCTGGGCCAAGCATGCGTGGAGCTGCTTTTTCGCACCGTGGAACGCCGGGGCCACGGTGTTCATCTTCAACTACGCGCGCTTCGATGCCTGCGCCGTGCTGGATGCCCTGCAAGACCACGGCGTGAGCTCGCTGTGCGCGCCGCCCACCGTGTGGCGCATGCTGATCCTGCAGGACCTGGGGCGCTGGAAGGTGTCGCTGCGCGAGCTGGTCGGTGCCGGCGAACCGCTCAACCCCGAGGTCATCGAGAGCGTGCGTCGCGCCTGGGGCATCACCATCCGCGACGGCTACGGCCAGACCGAGACCACGGCCATCATCGGCAACACCCCGGGGCAGCCTGTCAAGCCCGGCTCGATGGGGCGCCCCCTGCCGGGCTACCGGGTGGTGCTGCTCGATGCCGACGAGCAGCCCGCGAACGACGGCGAGGTCTCGCTGCAACTGGATGAACGCCCGCTGGGCCTGATGCTGGGCTACGAGGGCCAGCAGGACAAGACGGCCGAGGCCTGCCGCGGCGGGAACTACCACACCTCGGACGTGGCCAGTCGCGATGCCGACGGCTATCTCAGCTACGTGGGCCGCTCGGACGACGTGTTCAAGGCCTCGGACTACCGCATCAGCCCCTTCGAGCTGGAAAGCGTGCTGATCGAGCACGACGCCGTGGCCGAGGCGGCAGTGGTGCCGGCTCCGGATCCCATCCGCGCCGCCGTGCCCAAGGCGGTGGTCGCGCTGCGCGCGGGGGTGCAGCCCAGCCGCGAGCTGGCGCTGGACATCCTGGCCTTCGCGCGCGAGCGCCTGGCTCCCTACAAGCGCATCCGCGTGATCGAGTTCGCCGAGCTGCCCAAGACCCTTTCGGGCAAGATCCGCCGCGTCGAGCTGCGCAAGCGCGAACTCGGGCGCGAGGCCTCGGAGCCGCGGGAGCTGGAATTCCGCGAGAGCGATTGATCGGCATGGTTCTTGCTGGATCGGGGAATCCGGGGATCCGGGGATCCGGGGATCCGCGATCCGGATCGGAATGGCTGCGATGGGCGCGCCGGACCGCCGTGGGCGGGAGCGCGCCGGGGAGCGTGACATGAATCGGTGGGAAGGCGCGCGCCGCGCGTGTTTGCTGGGCGCCCTGGGCGCGGCCTGCGCCTGGCCGGCGGCGAGAGCCTGGAGCTTCGACCTCGGCCAGTTGCAAAAGCAGCTGGGTGGGGCCCTGCCGGGCGGGCTGCCCGGCGGGCTCGCGGGCAGCGCTCCCGGCCAGGCCTCGCCCGACGCGGCCGCCGCGCCGGTGGGGGGCGGGGCGCAGCTGGGCGCGCTCAGCGACAGCCAGGTGGGCCAGGGCCTGAAGGACGCGCTGGGGCGGGGCGTGGACGTGGCGGTATCCACGCTGGGTCGTCGCGACGGATTCTGGGGCAGCCCGCAGTGGCGCATTCCCCTGCCGCCCGCGCTGCAGCAGGCCTCCAGCCTGATGCGCATGGCCGGCCTGGGCGCGCAGGCCGATGCCTTGCAGCTGGCCATGAACCGCGCCGCCGAGGCCGCGGTGCCCGAGGCGCGCTCGCTGCTGGTGGCGGCCGTGCGTCAGATGAGCATCACCGACGCGAAGAACATCCTCACCGGCGGCGACCACGCGGCCACCGATTACTTCCGCTCCAAGACCCAGGCTCAGCTGCAGCGCAGCTTCCTGCCCATCGTGCACCAGCAGACCCGCAAGGTGGGGCTGGCGCAGACCTACGATCGCTACGCCTCCGAGGCGGCGCGCTTCGGCCTGGTGCGGCAGGACCAGGCCAGCATCGACCAGTACGTGACCCAGCAGGCGCTGGACAGGCTGTACCAGGCCATCGGCGACGAGGAGAAATCCATCCGCGCCGACCCGGCGGCCGCGGGGTCGGCGCTGCTGCGCAAGGTCTTCGGCGCCGTCCGCGGGGGCTGAGCCGCACATGCTCGACATCCTTGCCCCCGAGGCCGCGACCGGCTGGGACTCGCAGCTTCGACTGCGCTACGCCCTGCGCCAGGGGCGCACCAGCGACTGGCACATGCACCGGGGCGCGCTGCGCGTGCTGGCGGCCTTGTACCCGGAGGGCGAAGCGGTCTGTCACCATGTGCTGGTGCACCCCCCCGCCGGCATGGCCGGCGGCGACAGCCTGCGCGTGGATCTGGAACTGCAGTCCGGCGCGCATGCCCTGCTGACCACGCCTGGTGCCACGCGCTTTTACCGAAGCCTGGGCGCCACCGCCTCGCAGACCCTGCACGCGCGCGTGGCCGAGGGCGCACGCCTGGAATGGCTGCCCCTGGAAAGCCTGGCCTACGAGGATTGCATCGCCGAGAATCGTGCCGTGTTCGAGCTGGCACCGGGGGCCGAGATGATGGCCTGGGACATGCTCGCGCTGGGCCGGCCGGCCTCCGGCGACGCCTTCGCGCGCGGCAGCTTCACCCAGCACCTGGAGATTCCCGGCCTGTGGCTGGAGCGCGGACGCATCGATGGCGGCGATGTCGTGCTGCGCGAGGCGCCGGGCGGTCTGGACGGACAGGCCGCGCTGGGAACCTTGCTGCTGGCTGCCGGCACCCCCCTGGGCGCAGCGCGCCGCGAGGCCCTGCTGGAGACGGCGCGCGCCCTCGTCGCGGAGCTGCCCGAGGGCCTGCGTGCCGGCGTCACCTCGCCGCAGCCCGGGGTGCTGGTCCTGCGGGCCATGGCTGCGCGCATCGAGCCGGTGGCCTGTCTGCTGCGCGGCGCGTGGGCCGGCTGGCGCAGCCAGGCCTGGGGCCTGGCTGCCTGCGCGCCCCGCGTGTGGTCAACCTGAGCACGCCAGCAGGCCGCGGGTCTCGATGAAGGCGATCACGTCCTGCAGGCCTTGCAGGGTCTTGAGATTGGTCATCGCGTAGGGCTTGCCGGGGCGCATGCGCTCGGTGTCCGCGCGCATGACGTCCAGATTGGCGCCCACGTGGGGCGCCAGGTCGATCTTGTTGATCACGAACAGATCGCTGCGGGTGATTCCCGGGCCGCCCTTGCGGGGGATCTTCTCGCCTCCGGCCACGTCGATCACGTACAGGGTCAGGTCCGACAGTTCGGGGCTGAAGGTGGCGGCCAGATTGTCGCCGCCGGATTCGATGAACACGATGTCGGCGTCGGGATAGCGCTCCAGCATGCGGTCCACGGCCTCCAGGTTCACCGAGGCGTCCTCGCGGATCGCCGTGTGCGGGCAGCCGCCCGTCTCCACGCCCTCGATGCGTTCGGGATCCAGCGCTCCGGCGACGGTGAGCAGGCGCTGGTCCTCGCGGGTGTAGATGTCATTCGTGATGACCACCAGGTCGTAGCGTTCGCGCAGGGCCTTGCACAGCATTTCCAGCAAGGTGGTCTTGCCCGAGCCCACGGGGCCGCCGATGCCCACCCGCAGGGGAGGCAGGCGCTTGCTGCGTCCGGGCACGTGGTGCAGCGCATGGTCGGCGCGATCGGGGAATGCGGGCAGGGTGCTCATGGCGGGCCTCAGGATCGGAACAATCGGGAGTACTGGGTCTCGTGGCGCGCGCTGAGCACGGCCAGCATGGGGGAAAAGCTTTGCCAGAGTTCGGGGCGATCGCGCAGTTGCAGGGCCCGTGCCACCGCGGCGGGCAGGTCCCGGGACAGGGCGTGCAGCAGGCGCTGGCCGCTGCTCTGGCCCAGGGGCACGGCGCGCAGCGCCGCCTGCACCTGGTTGTCCAGCCAGGCAAAACCCAGCGCATGCAGCATGCGGTGCGCGTCCAGGCCCAGCGCGCTGGCACCCAGTGCGAAACCCAGGGGCCAGCAAGGAGCCGCGCCCAGGCGCGCGGCCCGCTCCAGCAGCGGGTGCCCGGGCAGCAGGCGAGCCAGCCAGTCCAGCATCGAGCGCCCCATCTGCTGGCTCTGCAGGCGCAACTCGGCGCTTTCGCGGGTGCTCAGCACCCAGCTCTGCACCGCGCGCAGGGCCGGCAGGTCGTCGTCGAGCCATGCGGCATGGGCGCGCGCGGCGGCCGGCAGCTCGGCGCGCGCCAGCACCAGTTGCAACTGGCCGCGCAACCAGCGCAGCGCCCCGGCCTCGTCGACCACCACCCCCGCGTCCACCGCCGCCTCCAGGCCCTCGGAGTAGCTGAAGCCGCCCACCGGAAGCGCCGGGGAGGACAACCACATCATCGCCAGCTCCGGCGCGGGAAGGCCGTCGGCCGGTGGACAGGACAGGCTGTCTTGCATGGTCTCAGCCCCGCGGCCCTGCGGGCCCGGCCGTACGGGCGGGAAGGGCATCGGCGAAGTCCACGCCGCCGGCTTGGGCATCGGGGCCCGGCGCGTGGCCGTGATCGCGGCCGTGACCGTGGGCATGACCGTGACCGTGGGTGCCGTCGTAGGCGCCGGCCTCCGGCTCGAAGGCTGCCATGGCCTCGTTTGTTCGCAGGCCCATGCGCCGCAGCATGTCGGCCAGCACGGGGTCGGGCTCGAGTTGCAGCAGTCCGCTCGCCAGCTGCAGGGGTACGTGGCGATTGCCCAGGTGGTAGGCGGCGCGCAGCAGCAGCAGGGCGTCGTCGGCGCGCACCTGCAGCACCGCCTGCGCGGCGGCGCGCACGCGCAGCAGCGAACCGTCGGCGGCGACCAGCGCGTCCCCGTCGCGCAGCACGCTGCCGCGCGGCAGGAATACCGCCAGCTCCCGGCCCCGGCTGTCGCGCGCGCCGAATCGGCTGCGCGAGCGCGTGTCCCAGTCCAGGCACAGCACCGGGGCGCGTTCCAGCAGGGTGGGCGCCAGGCCGCGGCCCCCGGGGATGCGTTTGTCGACCTGCAGCCGGATATCGTGCATGGCGTTCAGAACAGGAAATAGCGCTGGGCCATGGGCAGCGTCGCCGCCGGCTCGCAGCGCAGCAGCATGCCGTCGGCGCGTACCTCGTAGGTCTGGGCGTCCACCTGCATCGCCGGGGCATAGGCGTTGTGCACCATGTCCTGCTTGCGCACGGAGCGGCAGCCCCGCACCGCACTCAGGGTCTTGTGCAGACCCAGGCGTGCACCGATGCCCGCGGCCAGCGCGGCCTGCGACACGAAGCTCAGCGAGGTCGAGGTCGTCGCGCCGCCGAAGGCGCCGAACATGGGGCGTGCGTGCACGGGCTGCGGGGTCGGGATCGAGGCGTTGGCGTCGCCCATCAGCGCGGCGGCGATGAAGCCGCCCTTGAGCACCACGCTGGGCTTGATGCCGAAAAAGCCCGGACGCCACAACACCAGGTCGGCCCACTTGCCGGGCTGCACCGATCCCACTTCGTGCGCGATGCCGTGCGCCAGCGCCGGGTTGATGGTGTACTTGGCGACATAGCGCCGGGCGCGGAAATTGTCGTTGCGCGCGTTCTCGCACACGGCATCCAGCCCCGCTCCCGCGGGCGGCGCCAGCCAGCCGCGCTGCGCCTTCATCTTGTGCGCCGTCTGCCAGGTGCGCAGGATCACTTCGCCGACCCGCCCCATGGCCTGGCTGTCGCTGGACATGATGCTGATGGCGCCGAGGTCGTGCAGGATGTCCTCCGCGGCGATGGTCTCGCGCCGGATGCGACTTTCGGCGAAGGCCAGGTCCTCGGCGATGGTGGCGTCCAGGTGGTGGCACACCATCAGCATGTCCAGGTGCTCGTCGATGGTGTTGACCGTGTAGGGGCGGGTCGGGTTGGTCGACGAGGGCAGCACGTTGGACTCGCCGAGCACGCGCAGGATGTCGGGTGCGTGGCCTCCGCCCGCGCCCTCGGTGTGGAAGGTGTGGATGGTGCGCCCCTTGAAGGCGGCGATGGTGTCCTCGACGAAGCCGGATTCGTTCAGGGTGTCGGTGTGGATGGCCACCTGCACGTCGGCCTGCTCGGCCGCTTCCAGGCAGGTGTCGATGGCCTGGGGCGTGGTGCCCCAGTCCTCGTGCAGCTTCAGCCCGACGGCGCCGGCGTCGAGTTGTTCGCGCAGGGGATCCAGGCGGCTGGCGTTGCCCTTGCCGTAGAAGCCCAGGTTCATGGGGAAGGCCTCGGCCGCCTGCAGCATGCGCGCCAGGTTCTCCGGCCCCGGTGTGCAGGTGGTGGCGTTGGTGCCCGTGGCCGGCCCCGTTCCGCCCCCCAGCATGGTGGTGACCCCGCTCATCAGGGCTTCGTCGATCTGCTGCGGGCAGATGAAGTGGATATGCGAGTCGATGCCGCCTGCGGTGAGAATCATGCCCTCGCCGGCGAGGATCTCGGTGCCGGGGCCGATGACCATGTCCACGCCCGGTTGCACGTCGGGGTTGCCGGCCTTGCCGATGGCCGCGATGCGCTGGCCGCGCAGCCCCACGTCGGCCTTGACGATGCCCCAGTGGTCGAGGATCAGGGCATTGGTGATCACCAGGTCCATGGCGCCTTCGGCGCGCGTGGCCTGGCCCTGGCCCATGCCGTCGCGAATGGTCTTTCCGCCGCCGAACTTGACCTCCTCGCCATAGCCTCCGGCGCGCAGCGTGTAGTCCTGCTCGACCTCGATGAACAGCCCGGTGTCGGCCAGGCGCAGGCGGTCGCCCACGGTGGGCCCGAACATCTCCGCGTAGGCGCGGCGGGAGAGGGTGCTCATGCCAGGTCTCCCATCACCTCGCCGCGAAAGCCGAATACGCGGCGCTGGCCGCCCAGCGGCACCAGGGACACCGTGCGCTGCTGTCCCGGTTCGAAGCGAACCGCGGTGCCGCTGGCGATGTCCAGGCGCATGCCGCGGGCCGCGCCACGGTCGAAGCGCAGCGCCGGGTTGGTCTCGGCGAAGTGGTAGTGCGAGCCGACCTGGATGGGACGGTCGCCGGCGTTGTGCACGATGAGCTGCAGGCGAGGGCGGCCGGGGTTGAGCTCGAGCTCGCCGTCGGCGCAGAGGATTTCTCCGGGGTACATGCTGGGGGCTCCTCGGGCTCGGGGAATGGATTCAGGGAGGGGATTCAGACGATGGGCTGGTGCACCGTGACCAGCTTGGTCCCATCGGGGAAGGTGGCCTCGACCTGGATGTCGGGGATCAGTTCGGCGACTCCGTCCATCACCTCCTCGCGCGACAGCAGCTCGCGGCCCCGGCTCATCAGCTCGGCCACGCTGCGCCCGTCGCGCGCGCCTTCCAGGACCGCAGCGCTGATGTAGGCCACGGCCTCGGGCACGTTCAGGCGCAGGCCCCGCGCCTTGCGGCGCTCGGCCAGCAAGGCGGCGGTGAACAGCAGCAGCTTGTCCTTCTCGCGGGGGCTCAGGTCCATGGTCGGGCTTCTCCAGGCAGGGGATGCGGGGTCGATGCACCGTGGCAAGAACCGTACCCGCCTCCCTGGTGCATGCGGCACGGGAGTCTGCACCCGCGTCGGGCGCTCGCGGCTTGCGCGGCACGGTGCGCGGGCGCACGGCCGCGGTGCACGCAGGCCGCGCGCGCCCTGCGCCGGTGCGCCGACCAGCGCCTGCGCGGAGCCCCTCGCGCGGGCGCCACGCGCGCGCGTGGCGCGCTCATCCAGCCCGGCCCTCCAACATCGCGCGACATCACGCGTGGGCAGCGCGTGGCACGGGACTTGCAAAAACCCCGGCATCCCTTGACCCCCTTTGAAGAGGATGACCAGCATGGACCGTCGCAATGCCATCAAGACCCTGGGTGCAGCAGCCGCCACCGTCGCGGCCAGCAGCCTGCCCTTTCCCGCGATCGCCGCGCGCAAGTCGCCGATCAAGGTCGGCATCCTGCATTCGCTGTCGGGAACCATGGCGATCTCGGAGACCGCGCTGAAGGACGTGGACCTGATGACCATCGCCGAGATCAACGCCGCCGGCGGCGTGGACGGACACCCCATCGAGCCGGTGGTGGTGGATCCGGCCTCGAACTGGCCGCTGTTCGCCGAGAAGGCCCGGCAACTGATCTCCCAGGACAAGGTGGCGGCCATCTTCGGCTGCTGGACCTCGGTGTCGCGCAAGTCGGTGCTGCCGGTGCTCGACGAGCTCAACGGACTGCTGTTCTACCCGGTGCAGTTCGAGGGCCAGGAGCAGGATCCCCACGTGGTGTACACGGGAGCCGCACCCAACCAGCAGGCCATTCCCGCCACCGAATACCTGATGAGCCAGGACGGCGGCGGAGCCAAGCGCTTTTTCCTGCTGGGCACCGATTACGTGTACCCGCGCACCACGAATGCCATCCTGCGCGGCTTCCTGCATTCCAAGGGGGTCAAGGACAGCGACATCGCCGAGGTCTACACGCCCTTCGGCTTCAGCAACTACCAGAACATCGTCGCCCAGATCAAGAAGTTCGCCTCCGCGGGGCCGACCTGCGTGATCTCGACCATCAACGGCGACTCCAACGTGCCCTTCTACAAGGAACTGGGCAACCAGGGCATCAAGGCCACCGACATCCCCGTGGTGGGCTTCTCGGTGGCCGAGCAGGAACTGGCGGGCATCGACTGCAAGCCCCTGGTGGGCCAGCTCACCGCGTGGAACTACTACGAATCGCTGAAGAACCCGACCAACGACAAGTTCGTCAAGTCCTGGAAGTCCTGGGTGAAGGCCAAGGGCCTGAAGGACTACGCGGTCACCGACGACCCCATGGAGGCCTCCTACATCGGCATCCACATGTGGAAGCAGGCGGTGGAGAAGGCCAAGTCCACGAAGGTCGACGCGGTGCGCAAGGCACTGGTGGGGCAGAAGTTCGCCGCGCCCGACGGCTACACCGTCGAGGTGCTGGAGAACCAGTACCTGAGCAAGCCGGTACTCATCGGCCAGGTGCGCGCCGACGGCCAGTTCGACGTGGTGTGGAAGTCCAAGGGCCTGGTCGCCGGCGAGTCCTGGAGCCCCTACATCCCCAAGCCCAAGAACGCCTGATCCTCCCCTCGCGCCCGCCGCTGTCCCGACGCCACGCCATGTCCCGTTCCAGCCACGCCTTGCGCCTGCCGCGCCTCGTCCTGCCCCTGCTGCTGCTGCTGGGGCCGTGGCGCCCGGCGCTGGCGCTGGACGCGCGGCAGGCGCTGGCGCTGAGCCAGGGCAGTACCTCGTCGCGCCTGCACGCCTTGCACCAGGCGCTGGCGCGGCCGGACGCGCGCCTGGCCGGCTTTCTCGGCGCGCTGCTGGACAACCGGGTGCAGCTCGACGGCGACCGGGTGGAGATGCAGCAGGGCGCGCAGTGGGTGGACGCGGCCAGCGGCCAGGCGCTCACGCCGGGGCCCGATGCGCAGCCGGTGGTGAACAACAACTACCTGCGCAAGCAATTGCTGGCCGCGCGCGCCGCGCTGCATCTGTTCTCGCCGCGGCGCGCCGAGCGGCTGCAGGCGGTGCAACGCCTCGAGGCTGATCCCGAGTCGCTGGACGCCGGGCTGGTGAGCCAGGCGCTGCAACAGGAGCGCGATGCCGGCATCCGCCAGCGCCTGCGCCTGTTGGTGGCCGCGGCTCGGCTGCGCGCGGGCGACGCGGCCCAGCGCCTGGCGGCCGCCGGCGAGCTGGCCGCTAGCGACTACCCGGCGGTGCGCTCGCTGCTGCTGTCGCGCCTGCAGCGCAACGGAGATGCCTGGGTGGAGCCGGATGCCGGGGTGCGCCAGCGTATCCAGGCCTCGCTGCGGGCCATCGATTCGCGCCTGGCCTGGGGCGAGCGCGTGGGCATGCTGTTCTCGGGCATCAGCCTGGGCAGCATCCTGCTGCTGGCCGCGCTGGGCCTGGCGGTGACCTACGGACTGATGGGCGTGATCAACATGGCGCAGGGCGAGTTCATCATGCTCGGTGCCTATGCCACCTATGGGGTGCAGAGCCTGTTCCAGGCCTGGCTGCCGGCCTGGCAGAACTACGCGCTGGTGCTTGCCGTGCCCTGTTCCTTCCTGGTGGCCGGGGGCGTCGGCGTGGCGGCCGAGCGGGTGGTGATCCGGCGCCTCTACGGACGCCCGCTGGAGACGCTGCTGGCGACCTGGGGCATCAGCCTGCTGCTGATCCAGGCCGTGCGCAGCCTGTTCGGGCCGCAGAACGTGCAGGTGGACAACCCGCCGTGGATGTCGGGCGGCCTGCATCTGATGGCAAACCTCATCATCCCCTACAACCGCATGGTCATCCTGGGATTCACGGCCTGCGTGCTGCTGGCCATGGCCCTGTTGATCGGGCGCACCCGCCTGGGCCTGTTCGTGCGTGCCGTGACCCAGAACCGGCCGATGGCGGCCTGCGTGGGCGTGCGCACCGCGCGCGTGGACTGGTTGGCCTTCGGGCTGGGCACGGGGATCGCCGGCCTGGCCGGCTGCGCGCTCAGCCAGGTGGGCAACGTCAGCCCGGAAATGGGCACCCAGTACATCGTCGATTGCTTCATGGTGGTCGTGCTGGGCGGCGTGGGCCAGCTCAGCGGCACCGTGGTGGCCGCCCTCGGGCTGGGCGTGGTCAACACCCTCCTGGAAGGCGTGGCCGGCGCGGTATTGGCGAAGATCGCCGTGCTGGGCGTGATCATCCTGTTCATCCAGAAGCGTCCTCAGGGGCTGTTCGCCCTGAAGGGCCGCAGCGTCGAGGGTTGAGGCCATGTCGTCGAGTTCGTCGAGCCTGTCTCCTGGAAGTGCCGAGGTCGCGGCCGGCGTCGAGGCTGCTGCGCCTCGCGCCCCGGCGGAGGCGCCCGCGGCCGGCCTGCTGCCGGTCTGGGGCTGGGCCCTGCTGGCCACCTTCGTGCTGGCCAGCTGCCTGCTGGTGCCCTGGCTGGCGCTGGGCGTCCCGCAGGCCAGCGCCTGGCATGTGTCCTCCTACTGGGTGGGCCTGGCGGGAAAGATCCTGTGCTACGCGATGGTGGCGCTGGCCATGGACCTGGTGTGGGGCTATGGCGGCATCCTGTCGCTGGGCCATGGGCTGTTCTTCGCGCTGGGTGGCTACGCCATGGGCATGTACCTGAACCGCGCCATGAACGCGGCCAGCGGCACCTTGCCCGATTTCATGCAGTTCATGCAGTGGACCCGCTTTCCCTGGTACTGGGCGGGCACGGGCCACTTCGCCTATGCGCTGTTCCTGGCCCTGGCCGTGCCCGGGCTGCTGGCCTTCGTGTTCGGCTTCTTCGCCTTTCGCTCACGCATCCGCGGGGTGTATTTCTCCATCATCACCCAGGCGCTGACCTACGCCGCCATGCTGCTGTTCTTTCGCAACGAGACCGGCTTCGGCGGCAACAACGGACTCACCGACTTCAAGGTGCTGCTGGGCTGGCCGGTGGGCACCGCGGGCATGACCGTGGCGCTGTTCGTCGCCACCAGCCTGAGCCTGGCGCTGTGCTTCGTGCTGCTGCGCTGGCTGGTGCGGGGGCGCTTCGGGCGCCTGCTCAGCGCCATCCGCGACGCCGAGAGCCGGGTCATGTTCTGCGGCTACGAGCCGCTGTGGTTCAAATTGTTCGCGTGGACCGTCTCGGCCATGGTGTGCGGCCTGGCCGGCGCGCTGTACGCGCCCCAGGTGGGAATCATCAACCCGGGCGAGATGTCGCCGGCCAATTCCATCGAGATCGCCATCTGGGCCGCCGTCGGCGGACGCGGCACCCTGGTCGGGCCCATGCTGGGCGCGGTGCTGGTCAACGCCGCCAAGAGCTGGCTGACCGTGGCCTTTCCACAATTCTGGCTGTACCTGCTGGGGGCCCTGTTCGTGGGGGTCACGCTGTACGCCCCCGGCGGCATCGCCGGACTGCTCATCGCCTGGAGGCGCCGCCGTGGCTGAATCCACTTCCCCCAGCGCTTCCCCCTCCACGTCCCCGTTCCCGGGCCACGCGGCGGCAGGCGCCACCGCGGAGACTCCCCCCGCGGTGGACTGGCGCGACGTGGTGTTCCGGCAGGCGCCCGAGGCCGGCGAGGCCACCGGCGGTCTGGCGCGCATGCGCCCGCGGGGCGTGGACCTCAGCCACGGCGTGGCGTTGTACCTGGATGACATCAGCGTGAGCTTCGACGGTTTTCGCGCGCTCAACCGCCTGAGCCTGTCCATCGACGTGGGCGAGTTGCGCTGCATCATCGGCCCCAACGGCGCCGGCAAGACCACGATGATGGACGTGATCACCGGCAAGACCCGCCCCGACGCGGGCCAGGCCTGGTTCGGCCAGACCATCGACCTGCTGCGCCTGCGCGAGGCCGAGGTCGTGGCCGCAGGCATCGGGCGCAAGTTCCAGAAGCCCACGGTGTTCGAGAACCTGGACGTGCTGGAGAACCTGGAATTGGCGATGAAGTCGTCCAAGCGCGTGCGCGACGCGCTGTTCGCGCGCCTGAGCGTCCCGCAGCGTCTGCGCATGCAGGAGGTGCTGGAGACCATCGGGCTGCACGAGCAGGCCCGACGCCGCGCGGGCGACCTGTCGCACGGCCAGAAACAGTGGCTGGAGATCGGCATGCTGCTCATGCTGGAGCCGCAGCTGCTGCTGCTGGACGAGCCGGTGGCGGGCATGACCGACGCCGAGACCGAGCGCACGGCCGAGCTGCTGCTGTCCCTGGCCGGGCGCCACACCCTGATGGTGGTGGAACACGACATGGAGTTCGTGCGCGCCATCGCGCGCCGGGTCACCGTGCTGCACGAGGGCAGCGTGCTGGCCGAGGGCAGCCTGGAGCAGGTGCAGGCGGACGAGCGCGTGGTCGAGGTCTACCTCGGCCGCTGATCGAGCGCATGCAAGGCCAGGGAGCAGGCACATGTTGAGCATTCAATCCATCGACCAGTTCTACGGCGGCAGCCACATCCTGCGCGGGCTCAGCCTGCAGGTGCAACGCGGCCAGGTGCTGGCGCTGCTGGGGCGCAACGGCGTGGGCAAGACCACGCTGCTGAAATCCCTCATGGGCCTGGTGCCCATCCGCAGCGGCAGCATCGAGCTCGAGGGCCGGCGCATCGAGCGCCTGGCGCCGGACGCGCGTGCCCGCCTGGGCATCGGCTACGTTCCGCAGGGGCGCGAGATCTTCGCCCGCCTGAGCGTGCTGGACAACCTGCGCATGGGTCTGGCCGGGCTGCCCGGGCGCCCCGAGGTGCCGGCCGAGCTGTTCGAGCTGTTCCCGGTGCTGCGCCAGATGCTGGGCCGGCGCGGCGGCGACCTGTCGGGCGGCCAGCAGCAGCAGCTGGCCATCGCGCGCGCGCTGGCCGCGCGCCCCAGGCTGCTGGTGCTGGACGAGCCCACCGAGGGCATCCAGCCCTCCATCATCAAGGACATCGAGCGCGTGATCCGCCTGCTCGCCGCGCGCGGCGACATGGCCATCCTGCTGGTCGAGCAGTACTTCGACTTCGCCCGCGCGCTGGCCGACCACTATTGCGTGATGGCGCGCGGCGAGATCGTGCGCGCTGGACGCGGCGAGGACATGGAGGCCGACGGGGTGCGCGGCCTGATCGCGGTGTAGGCGCTTACTTCGAAGGTTCCGCGCGGGGGCCGCGTCCGCCGAGCTTGCGGTACACGGTGGCGCGGCTGACGCCCAGCGCCCTGGCCGCCTCGGCCACGTTTCCACGCGCGCTGGCCACGGCCTGGCGCACCAGCGCGTCCTCCAGCTGCTGCAGCGACATGCGGCTGCGCGCCGAGGCCAGCGGGCCCCGGCCCTCCTGTCCGGCGCGCCGGGCGCGCAGTTGCACCAGCAGGCCGGACCAGAGTGCGAGCTCCATCGGGCCGGTGTCCAGCAGTTCGGAGGCCCGCGCATGCTCGAACAGGCGCTGCGGGGCCAGCGCGAACACCTCGCCGGCATGCACCGGCGAGCCCAGGCCGGCCAGCTGGGGCAGCAGGGCGCGCGCCGCGCGGTTGGCGGCGACGATCCAGCCGTCGGCATCCAGGCCCAGCAGCGCGTCGGACTCGCCGCCCAGTTCGTGCCCGGGCCAGTTCAGGCGCAGGCTCAAGGCCTGCGGGCGGGCCAGCACCAGCGCGTTCTCGATGCGCCTGGCCGCCTGCGCGGCCAGGTCGGCCAGCTCGGGTCGCTCCTGCGCGTCCACGCCGGTGAGGTCGAGCATGCCCACGCAATGCCCGTCGGGCCCGAACAGCGGAGCGCCCGCGCAGCTGTACACCGAGGTGTCGCGGTAGAAGTGCTCGCCGCGGTGCAGCCATACCGGTTGCAGCTCGCCGAGCGCGGCTCCGATGGCGCTGGTGCCGATGCTGGCCTCGGACAGGTCCACCCCCACGCGCGCGATGCAGCGCACCCGCCGGTCGGCGCGATCGAGCGCGCCGCGCACGTCGATCACCATGCCCTGGGCGTCGGTGAGCATGGCGAAGTAATGGGTGCGCGCGATGGCGCGCGCGAGCTGATCCAGCAGTGGCGCCGCCACCGTCAGCAGTTCGTGGTGCCTCTCCTCGCTGGCCTTGAGCGCGGAGCGGGGCACGCAGTCGAATTCCACCCGCTCCTCGGGACGGCGCCCGCGCTGCAGGCAGCGCCGCCACGAGCGCTGGATCCAGTCGCGCTGCGCGCCCAGCACCTGCGGAGGCAAATCGCGGCCCTCGCCCATGACCAGGCGCCGGGCCTGGGCGATGTCGTGCAGGCGGGCTTCTGCGGGCAGGGCGGTGACGGCATGCATGGGACAGGGCATCGCGGTTTGCGAGGTGTGTTCCATTTTGAGAAATTTCGAGGCGACCAGGCTCGAACTCGGTGTTTTCCCTGAAATCCCTGACTTGAGACGGTCACGCGGGACTCCAACAATGGTTCCGATCAGCATAACCGCGCGCTGACGCTTTGTCCGCGCGCTGTCACGAGGAGACCCGCGATGCAAGTCACGTTGACCGTCAATGGGCGCAGGGCGTCGATCGACGTCGCCCCCAATACCCTGCTGGTGCAGGCGCTGCGCGAGCACCTGCGACTGACCGGAACCCATGTCGGCTGCGACACCGCGCAGTGCGGGGCCTGCACCGTGCTGATGGACGGCAAGGCCGTCAAGTCCTGCAACATGCTGGCCGCCCAGGCCGAGGGGGCCGAGATCACCACCATCGAGGGCCTGGCCGCCGCCGACGGCACCCTGCATCCCATGCAGGCCGCCTTCAAGGAGTGCCACGGACTGCAATGCGGTTTCTGCACCCCGGGCATGGTGATGAGTTCCATCGACCTGTGCCGCAGGCATCCGCAGGCCGGCGAGGCCGAGGTGCGCGAGCAGCTCGAGGGCAACCTGTGCCGCTGCACGGGTTACCACAACATCGTGAAGGCCGTGCTCAAGGGCCGCGAGGCCATGGCCGGGTCCTGATCCCGCGCATCCCGCGACCGCCACATCCCCCAGGAGACACGACATGGGTGCATCCGATTTCGCCAAGCTGCCGCATATCGGCGAGGCTGTCCTGCGCAAGGAGGACTACCGCTTCCTCACGGGCGGGGGCCAGTACACCGACGATATCCGTCTGGACGGCCAGTTGTCCGCGGTGTTCGTGCGCTCGCCGCACGGGCATGCCGTGATCCGGTCCATCGACACCTCGGCGGCCGCCTCGGCGCCGGGCGTGGTCGGCGTGTTCACCGGAGCCGACGTGGCCGCCGACAAGATCGGCGGTCTGCCTTGCGGCTGGCTGATCACCAGCACCGACGGAACCCCGATGAAGGAGCCTCCGCACCCGATCCTGGCGCAGGGCAAGGTGCGCTACGTGGGGGACCACGTGGCCATGGTGGTGGCGCAGACCCTGGAGCAGGCGCGCAACGCCGCCGAGATGGTCGAGGTCGACTACGAGGTGCTGCCGACCGTGACCCAGGTCGCCGATGCGGCCGCCGGCAAGGGCGTGGCGCTGCACGAGGCCGCACCCGACAACCATTGCTACAAATGGGCGCTGGGCGACAAGGCGGCGGTGGACGCGGGCTTCGCGAAGGCCGCGCATGTGACCCGGCTGGACCTGGTGAACAACCGCCTCGTGCCCAACGCCATCGAGCCGCGCTCGGCCATCGGCAGCTACAACCGCGCCTCCGACGAATACACGCTGTACGTGGCCAATCAGAATCCGCACGTCGAGCGCCTGCTGATGACGGCCTTCGTGATGGGCCTGCCCGAGCACAAGGTGCGGGTCATCGCCCCCGACGTGGGCGGAGGCTTCGGCTCCAAGATCTATCTGTACGCGGAGGACGTGGCGCTGACCTGGGCCTCGAAAAAGCTCGGAGGCCGGCCCATCAAGTGGACCGCCGACCGCAGCGAGTCCTTCGTCAGCGACGCGCATGGGCGGGACCACGTCAGCCATGCCGAGATGGCCATGGACGAACAGGGCCACTTCCTGGCGCTGCGGGTGCACACCCATGCCGCGCTGGGCGCCTACCTGTCGACCTTCGCCACCGCGGTGCCCACCATCCTGTACGGCACGCTGCTGGCGGGGCAGTACAAGACGCCGCAGATCTACGTCGAGGTGGATGCCTGGTTCACCAACACCGCGCCGGTGGACGCCTATCGCGGAGCAGGGCGCCCGGAGGCCACCTACCTGCTGGAGCGCCTGGTCTCGCGCTGCGGCTGGGAGCTCGGCCTGGGTCAGGACGAGATCCGGCGGCGCAACCTGATCGACAAGTGGCCCTACCAGACCCCGGTGGCCCTGCAGTACGACACGGGCGACTACCTCGCCTGCCTGAGCCGCGCGCAACAGCTCGCCGACGTGGCCGGGTTCCCGGCGCGCCGCGCGGCCAGCGAGGCCAAGGGGCTGCGCCGGGGCATGGGCTACTCCAGCTACATCGAGGCCTGCGGCCTGGCGCCCAGCAACATCGCCGGCGCCCTGGGCGCGCGGGCGGGCCTGTTCGAGTGCGGCGAGGTGCGCGTGCACCCGACCGGCAGCGTCACCGTGTTCACCGGCTCGCACAGCCACGGCCAGGGCCATGAGACCACCTTCGCCCAGGTGGTGGCGGCGCGCCTGGGCATCCCGGTGGAGAACGTCGACATCGTGCACGGCGACACCGGACGCGTGCCCTTCGGCATGGGCACCTACGGCTCGCGCTCGATCAGCGTCGGCGGCGCGGCGATCATGCGCGCCCTGGACAAGATCGAGACCAAGGCGAAGAAGATCGCCGCCCACCTGCTGGAGGCCAGCGACGCCGACATCGAGTTCTCGGGCGGCAACTTCACGGTCAAGGGCACCGACAAGTCCATCCCCTTCGCGCAGGTGGCGCTGACCGCCTACGTGCCGCACAACTATCCCCTGGACAAGCTCGAGCCGGGCCTCAACGAGACCGCCTTCTACGATCCGACGAACTTCACCTATCCCGCCGGCACCTACATCTGCGAGGTGGAGATCGATCCGGCCACGGGGGTCACGCGGGTGGACCGCTTCACCGCGGTGGATGACTTCGGCACCATCATCAACCCCATGATCGTCGAAGGCCAGGTGCAGGGCGGCATCGCCCAGGGCATCGGCCAGGCGCTGCTCGAGCAATGCGTGTACGACCCGCAGAGCGGCCAGCTGCTGACGGCCTCGTTCAGCGACTACGCCATGCCCCGCGCCGACGACATGCCGAGTCTCAAGCTCGACACCGTGTGCACCCCCTGCGTGCACAATCCGCTGGGCACCAAGGGCTGCGGCGAGGCGGGGGCGATCGGCTCGCCGCCGGCCGTGATCAACGCCGTGCTCGACGCGCTGGCCCCGCTGGGGGTGAAGGACTTCGACATGCCCGCCACCCCCCTGCGCGTGTGGGAAGCCATCCGTCGCGCGCAAGCCTGAGGAGACACGCCATCATGTACGCCTTCGAACTGCAACGAGCCACCAGCGTCGCCGATGCGGCACGCCATGCCGCCGCCGGCGCGCGCCCGCTGGCCGGGGGGCAGACCCTGCTGGCGGCGATGAAGCTGCGCATCGCCCAGCCCGAGGCCCTGGTCGATCTGTCCGGGCTGCGCGAGCTCGCCGGCATTGCGCGCCAGGGCGCCGCGCTGCGCATCGGCGCCATGACCCGCCACGCCGACGTGGCCGCCAGCGCCGAGGTGCGCCAGGCCATTCCGGCGCTGGCCGATCTGGCCGCGCACATCGGGGACCGCCAGGTGCGCGCGATGGGCACGCTGGGCGGCTCGGTGGCCAACGACGACCCGGCCGCCTGCTATCCGGCCGCCGTGCTGGCACTGGGCGCCACCGTGCACACCACCAGCCGCGCCATCGCGGCCGACGACTTCTTCCTCGGCCTGTTCACCACGGCGCTGCAGGACGGCGAGCTGATCACCGCCATCGACTTTCCCATTCCGCGCCGGGCCGCGTACATGAAGTTCCGCCAGCCTGCGTCGAGGTTCGCGCTGATCGGCGTGTTCGTCGCGCAGCGCGATGACGGCGTGCGCGTGGCGGTGACCGGTGGGGGCAACGGGGTGTTCCGCCACGCCGGCCTGGAGCAGGCGCTGGGCGCCAGCTTCACGCCGCAGGCGGCCGCCGGCGTGCGCATCGACGCCTCCGAGCTGGCCACGGACCTGCACGCCACCGCCGAATACCGGGCCAACCTGATCGGCGTGATGGCGCAGCGCGCGGTGGCCAAGGCACTGGGGAGCTGAGTGAGCGAGCGAGCCCCGGGCAGCATCGACGCCCTGTGCGCCGACCTGGAGCGCGCGGGCTACTACGCCGACCGGCGCCTGGCCACCGCGGCCTTCCTGGCGCTGCGTCTGCAGCGCCCGCTGCTGCTCGAGGGCGAACCCGGCGTGGGCAAGACCGAGCTGGCCAAGGCGCTGGCCAGCGTGCTCGGGCGCCAGCTGCTGCGCCTGCAGTGCTACGACGGCCTGGAGCTGCGCGAGGCGCTGTACGAATGGAATTACTCGGCGCAGTTGCTGCACATGCGTGCCGCCGAGGGGCATGCGCAGGCCGAGCAGATCGAGCGCGAGGTCTACCAGGAGCGCTACCTGATCCATCGGCCGCTGCTGCAGGCGCTGCAGGCCCCGGCGCCCGGGGCGGTGCTGCTGATCGACGAGGTGGACCGCGCCGACGAGCCCTTCGAGGCCTTCCTGCTCGAGTATCTGGGCGAATACCAGGTGAGCATTCCGGAGCTCGGCACGGTGCGCGCCGAGGTGCCGCCGGTGACCGTGCTGACCAGCAATCGCACGCGTGAGCTCAACGACGCCGTCAAGCGCCGCTGCCTGTACCACTGGCTGGATTATCCCGAGCGCGAGCGCGAGCTGGCCATCGTGCGCGCGCAGGTTCCCCAGGCCGCAGCCGAGCTCACCCGCCAGGTGGCCGAGTTCGTCTCGCGCCTGCGCAGCGCGCCGTATTCCGGAGCCTTCCAGCGCATGCCCGGCATCGCCGAGAGCGTGGAATGGGCGCGCGCGCTGGTGGCGCTGGACACGCTGGACCTCGACCCCGAGGTGGTCAGCGACACCGCGGGCATCCTGTTCAAGCAGCGCGAGGACGTGGCGGCGCTGACCCGCGAGCTCGCCGGCGAGCTGCTGGCGCCCGCTGGCGGCTAGCCAGCCCGGCGCCATGCTGCTGGGCGACGCGCGCCAGGGCAAGCTGCTGGGCAACCTGGCAGCCTTCGCTCGCACCCTGCGCCGCGCCGGACTGCCGGTGGACGCCTCGCGCATGGCGCTGGCCGCGCAGGCCGTGCAGGAAGTCGGGCTGGGCCGGCGCGACGACCTGAGCGCCGCGCTGGAGTCGGTGCTGGTGGGGCGCGAGCGCGACCGCGCCGTGTTCCGCGAGTTGTTCGAGGCTTTTTTCCGCGACCCCGAGGTCGCCTCCAAGCTGCTGGCGCAGATGCTGCCCAGCGCCGAGGGCCGCGCCGATCCCCCGCGCCAGCGCCCGCGGGTGCGCGAGGCCCTGGCGGCGCCGCGCGCCGCGAAGGGCAGCCTGGCGCCGCCCGAGCAGGCACTGGAACTCGACGCCTGCATGAGCGCCAGCGATCGAAGCCGCCTGCGCCATGCCGACTTCAATGCCCTGGGCGCGCAGGAGTACCTCCTGCTCGAGCGCCTGGCGCGCGAAGTGCCGCTGCCCCTGCCCCGGCTTCCGGCGCGCCGGCTGCGCCGCGGCCTGCGCGGGGCCCGGGCCGACTGGCCCCGGCTGCTGCGCGAGGCCGCGCGCTGTGGCGGCGAATGCGCGTGGCTGCCCCGGCTGCGGCGTCGCACAGAGCCTCCACCCCTGTTGCTGCTGGTGGACGTGTCGGGCTCCATGGAGCGCTACGCGCGCCTGCTGCTGGCCTTCCTGCATGCCGCCACGCGCGGCCTGCGCCGGCGCGACGTGTTCGCCGTGGGCACCAGCCTCACCGATCTGACGCCGGCCTTCGCGCTGCCCGACGGCGACGAGATGCTGGCCGCGGCCGGCGCGGCGGTGGCCGATTTCGCCGGCGGCACGCGTCTGGGCGATTGCCTGACCGAGTTGCGCCGCCGGCACGGGCGGCGCCTGGTGGGGCGGCGCACCCTCGTGCTGCTGATCAGCGATGGCCTGGACACCGGCGAGCCGCAGGGCCTGCGCGACGAGTTGCAATGGCTGCGCCGGCGCAGCCGCCGCCTGCTGTGGCTCAACCCCCTGCTGCGTTTCGACGCCTACCAGCCCAGCGCGCGCGGGGCCGCCGCGCTGCACGCCGCCAGCGACGCGATGCTCGCGGTGCACAACCTGGTCAGCCTGGAGCAGCTGGCGGCGAGCCTGGCTCGCCTGCTGGGTACTCGCTGAGCGCGGCCGGCAGGGTCGCGCCGAGACCTCTGCAAGGCTCGCGGGTGCCAGGCGCGCGCGTGCGCCTCAGGCCTTCTGGCGCGTCGCCAACGCCAGATGCTCGGGCTCGTCCACGTCCAGCAGCAGCCCGGGGTCCTCGAGTTCCAGCCATTGCAAGGCGTGGCGGTGGGCCTGCAGCACGCTGCGCGCACCGCAGTCGCCGCGCAGGGCCAGCAGATCCTGGGCGAACTCGCTTCCGAAGCCGACCGGATGGCCGCGCAGGCCGCCGTGCGTGGGCAGCACGATGTTGCCGGGGCGCAGGGCATGCGCCACGGCGAGGATGCTCGCCGGCTGCACCGAGGGCATGTCGCCCAGGCCGATCAGCCAGCCGTCCGCACGCGGGGTCTGCAACACGCCCCAGGCCAGCGAGTGCGCCATGCCCAGGCCGGATTCCGCGCAGAAGGTGCTCGGCACGCCGAGCTCGCGCAATTGAGCGGCCAGTTCCCGTTCCTGGTCGTCGGCCTCGCGCAGCACCACCAGCAGGTCGCCCAGCACGTTGTCGCGCGCGTCCAGCCAGCGCTGCACCGTGCGCAGCAGCATGGGCTGGCCGTCGAGTTTCGCGCGTCGTTTGTCGGTACCGAAGCGGCGCGATCGCCCGGCGGCCAGCACGATGCCCTGGATCATGCTGGCATTGTCCAGGGGCGCCATGGCGGCGCGCAAGCCGGCCAGGGCGGGGTTTTCCTGCAGGTACAGCCAGCGGATGCTCAGCTATTGAGCAGCCGCGTAATAGTGGTTTTGCGGATGATCGACCTGGGCGAAAAAGTCCCAGCGCTCACCCAGCAAGGCCGTGAACTGCACGATCAGCAAGCCCAGCAGCCAGGAGGCGCGCGGCTGCGACCAGGCGATGCCCGCAAGCGCCAGGGTGGGCAGCGCGAATCCGGCGAGCATGTACAGGCTGCGCAGCCGGCGCAGCAGCAGGGCGCTGGCGTGCAGGCCGAATTCCTCCAGGTTGAAGCTGCCGGCGGTGAAGCCGCGCGAGACCTGGCGCACCGGGCGAGAGCCGGCGCCGATGGCGCCCTGGGTGCTGCCCGCGCGGCGCAGGTGTCGCAGCCGGGCCAGCGCGCCGGCGCGGGACATCCAGGCCAGCAGCGACCAGAGCAGAGCCAGGCGCTGCAGCCATGCGGCCGCCGGGGCATGGTGCAGGGCCAGCCAGGCGGCGCCCAGCAGGTGGCCGCTGGCCAGGCCCATGAGGGCGAAATTCAGCGGGGTCAGCGGCGTGGCCCATTCGCGGATGAAGGCGATGGCCGCGTACACCTTGCCCGTGCACAACCAGAGCAGCAGGGCCGCCAGCACGCTCAGCGCGCGCAACCAGCCCGGCCAGGCGCCCTGGCGGTCGAGCAGCAGGGCCGAGGCCAGGCTCAGCGCCAGGAAGGCCGGCGCGGCGATGACCTCGCGCGACAGCCAGGAGCTGCGCCACATGGCCGCGGCACGCCAGGCGCGCAGCGGCTGGCCCAGGTGCGCGAAGGAGCAGCCCAGCGCCACCGCGCCGAGCGCGAAGGCCAGCAGCAGACCGTCGCGCAGCACCGGGACGGCGGCGCCGCCGGGCTGCAGGCCGGCCAGCGCCAGCGCGACCACCAGCCCCTGGGCGCAGCCGAGCAGGGTGGTGAACCAGATCACGGACCAGGCAGGACGCATGGGGATGTTCTCGTCGAGGAAGGGTTCAGCGCCGTGCCGGCGCCGCGTCGCGGATGGCGTGGGTCGGATGGGCGGCCGGTTGCGCGGCCTCGCCAGCCAGGCCGATCAGCGCGCCCAGCCAGTCGAGCACCCCGGCGCCGCGCGGCGTGTTCTTCGCCCGGGACGATGGCTGGGGCGCCTGCTGCGCGGTCTGCGCCTCGGGCGTGGCCTCGCGCATGCTGCGGCGCGGCAGGTAGTGGTTGGCGGGGCGCGTGCCCAGCTCCGGCATCGGCGCGAAGCCGCCGCGCTCGGCGATGGCGCGCGACACCTCCGACTGCGGGTCGTCCACGTCGCCGAACAGGCGCGCGTTGGTCGGGCAGGCGTTCACGCAGGCCGGCTTGCGCCGGCTTTCGGGAATCGAGCTGTCGTGCACGCGGTCCACGCACAGGGTGCACTTGGTCATCACGCCGCGCGGCTCGTCGAATTCACGCGCGCCGTAGGGACAGGCCCAGGAGCAGTACTTGCAGCCGATGCACTTGTCGGCATCGACCAGCACGATGCCGTCCTCGGCGCGCTTGTAGGAGGCGCCGGTGGGGCACACCGGCACGCAGGGCGCGTCCTTGCAGTGCAGGCAGCTCTTGGGAAAATGCAGCACTTCGGTGGCCGGGAAGGCTCCCACCTCGAAGGTCTGCACGCGGTTGAAGAACACCCCCGAGGTCCCGGGGCCGAAAGGATCCACGTCGCTCAGCGGGCCCGCCGCGCCCGAGGTGTTCCATTGCTTGCAGGAGGTGACGCAGGCGTGGCAGCCCACGCACACGTCCAGGTCGATGACCAGTGCGAGCTGGGTCATGGCTGGGTCCTTTCCTGGAGTTCGGCGCCGGCCTCGCGGGCGGCCTCGGGGCGCTTGCGGGCGCCGGCCATGTACTGCAGGATGCGCCGTGCCGTGCCGGCCGCGCGCAACTGGCCGGGGGCCGCGGGCGGCGCCTCGTGCGAAGGCCAGGTTCGCTGGGCCGCCAGCGGCTGCAGGTCCTCGTGCACCGGGTGCAGCGCCGCGCCGTGCACGCTGGCGTAGCGGGCGAGGTCGGCGTCGGCGCTGGTCTCGTCGGCGCGCGCGGGATGGATGCGCACGCGCAGGTCGTACCAGCCCGCCTGCCCGGTCACCGGGTCGCTGTTCGACAGCGGGCCGTGGCCGCCGGGCAATTCGTCGGTGATCACGTGGTTGAGCAGGAAGCCGCGGCGCGACTCGTCGGCCCCCGGCTCCAGGCCCCACATGCCCCCGGCCTTGCCGATGGCATTCCAGGTCCACACCGTGCCGGGCTCCACCGCCTCGGAGTATTGCGCCAGGCAGCGCACCTTGCCCCAGGGGGATTCCACCCACATCCAGGCGCCGTCCTCGATGCCGGCGGCGCGCGCCGTGGACGGGTGCAGATGCAGGCGGTTGTGGCCGTGGATCTGGCGCAGCCAGGCGTTCTGCGAGTCCCAGGCGTGGTACATGGCCATCGGGCGCTGGGTCACCGCGGCCAGCGGGTAGGCCTCCAGGTCCACGACCTGCTGTTCCAGCGGCGGGCTCCAGCGCGGCAGCGGGTCGAAGTGCTCGAACACCCTGTCGCGCAGGTGCCGCGGGGGGTGGCGGCCCTCGCCCTCGCCACGGGCGGCCAGCCGGAAGGATTGCAGGATGTCGCTGTAGATGGCGATCACCGCCGGCAGCTCCAGCTTGCGCCAGCCATGCTCGCGGGCGTAGCGCAGGTAGTCACGGTTCACGCCACGCATGTAGCGCATCGCCTGCGGCAGGTGGGTCAGGTGCACGCAGTCGTGGTTCGCGTACTGTTCCCACTGGCGAGGATTGGGCTCGCCCTTGAGGGAGCGCGAGCCGTCGGCACCGCGCCAGCCGCTGAGAAAGCCGATGCCCGAGCCGGGCGCCGTCTCGTAGCCGACGATGAACTCGGGGTAGCCGGCGTACTTGCGGCTTCCGTCGGCCTGCGTGAAGGACGGCAGGCGCAGGCGCGAGGCCAGCTCGATCAGCACTTCCTGGAAGGGCTTGCATTCGCCCAGCGGCGGCACCACGGGTACGCGCACCGAATCCATCGCGCCGTCGAACTCGGAGATCGGGCGGTCCAGCATGGACATCGCGTCGTGCCGTTCCAGGTAGGTGGTGTCGGGCAGCACGAGGTCGGCGAAGGCCGTCATCTCGCTGTGGAAGGCGTCGGCCACCACGAGGAAGGGGATGCGGTACTCGCCGGATGCATCGCGGTCGCTGAGCATGCGGCGCACCCGCTGCGTGTTCATCGACGAGTTCCACGCCATGTTGGACATGAAGATCATCAAGGTGTCGATCGGGTAGGGGTCCCCGCGCCACGCGTTGGTGATCACGTTGTGCATCAGCCCGTGCACGGCCAGCGGATGCTCCCAGGAGAAGGCCTTGTCGATGCGCATGGGGCGACCCTGCTCGTCGACCATCAGCTCCTCGGGGCGGGTGGGCCAGCCCAGCGGGGCCGCAGGCAGCGGGGTGTTCGGTCGCACCTGGTCCCAGCCGCTGACGGTGCGAACGCTGGGCGGGATCTCCTTCGGATAGGGCGGCTTGTGGCGGAATCCCCCCGGCACGTCGATGGTGCCCAGCAGGCTCATCAGCACGGCCAGGCCGCGGATGGTCTGGAAACCGTTGGAATGCGCGGCCAGGCCGCGCATGGCGTGGAAGGCCAGCGGACGGGCGCGCACGCTGGCATGTTCGCGGCCCCACCAGTCGGTCCAGGGCTGTGGCTCTTCCCAGGACTGGTCCAGCGCGCAATGCGCCATTTCCTCGGCCAGGCGCTCGATGCGCGCCGCGGGAATGCCGGTGATCCCAGCGGCCCACTGGGGCGTGCAGTCGCGGACCTGCTCGCGCAGCAATTGCAGCGCCGTGGCCACGGGCGTGCCGTCCGGCATGGTGTGGTGTCCCCACAGCGCCGGCTGCGCGCCTTCGCTCCAGGCCGGCACCGGGGCCTGCGCCGCCTCGTCCCACCACCAGAAATTCAGCGGCGCGTCGGGCGAGCCCTCGTCGGCGTCGGGATTGCGCAGCAGCATGCCGTCCTGCGGGTGGCCCGGCTGCACGCGCACCAGTTGCGCGGCGTTGGTGTAGCGCACGGCGAAGTCGCGATCGAAGCGCTCCCGGCCCAGCAGCAGGTGCAACAGCGCCATGAACAGCGCGCCGTCGGTGCCCGGGCGGATGGGGATCCACTCGTCGGCCACCGCCGAGTAGCCGGTGCGCACGGGATTGATGGAGACGAAGCGTCCGCCCCGGCGCTTGAACTCGGAGATCGCGGTCTTCAGGGGATTGCTGTGGTGGTCCTCCGCGGTGCCGATCATGACGAACAGCTTGGCGCGCTCCAGGTCCGGGCCGCCGAATTCCCAGAAGCTGCCGCCCACCGTGTAGATCATGCCGGCGGCCATGTTCACCGAGCAGAAGCCCCCGTGCGCGGCATAGTTCGGGGTTCCGAACTCGCGCGCGAACAATCCGGTGAGGGCCTGCATCTGGTCGCGCCCGGTGAACAGCGCGAAACGCTTCGGATCCGTGGCGCGCAGATGTCCCAGGCGCTGCTCCAGCATGGCGAAGGCCTCGTCCCAGGAGATGGGCTCGAATTCCCCGGCCCCGCGCTCGGAGCCCGGCTTGCGCCGCAGCGGACGGCTCAGGCGCGCCGGCGACACCTGTTTCATGATGCCGGCCGAACCCTTGGCGCAGATCACGCCCTTGTTCAGGGGATGGTTCGGATTGCCCTCGATGAACCGCACCTCGCCGTCGCGCACGTGCACGTTGATGCCGCAGCGACACGCGCACATGTAGCAGGTGGTGGAGCGAACCTGCGTATCTCCCGGGGGATGCGCCTGCGGGTCGTGCAGCGCTTCGCCGACGGAGAACACACGGTTCCAGAGTTTGTCGATCATGGCGGGGATGGTGGGGGGCTGCAAGGGCAGTGCATGTCAATTTAGGAATCTTTCGTTCCGAAATCCAACGAATGGTTTGTGTAATATCAAACGAAATTTTCGATGGATTCCCGGATCGGGGCCTCCCGCATCCCGCAGCGCCTACACTGCCAGCGGCCCGCCAACGGTTCCCGAAACCCCGCCTGTACGCCTTGTCCGCCGCGTCCTTCCCGCAGCCCGATGCCAGCCCCGACCTGCCCCCGCGCGGGCTGCTGGTGTTGCACGGCAATCGCCTGGAAACCCTGCATCAGCTGCTGCTGCATTGCCAGCAGCGCTGGCCCCTGGCCCCGCTGGAGTCCGAGCTGGTGCTGGTGCAGAGCAACGGAGCCGGCGAGTGGTTCAAGGCCGCGCAGGCGCAGGCGCTGGGCATCAGCGCGGCCACGCGGGTGGAACTGCCGTCGCGCTTCGTGTGGCAGATCTGCCGCGCCGTGCTGGGCAGCGCCGAGCTCGGCGCACGCTCGCCGCTGGATCGTCAGGCCCTGGTCTGGCGCCTGCTGCCCCTGTTGCCACGCATGGCGCGCGCGCCGGGCTTCGAGGCCATCGCCATCTTCCTGGCCGATGGCGAGGCCTTGCGCACGCTGCAACTGGCACAGCGCCTGGCCGATCTCTACGACCAGTACCAGGTGTACCGGGCCGACTGGCTCGAAGCCTGGTCGCGCGGCGACGACGTGCTGATCGACGCGTCGGGTCGGCGCCGGGCCCTGCCGGCAGGCCAGCGCTGGCAGGCCTCGCTGTGGCGCGAGTTGCTCGAGGGCCTGGGAGCCCAGGCGCGCCTGCTGGTGCGCCCGCAGGTGCAGCACAGGGTGCTCGAGCGCCTGCGCACGGCGCCCGCGGGCAGCCTGCGCCTGCCGCGGCGGGTGAGCCTGTTCGGAGCGTCCACGCTGGCGCCGGCCGTGCTGGACCTGCTGGTGGCGCTGTCGCGCCACGCGCAGGTGCTGGTCGCCGTGCCCAATCCCTGCCGCTTCCACTGGGCCGACATCATCGAGGGACGCGAGCTGCTGCGCGCGCCGCGCAGGCTCCTGCCCCTGCGCGAGGGGCGCGAGCTCGGCGAGGTACCCCTGCAGGCCATGCATGCGCACGCGCACCCGCTGCTCGCGGCCTGGGGCCGCCAGGGCCGCGACTTCATGCGCCAGCTGGAGAACCACGAGCCCATGCCGGACCCGACCGGCCCGGGCAGCGTCGAGCTGCCGCGCACGGACGTGTTCGACGAGTCCGAGCCGCGCAGCCTGCTCGAGCACGTGCAGGCCGCGATCCGCGACCTGCTGCCGTTGTCCGAGCATGCCGCGCCGCCGATTCCCGCCAGCGACGACTCCATCCAGTTCCACGTCGCGCATTCCGCGTTGCGCGAAGTCGAGGTGCTGCACGATCGCCTGCTGGAGCTGCTGGCGCGCGATGCCGGCACGCAGCGGCAGCTGCGCCCGCGGGACATCGTGGTCATGGTGCCCGACGTCGAGGTCTTCGCCCCCGCCGTGCGCGCGGTGTTCGGCCAGTACGCGCCCGAGGACGCGCGCCACCTGCCCTTCGACATCGCCGACCTCCGGCGGCGCAGCGGCAGCCCGCTGCTGCTGGCGCTGGACTGGGTGCTGGGCATCGCGCGTCACCGCGCCGCCTTCAGCGAGATCTGCGACCTCCTGGACGTGCCCGGAATCGCCGCGCGCTTCGGTCTCGACTCCGACGGGCGCGCGCTGCTGCTGCGCTGGATGGCCGAATCGGGGGCGCGCTGGGGCCTGCACGCGCGGCAGCGCGCCAGCTTCGGGCTGCAGGCCTGCGGTGAACAGGGCAGCTGGGCCTTCGCGCTGCGCCGCATGCTGCTGGGTTATGCCAGCGGCGAGGCATCGGCCTGGCGGGGCACCGAGCCCCTGGGCGAAGTGGGCGGGCTCGACGCCGCCCTGGCCGGCTCGCTGCATGCCTTGCTCGAGGTGTTGCAGAACTGGTGGGAGGCCTCGCGCGAGCCCGCCACGCCGGCACGCTGGGCGCAGGCCGCGCGCGATCTGCTCGACGCCCTGGTGCAGCCGGTGGACGAAGCCGAGCGCCAGGCGCTGGCGGCGATGCAGGACGGCCTGGCCCAATGGCTGCAGGACTGCGAATGCGCCGGCTTCGAAGGCGAGCTGCCGCTGGAGGTCTTCGCACAGGCCTGGCTGGAGCGCATCGACGACACCAGCGTCGCCGGGCGCTTCCTGGCCGGTGGCGTCACCTTCTGCAGTCTGCTGCCTCTGCGGGCCATTCCCTTCCAGGTCGTGTGCCTGCTGGGCATGAACGAGGACGCCTATCCGCGCAGAGGGCAGCGCAGCGATTTCGACCTGATGGTCCTGCCCGGCCAGGAGCGTCCCGGCGATCGCTCGCGTCGTGACGACGATCGCTATCTCATGCTCGAGGCGCTGCTGGCCGCGCGGCGCCTGCTGTACATCAGCTGGTGCGGGCGCAGCGCGCGCGACAACACCGGGCTGGCTCCCTCCATGCTGGTGTCGCAGCTGCGCGATTACCTGGCCGCCGGCTTCGCCGCCGCGCAAGTCGGCCCCGGCGAGACGCCGGGCCAGGCGCTGTTGCGCCAGCGCAGCACCGAGCACCCCTTGCAGCCCTTCGGACGACGCTATTTCGAGCCTGGCGGGCCGCGTACCTATGCCCGCGAGTGGTTCGCGCTGCATGCCGAGGCATCCGGAACCGAGGCATCCGGAACCGACGCGGGCCCGCGCGCGTCGTCGCCGCGCACGGGAGAGCCCGAGGCGCCACCCGCGGCCTCGCTGGCCGAGCTCGGCTCCATGCTTCGCAATCCCGCGCGCCTATACCTGCGCACGGCCCTGGGCGTGGCCTTCGACGATGCCGAGACATTGCCCGACGACGACGAGGTCTTCGAGCTGCGCGGCCTGGAGCGCCATCGCCTGCTGCAGGAATTGCTGCGCGATCCGCAGGCGTTGGCGGGGCGGGAGGTGGAGCAGGTGTTGCAGGCGCGCCTGCTGCGCGCCGCCGCTGCCGGGCGCCTTCCCCTGGGCGGGCCGGGCGCGCGCGTCGCGGAACAATTGCAGCAGGAAATCGCCTGGCCCCTGCGCTGCTGGGCCGCGCTGGCCGCCAGCCACCCGCGCGACCTTCCCCGCCTGGCCTTGCGCCTGGACCTGGACGCCAGGCAGGTCGAGGGCGGAGCCGACCAGGCGATCGCGCTGGACGACTGGATCGACGGCCTGCGGCAGGGCGTCGAGGGTACAGGTGGGAGCGTGGCGCTGCGCCTGGATCTCGGCGCATCGCGTCTGCTGCAGGGGCGCCAGGTGCGCGTCGACACCTTGCTGGGCACCTGGGTGCGCATGCTGGGCGCGGCGGCGGCGGGCCTGCGCTGCGAGGGCTACCTGCTGGGCCCCGACGTGGCGCTGCACTGGTCGGGGCTGGAAGCCGCGGCCGCGAGCGCGCGCCTTGCGGAGCTGCTGCGCGCCTGGCGCATGGCGCGCATGCAGCCCGTGCCGTGGGCCCCGCGCAGCGCCATCGAACAGCTGCGCGGCAAATCCGCGCGCGCCGCCTACGAGGGCTCGCGCCATGCTCGCGGAGAACGTGAGGACCCTTGCCTGGCGCGCCTGTATCCGGATTTCGACGCGCTTTGCGCCGATGGTCGCTTCGAGACCTTCGCGCAGCAGTTGTTCCAGCCGGTGTGCGATTGGGTGCAGGAGCAGGTGCGGGTGCTCGACCTCGCGGAACTGGAGCGCGACACGCGCCGTTGAGGGTCCATGTCCGAATCCGTCCATCCGCTCGATGCGCTGCGTCTGCCGCTGTGGGGAAGCCGGCTGATCGAGGCCAGCGCCGGCACGGGCAAGACCTGGACCATGGCAGCCCTGTACCTGCGACTGGTGCTGGGCCATGGCGAGCCGGGCAGCGCCTGGCGCGAGCCCCTGGCGCCCTCTCGCATCCTGGTCATGACCTTCACCCGGGCGGCCACGCAGGAGCTGCGCGAGCGCATCCGCGCGCGCCTGGAGCAGGCCTGCGCCTGTTTTCGTGGCGAGCTGGAGGTCCCCGCGGACGACACCCTGATGCGCCAGCTGCTGGCCGAGGCCGGGGATGCCGCGGCGCGCGAGGCCGCCGCATGGCGCCTGGCGCTGGCCGCCGACTCGATGGACGACGCCGCGGTGTTCACCATCGACGCCTGGTGCCAGCGCATGTTGCGCGAGCATGCCTTCGACAGCGGCAGCCTGTTCGACGAACAACTGCTGCCCGACGACAGCGAGCTGCGCCAGCGGGCGCTGCGCGACGTATGGCGCCGCGAGATCTACCCCTTGCAGGGCGAGGAACTGGCGGGCCTGCTGCGCCTGTGGCCCGATTACGCGGCCTTCGAGGCGAGCGTGGGTGCGCGCGTCGGGCGGCGCGCCGCCACGGGCCTGGAACGCGAAGGCGGACAGGCCGGGGGGCTGGGGCCGGCCTGGCGCAGCGTGGATCTGCGGCGCCGCCAGGACTTGCGCGAGTTGCGCCAGGTCTGGCGCGGGCGCCTGGGCTCCATGCGCGCATGGATCGAAGCCCAGTGTGCCGGGGATTCGCCCTTTCACGCCAGAATGGTGTCCGTGGCTCGCCTGGCCCCCTGGTTCGACGCCCTGGAGCAGTGGGCGCAGGCGGAGGACGGCGAGGCCGTGGAGCTCGAGGACAAGGCCTGGCAACGCCTGTGCGCGCAGGGTCTGCGCGAGGCCCTCAAGAAGGGCCGGCAGCTCGAGCTTCCCGAGGGATTCGAGCAACTCGCCGCCTTGCACGATCGATTGCAGGCGCTGCCCAGCGCCGATGCCGAGCTGGCCGGGCGTGCCTGCGCGGCCGTGGAGCTGCGTCTGCTGGAGCTCAAGAACCAGGCGCGCAGCTTTGGCTTCACCGACCTGCAGCTGCGCCTGGCGCAGGCCCTCGACGGACCTGCCGGAGCCAGCCTGCGCGAGCGCATCCGCGAGCAGTACCCGGTGGCCCTGCTGGACGAGTTCCAGGACACCTCGGCGCTGCAATACCGCCTGTTCGACAGCCTGTACCACGTGGCGGGGAACGATCCGGGGGCCGCGCTCCTGCTCATCGGCGATCCCAAGCAGTCCATCTATGCCTTTCGCGGCGCCGACATCGAAAGCTACATTCGCGCGCGCCGAGCCACCGCCGGCAGGCATTACGCGCTCGATACCAACTATCGTTCGACGCAGCCCCTGGTGCAGGCGGTCAACCGGCTGTTCGAGCAGGCCGACCGGCACCTGCCGGACGGCGCCTTCGGCTATCGGACCGGCCAGGACGATCCCTTGCCCTTCGTGCCCGTGCGGGCACACGGGCGCGACCAGACCCTGTGCACGGCCGAGGGTGAACTGCCCGCGCTGTGGGTGGAGTACGACACCGAGCTGCGCGCCTCGACCGAGGCGCTGGGGGATTTCGCCCAGGCCTGCGCCGAGCGCGTGGTCGCGCTGCTGGGCGATGCCCGATGCGGCCTGCGCGACGCGGCGGGGCTGGAGCGCCTGCGCCCGCGCGACATCGCCGTGCTGGTGCGAACCGGCGAGCAGGCGCAGCGGGTGCGCGCGGAGCTCAGCCGCAGGCGGGTGGCCAGCGTATACCTGAGCGAGCGCGAATCGGTGTTCGCGAGCGCCGAGGCGCGCGACCTGCTGCGCTGGCTGCGGGCCGTGGCCGAGCCGCGCGACGCGGCCCTGGCACGCGCCGGTTTCGCCAACGCCAGCTTCGGCTTGGAGCTGTGGGAACTGGAGGCCCTGGCTCGCGACGACGAGGTCTTCGAGCGCCACGCGCAACTGCTGCTGGATTTGCATGACATCTGGCGCCAGCAGGGGGTCCTGCCCATGCTGCGCGCCACCCTGCACCGGCTGCGCCTGGCCCGGCGCTGGCTGGCGCGCGACGGTGGAGAGCGGCGCCTGACCAATATGCTGCACCTGGCCGAACTGCTGCAGCAGGCCAGTTCGGGGGTGGACGGCGAGCAGGCGCTGCTGCGCTGGCTCGAGCAGGCGGTGGCCGGTCGAGCGGGGGCCGCCGACGAGCAGGAGCTTCGCCTGGAGAGCGAGGCCGAGCTGGTGCGCGTGGTCACCATCCACAAATCCAAGGGCCTGGAGTACCCGGTGGTGTTGCTGCCCTTCGCCACGCATTTCCGCAGCGCCGACGACGACGAGGACGAACAGGTCGAGGCCGGGTCCGCGGCTGCCGGTGACGCCGACGTCCAGCGACTGCGCGAGGACCTGCGCCTGCTGTACGTGGCCTTGACCCGCGCGCGCCATGCGGTGTGGATGGGAGTCGCGCCGCTGCGCCACGGCAGGCAGTCGCGCTGCCTGCTCGCGCACAGTGCCCTGGGCCGCCTGCTGGGCGCCGGGCCGCAGACCGAGCCCGCGCAGCTCGAGTCCCTTCTGCGCGCGACCTGGGGCGAGCTGCCGCAGGTGCATCTGCGGCAGCGCTGCGCGGTGCAGGAGCCCAGCTTGCTTCGAGAGCGGGCCCAGGCGCCGGGCTTGCGCGAACCCGAGGTCTACGAGGCCGGCTTCGAGCGCGACTGGCAGATCGCGAGCTTCAGCGCGCTGGCGCGCAATCTGGCGCCCCTGCGCACGGCCTTCGGGGCGCGCCAGCACGACGTGGACGAGGCCATGGAGCCCGACCCGCAGGTCGCTGCGCGCGCCGGCGCGGTGCGCCACACCTTCGCGCGCGGCGCCCGTGCCGGAAGTTTCCTGCATGAACAACTGGCCTGGCTGGCCGAGCAGGGTTTCGCCGAGGAGCCCGCCACGCGCATCGCCTTCGTGCAGCGCTGCGCGCGCCAGGGCTGGGAGGCGCAGGCCGAGGCTGCGTGGGAGTGGCTGCAGCAGGTGGCGCGCACGCCGCTGCCGCCGCTGCGCGCCAGCCTGCGCGAGTTGCGCGGCGGCCTCGCGGAAATGGAGTTCTGGTTCCCGGTGGACGCCGCCAGCGCGGCCGCGCTGGACCAGCTGTGCGCGCAGGCCTGGCTGGGACAGCGCGAGCGCGCGCGGCTCGACGAACAGCGGGTGCACGGCCTGGTCATGGGCTTCGCCGATCTGGTGTTCGAGCATGAGGGGCGCTATTGGGTGCTGGACTACAAGTCCAATGCCCTGGGCGAGCGCGATGCCGACTACCACGCCGAAGCGCTGGCGAACGCGATGGCCGCCCACCGCTACGACGTGCAGGCCATGTTGTATCTGCTCGCGCTGCACCGCCTGCTGCGCCAGCGCCTGGGCGCGGCCTACGAGCCGCAACGCCAGCTCGGCGGCGCGCTGTGCCTGTTCCTGCGCGGCATCGAGGGGCCGGAGCGCGGCTGTTTCACCATGCCGGCCGATGCGCAGTGGCTGGAGCGGCTGGATCTCCTGCTGAGCCAGGGGGCATCCCTCGACGAGTCGGGCATGGCGGGGAGGCAGCCTTGACCACCTTGACGAGCCAGTCGCCACGGGCCGGCGCCGGGCGCGAGCGGGTGCTGCAACAGCTGCGCGCCTGGGCCCGGGCCGGCTGGTTGCGCCATCTGGACGTGGCCTTCGCCGGCTTCGTCGCCGAGGCCGCGCCCCTCGACGACCCGCAGGTGCTGCTGGCGGCCGCGCTGGTCGCGCAGCTGGAGGGCCTGGGGCATGTGTGCCTGGTCCTGCACGAGCCCACCGGGCCCGAAGTGGCCGGGGCAGCGCCCGCCGCCCGTGGGCCGGTCCCGCAAGGCCCCGAGACCCCCTGGGTGGAACTGGGCCTGCCGGGCGCGCTGGCGACGCAGATGCTGGGGCTCGCGCGCGAGCTGGCGCCGGCGGACTTCGAGCCGGCCGCCGCCTGGGCGCGGGCGCTGCGCCAGGCCGATGCGGTGTGGTGCGTGGAGCAGGGCGAGGCCGCCGATCGGGGGCAACCGCTGGTGTTCGAGCAGGGGCGCCTGTATCTGCGGCGCTATCGGGAGTACGAGCGTCGCCTGGCCACCCAGTGGCTGGAGCGTGCGCGGAGCCGCGAGCCGCTCGACCCGCCGCGCGTGGCCGAGGCGATGCAGGCTCTGTTCGGCGAGGATCCGCCCGGCGATCGCGGCGCCGGGCCGGATTGGCAGCGCATCGCCTGCGCGCTGGCGCTGCGCGCGGGCGTCGGCGTGATCACCGGGGGTCCGGGGACGGGCAAGACCTTCACCGCGGCGCGCCTGCTGGTGCTGCTGTTCGCCACCGCGAGCCGACCGGAGCAGTTGCGCGTGGCGCTGGCGGCGCCCACCGGCAAGGCCGCGGCGCGCCTGAAGCAGTCCATCGACGCGGCGCTGGGCCAGCTGGCGGCCCGCCTGGGCTGGCAGACGGCGCTGCGCCTGGCCTCGCGCATCGGCCCCGCGCGCACCCTGCACGCGCTGCTGGGCGCGCGCGGGGACACGCGACGCCTGCGCCACCATGCCGGCAACCCGCTGGATCTGGACGTGCTGTTGGTGGACGAAGCCTCCATGGTGCACCTGGAGATGATGGCCGACCTGCTGGACGCGCTTCCCCCGCATGCCCGCCTGGTGCTGCTGGGCGACAGCGACCAGCTCGCCAGCGTGGAGGCGGGCGCCGTGCTGGGCGAGTTGTGCATGCACGCGCGCGACGGACATTACCTGCCGGGCACCGCGCGCGAGGTGCTGGAGCTCAGCGGACAGGTCCTGCCGCCATCGCTGCAGGACGAGCAGGGCCCGCTGCTGGCGCAGCAGGTGGCGATGCTGCGCAGCAGCCGGCGCTTTGGCGGAGGCATCGCGGGCCTGGCCGACGCCGTGAACCGTGGCGATTCGCGCAAGGCGCAGGAGGTGCTGCGCGAGCGCGAGGAATTGCACTGGCGGGGTACCGCGCAGCCGCGGGAGGTCTGCGAGGCTGCTGTCGGCGACCCCGGGCTGCGCGCCTGCCTGGAGCTGGCGCGCGCCGGCTGCACCGGGCAGGGGGAGCAGCTGGACGCCTGGGCCCTGCGCGTGCTGCAGGGCTTCGACGCACTGCGCGTGCTGTGCGCGCTGCGCCAGGGCCCCTGGGGCGTGGAGGCGATCAATCGCCAGCTCGAGCAGGCGCTGCGCGCGCGCTCCCTGCTGGGCGGTTCCGCGCCGTGGTACGAGGCCAGGCCGGTGATGGTCACGCGCAACGATCCCGAGCTCGGACTGTTCAATGGGGACGTGGGCATCGCCTTGCGCGGCCCCGGCGGCGCGTTGCGCGTGGCCTTCGCCCAGGCCGCGGGGGTGCGCTGGATCGCACCGGGGCGCCTGGCCCATGTCGAGACCGCCTTCGCCATGACGGTGCACAAGTCGCAGGGCTCCGAGTTCTCCCATGCACTGCTGGTGCTGGGCGACGGCCTGGGCGTGACCCGCGAGCTGGTCTACACCGGGGTGACCCGCGCACGCACTCGCCTGAGCCTGTTCACGGCGCAGGAGGGCGTGCTGCGCCAGGGCCTGGAACGGGTGGTCCGCCGCAACAGCGGGCTGCCCTGGCGCCTGGGCCTGCGCGGGCAAGCCGGGTAGGCGGCCGGCGCGGGGGCGCGAGGCCCGGGCCCCTGGCGCCTCAGGAATGCCGTGTGTCGGGGGCGTTGCGCCGGTACAGTGTGCTGCGATGCACCCCGAGCATGCGCGCGGCACGGCTGACGTTGCCCTCGCAGGCCTCGAGCGCCTGCTGCATGGCTGCCGCGGTCAGGCTGCGCAGATCCGCCGCCGCGCCGGGCGCCGCGGCCGGCAGCGGGGAGCGAGAGGTGGATGCGCCGCGCAGGGACGTCGCTGCCGTGCTGCCGGCGGCGGGCAGGGCCTCGCGCATGACCGCGGGAAGATCGGCCAGATCCAGGACCTGGCCGGGAAGCGCCAGCGCCGCCAGGGTGCGACAGGTCCCGGCCAGCTCGCGCCAGTTGCCGGGCCAGGCATGACGCAGCAGCGCCTCGCGCGCCTGCTCGCTCAGCTCGATGCCCCGCTCCTCCAGCGTGCGCGCCAGCATCTCGGCGATGTGCGCGGGCCCCTGGGGGTCGTTGCGCAATGCGGGCAGTTCCACCGTGAAATGCTGCAGGCGGTAGTAGAGATCCGCGCGGAACCGACCTTCCTCGACCATGGCCCGCAGGTCCCGGTGGGTCGCGCAGACCAGCGCGAAATCGACGCTGCGCGCCTGGGCGCTGCCCAGTGCGCGCACTTCGCGCTCCTGCAGCACGCGCAGCAGCCGCGCCTGCAGGGCCAGCGGCATGTCGCCGATCTCGTCCAGGAACAGCACGCCCGCGTCGGCTTCGCGGATCAGGCCGGGCCGGCCCTGTCGGTGCGCGCCGGTGAAGGCGCCGGCTTCGTAGCCGAAGAGTTCGGATTCGATCAGCGTCTCGGGCAGCGCCGCGCAGTTGACGGCGACGAAGGGGCCCGCGGCGCGCGCACCCGCGGCATGCAGCCGGCGCGCGAACACTTCCTTGCCCACTCCCGATTCGCCCTGCACAAGCACCGGGATGCCCGCGGCCAGCACGCGCAGCGCACGCTCCAGGCGCAGGCGCTGCCCCTCGTCGTCCACCAGCAGCCGGGCCGGCCCTTGCGCGGGGGCCTCGGCCGGCGTCCTGGCGCCGCGCGTGGGCGCCGGCGCTGGCGCCCACGCGCGCGGGGCCGCCGGCACCCAGGCGGCCGCCCATTGCGCGTGGCGCCCGGGCTGCAGCAGGTGCGCGTGCAACTGCAGGCAGGATGGGCCGTGGCCCTTGGGGGGCAGGGCGAGGAACAAGTCGGTGGCGCGTCTCGCCATGACTTGCTCGAAGCGCAAGCCCAGCACCCGCAGCGCGGCGCGGTTGGCGCCCACCACCACCTCGTCGCGCAGCCACAGCAGCGCCTCGCGGTGGCTGCCCAGCAGCGCGGGGTCATACGCGAAGCGCAGCAGCTCGGTATCCGCCGATCGCGCATCCAGCGCCATGCGGTGCTCGATCATCTGTCCGGCCACGCGCACCAGCGAAGCGGTCTGGTCGTGGATGCAGCGCAGGTCGCCCGAGACGTCGAGCACGCCGAGCAGGCGCCCGTCGGGGCCCAGCAGGGGTGCGGCCGTGCAGGCCAGCGCGGCGTTCTGTTCCAGGTAATGCTGCGGGCCCACGATGGTGACCGCATGGCCCTCGGTGAGGGCCGTGCCGATGGCATTCGTGCCGCGGCTGCGCTCCGACCAGTCGATGCCCGGCATCAGCGCCACGCGCTGTGCCTTGCTCATGAAGGCGTCCGAGCCCGCGGCATCGAGGATCATGCCGTCGGGGTCGGCCAGCAGCACGATCGCCCGCGTAGGGGCCAGGGCTTCCGCCAGCGCCTCCAGCTCGGCCAGGGCGTGGCGGCGCAAGCGCCCCTGGGCCTCGCGTCGCGAACCCAGCAAGGCGCCGGGCAGCGGTTCCGCGCGCAGCGCCACGGCCGCGGGCATGGGCGCGCAGCGCCGCCACGAACGGAGGATGGACTCGGGCACCAGCGCGCCGGGGTCGCCGCCTTCGTCGAAAAAGCGCTGGCGCGCCAGTTGCAGCTGTCGCGCGCTGGGGAGCAGCTGCGCGGCCGTGCCGCTGCCGCGGGGGTGGGGTTCGAGCATGGCTTGTCTCCTGGCCTGCGTCCTGCGGTGCCGGCGCTGACTCAGGCGGGCAGTGTCGCACCGGGTGGGGGCCCTGTCGACTGTCGCAGCCTGCGACAGTGCAGGGCGTGGTCCGACCCTGATCCAGGTCAAAAACCCTAAAAATTTTCAGGTCATTACAGATGGTTCTAACGCGAACTAATATCTGCCCATCCCCGCTTGCCGCCCATGGCTCCCAGCGTCGGTCCCTGCCCGCGATGCCCTCCGTCCGTCCCCATCTGCCCCTGCTGCGCGAACTCGTCCGAGCCTATCAGGCCTTCGAGCGGTATTCGGCCGCGCATGTCGCGCAACTGGGCCTGACACCGGCCCAGTTCGACGTGCTGGCCACGCTGGGCAACACGCCGGGCATGAACCCCAAGGCCCTGGGCGCCAGGACCCTCATCACCAAGGGCACGCTGACCGGCGTGGTGGACCGTATGCTGGCGAAGGGCCTGGTGCGCCGTGACCCGGACCCGCAGGACGGCCGCGGCCAGATCGTGTGCCTGACCGAGCGCGGCCAGGCCCTTTTCGAACAGGTGTTTCCGGCCCACGGCGAGCATGTGGGCCGGGCTTTCGAGCGCATCCCCGAGCTCGACCTCGCCCGCGCCGAGGCGCTGCTGCACGCCATCCGGCAGGCCTTCGAACAGGCGCAGGCCGAGCAACCTGGCCCCGGCGGCCCCCACGAGGAATCCTGACCATGATCCGTTCGTCCCGACGCTACACCGGTGTCGCCATCCTGCTGCACTGGCTGATCGCCCTGTTGATCTTCGGGATGTTTCCGCTCGGGCTGTACATGCACGGGCTGCAACTCTCGGTGCGCAAGCTGGAGCTGTATTCCTGGCACAAGTGGTTCGGCATCACCGTGCTGCTGCTGGTGCTGCTGCGCATCGTCTGGCGCCTGGGCCACCGGCCGCCGGCGCTGCCGGATTCCGTGCCCCGCTGGCAGGCGCGCGCGGCCGAGGCCCTGCACGGGCTGCTGTACCTGCTGATTCTCTGCATTCCCCTTTCCGGCTGGGCCCTGAGTTCGGCTTCGGGCATCCGGGTGGTGTGGTGGGGGGTGCTGCCGCTGCCCAACCTGCTGGCGCCCGACCATGCGCTGGCCCGGGAGCTGGCCCACTGGCATGCCTGGCTGAACTACACGCTGGCCGCCTTGGTCGTCGCCCATGTGGGCGCCGCGCTGAAGCACCAGTTCATCGACCGCGACGGCGTGCTGCTGCGCATGCTGCCGGGTTCTTCCAAGGAGTGAGCTGATGTCCGACTTTGCATGCAGGCGTCTTGCGCGCCCCCTCGTGCTGGCCGCGGGTGCCCTCGCGCTGGCCGCGACGGCGCAGGCCGCCCCCGCGATCTATGCGCAGGTACAGCCCGGCGCGCAGGTGGCCTTCCAGGCCACGCAGATGGGCGTGACCATGAAGGGGCATTTCGGCACCGTGCACGCGCAGGTGCATTTCGCCCCGCAGGATCTGCAGGCCAGCAGCGTGCAGGTGTCCGTGGATGCCGCCAGCGTCGACGCCGGCAGCTCCCAGACCAACCAGCTGCTGCTCGGCCCCGACTGGCTCGATGCCAAGGCCGACCCGCAGGCCCGCTTCGTCTCCACCCGCTGGAGCTCCGCCGGCCCGGGCCGCTACTGGGTCGACGGCAGCTTCACCGTGCGCGGCGCCACGCATCCGCTGCGCGCGCTGGTGAGCACCCATGCGCAGGGCAAGGACCTGGTCATGGACGCGGATTTCAAGCTCCAGCGCACCGCCTGGGGCCTGGGCAGCGGCAGCTGGGCCGACACCAGCGTGGTGGCGGCGGACATCCCGGTGCATGTGCACCTGGTGGTCGCCCCCTGATTTCCCTTTCAGCACAACAAGGAAGCCTTGGATGAAAACTCTTTCCCGACTGAGCCTCGCGCTGGGTGCCGGCGCGCTTTCGCTGGCCGCGATGACCGCTACCGCCGTCGCCGCCGACGCCCCGGCGCAGGTGCAGCCCTACAAGGTCCAGCACGCCAACCCGGCCGGCAGCTACACCATCGACTCCGACCACTCCAGCGTGCAGTTTTCCATCGGCCACGCCGGCATCGCGCTGGTGAACGGCGCCTTCACCAAGGTCAGCGGAAGCTTCAGCTTCGATCCGCGCAACCCGAAGGCGGACAAGGCCGACGTCACCGTGCAGGTGGACAGCCTGACCACCTACCTGCCGGCGCGTGACAAGATGCTCACCGGCAGCGCCTTTCTCGATGCCGCGCAATACCCGACCATGCACTTCGTGGGGACCCGCTACGTGCCCCACGGCCCGCGCGGCGGCGTGCTGCACGGAGAGCTGACCCTGCACGGCGTGACCCATCCGGTGAGCTTTCGCGTGCGTCTGATCGGCGCCGGTGACGTGCCCTCGCTGCCCAAGCCCTGGGGTGGCTACCTCACGGGCTTCGTCGCCGACGGGGTGATCGACCGCACCCAGTTCGGCATCGACACCTACTCGGCCGGCATCGGCCACAAGGTCCACGTGCGCGTGGCCCTCGAATCCGTGCGCAACCCCTCCTGAGGAGCCTGTCCCATGAAACTGTATTTCTCCCCGGGCGCCTGCTCGCTGTCGCCCCACATCGTGCTGCGCGAACTCGGCCTGCCGGCCGAGATCCTGAAGGTGGACCTGGGCGCCAAGACCTTTGACGGCGGCAAGGATTTCCGCGCCGTCAACCCCAAGGGCTACGTGCCGGTGCTGCAACTCGACGACGGCACCGTGCTCACCGAAGGCCCGGCGATCGTGCAGTACCTGGCCGACCAGAAGCCCGCCTCCGGGCTCGCACCGGCCAATGGCAGCATCGAGCGTTACCGCCTGCAGGAGTGGCTGAACTTCATCTCCACCGAACTGCACAAGCAATTCAGCCCGCTGTTCAACCCGCAGTTCCCCGAGGAGGTCAAGGAACTGCAGCGCCAGCGCCTGCGGGGCCGCTTCGACTACCTGGCGCAGATCCTGGCCGGGCAGGACTTCCTGATGGGTGCGCAGTTCACGGTGGCCGACGCCTACCTGTTCACGGTGCTGAGCTGGGCCGCCTACGTGGGCCTGGACCTGGCGCCCTGGCCCGTGCTGCAGGCCTACATCGAGCGCGTGTCGCAGCGCCCGGCGGTGGCCGCCACGCTGGCGGCCGAGCGCGAGGCCAAGAAGGCCTGAGCGCGCTGCGGGAGTCGACGCCATGGATGCGGCACGGGTGGCGCGGCGAGCGCCGGCGGTCTTCGTCTCGCACGGCTCGCCCATGCTGCCGCTGGAACCCGGCAGCGCGGCGCCCATGCTCACCGAACTGGGTGCCGAGCTGCGCACGCGGGCCCTGCGAGCCGTGCTCGTGCTGTCGCCGCACTGGATGACCCGCGGCCTGGCCGTGGGCTCCTGCGCGCGGCCCGGGACCCTGCACGATTTCGGGGGCTTCGATCCCGCGCTGCAGCGTTTGCGCTATCCGGTGGCGGGGGACCCCGAGCTGGCCCGGCGGGTCGCTGCCCTGCTGGCCGAGGCGGGTCTTGCGGTCGCGCTGGATCCGGAGCGCGGCCTGGACCACGGCGTCTGGGTGCCACTGCGCCTGATGCTTCCCGAGGGCGATCTGCCGGTGGTGCCACTGTCCATGCCCTGGCCGCTGGACGCGCAGGGTGCCTGGCGCCTGGGGCGCCTGCTGGCGCCCCTGCGCGACCAGGGGGTGCTGCTGCTGGGCAGCGGCAGCCTCACCCACAACCTGCACGAATTCCGCGCCTCGGCCACGGTGTCCGATGCGGCCGAGCCCTACGTGCTCGAATTCAGCGCCTGGATGCGCGATGCCATCGCCCGCGGCGATGCCCAGGCGCTGCTGGAATGGAAGACCCGCGCGCCGCATGCGCGGCGCGCGCACCCCAGCGACGAGCACCTGCTGCCCTTGCACTGGGTGCTGGGCGCGGCGTTGGCGAATGCGCCCGTGGGCGGGCCCGCGACCATGGGCGCCGAGCCGCCGCCGGCGCCGCGGTACTGGCCGGGAGGCGTGCACTATGGCATGCTGAGCATGGATGCCTGGACCCTGGACTGAGATGCCCGAAGCTTCCCCACCCGTCGAGTCTGCCGCGGCGCCCCCCGCCTCGCTGGTCATCGCCCGCCCCGCCGTGCAGGCGCAGCAGCTGGTGCTGCTGTTCCACGGCTTCGGCGCCGACGAACACGACATGGAACCCCTGGGCCGCAGCCTGGCGGCCGAATTCCCGCAGGCCTGCGTGGTCAGCGTGCGTTCGCCCGGAGTCTGCGCCGGCGGGCGCGGCTACCAGTGGTTCGACGTGCAGGGCGTCACGCAGGCCAACCGGGCCGAGAGGGTGGCGCAGGCCATGCCGGCCTTCCTGGGCGCCATTCGCCACTGGCAGCGCGAAACCGCCACCACGGTGGCGCAGACGGCGCTGGTCGGCTTTTCCCAGGGCGGCATCATGGCGCTGGAATCCACCCGCGACCGCGAGGCGCCGGCCGGGCGCGTGGCCGCCATCGGCGCGCGCTTCGCGCTGCTGCCCACGCGCGCCAACGCGGGCACCACGCTGCACCTGGTGCACGGCAAGCGCGACCCCGTCATGCCCTACGCGCTGACCGTGGAGGCCGCCGAGCACCTGGTGCGCCTGGGCGCCGACGTCACCGCCGACGTGCTGCCCTTCATCGGCCATGAAGCGGGCCCCGAGGTCGCGAGCTGCCTGCTGCAGCGCCTGCGCACCTACGTGCCCCTGCGCGTGTGGCGCGAGGCCATGGCCGCGGATCCGGGCACGCCCGGCGACAAGCGCGGCTTCCACTGACTCCGGCGCGCCACCTCAGTGCGCGTCGCCAGCGGGCGCCCACGGCGCCGGCTGCTTGGCGAGGAAGGCGGCGAAGCCCTTGCGGGCCTCCTCGGTGCCGCGCACGCGGCTGATGGTGCGCGCGGTGAGTTCCACCACCTCGTCGGTCACCGGGCCGATCTCGAGCGCCGCGAACAATTGCTTGATCTCGCGCTGCGCCTGGGGGCCGCCCTGCAGCAACTCGTCCACGGTGCGCTGCACCGCGGCGTCCAGCGCCTCGGGCGCGGCCACCTCGTGCACCAGCCCGATGGCCAGCGCCTCGGCGGCGCCGATGCGCCGCATGCTCAGGGCCAGGCGCCGGGCCTGGCGCCGGCCGATGGCATTGACCACGTAGGGGCCGATGACCGAGGGCAGGATGCCGAAGCGCGCCTCGCTGACCGCGAAGCTGGCCTGCTCGGAGGCGATGGCGATGTCGCACACGCAGGCCAGGCCGAAACCTCCACCCAGCGCCGCGCCCTGGATGCGTGCCACCGTGGGCTTGGGGCAGGTGTCGATGCGCCGCAGCATCGCCGCGAAGCGGCGCGCGTCGGCCAGGTTCCACTGCTCGTCGGCCTCGCTGGCGCGCTGCATCCAGTTCAGGTCGGCCCCGGCACTGAAATGCCGCCCCTCCCCGGACAGCACGACCACGCGCACGTCGGGGTCGGTGGCCGCCTGGGCGAAGGCGGCATCGAGCTCGCCGATCATGGCCTCGTCGAAGGCATTGAACACCTGCGGGCGCGACATGCGCAATTCGGTGACGCCGCCGGCGCGGCGAAGGACGCAAAGGGTCTCGGACATCGAAGGACTCCGTGGAAAAGGTGGGGCCGTGCCGCGAGGCCTCAGGCCAGGTGCAAGGCCTCGCGCGCCAGCGCGCGCAGCGCCACGAAGGTGGGCTGCAGCGCCTGGGCGCTGGTGTCGAGCGAGAACTCGGCCTTGGCGTAAAAGGGCTCGCGTCCGGCCAGGATGGTACGCAGGTCGCCCATGGCCTCGGCGCTGGCGGCCATCGGGCGCAGGTCGCCCTGGGCAATCACGCGTTGCATGTGGTCCTGTGGCGTGGCGCGCAGCCAGATGGTGGTGCAATGGGCCAGCAGCAGGTTGAAAGTGGCGGGCTCGGACACCAGGCCGCCGGGCGTGGCGATCACCGCCTCGGCATACAGTTGCACGGTCTCCTCCAGCGCGCGGCGCTCGTAGCGCCGGTAGGCGTTCATGCCGTACAGGGACTGGATCTCCGCCACGCTGCAGCCGGCGAACTGCTCGATCTCCCGGCTCAGCTCGATGAAGGGAAAGCCCAGGTCCTCGGCCAGCATGCGTCCCAGCGTGGACTTGCCCGCCCCGCGCAGCCCGACCAGCGCGATGCGTGAGCTGCGCGCCGCGTTGTCGCCGCCGGTGCCCAGCATCTCGCCGATGGCCGCGCGCACGCGCTGCAGCGTGGCCTCGTCGCGGTGTTCCAGCAGTTCGCGGATCAGCACCCATTCGGGCGAGGAGCCGGTGACGTCGCCCAGCAACTCGGCCAGCGAGCATTGCAGCGCCTGCGCCACCTGCAGCAGCACCAGCACCGAGGCATTGCCCACCCCGCCTTCGAGGTTCGCGAGGTGGCGCTCGGATACCTCGGAGGCCTGGGCCACCGCCTTGCGCGTCAGTCCGCGGCGCGCACGCAGCGCGCGCACCCTTTCGCCCAGCGCCACCAGGAAGGGGTGACGCCCGGGCGGCGCACCGCGCATGCGCGGGGCCTGCTCCGCGGCCACGGCCTCGAGCCCGGGCGGAGGAGATTCATGCAATATAGTGCTTGACATCGAGTCAGCGGAACTTTAGATTGATGGTAAGCACAATACTGCATATCCGCCCTTCCCACAACCACGGATTTCGACGCCCGGAGTTCGCGCCATGTCTTCCCTGACCGCCCTGCATCAAGCCGTGGCCGAACTGACCGCGGCCATTTCCGGCCAGCCCCTGGATGAGGCGCTGCAGCATCGGCTCAACTCCGAGTTCGGGGTCGACACCCCGTTGGTGCAACGCATTCGAGACGCCTGTGACCAGGGCGTGGCCGAAGGCCTGTTGTGCCAGCGCGAGGCCGGGGGCATTCGCTATGGCAGGGTGTTCAAGCCCGAGCTGGCATTGCAGGGGTTTTCGGTGGATGTGGTGGATATGCAAGAAATTGCAGGCCCCCATCACGTGCATCCCTCCGGCGAAATCGACCTGGTCATGCCCCTGGATCCGCTGGCCCGCTTCGACGGGCAGGGGGCGGGCTGGGTGGTGTACGGCCCGGGCAGCGCCCACCGGCCCACGGTGCGCGGGGGGCGTGCACGCGTCCTGTATTTGCTCCCGCAGGGCCTGATCGAGTTCTCACGATCCTGAGCCGGGCCTGCCGCCGGCTATAGTGCTCGGCTGGCGGCGCAGGGAGCGCGCCGCGGGAAACGCTCCATGCCTTTGATCTGGACCTTTGTTCGCCGTGGCCTGGTGCCTGCCTGTGGCTTGCTGCTGGCGGGTACCGCACCGGCGCTGGCCGCCCTCGGCGGCCCCCTGGCCGGCGTGTCGGCCGACGGCAGCCCGAGTCTGTCGGCGCGCAGCCAGCGCGCCGTGTCCGCGCCGGGCCTGAGTCGCGCCACGGTGATCACGGCCTCCGGGGTGACCGTGCACGAATACGCCGGCCCCGACGGGGTGGTGTTCGCGCTGAGCTGGGCGGGGCCCACGATGCCGGACCTGCAACGCCTGTACGGCAGCTATTTCCCCAGCTACGCCGCGGCGCGCGGCAGGCCCGCCCCCGGAGCCTATCGTGCCCCGGTGCGCGTGCGTGCCCCGCAACTGGTGGCGCACGCCTGGGGGCATATGCGCGACTACGCCGGCTCGGCCTACGTGCCCGCCCTGGTCCCGCCCGGCGTGGACCTGGCCGCGCTGGGGGTGCAGCCATGAAGGTCTTGCGTGCGACGCGCTTGCTGGCGGCCGCCGCGCTGGGCCTGGCGCTGGGCTCCTGTGGCGGGGGAGGGGGCAGTTCCGGTACGACCCCGGTGCCGCCGGCGGTGGGGGCCAACCAGTTGCTGGTGACCATCGAGCAGAACCCCTCCATCCCCGCCTCGGTCAACGTGACCGCGAACATTCCCTATGTCACGGTCACGGTGTGCAACCTCTCGAACCAGTGCGCCACCGTGGACCACGTGGTGCTGGACACCGGCTCCTACGGCCTGCGCGTGCTGCAGGGCGCGCTGGGCGGACTGAGCCTGCCGGTGGACACCGCGACCGGCGGCACCCAGCTGGCCGAGTGCGCGCATTTCCTGGACGGCCACATCTGGGGCGCGGTCAGCCATGCGAGCCTGCGCCTGGGCGGCGAGACCACGAGTTCCCTGCCCATCCAGGTCATCGGGTCCTCCAGCTTGCCGGCCGCCCCAGCCGACTGCGCCAGCGCGGGCAGCGACGTCGGCAGCCTGCAGGCCCTGGGGGGCAACGGCCTGCTCGGAGTCGGTCAGTTCATCGCCGACGGCCAGGTCTACTACGGCTGTACCGCCAGCAGTTGCACCCGGCTGAGCCTGCCGCCGGCCAGCGCCCAGGTGTCCAACCCGGTGCCTTTCGTGAACAGTGCCGACAACAATGGCATCGTGCTGCAGATGCCCTCGATCCCCACCTCGGGCGCCGGCACCACCTACGGTGTGCTCAGCCTGGGCGCGGGCACGCAGGCGGACAACGCGCTCACCGGCTACACGGCGCTGGCGGCCGACGCGGCCGGCGACATCACGATCAACGTGCAGGGGGTGGACTACCCGGGCTCCTTCCTGGACAGTGGATCGAACTTCAATTTCGCCTATCTCAGCGGGGTGCCCACCGACAACAACGGCAACTACACGCCGGCTTCGCTGCTGAACCTTCCCATCACGCTGAGTACGTCCAGCGGAGCCACGCCGCCGGGCTCCCTGAACGCCCAGATGTACGTGGGGGATTATTCGAGCATGGATTTCTCGAGATACGTGGCGTTCAACGACCTCGCGGCCCAGGTGCCCTCCACCACCAGCCCGGTGGATCTGGGCCTGCCCTTTTTCTACGGCCGCAGCGTGGCCTACGTGATCCAGGGCATGAGCAGCCCGCTGGGCTACGGGCCGCTGTACGCGCTGCGCTGATCCGCCGACGCGAGCGCGCGGTTAGCCCGGTGTTCAAGGCCCGTCGCCCCTGCGCACGGGCCATGCACCCGACCCTATAGTGGGTTCCGGGGGAGGGCCGGGCTGGACCGGCCCGGCAAGGACATCCATGAACAGCCGATCCAAAGCCTTCGCGCTGGCGCGCCTGTCGGCGCCGCATCGCGTCGCGGCCGCTGCGCTGCTGTGGTCGCTGTGCGCCACGGGGCCCGCCCATGCCGCGCTGGGCGAGAGCGCGTCCAGCGCCCTGGACGACGGACAGGTATCGCGGCTGATGCGCATGCTGCGCGCCGACGGCGGGCCGCGCGTGGCCGACACCACGGTGGTCACCCCCGCCGGCGTGGTGGTGCACGAGTACTCGGGCCTGCTGGGGGTGGTGTTCGCCATCGCCTGGACCGGCGACGCCGAGCCCGACCTGGGCCGGATGTTCGGCGCCTACTACCCCATCTACGAAGCCTGGCGCCGCGCGCATCCGATGCCCGCCCTGGGCTCCACGGTGCGGCTGCGCAGCCGCCAGTTGGTCGCCCACCTGCGCCGCCGACCCGGCGAGTGCTCCGGATCGGCCTACCTGCCCACGCTGGTGCCCCTGGGCGTCGACCTGGCCGGCCTGGGGGTACGGCCCTGAAAGCCCCCGCCACATCGCAGGCAACGGCCTGGTCGCCCTGCGCTTGCCAAGCCCGGGCGTGGGGCGGGCCGGGCACGGCCCGGCCCCGGGGGCCCTCAGGAGGCGGCCGCCGAGGCCTCGCGCAGCGACAGCCGGCGCAGCGCGCGCGCCTGCGCGCGAGCCAGCACATGGCCCTGCGCGGCCGCGCGATGCAGCCACATCAGCGCCAGGTCGGGGTCGCGCGCCACGCCCAGGCCGCGCAGATGGCAGTGGCACAGCCAGTGCATGGCGTCGGCATGCTGCAATTGCGCGGCCTCCTGCAGCAGGCTCACCGCGCCGGCGGCGCGGCCTTCGTGCAGCAACTGGGTGCCCAGGCAGGCCAGTGCATCGGCGTCCCCGGCGTCGGCATCCAGCACCAGGCGCATCCAGCGGTCGCGCGGAAGCTGGGTTTCGCCGTCGCAGGGGGCCTGCGCGCCCAGGCCGTCGAGCATGTCCAGCAACTGTTCCAGGGCCACCAGCGCGCGCCCTGCGGCGTCGCTGCCCACCAGGCGCAGCGTGCCCTCGTCGCACCAACGGCGCACCGTGCGCTCGCTGCGACCCAGCACCACCGAGGCCATGCGCCGGCTGCATGCATTGACTTCCACCGCCCACTCCTCCCGCGCCCTCCTGGGCGCCATGTCCAGGTATTTTGCCCTGACATGGGCTTGCGTGGCCAGCTTTCAGCCTGGACACGGCGCCGGCCCTGGCCGTGCGGGGGCGTGGCCAGCCGCGTGTCCGGGCCCCAAGGACCCCGAAATCCGTGCTCACAGGCCTCCACCGCACCTGGCACGCCGCTTGCTTGTATTGCATCGCCCCGGCAGGGGTTGACGTCGACCCGGCAGCGGCCGGTTTCGAACACCGGTGATGCACACGAGGCCAGTCGCTGGCTCGGCAAGTTTCAACAACCTAGGATCCGCACATGAAAAAGCAATTGCAACAAGGCTTCACGCTGATCGAACTGATGATCGTCGTGGCGATCATCGGCATCCTGGCCGCGATCGCGATTCCCGCCTACCAGAACTACACCATCCGCGCGCAAGTGTCGGAAGGCCTGTCCCTGGCTGACGGCGCGAAGACGGCGATGTCCGAGTTCTACACCAACCGCGGCTCGTTCCCGACCAATAACACTTCGGCTGGCCTGGCCAGTGCTGGCTCGATCAAGGGCAATTACGTTTCCAGCGTGTCGGTCAGCGGCGGCATCATCACGATCACCTACGCCGGCCCGAAGGTCAACACCAAGATCAGCGGCCAGACGCTGGAACTGTCGGCGATCACCTCAAATGCCGGCTCCATCGGCTGGACTTGCAAGGCCCCCAGCGGCGGCCTGGGCGCCCAGTACCTGCCGTCCTCCTGCACCTGATTCTCTCCAGAGTGTGATTCTTGAGAACCCGCCGCAAGGCGGGTTTTTTCTAGGCCAGGCGTTATCCACACATTTCGTCGAGGTTTCAGCCATGAGCGCGAAGTCCTCCGGTTTCACCCTGATCGAGTTGATGATCGTGGTGGCGATCATCGGCATCCTGGCGGCCATCGCGATCCCCGCCTACCAGACCTACACCATCCGCGCCCAGGTGGCGGAGGGCCTGAGTCTGTCCGACGGCTACAAGACCGTGCTGTGGGACTATTACGCCCAGCATGGCAGCTTCCCGGCGAGCAATCAGTCGGCCGGCGCGGTCTCGCCGACGTCGATCCAGGGCAACTTCGTGCAATCCGTGGATATTGCCCACGGGCTGATCACGGTGAAGTTCGGCAACAAGGCCAACAAGGCCATTTCGGGCCACACCCTGCTGCTCTCCGGCATCACTTCGTCCGATTCGCTGCTGTGGACCTGCACCCGCGGCACCGTGCCCGTGCAGTACATGCCCACCTCCTGCACCTGAGACGCGGGGCCGGCCCCGGCGCTTCTCAGCCGTAGCGCCGCCGGTCCACGAACAGGGCATTGCCCGGGATGCGCTTGGCCGCGCGCTTGAGTTCGGCCAGCACATTGGCCACCTCGCGGTGCGAGTCGAAGTGCCCCGGGTTGACCACGAAGGCCCCGATGGACAGCGTGGGCACGGGGAAGAACATGGCCTCGCCGCGCCGGTTCTCCGACCAGTAGCCCTTTTGCTCCAGCACCGCCGGTTCGAAAAACTGGGCCACCCCCGCCTCGAAGGCCTGCAGTACGGCCTGCAACTGCGATTCCCAGTCCTGCGAGCAGGACAAGGCGACGAAATCGTCGCCGCCGATATGCGCCAGGAACTGCTCTCCCGGCGGCAGGTGGGTGCGCAGCAGGTCGGCGAGCATGAGGATGATCTCGTCGCCCATGCGGTAGCCGAACTTGTCGTTGAAGGGCTTGAAGTGGTCGATGTCGGCGTAGGCGGCGGCGAACTGGCGCTCCTCGTGCAGCCAGCGATCGATGCAGTCGTTGATGGGCACATTGCCCGGCAGCAGGGTCAGCGGGTTGGCGTAGCGCGCCGCCTGCACCTGGAACTCGGTGACCAGGCGCAGCAGGTCGCCCACCAGCAGCAGCCCGCGGTACTGGCCCCCGTCGGTGACCAGCACGCCCTCGGTGGCGTGCCGGTAGCTGGAGTCGGCGATCAGGCTGCTGGCCTGCTGCAGGCTGCTCTTGGCGTCCAGGCGCAGCACGTCGCTGCTCATCACCAGGGTGCAGGGCTTGTTGCCGAACAGGTCGCGCACATGGGGGCGGAACAGCCGGTCTGCGACGACGTAGCGATTGATGATGCCCAGCGCCTGGCCCTGCTCGTCGACGATGGGCACCGAGGTCAGGTCGGGGTCCTGCTCGAGCATGCGCAGCACATGGTCCAGCTTGATCTGCGGCTGCACCGGCACGATGGGGCGCGCCAGGCCCAGCACCGACTGTTCGATGCTGCCGCGGCTGGCCAGGGCATGCAGCGCCGGCTGCGGGTTGCCCAGCACCTCGCGCGTGCGCGCAGCGGGCTCCGTGGCCGGAAGAGGTTGGGGTCGGGCGATGAAATAGCCCTGGGCCATGCTGACCCCGATTTCGCGCAGGGTGAGCAGGTCGCGCTCGGATTCCACCCCCTCGGCCACCACCACCGACTGGCTGGCCTCGGCCAGCAGCAGCATGGAGCGCACGAAGGCCGCCTTGAAGGGGTCGTTCGCCAGGTCGGCGGTGTAGCTGCGGTCGACCTTCAGGTAGCGCGGGCGCAGGCGTTTCCACAGCGCGAAGCGCCCGAAACCCTGGCCCAGGTCGTCCAGCGCCAGCCCGTAGCCCAGGTCGCGCAGGAAGCGCGCCGCGCTGAAGGCCTGGGTGTCCTCGGCCAGGGAGTCCGATTCCAGCAATTCCAGCACCAGGCGCGAGGGGGGCAGCCCCTGCTCCTGCAGCCAGCGCAGCGTGGATTCGCGCGCGAACCAGCCCGAGTCGAACAGCGCCTCGGTGACGTTGAGGAACAGATGCCCCGGCAGCGCGGCCGCGGCGAAGGCCTCGATGCTGGTCTGCACGCACAGGCGGTCGAACTCGGCCACGCGGCCGCTGGCGCGCGCGCAGTCGAACAGGTGGTCGGGGCGCTCCAGCGGGCTACCCGCGGGGCCCCGGATCAGAGCCTCGAATCCGTGGAAACTGCGGTTGCGAAGGTCGAGAACCGGCTGAAATACCGTGTTCAGCAGCTTTCCCTCCAGGATCGCCTGGAAGCTAGCGGGGCGATCCGCCTCGGCGTCGACAGGGTGCAAGGGCAGGGCGATGGCGGCCATGGCGGCATGAGGGGATTTGTCGTCGATGGTCGTACAGCTTCATGTCAATGGGATGACATGGAGCCCTGGTCAAAGAAGCCGGCCGGTGGCGCGTGCGTCGGGACCGAACATGGATGCGAAGGGCGCGATGCCCGACAGCGGGGGCAGGCGCCAGCCGCGCAGCCACCCCGGCAGGCGCCGCGGCTCCAGCGGCGGCGAGATCGCCATGCCCTGGCCGAAGTCCGCCTGCAGGTATTGCGCGTACTCCAGCAGGATCTGCGTCTCCAGGCCCTCGATGGTGATCCCCAGGTCGAGCCGGCGGGCCAGATCCACCAGGCCGGTGACCAGGGGCACCGCGCGGGGGTTGTTGGCCACGATGCCGTGCACCAGGCCCTGGTCCACCTTGACCATGTCGATGGGCAGGCTGTTGAGCCGAAGCAGGCTGCTGTAGCCGGCGCCCAGGTCGTCCAGCGCCAGGCGCACGCCCAGCGCGCGCAGGCGATCGGTGGTGTCGCGCATGGTGGCCTTGGTGGCCACGTCGCGGTCCTCCAGGATCTCCAGGCTGAGGCGGCGCGGGTCGATGGCCCGGCGCTCCAGGGCCGAGCGCACCCAGTCCACGCAATCGGCGTGGCGCAGCGTGGAGGGAGGCAGGTTCAGCGAGAGATCCAGCTTCAGGCCCTGGCGCTCCCAGTCGACCAGGGATTGCAGCGACAGGTGCAGGCCCTCGAGGAACAGGCGGTCGAGTTCGTGCTGTCCCAGCACCGGCAGGAAGCGTCCCGGGGTGAGCAGGGTGCGCTCATCGAGTTGCAGGCGCGCCAGCGCCTCCACCCGGGTGCAGCGCTGCAGGCGCAGGTCCACGATGGGCTGCATGAGCATGCGCAGCCCGCCGCCGAACAGGCGCTGGCGCCACAGCGCGCGCTCGTCGGCGGCCACCGCCGGCAGCGCGATGCCCTCGCCCACGCGCGCCAGTTCGGCCGCCACCGAGGCGCGCAGCGAGTCCAGCGCATGACGCATCAGCTGGGTGTTGAACTGTCCGGGCAGGCGTCCGTACAGCTGCAGCACCACCAGCACGTTGCCGGAGGCGTCCAGCACCGGCACCGCCACCGAGCTGCGCACGCCCCGGGCCAGCAGTTGCAGGGCCCAGTCGCGCCCCTGTCGCGCAGCGCCCGCGATGTCGGGGCCCAGCTCGATGCCCGCGCGCAGCCAGCTGCGCGCCAGCGCCCCCCCGCGTGCCTGCGCGGCCTCGGGGTCGTGCGGAGTCGGCGCGGTCCCGCCGCTCCAGGCTTCGTGGGCCGAGCTCTGCGCCTCCAGCACGAAGCCGCCGCGCGCGTCCTGGGTGTAGACGGCGCAGCACACCAGGAAGGGCAGCTGTTGCAGGCCCTCGACCACCATGTCCAGCAGGTCGCTGCGCCGGCGCGCCGCCTGCAGGGCCGCGCTCAGCTGGCGCAGGCGCTCGATCAGCTCGTGGCGCAGGGCCTCGGCGCCCTGGTGCTGGAACCCAATGTCGGACTCCATGCGCCGCAGCAGCGTGCCCAGCAGCAGGCTGCGCTCGCTCAGGCGTGCCGGGATGCGGTGCGCCAGCCCGGCCACGGCCTGGTACAGCCGGCCCATGGCACCCACCCCGGCCTGCGCCGGCAGGCCCAGGGCGGCGAGCAGCCGGCCCAGGCCCTCGGCATGCTCGCGGTGCCGGGCCTGGCGCAGGCCCGGGGCGAGCAGCAAAGGCACGTAACCTCCCAGGCCGGGCAGCAATTCCACCGCGTCGCGCGCGGGCAGGCCCGAGGCCTCGCCCTCGGGCGCCTGCTCGCACAGGCCCAGGGCCTCGAGGAATTCCTCGTTGAGCCGCGGAAGCTGCGGGCCCAGAAAGCGCTGCAACCAGGTCATGGTCTCGGCGGTCTCGTCCCCGTAGGGGTCGAGCTCCTCGCTGCGGCGTTGCAGATCCCGCTCGGCCTGGCTGAACACGGCAGCCTCCGCCAGCCCCAGCAGGCGCGAGGCGCTGGTGGCGTCCTGCGGGAACAAGGCGCAACCCACCGAGGCCGAAAGCTTGCGGGTGCTCGATGCGGCCACCGTGAAGGGCTCGCGCAGGGACTTGATCATGCGCTCGACCACGCCGCGCCAGTCCTCGGCGGCGGCTCCGCGCAGCAGCACGCCGATGGAGTCGGCCCCGACCCGCGCCAGCATGTCGCTGCCTCCCAGGGCGCGCAGGCGCCGCGCCAGCTCGACCAGCACCGCATCGCCGGCCTTCCAGCCCCAGGTTTCGTTGATGCTGCCGAAACGGTACACGTCCAGCACCAGCACCGCCAGGCGCCCGTCGGCCCCCGGCGTGGCGGCCAGCTCGCTGACCCTGCGCTCCAGCGCGGCACGAGTGGCCAGGCCGGTCAGCGCATCGCGCACGTCGCGGTTCGCGCAGCCCAGCGCGGCCAGCAGTCGTGACGGCGCGAAACGGCCGCCGGCTGCGAGAGGGAAGGAAGATGCGCCCATGGCTCCTGCAAGAGGTGCGTTGCGGGCTATTCTTCTTCGGGGGCTATTAAATCGGCGTCAAGCCCCGGACAGTATCGCGTGCAGCCGGGTGGCGGCCGCGCCGGCTCAGTTGCGCGCCGGCTCCGAGGCGTGTTCGGCGCGCACGCGCCCGACCAGCCAGTCGGTCAGGCGCTCGCGCGCCTGCTCGGCGGTGCTGCCATGCCCGCGGGCCTGGGCCTGCCAGGTCCGTACCCCCGTCGGCGCCGCGCGCGCCAGGAAGTCCGACAGGGCCGAGGACGTCTCGCGCCGCGGGCTGCGCGGACTCATCCAGTGGGCGGCCAGGGCGCCCAGCCAGGTGCTCACCCGCGTGGGGTCCACGTCCAGGCGCAGGCCCGCCAGCCAGCGCGGGAACTCGGCGGCCGGCATGGGGCGCGCCAGCCCGTAGCCCTGGGCCAGGGTCGCGCCCAGTGCCAGCACGGCCTCGAGCACGCCCCGGTCCTCGGCGCCTTCGACCACGATCTGGCGCTCCAGGTCGTGGCCCAGCTGGATGATCGCCCGCATCAGCCCCAGGGTCTGCAGGGGCGCGCGTCGCAGTTCCAGGGTCAGCCCCTGGTCCAGCTTGATACAGTCGAAGGGCAGCATGGACAGGCGCTGCAGGCTGCTGTAGCCGGAGCCCAGGTCGTCCATCGCCAGGCGCACGCCCAGCGCCTTGAGGGCGTGCAGGGCCGCGCTCTGGGTGCGCATGTCCACGTCCTGGTTTTCCAGCAGTTCCAGGGTCAGGCGTTGCGGCGCCACGCCGTGGCGCCGCAACGCCTGCTCCACCCAGCCCGTGCAGTCGGGGTCCAGCAGCGTGGAAGGCGGCAGGTTCAGCGCCGCCTCCATGTGCAGCCCCTGGGCATCCCAGGCGCGCAGTTGCAGGCACAGCTGGTCCAGCCCCAGGCGCAGCAGGCGGTCGAGTTCGGTGTCGCCCAGGATGGGCAGGAAGCTCGAGGGCGCCAGCAGCGTGCCATCGGTCAGGCGCAGGCGCGCGAGGGCCTCGACGCGCCGGCAGGAGCCGTCGACCAGGTCCACCACGGGCTGCACGAACATTTCCAGGCCGCCCGAGAACAGGCGCTCCCGGCAGCGCTGCGCCTGCGCCTGCGCCAGGGGCTCGGAGGAGCTGACGCGCCGGCAGGATTGCCACACCCTCGCCGCATGTTGCTGCAGGGCCCGCGCGAACTGCTGCATGCCGGGGCTGGAGAACTGGTTCGGCCAGGCGCCGAACAGGCCGAGCACGAACACCGGCTGCCCCTGCTCGCCGGGCACCGGGATGGCCAGCGCGCTGCGCACCCCCAGTTCATCGGCCATGGCGTTCCAGGGCCGCACCCTGGGATCGGTGGCATAGGCGTCGCAATGCTGGATGCGCGCGCTGTGCCAGGCCTGCACCAGCAGCCCGCTGTCGTCCGCGCCGGCGTTTTGCAGGCAGGCATCGGAGTGGGCCTGTTTCAGCCACTCGACGATGGCCGCCGAGCCCGGGCCGCTGCCGGCCTCGCGCTGGAACACGCCCTGAGTGTCCGGGCGCATGACGTGGCAGGCCAGCAGGCCGGGCAGCTTGCCGAGGGGGGCGATGAGTTCGTGCACGGCGTCGCGCCACAGCGCCCGCGCCGGCAGCGAGTCGGGCGTGAGCGCGGAGAAATAGGCCGAAGCGACCTCGGCCAGCGCGGCCATCTGCTCCTGCAGATCGTCCTCCAGGCGCTCCTCGATCAGGCGCAGCAGCTGGAAGCGCGCGCGCGCGGGCAGCGCGGAGTCACCCAGGGCCTCGCCGGCGAGGCGTCGGTACAGGCCCTGCGGGCGGATCATGTGCTCGGCGCTGACCCCCACCAGGGCATGGATCTCCCCCAGGCGTCGGGCCTGGCGCAGCACGGCCTCGCGCGAGGTCGCCGGGTCGAGCACGAAGCGCAGGTGCTCGGCGTGGCGCGCGCGCAGCGCCTGCAGTTCGGCCGGCCGCAGGGAGGCGACGATGGAGCGCGTCTGCGCGTCCTGGCCGAGGTTGTCGTAGAAGGCCTGCGTGAACCGCTCGGTGGCATCGGCCAGCAGCGTGCGCACCTTGCCCAGCAACTGGGTAGCCTCCGGGCCGTAGGGGTCGAAGGAGGCGTCCTGCCCCGACTCGGCCGCCTGGCGCACGCCGAGCTGCCACCAGCGCCGGCGCTGCTGCTTGCGTGCCTTGACCTGGTACAGCGCGGCGTCGGCCTGGCGCAGCAGGGTGTCGCCGTCGGCGCCGTCTCCGGGGAACACGGCCAGGCCCATGGTCATGCCCACGCTGGCCTGCACCGAGCCACCCAGCGAGAAGGGGCGCTCGACCGCGCCGTGCAGGCGTTGCAGCAGCCGGCTGAGCTGGCGCGCCAGGTGCCGGTCCTCGAGTTCCTCGATGACCACGACGAATTCGTCGCCCCCCAGGCGCGCCAGGAAATCGCATTCGCGCAACAGCGAACGCAGGCGCTGCGCGACTTCCTGCAACAGACGATCGCCCGCATCGTGGCCGAAGCTGTCATTGACCGGCTTGAAGTCGTCCAGATCGAGCATGCCCACCGCGACCACGCGTGCCCTGCGCCGCGCGCGCGCCAGCGCCTGCGGCAGGTACTGCTCCAGCGCCCTGCGGTTGGGCAGGTCGGTCAGCAGGTCGTGCAAGGCCTCGTGACGCAGGCGCTCCTGCAGGCGAGCGCGCTCGGTGACGTCCTGGAAGGTCCACACCGAGGTGGCTTCGTCGTCGCGGGTCAGTCCCGCGGAGACGTCGCACAGGAGCTCCTCGCCGTCGCGGCGCAGCACGCGCACGTCCATGGCCAGCGCGCTGCCGTGCTGGCGCAGGCGAGGGTAGAGGTTGCCCACGCGGACATACTCGGCCTGCGAGGCGTAGACCATGCGCGTGGAGCGACCCACGAGTAGCGTGGGGTCGTCGTAGCCCAGCATGTGGGCGAAGCGCCGGTTGGCGCTGACGATGAAGCGCCCGCGCACGACCACGATGCCGGCCAGCGTGTGGTCGAGCAGGGCGTGCTGCAGGCCGGTGAGTTCGCGTTCGCGGCGCGCCGCGTCCAGGCGGTCGAGGCCGCGGGAAATGTTGTGCGCCAGCTCGGTCAGCAGGGTCTGCATCTGCTCGTCGAAGGCATCCTCGTCGCCGTGCATCACCGTGAACACGCCCCACATGCCCTGGGCGCGCCGGATGGGCAGCGTGGCCGTGGCGCGCATGCCGCAGCGCGCGGCGCGCTCGCGCCAGGGCTCGAGCATGGGGGAGCGCGCGAAGGAGGCCAGGAAATAGGCGCGTTGCTCGCGCCAGGCATGTCCCGCCGCTCCACGGCCCCCGACCTGCTCGGGGCGCACCGAGAGCTCCAGGCCTTCCATGTAGTCGCGCTCGCCGGCGCTGGCCAGGAAGCGCAGGTTTCCCTGCTCGTCGGGCCTGCCCACCCAGGCCAGGCGCAGGCCCCCGTCGGCCACGGTGATGTCGCAGATGCCCTGCAGCATGGCTTGCTCGTCCGCGGCCTGCGCGATCAACTGATTGGAGCGGGCCAGCACCGAGGTGAAATCGACGCGTCGCTGCAGGCGCCGCCGCTCGCGCGCCAGGCGCTGCGCCGCGCGCCTGGCTTCCAGCACATCCAGCGCCTGGCGCGCGATGGCGCGCAGGAGCTCGCGCTGCCTGGGGCGCAGGGCGCGTGCCCTGGGCCCTCCCACCCACAGCACGGCGATTTCCCGGCCCTGTTCGTCGTACAGGCTCTCGTGTTCGCACAGGCCCGGCGCGGGCAGCCCCTGGGCCGCGCGCAGCAAGGCCTTGCAGGCCCCGCGTTCCGTGTCGCCATGCAGGCCCTGCAGCCATTCGTCCTCGTCGCGCAGGCGCAACAGGGCGGCCGGCACATCCAGAGCCTGCGCGGCCAGGGCGGCCGCCTGATCCAGCCAGGCACTCTCGCACTCGGGCGAGGCCGCTTGCGCTCCGGGGCGCCAGTGCGCATCGGCCCCCAGGCCTTGCGCCGGGGCCTGCGCGGCCTGAAGCGCAGGAAGGGCCCTGGCCGATGCCGGCTCGGGTGGCGCTTGCTGCGAGGCTGGGGGGTGCGGCATCTGCGGTTTCATGGAGGGCCAGAGGCGAGTCTTGCGGACGCCGGAGCCGGCACAGGCCGGCCCGGCGGGCGCGCGACACCGATGCTCTTCAGGTCCACGCGCTGGGTGAGGCATTGTCGGATGCATGGGCGCAACGAGGGCGTGAACAATGTCACGAAAACCTTCTCGTATTGCGTTTTTGCGAGGACTTCCGGATGCGCTGCCGGCCCGGGGGACGCAGAATGCAGGCAGGAAGGCGAGGGCGGGCGCTTGCGCGGGCTCGCGACCCACGTTTGCAGGGAAATCTCCACAGCTACGCACAGGGACGGGAACAAGGTGCATCACGAGTCTGCATCGCGGGTCGCCACGCCGCCTGGGTCGCGCGGGACTCCGCTGCGCGCGGAGCAGGAGGCGCAGTTGCTGGGAGCGCTGGGCCTGGTCGCTCTGGCCCAGGTGGTGGCCTGCGCGGCCTGCGCGTGGCTGTTCGCGCCGCATGCGGGCGAACTGGCGGTGACCGTCTGGGCGCTGCTGGTGCTGGGCTTGCAGTCCTCCGCGCTGCTGTTGCGCCGGCGCATGCCCTTGTCGAATGCGCAGGCCCAGGCCCGGGCAGGCGGCGAGCCCGCGCCCTTGCATCGCCTGTTGCGCGCGGCCGGCGTCTTGCAGGGCCTGTTGTGGGGCCTGATGCCTTGGTGGTTGGCTCCTCGCGGCGGTTTCGTGGCCGGCCTGGCCGCCTTCATCGTGGCCTGCATGGCCGGCGGCGTGGCGCTGGCGCTGGCCTTCGATGCCGTCGCGGCGCTGGGCTTCGCCGCCGGCGCGCTGTTGCCCCTGGTGCCCTGGCTGAGCCTGGGAGGGGCCGCGGCCTCGCATGCGGCGGCCTTGCTGGCAGCCGCCTACCTGTTGTTCGTGGTACTGGCGGTGCACGCCGAGCAGCGGCGCTTCCTGCGTGGGCAGGCCTGGCGGGCGCGCGCATGGAGGGAAACGCAGCTGCGCGAGCTCCAGGCGGTGCGCGCGCATCGCATGGCGCGCCTGAACGCCCTGCTGGTGGAACTGGGTCAGCTGGGCGCGCAGGCCGAGGACGCCGAGTCGTTCCGCCAGGCCGTATGCCGCGTGGCCGTGCAGCGCGGCGGCCTGAGCCAGGCCTGGATCGGTCGCCCGGACCCGGCCGGGCAGTCGCTGGAGCTGCTGACCAGTTTCGCCGCGCGCGGGGCCTCGCAGCCCGCACCGGGACGCGAACAGGCCTTGCGGGCGTGCAAGCAGGCCCAGGCCTGCTTCGATCACGTGCAGGCCGAGGCGCAGGATGCGCTGGAGCCCTTGGGCGAGCCTGCGCCCGGGGCGCCGGGTGGGCTCGCGAGCGCTCCCGGCGTGTGGGTGGCGGCGCTGCCGCTGCACGGCGGGGAACCCGGGCATGCGCCGGACGCTTCGGTGCTGGTGCTGTGCCTGGACGAGCCCGAGGTGGTGGACGCGGCCACCACGGAGGTACTGCTCAACGTGGGCCTCGCCGTGCAGCGCGCCATGCAGGCGCTGGAGCAGCGCCGGCGCATCGAGCAGCTGCAGCGCCTGTACCGCGCCTTGATGCGCGAGGGCGATGTGCTGCTGCAGGCGCGCAGCGTGCCCGAGATGTTGCTGCGCACCTGCCAGACCCTGACCGAGGGCACGCAATTCCACGCCGCCTGGATGGCACGCCCGGGCGACAGCGGAGGCATCGAGGTGATCGCCCGCGCCGGCAGCGGGGCCGAGCAGCTCGACGCCCTGCGCATCAGCCTGCACGACACCGACAGGTCTCCGCTGGTGATCCGCGTATGGGACAGCCATCGCAGCGCCTGCTGCAACGACCTGCTGGGAGACCCCTGCATGGCGCCCTGGCGCGGGTCGATGAACCAATACGAATGGCGCTCGGCGCTGGCCGAGCCGGTGTTCCGCGGGGGCTCCCTGTGGGCGGTGCTGGTGTTCGTGTCCCCCCAGCGCGATGCCTTCGACCGTGCGACCAGCGAGCTGTGCCAGCGCGTGGCCGAGTTGCTGGGTCACGGCCTGGACGAACTGGATACCAAGCGCCGGCTCAACGATCTGCAGCTGGAGGAGTCGCACCGCGCGCGCCACGACCTGCTCACCGGGCTGCCCAACCGCTTCGCGCTCACCCAGTACCTGCCGCAGGCCCTGGCCGCGGCGCGTCGTGACGGCAGCGTGCTGGCGGTGGGCATGCTCGACCTGGACGACTTCAAGCCGGTCAACGACACCTGGGGCCACGACGTGGGCGATGTCCTGCTGCGTGAGATCTCCCAGCGCCTGCGCGCGGCGATCCGCAAATTCGACGTGCTGGTGCGACTGGGCGGCGACGAGTTCGTCGTGGTCATCGAGCAGATCGACGCCGACCAGGTGCTCGAGCAACTGGGTGACGTGTTGCGGCGCCTGCATGCGGCCGTCGAACAGCCCTTCGAGCTGGTCCCGGGTCGGCGGGTGAGCGTGGGCATGTCCATGGGACTGGCCCTGTTCCCGCTGGACGCGCAGGACCCCGAGGGACTGGTGCGACAGGCCGACGCGGCGATGTACCAGGCCAAGTTGCACAAGCGCGACCGCGCGCGCTGGTGGCAGCTGGCGCCCGCCTCCGGCGCAAGGCTCGAGGGTGGCGCCCCGCGCGCCGTGCCCCCATTGCACATGGTGTCCTCGTCGCGAGGATCCTGAGTCGGGTCAATCCAGCAGGCTCAGCTGCAGGGCCGCCCCGTCGGCATCGGCCTCGGCGGCGTCGTGCAGCGCGGCCGCGCGCACTCCCAGCAGGCGCAGCCGGCGGTCGAGCTCGACGCGTCGCAGACACTGGCCGGCCGCGTCGCGGATGGCGCGGGCATCGTTCACGGGACGGGGCAGGGACAGGTCTCGGGTGACGGTGCGGAAATCCTCGAAGCGCAGCTTGATGCCGATGGTGCGCGCCGCGCAGCCCTTGCGTCGCAGGTCCTCGGCCAGCTGCCGGCACAACTCGGTGAACAGGCGCGAGAGTTCGGCACGATCGCGCCGCGGGTGCAGGTCGCGCTCGAAAGTGGTCTCCCGGCTGACCGACTTGGGCTCCGAATGGGTTTGCACCGGGCGGTCGTCGCGCCCATGCGCGACCGCATGCAGCCAGGCCGCGTAGCCGCGCCCGAAGTGCTCCTGCAGCAACTCCGGGGGGGCCGCGGCCAGTTCGCCGATGCTGGAGATGCCCAGGCCGCGCAGGCGCTCGGCGGCCTTGGGCCCGATGCCGTTGATGCGGGCCGCGGGCAGCGGCCAGATGCGCTCGGGCAGGTCGTGCATGTGCAGCACCGTGATGCCCCCGGGCTTGCGCAACTCGGAGGCGATCTTGGACAGCAGCTTGTTCGGGGTCACCCCGATGGAGCAGCTCAGCCCCGTGGCCTCGCGAACCGCGCCCTGGATCTCGCGGGCCAGGGCCTCGGTGTCGGCCTGTGCGTGCCCGCTGAGGTCGATGTAGATCTCGTCGATCCCGCGGTCCTCGATGTGGGGGGCGATGCCGGCCACCGCGGCCTTGAAGCGCCGGGAGTACTCGCGGTAGGCCTCGAAGCGGGCCGGCAGCAGGATCGCATCGGGGGCCAGGCGGGCGGCCTTCATCATGCCCATGGCCGAGAACACGCCGAGGGCGCGCGCCTCGTAGGTGGAGGTGGTGACCACGCCGCGCCCGGCGTAGTCGCGCAGGCGCGCGAAACGCCAGCTGCCGTCGGCCTGGCGCTCGGGCTGCCAGCGATGGCGCCCACCCACGACCACCGGCAGGCCACGCAACTCGGGGTACCGCAGCAACTCCACCGACGCGAAAAAGGCGTCCATGTCCAGATGCGCGATGCGCCGGGGCGCGGGCGGCGTGGAGGCGGGGACGGATGCGGGGTCGAAGGCCATGGTGCGAAATCGCGGCCGCGGGGCCGCGGGGCTGATCATATCCACAGTACGTGGCGGCAGCCAGCACGCCGGGCCCAGGCCCGCCCGGCGCAAGGCGCCTGAAAATTGCGCCAAGGCGCCATAGACTGCAAGCCGGGCGCGTCGCTGCGTGTGCCTGCGCGTCCTCGCGCATGTGTTCCCAACCCTTGTTTCCATCCCTCCCAGGAGAGCCCAGCCATGGACAGCATCCAGGTCGTCTACACCACCAGCGCCACCGCCACCGGTGGGCGAAACGGACATACCCGCTCGCAGGACGGCCAGGTCAGCGTGGACCTTTCGGTGCCCAAGGCCATGGGCGGCCCGGGCCGCCCGGCAACGACTACCCCGGAAGACCTGTTCGCGGCCGGCTACGCCGCCTGTTTCGGCGGCGCGCTGGATTTCGTGGCCAAGCAGCACAAGAAGAACGCCGCCGGCGCCACCGTGACCTGTTCGGTGTCCATCGGCCCGCGCGACGCGGGCGGCTTCGGATTGGCGGTCAGGCTGCATGTGGAGGACCGCTCGCTGCCCCAGCAGGAATTGCAGGCGCTGGCCATGGAGGCCCACGAGAAGGTCTGCCCCTACTCCCACGCCACGCGCAACAACGTGGACGTACAGGTCGAGGTGCAGGGAGCCTGAGCGGCGGCTCAGGGCTGCGCGTCGCTCCAGGCGCGCAGCTGCGAGGCGAGGCGCTGGACCACGGCATCCCAGCTTTCCCCGGGCGCCTGGCGGAACAGGCGCATCACCCCGGGGTACCACGGCGAATCCTCGCGCTCGAGCAGCCAGCGCCAGTCGCAGCCCATGGCGGGCAGCAGCACCCAGCAGGGCCTGCCCAGGGCGCCAGCCACGTGCGCGGCCGAGGTGTCCACGCAGATCAGCAGGTCGAGCTGTGCGAGGATGGCGGCGGTGTCGGCGAAGCTGGCGATCCCCGGCGCGAGGTCCGTGATGGGCTGCGCGGGTCCGGCCCGCGCGGCCTCGTCCTCGCCCTGGCCCTTTTGCAGGCTGACGAAGGCGGCGTCGGTGCAGGACCACAGCGGCGCCAGCACCTGCAGCCCCGGCAGCGAGCGGTTCAGGTCGTTGCCGTGGCCGGCGGCGCCTTTCCAGACCAGCCCGATGCGCCTGCGCGCCCGGGGCAGCCTGGGCGCCCAGGCCTCGATGCGCCGCGGGTCGGCGCTCAGGTAGGGCAGTCGCGCCGGGAGGGTGTGCAGCGTGGTGCCCAGCAGGCCCGGCAGGCTGAAGCCCAGCACCCAGTAATCGTGCGCCTCGAAGACTTCGTCATCGCCGAATACCGCGTCGACCCCAGGCGCCGTGGCCAGCAGCGGTTTCAGCGCGGCCCTGCATTGCAGCGACACCCGGGCCGCGCCCCGGTCCTTGAGCGACTGCGCGTAGCGGGCCAGCTGCACCTGGTCGCCGAATCCCTGCTCGCCCAGCATGATCACTGACTTGCCGGCCAGAGGCTCGCCGCGCCAGGCGGGAAAGGGGAGCTCGGGCATCCGGCTGATGACATGCGGCAGCCTGGGATCCAGGCGCGCTTCGTGCAAAGGCCAGCCCTCCTCCATGCGCCCCAGGCGCAGCAGCAGCACGCTGAGATTCCAGCGCGCGGTGGGGTTGCCGGGATCGAGGCGCAGGGCTTCCCGGTAGGCCGCCTCGGCTTCCTGGAGCTTGTCCGTTTCAAGCAGGGCGCCGAGATTGTTCCAGGCATCGAAAAAATCCGGGCGCTCCTGCAGCGCTTGCCGATAAGCCCGTTCGGATTCCTGCAATCGCCCCTGGCGCTTGCACAGATTGCCGCGCAGCATGAGCTGGCGGCAGGGATCGTCGTCCAGCGCGCGCAGGCGCTCGATACAGGCCTCGGCGCGGTCGAACCAGCCCCGGTTCATCGCCAGCTCGCCCAGGGCGTACCAGACCTCGATCGAATCCGGCCGCGCCTGCAGCACCTGCTCGAAGGCCTCGGCCGCTTGCTCGAAACGCGCCAGCCCCTGCAAGGCCTGGCCCAGGTGGAAACGGGCGTCGTGCAGCTCGGGATCGAGCTCGATCGCGCGCGCCAGCGCCTGCGCGGCGTCCTCGGTCTCCTGCAGCCTGAGCAGGGCCTGGCCCAGGTTCGCGTGGGCCTGCGCCAGATCCGGCGCTGCCTGCAGCGCGCGCCGGTAGGCGGCCGCCGCCTCGCGGTGCTCGCCCTGCTCGAACAGCAGGTTGCCCAGGTAGAACTGCAGCATCGCCGAGTCCGGAGCCGCGCGCAGGCCGTTGCGGGCCGACTGCAGCGCCTGCCGGGGGTCGCCGGTCTGGAACTGCAGCCGGCACAGCTCCTGCCACGCGAAGGCGAAATCCGGCTTGCGGCGCAGGGCCTCGCGCAGGCGCAGCATGGCCGTGGCGGTGTCGCCGCGCGCCTCGGCGATCTGGCCCAGGAACAGGTAGGGCTCCTCGCGTTGCGGGTCCAGCGCCAGAGCCTGGTCCAGCCGGGAGGCGGCCTCGTCCAGGCGGCCCAGCTGTTGCAGCGCGAAGCCCAGGTTGGAGCAGGCGATGACATGCCGCGGGTCCAGGGCCAGCGCCTGCTCGTAGCAGGCCACGGCTTCCTGCAGCCGCCCCTCGGCCACGCAGCGGTTGCCCCGCGCGGCCAGCCCTTCGGCCTGCGCGTCCCGGGCCGGGGCCGACGCCGGCGCGTCCGTGGCCGCGTCCGGCGCGTCGGGGGATGGAGTCGCATGGGGCGGCTCCAGGGCGCTGCGCGTGGTGGAACCATCGCCGCGCGAGGCGCTCCCGAACCAACGACGAATCGAGCTCAGCATGGGGGTTCCCGCGGGGCCGCGCTAGCGAGCCAGGGCCAGCAGGACTTCCCGGACCAGCAGGTCGACGAAATCGTCTTCGTGCCCCAGGTCCCGCAGGGTCCACTTCAGGCGGTTGCTCAGCTTGGCCTTCTTGTAGGTGTTCAGCGCATGCGCGGCCCCGAAATCCCGCGCTCGCTGCAGCACCCTGGCCAGCAGCTTGCGACGCCTGTCCTCGCGCTTGGCGGGGCTGGCCGTCGCAATGGATCGAAGCTCGGAATCGCAATACCTGGCGAGTTCCTCGCCGAACGCACTCGCCTGGCTGGCGTCGAACCATCGCAGCAGCACCATCGCTCCCCATCGATTTGCCCGGCCTGCGCCGGCGTGCCTGTTTTCCGGGCGCTTGGCCGTCCGGGTCCTGCATTCCATTATTGCCGAATGGTCTTCAGGGTTTCCAGCGGCGCGTCTGGCGGGCGCGACTGACTTAAGCTAATGCAATGACATCGACCCGCAGCCCGGCATCCGCCCTGTTCTCCCGCGACTACGAGCAGGCACGCCTTCGTTTCCTGGAGGCCGCGGCCGCCCGCGGCGCCGCCGTCGAATCGGCCGTGCTCGAGGGCCTGCGCGGCGCGCGCGGCGAGGAACTCGCCATCGACGCGGCGCTGCTCGGCGCCCGCGGCGCGCGCAAGGTGCTGCTGGTGAGTTCAGGTACCCACGGCCCCGAAGGCTTCGCCGGATCGGCCGCGCAACTGGCGCTGCTGCAGGACCAGGATCTGCTGCAGCGAGCCGGCGATGGCGGGGTCGCGCTGCTGCTGGTGCATGCGGTCAATCCCTATGGCTTTTCCCATCTGCAGCGCACCAACGAGGACAACGTCGACCTCAACCGCAACCACATCGATTTCCGTCGCCCCCTGCCGGACAATCCCGCATACGCGGAGATCGAGCCCCTGCTCATGCCGCGGCAATGGCCTCCCGGCCCGCGTGAACGCAAGGCCCTGCAGGACTGGATCGAGCGCCACGGCCTGCCGGCCTACCGCAAGGCCGTCACCGCCGGCCAGTATGCCTCGCCGGACGGCGTGTTCTACGGGGGCACCGGCCCGACGTGGAGCAACCGCAGCCTGCGCGAGCTGCTGCGCCGGCATGCCGCGGCGGCCACCCACCTGGGCTGGGTGGACATCCACACGGGCCTCGGGCCCTATGGCCACGGGGAGAAGATCTACGCCGGCCGGTCGCTGGAGCAGGACCATGCGATGGCCCGGGCCTGGTGGGGCGCCGACCTGTTTGCGCCCTTTGCCGGCGACTCGGTCTCGGCCGACGTGTCCGGGCCGGTGGTCAGCGCCGCCTGCGACGAATGCCCCAGCGCCCGCCTGGCGCTGATGGGCCTGGAGTTCGGCACCGTCGAGCAGGAGGAGGTGCTGGGCTGCCTGCGTCAGCATGCCTGGCTGCGGCGCCATCCCGAGGCCCCCCTGGCGTTGCGCGAGCAACTGGCCCGACGCATGCGCGAGGCCTTCTGCTGCGACGACGAGGCATGGCGCGGCATGGTGCTGGGCCAGACGCGCGTGGCGCTGCTGCAGGCCGTGCAGGGCCTGCGCGCGGCTTGAACACGCCCCGGGCAGGCCCCTCTGGAGGAGACGACACCATGCATTCGAGTACCCCGAGCATCGATGGAGACGGCGACGAGGCCCGCTTTGCGCCGGCCAGGCCCGCGCCGCGCAGCGCGGTGGCCGCGGCGGTGGCCGGCAATGCGCTGGAGTTCTACGACTTTCTCAGCTATGCCTTTTTCGCCGTGTACATCGGGAAGACCTTCTTCCCGGTGCACAGCAACTACATGAGCCTGCTGCTGTCGCTGGCGGTGTTCGGTTTCGGCTTTTTCGCGCGCCCGGTGGGCGGCGTGGTGTTCGGCCTGATGGGCGACCGTGTCGGGCGCCGTGCCAGCCTGGTCCTGACCCTGGTGCTGATGACCCTGGGCACGCTGGGGGTCGCGCTCACCCCTTCCTACGCCAGCATCGGCCTGGCCGCCCCGGTGATCGTGGTGATCGCGCGCCTAGTGCAGGGCTTCGCGCTGGGTGGGGAGATCGGCCCCTCCAGCGCCTTCCTGATCGAGGCCGCGCCGGATGACCGGCGCGGCCTGTACGCCAGCTGGCAATTCGCCAGCCAGGGCGCGGGCATCCTGCTCGCGGGCCTCATGGGCCTGTTGTTCGGGCGAGTGCTCGGGCACGAGGCCATGCTGGCCTGGGGCTGGCGCGCGGCCTTCCTGCTGGGGCTGCTGGTGGTGCCGCTGGCCCTGTACCTGCGACGCTCCATGCCCGAGACCCTGCACGCTCGCAGCGCGGGGCCGCGGCCCCATCGCGCTCCGGCGCGCTACGTGGTGATCGCCATCGGCGTGATCCTGGGCGGCACGGTGTCGGCCTATATCGGCAGCTACATGACCACCTACGCCATCGCCACCCTCGGGATGCCCCCCACCGCGGCCATGGCTGCCACGGTGGCGCTGGGCCTGTTCACCCTGGTGTTCTCGGTCGTCGGCGGCCTGATGTGCGATCGCTACGGGCGCAAGCCGACCCTGCTGTGGCCGCGCGTGGTCTCGGCCCTGGTGACGGTGCCGGCCTTCATGCTGCTCGACGCCTCGCCGGGCGTGGCGACCCTGGTGCTGGTCACCTCGGTGCTGGCGGCGATCAATGCCCTCACCGGCGCGGCCACGCTGGTGGCCGTTCCCGAGGTGTTCGAGCGCCGGCACCGCGCCGTCGGACTGGGCGTGGCCTATGCCATCGGCGTATCCATTTTCGGCGGGACGACCCAGTTCATCGTCACCTGGCTGATCCACGTCACCGCCAACCCGATCGCGCCGGCCTGGTACGCCACGGCGGCCAGCGTGGTGGCCATCGCGGCCATGCTGATGATGCCCGAGACCCGGGGCGAGGCCGCATGAAGTTCACCAAGATGCTGCGCTCGCGCCTGCACGAGCTGCGCGACCTGCGGCGCCTGGACGCGCGCGCGGCGGCGCGCCGCACTGAGCTCAGCCCCCTGCTCACGCTGTCGACCACGCCGGGGCGCATCGGCGGCCTGCGGCCCACCCTGGCCAGCCTGCTGAGCCAGGATCTGGTCCCGCGGGAGATCCACATCAACATCGGCGCGGACCTGTTCGGCGATCGGCAGGTCCCGGAGTTCCTGGAAGGCCTGCAGGTGGTCCAGGTGCATCGCGTCGCGCGCGACCTGGGGCCGGCCACCAAGCTGATCCCCACGCTGCAACGCCTGCAGGGCACGCGCCAGCGCATCGTGGTGGTCGATGACGACATGTTCTACCACCGTGCGCTGCTGCGCCAGCTGGTCGAGGCCGAGGCTGCAGGCTCCGGGCGGGAGTGCTGCTGCGCCAACGGCCTGCTGCTGCCGCGCAGCCTGCGCGCCCAGGACTGTCGCGGCGACCGGGCGCTCAAGTCCGGGCGCCGCCGCGTGGCCATCGTGCAGGGCGCCGGGGGCTACTGCCTGCGTGCCGACCTGCTCGACCCCGCGGAGCTGCTGGATCTGCGCGGCGCGCCGGCGCGGGCCTGGTTCGACGACGACGTCTGGTTCAGCGGGCATCTGAGCCGCAGGGGCGTGGTGAAATGGCAGGTCGCCACGGGGCGTCGCAAAAGCCTGGCCAACACCCTGGAATCGGCGATCTCCGGCGACCGCGTGACCCTGATGACCGAGTTGCTGGGATTTTTCGCGAAGGACTGGGATCCCGCGGAATTCAGCGAAATCTGAGGATTCGCAACCTGGAGGGCCAGGCGCTGAGGTGCCATGGCCCGGGGTTTCAAGGAGATGGGCTTGAGTCTTTCACGCTGGTTCGGGCGCCGATCCGCGCAGGCGCCGCAAAGCGGCCAGACCCCCGAGGCGCTGCTGCGTCAGGGCAATGCCAGTCTTGCCCAGGGGAAGCTGGACGAGGCAGCCGAGGCCTACGCCCAGGCCAGCCGGCTCGATGCCACGAATGCCGTGGCCTTCCTGAACCTGGGCTTCGCGCACAAGCAGGCGGGTCGCCTGGACGAGGCCGGTGAAAGCCTGTCGCGGGCTGCGGCGCTGGACGAGGGCCTTGCCGACCCCTGGCTGCTGCTGGGGCAGATCGCCGAGGCGCGCGGGGATCTGGCGGGCGCAATCGATCACTTGCAGGCGGCGATCGACCGCCAACCCGACTTCATCCATGGCCTGCAGGAAATGTGTCGCATATGCCTGGCGGCCGGCGAGCTCGGGCGCGCCGCGGACGCCGCGGACCGTGGCCTGGCGCTGGACGGTGACGCCGCGGAACTGCTGTTCTATCGAGGCGCGCTCTTCCAGTCCGAGGGGCGGCTCGAGCAGGCGGTGGCCTGCTATCGCCGCGCCCATGCGCTGTCGGCCGATTTTCCCGGCCTGCACCTGAACCTGGGGCTGGCGCTGCGCGCGTTGGGGCGACACGAAGAGGCGCTGGCCAGCTTCGAGCGCGCTGCAGAACTCGACGCGCAGCTTGGCGAGGTCCATTACCAGCGCGGCCTGGCGCTGTGGGATCTACGGCGGCTGGATGCGGCGCAGAGGGCGCTGCGCCAGGCCGTGACGCTGGAGCCCGCCCGCGTGGACGCCTGCAACCAGTTGGGATCGCTGCTGATCGAACTGCAGCGCCACGAGGAAGCCGCCCAGCTGTTCGCGCAGGCGCGCGACGCGGGCGGCGAGCTCTATGGTTACGAGATCAACATGGGCAACTTGCTGCAAGCGCAGCGCAGGCTCGACGAGGCGGAGCAGGCTTTTCGTCGAGCGGCCGCGCTGTGCCCCGGCGTCGCCTTGCCATGGATGAATCTGGGTATCGTGCTGCAGGAGGACGGGCGTTTCGAGCAAGCGCAGGACGCGCTCAGGCAGGCGCTGGAACTTCAACCTGGGGATCCGACCCTGAGGTTCAATCTCGGTCTGCTGCTGCTGCGCATGGGGCGCATGCAGGAGGCCTGGCCCTTGCATGAGGCGCGCTACGAGCCCGGCTTGCTGCGAGCGGTGTCCACGCCTCCAGCCTGGCCCTGGCCGCGCTGGACCGGGCAGTCGCTGCAGGGCCGTTCGATCGTCGTGGTGCCCGAGCAGGGGAGCGGCGACGACATCCAGTTCGCCCGCTACGCGCCCATGCTCAAGGCGCGTGGGGCCGCGCATGTGTCGCTGTTGTGCAAGCCGGCATTGGCGGAGTTGATGCGCTCCCTGCAAGGGGTGGACGCCGTGCTGATGCATGGCGAAAGCGTGGCGCCGCACGATTTCTGGGTCTTCGCCATGAGCCTGCCGTGCTTGTTCGGCACCACGCCGCAGACCATTCCCGCGCCCTGTCCCTATCTGAAGGCGGATGCCCGACGGCTGGGCCACTGGGCGCAGCGCCTGCCAACTGCCTCCCGGCGCGTGGGGCTGGTCTGGAAGGGTTCCAGCCTGCACGCCAACGATGCCATGCGCTCCCTGCCCGGACTGGAGCAACTCGAGGCCCTGTGGGAGATTCCGGACATCGCCTACGTCAGCCTGCAAAAGGGTCAGGGCGAGGACCAGGCGATGAGCGCGCAGGCGCGAGGCCGACTGGTGCACCTGGGATCGGCCATGGAAAGCTTCGCCGACACCGCGGCCATCGTCGAGCAACTCGATCTGGTGGTTTGCGTCGACACCGCGGTGGCGCATCTCGCGGGAGCCCTGGGCCGTCCCTGCTGGGTCCTGCTGCCGGCCTGGCAGACCGACTGGCGCTGGATGCGCGATCGTCGCGACACCCCCTGGTACCCCGGCACCATGCGCCTGTTTCGTCAGCGTCGGGCGGGGGATTGGAGCGACACCATAGCGGAGCTCGCGCGCGAGCTTGCCGAGCAATCGTTCTGAGCCGGTTTGTGGGGTGAATCGTGGGGTAATTGTGGAGTGATTCGCCTGGAGCCTTGATTTCCCTGGCTCTCTGGCGGAGACGGTGGGATTCGAACCCACGATGCGGCTCTACACCGCATACTCCCTTAGCAGGGGAGCACCTTCGGCCTCTCGGTCACGTCTCCGTATGCGCTCGCGCGGGAGGCTCGAGCACGAGCA
>JAJZWA010000112.1 GCA_021846965.1 Pseudomonadota bacterium | reverse complement strand
TCCTCGCTCAGGCGCGACATCTTGTTGTAGGCGCCGCGCAGCTTGAAGCTGAACACGGGCTGCTGGTCCTCGCGTTTGAGCAGCACGGTGTTGTGCAGCCTTCGGCTGAGGTTGTGCGCCAGGTCCAGCGGCGTCTCGTGCGCGACGTCGTACACGTTCGCGGTCAGGATGCGCTGGAGGTAGTCGATGGGCTTGCGGGTCACGTGCGGGGCCAGGGCGGGCAAAGACCCCAGTTTATCCAAGGGCGGCTCCCGGGCCCGGCGCGCAGCGCACAAAAAAAACCCAGGCTTGTGGCCTGGGTTTGAATCCACCTATGGAGGAGGGTGGAGGAGACAAGAGGCGTCGACCAGACATCGTCGACATGGGTCTATCTTAGGACAAACCCGAGTGTTTGGCAAAGACCCTGGTCGGCCCGGGTGAATTTGCGTGCATTCGAATGCGCCGATGCAGACGCGCGGTTGCGTGGGCGGCCGCCATGGCGCGCAGAGGCGGCGCGTCGCTGTTGCGGGCGGGCAACGACGTCGTGGCGCATGACGCACAATAGAGCCAAGGGCCGCGTTCGGCCCCATGGGAGAGCTTGGCAATGGAATGCACGGTGCGCTGGACCAAGCCCCTGGACGGGGAAGGCATGGCCTTCGTCGCCACCACGGGCAGCGGGCACATGATCACCATGGACGGAGCCCCGGCCGCGCGTGAAGGTGAGCCCGGAGGGCACGACCTGGCGCCCAGGCCGATGGAAACGGTGCTGGCCGGCACCGGCGGGTGCACCGCCTACGACGTGGTCTACATCCTGCGCAAGGGCCGTCAGGACGTGCGCGACTGCAGCGTGCGCCTGCAGGCCGAGCGCGCCGGCAGCGACCCGAAGGTGTTCACCGCGATCCACATGCATTTCGTGGTCAGCGGGCGCGGGCTCGATGCGACCAAGGTCGAGCGCGCGATCACGCTCTCCCACGAGAAGTACTGCTCCGCCAGCGCCATGCTGGCGAAGACGGCGGCCATCACCACCAGCTTCGAGATCGTCGAGGGCTGAGGCGCGGGCCCGCCGGGGGGCCTTCAGATCCAGTGGGCCGTGGTGGTCATGACCCGGGCCGCCGCGCGCATGCCCCAGCGCACCGGAGCGGGCAGCGGCAAGCCGCCGAGTTTTTCCGCGGCCGTCGCATGGGCCACTTCGTCGCCGCGCATCTGTTCCACCACGGCGCGCGAGGCCAGGTCCGCCTGCGGCAGGCGCTGCAGATGCGAGGCCAGATGCTGCTCGACCTGGTTCTCCGTCTCCACCACGAAACCCAGGCTGAGTTTTTCCCCGAAGCTGCCGGCCGCCACGCCCAGGCCCAGCGCTCCCGCATACCACAGCGGGTCCAGCAGGCTGGGGCGGGAGTCGAGTTGCTGCAGGCGTTCGCGGCACCAGGCCAGGTGGTCGCATTCCTCGCGCGCCGCCTGGGCGAAATGGGAGCGCAGCGCCGGGTCGCGTGCCACCAGGGCCTGGCCCTGGTAGAGCGCCTGGGCGCAGATCTCGCCCACGTGGTTGACCCGCATCAGGCGCCCCGAGAGCTCGCGCTCGGCCGGCTCCAGCGGGCGCGAGGCGGCCCCCGGGGGGGGCTCGGGCGTCGGCCGCGAGGCATGCAGGCCTCCGGCCAGGGTCTTCAAGGCATTGTCGGCGAGCGCCAGCAGGCGGTCCTGCAAGGAGGCGCGAGGGCGGACGCGCGAGTCGTGGCCCCGGAACGAGGTGGTCATGGGCAATACCAAACTGGGCAGTCGGACTTCAGCATTGTCGCGCATCCCTGGCATGCGGCGCCGGGGTTCGCGGCGCGGTGGCAGGCCCGGAGTGCGGGCGACGGGCGAAAAAAAACCGCCCGAAGGCGGTTTTCCAAGACCGGCCGCCCGAAGGCGGCGCGGTTCCAACTCGTTCGACTTGCGTCGATCAGAACTGGTGGCGGATGCCGAAGCCCAGGCCCGAGGACGAACCACCGGCGGCCGGCGCGAAGCCACCGTCGGTCGCATCGCCCACCGCGTACTTGGCGGCGGTGTCGTTGCTGATGTGCGCGTAGGACGCGTACAGGTTGGTCTGCTTCGACAGCGAGTAGGTGTAGCCCACCGCGTACTGCTTGGCACCGGCGTTGGCCACCGTGTCGTTCGACAGGTGGGTGTACGACGCCAGGATGGCACCGGGGCCGACCGGAACCGTCACGCCCAGCATCCAGGCCTTCAGGTTGTTCAGGTTGGCGGTGCTGACGGCGTTGGTGTCAGGCTTGTTGTCGGAGTAGTAGGCCGCAACCTTGGCCACGCCGAAGTTGTAGCTGCCGCTGATCTGCGTGTCCTTCACGAAGGCGTTGCCGCTCGGATCGTTGGCGCGGATGTAGCTCAGGGTCACGCCGATCGGGCCGTTGGCGTAGCTGGCTTGCAGGTTGTAGCCACCGGTGGCCTTGTACTGGTCGGCAGCGGCGTACTGCATGCCGGCGCCGAACATGTACTGGCCGGCCACGGTGAAGCCGCTCAGGTTCGGCGAGGTGTAGCCGATGACCTGGCTGGCACGCGCCGGCACGCTGACGGTACCAATGTTGGAGATCGAGCCAGTCAGGCCATAGCCGAACGGGTCGATGGTGGCTTGGTCGTCGAAGGTCAGGGTGTACTGACGGCCGGCCTGGATGGTACCGAAGTCACCCTTCAGCCCGACCCACGCCTGACGGCCCATGAAGCCGGGGCCGCCGGGGCCGCCGGTGCAGTAGGCCGACGAGCCGGCAGCGCCGGTGTTGCCGTTGGCGCAGAAGCCGGTTTCGACGTCGAAAATGGTGGCGAGGCCGCCGCCGAGGTCTTCGGTGCCCTTCACGCCGATGCGCGAGCCGGACTGGACGCCGGAGCTCAGCTGCGTGACGTTGCCGTCGGCGCCGCCGCTGAAGTGGGTCACGCCCAGGTCGATCAGGCCGTACAGTTGCACGTTGCTGCCGTCAGCCAGGGCGGCACCGGAGAAAGCGCCGAACACAGCCAGCGCGATCAGGGATTTTTTCATCGTGAAAATCTCCAGAGTTGTGATCCTCGCGGATCGTTTTGGTGCTGGGTCCTCTCCCACGAGGGGGGGGGCCACTGCTTTGTCCGGCCCTCAGGAAAGCGGGGACGATCAATGCCAGACAGGACAATCCTAAGCGCAGAGTTGTGGCAAACCATTCCATAGCGTGGACGCGATGGGTTAACTGTTGCGCCTGGACAACAGGCGCTCCGGCACCCTCCCACGGGCCGCGCCGCTAGGCGCGGGGCAGGGAGCGCACGATGACCTGCGCCAGGGCCACGAAGCTCTGGAAACTCTCGAATTGCTCGTTCCCGAGGGGGCGCGCCGAGGCCTCGCGGTCGGCGTAGAACAGTCCGAGCAACTGTCCGTCGACGGCGAAAGGGGCGACAAAGGCCTGCGCGGCACCGGTGGCCCGCAGCAGGCCGGCCGGCTCGCCCGCCTCGCCCTTGCACCAGGATGGTGCGTTCAGCGCCCAGCGGGATTCGAGCTCGGGACTCCAGTCCCAGTGCAAACGCTCGCGCAGCGCGGCGGCGTCGACGCCGATGGCGATGCGCGCGCTCATGCGGTTGCGTGGCGGATTGAGCAGGCACAGGGCCGCCCGGTCCAGCCCGACGGCCCGATGCAGGCCCTCCACGCAGGTTTCCAGCAGCAGCGGCAGCTCCCTGCGCGAGCGGGCCGCCTGGCTCATTTCCGTGAGCACGCGCAGCTGCGCCTGCGGGTCGGCCTCGGGAAAGGGTGTCCGCGCCGGCTCCGGCGGGTCCTCCAGGCTGGCTTCCTCCCTGCCCGCACTGGCGGGAATGCTCGCGGCGGCATCGTGCGCGCCGAGCGCGCGCGCCAGCTCCAGGGCCTCGCGGGCGTTGTCCCGCAGGCGCGCCAGGGTGTCGGTCTCGCTCTGGCCGAGCAGATGGGCGACGGCTTGCACCGCCTCGCGCATCGCGGGTCCTGCCCATCCGCCGCCCGGCGCGGTGCCCGCGCCGGCGGCCTGGCCCAGGCGCCGCGCCAGCGCGACCTCGCGGCTGTCGCACAGCAGGGCCTCCAGGTTCCACGCGCGCAGCAACTCGCGTCCGAGAGCGCGCAGCGTGGTGCCGAGCACGGCGGCCTCGGCCTGCTCGGCGGGCTGGCCCTCGCGCAATGCCTGGTCCAGGCTCTGGGCATGGGTGCCCCCGAAACACCAGAAGGCCAGCTCGCCGATGCTGCCCAGCAGGGCCTCGACGAACAGCTGCTCGGCCGACTCGCGAGAGGCGCGCAGGCGCAGCCCCATGTCGCGCGCCTGCACGGCCGCGTGCAGGGCGCGGCCCAGCGCATGCTGCACGCGCTGGGTCTGGCGCGTGCCGCCGGCCATGGCCTCCACCGTGAGCGCGGACACGCACAGCGAGCGGATCGGGTTGAGTCCGAGCACCACCACGGCGCGGCTGACGGTGACTACGCGGGCATGCCCGCCCAGGCCCAGGTGGGCGGCATTGGCCGCGCGCAGCAGGCGCGAGGTCAGCGCCGGGTCGCGCAACACGATGCCGGCGATGCGCTGGCCCGAGGAGCTGGCGTCTCCGGTGG
>JAJZWA010000053.1:4414-24447 GCA_021846965.1 Pseudomonadota bacterium | reverse complement strand
CCGTGCAGGCCCGGCATGTCGCCGCGCGCACCCACGCCGCGGCAGTCGACGGCGAGGTCGACCGCATGCCGCGTGCCGTCGCGCGCCAGCAGCGCGCGCGGCTGCACCGATTCGATCGCGCAGCGCTCGTGCCAGGCTCCCGCACCGGCCGCCAGGGACGCATCGAGCGCCACGGCCAGCGCCTCGTAGAGCTGATCGTTGGCCAGCTGACCTTCCCGCGGCAGGTACAGGCCATCGGCGAAGCGGCCCGCCAGCAGCGGCTCCAGGGCCCCGATGCGCTGGGTGTCGGCGCCCTGCACGCTCGCAGCAGCCTCGGCCGGCGGCAGGTGCGCGCGCAGCAAGGAGGCATAGTGCGCGAGCGAGGCGCGATCCGCGGCGTGCGCCACCACCAGCGTGCCCTCGCGCCGGAAATACACTTCGCGGCCGGTCTGCGCGTGCAGGCTGGCCAGCCAGCGCGCCCAGAGGTCCAGCGAGCGGGTGCCCAGATCGTGGATATGCGCATCGGCCACCGCCAGCTCGGCGGTGGGCGAGAGCATGGCCGCCGCCGTCGGCCCGGCACTGCCGCGATCGTCGCGCGAGCCGGCATCGAACAGGCTCACCCGCGCGCCGCGGCGCAGCAGGCGCCAGGCCAGCAGGCGCCCGGCCAGCCCGGCACCCGCGATGCCCACATGCGGGCCGACAGCGCCCGCGCGCGGCTCGCCGGGCCGCTCACGCTGCGCGGCAAGGTTCACTGATAGATCTCCCCGCCCGACTTGCGGAATTCCGCCGCCTTGCGCGCCAGTTCGTCGCGCAGGGCCTCGGCGTCGGTGGCCTGCCGGGGCTCGGCGGCGGCCGCGTTGCGGATGTCCTGGCTGATTTTCATGGAGCAGAACTTGGGACCGCACATGGAGCAGAAATGCGCGGTCTTGGCCGCCTGCTTGGGCAGCGTGGCGTCGTGGAAGGCACGCGCGGTATCGGGGTCCAGCGCGAGCCGGAACTGATCCTCCCAGCGGAACTCGAAGCGCGCGCGGGAGATGGCGTTGTCCCACAGCTGGGCGCCGGGGTAGCCCTTGGCCAGGTCGGAAGCATGCGCGGAGATGCGGTAGGCGATCAGGCCCTGCTTGACGTCCTCGCGATCGGGCAGGCCCAGGTGCTCCTTGGGGGTCACGTAGCACAGCATGGCCGTGCCCGCCCAGCCGATGTTGGCCGCGCCGATGGCGCTGGTGATGTGGTCGTAGCCCGGGGCGATGTCGGTGGTCAGCGGCCCCAGGGTGTAGAAGGGCGCCTCGTAGCAGTGCTTGAGTTCCTCCTCGACGTTGACCGCCACCATGTGCAGCGGCACATGGCCGGGGCCCTCGATCATCACCTGCACGTCGTGCTTCCAGGCGATCTGCGTGAGCTCGCCCAGCGTGCGCAGCTCGCTGAACTGGGCTTCGTCGTTGGCGTCGGCGATGGAGCCCGGGCGCAGGCCGTCGCCCAGCGAGAAGGTCACGTCGTAGGCCTTCATGATCTCGCAGATTTCCTCGAAATGGGTGTAGAGGAAATTCTCGCGATGGTGCGCCAGGCACCACTTGGCCATGATCGAGCCGCCACGCGACACGATGCCGGTGACCCGCGCCGCCGTCAGGGGCACGTAGCGCAGCAGCACGCCGGCGTGGATGGTGAAGTAGTCCACCCCCTGCTCGGCCTGCTCGACCAGGGTGTCGCGGAACAGCTCCCAGCTCAGGTCCTCGGCCACGCCGCCGACCTTCTCCAGCGCCTGGTAGATCGGCACCGTGCCGATGGGCACCGGGCTGTTGCGCACGATCCATTCTCGGGTCTCGTGGATGTGCTTGCCGGTGGACAGGTCCATCACCGTGTCGGCGCCCCAGCGGATCGCCCAGACCATCTTGTCCACCTCGTCCTCGATGTCCGAGGTCACGGCCGAGTTGCCGATGTTGGCGTTGACCTTGGTGAGGAAGTTGCGCCCGATGATCATGGGCTCGATCTCGGGATGGTTGATGTTGGCCGGGATCACGGCGCGCCCGGCCGCCACCTCGCTGCGCACGAACTCGGCGTCGATGGGGCGCTGCGCGTGGAACCAGCTGCCGCGGTGCTGGCCGCCGTTCTGCTGCAGCGCCTCGGGCAGCTGGGCGCGCTGCAGGTTCTCGCGCAGCGCGATGAATTCCATCTCCGGGGTGATGATGCCGCGACGCGCCAGGTGCATCTGCGTGACGTTGGCGCCGGCGCGCGCACGGCGCGGTTGCGGCGGCGAGGTGAAACGCAGCGCGGCGGTTTGCGGGTCATTCTGGCGCGCGCGCCCGAACTCGCTGCTCGGGCCGTCCAGGCGCTGCATGTCCTCGCGCGCGTCCAGCCAGGCGCCGCGCAGCGCCGGCAGGCCGGCGCGCACGTCGATGGAGACCTTGGGGTCGGTGTAGGGGCCGGAGGTGTCGTACACGCGCAGCGGCGCGTTCTTCTGCAACTGGGTCACGCCGGGGGCGGTCTCCAGCAGGGTGTCCGACAAGGCGATCTCGCGCCAGGGCACGGGCACACCGGCCACCTCGTCGAGGTAGACCTTGCGCGATCCCGGGAAGGGGCTGCGGGTGATGCGGCTGGAAAGGCGCGCCGGATCGACGCTGCGGCGAACTTCGGACATGGCTGGTCTCCTGGGTCTGTGAGGCCTGCCGAAGCGCTGGGGCGACTTGGTTTCCTACGCGGGAATGACCCCGATCAGGTTCTGCGGATTCCGCGCCGGGGCGGTCTCAGCCGGCACGCTGCACGCGTCCGGCACTCCGACAAGCAGAGTTCAGTATAGACCTGTTGCGCCCGCGCCGGAACGCCCCGTTGCGAAAGTCGCGCCCCGGGGGCTCAGGGACGCGCGCGATCGCGCACGGCCTTGCGCGAGGATCGGCGCGGATACAACCGCGCCGCAGTCACGCTGCCGGCGCCCACCGCCAGCAAGGTGCCCAGCAGCACGCCCATGCGCGCGGCATCGAAGACGGCGGCGCCGTCGGGCCAGGCCAGGTCCGCGATGAACAGGGACATGGTGAATCCCACGCCACAAAAGCCCGACAGGGCCAGCATGAGGCGCCAGCTGTACCCTGCCGGAAGGCCTCCTCCCGCGCGCGAGGCCGCGAACACGCCCCCCAGGATGCCCAGGGGCTTGCCCAGCAGAAGACCCAGCGCCACCCCCCAGGTCACGGGGCTGCGCAGCAACTCGCCCAGCGAGCCGTGCAGTTCGATGCCGGCGTTGGCCAGCGCGAACAGGGGCAACACGGCCCAGGTGACCACCGGCGCCAGCGCGCGCTCCACGCGCTGCCCTGCTCCGCCGTCGCGCTGCTGGGGCAGCAGCACGCCGGTGAGCACGCCGGCCACCGTGGGATGCACGCCGGAGTGCAGCACCCACCACCACAGCAGCAGGCCCAGCGCCAGGTAGGGCCAGGCGCGGCGCAGCCCGAAATTCGCCAGCAGGCCCATGGCGATCACCGTGGCGACGGCCAGGCCCAGCATCGGCCCGGACAGTTGCGCGGTGTAGAAGGCGGCGATGATCATCACCGCGCCCAGGTCGTCGAGCACGGCGACTGCCGTGAGAAACACCCTGGCGCGGGCGGGAAGACCGCGTGCGAACAGGGCCATCAGCCCCAGCGCGAAGGCGATGTCGGTGGCCGCGGGCACCGCCCAACCAGAGAGGTTGCGCGGATGCCCGGCATTCACCGCCGCGAACACCAGTGCCGGCACCAGCATGCCGCCCAGCGCGGCGGCCACCGGCAGCACGCGGGCCCTGCGGTCGGACAGCGCGCCGAACAGCCACTCGCGCTTGATCTCGATGCCCACCTGCAGGAAGAACAGGGCCATCAGGGCATCGTTGATCCAGCGCAGATTGCTCTCGACCAGGTGCAGGGGCCCCAGCGTCAGCCCCCAGCGGGCATCCAGCAAGGCGTGCCAGGCCGAGGCCAGCGCGCTGTTGCTCAGCACCATGCCCAGCAGCGCCGCGGCGGCCAGCACCCAGCCGGCGCGGGCGCCGTCCTCGACGGCGGCGGCGGCGCCATGGGCCTGGGTCATGCGCCGCCCCGCGGCAGGCTCAGCTGCGGTCGACCTGCGCGTAGCGCTTCGCGCTGGCGGTGATCTCGGCGCGGGCGGCGTCGGCGTCGCCCCAGCCTTCGGTCTTCACCCACTTGCCGGCCTCGAGGTCCTTGTAGTGGTTGAAGAAATGCTCGATCTGGCGCAGCAACTCGGGGGCCAGGTCCTCGGGCGAGCGGATGTTGCGGTACACGGGCAGCAGCTTTTCCACGGGCACGGCGATCAGCTTGGCGTCGGGGCCGGCTTCGTCGGTCATCTTGAGCATGCCCACCGGACGGCAGCGCACCACGCAGCCGTGCACCAGGGGAATGGGCGTGACCACCAGCACGTCCACCGGATCGCCGTCCTCGGACAGGGTCTGGGGGATGTAGCCGTAGTTGCAGGGGTAGTGCATGGCCGTGGCCATGAAACGGTCGACGAACAGCGCACCGCTGGCCTTGTCGACTTCGTACTTGACCGGCGGCGCGCCGGCGGGGATCTCGATCACGACGTTGAAATCGTCGGGCAGGCTCTTGCCGGCGGGGACTTGGAGCAGACTCATCGGAGTTCGACCTCTGGTTTGGAAAAATCGCGAGCCCCCGCGCCTGCCCCGGCATGGCCGGGGCCCTCCCGAGCCCCGGCCGCATCGGCCCTCAGGGCCTTGCGGGCTGCACCGGCGCCGAGCCGGGCGGGGTGATCGGAGTCTGCGAGGTGTTCGGGTACTGGGTTTGCAACTGCTGGGGGCTAATCATAGTGAACAGCGTCACCACCTTCTTGACGCCGGACACCCTCGATGCGTCGTCGGCCGCCTGCTGGGCCTCGGCCGGCGTGACGATGCCCTGCAGGTACACGACCCCGGCCGAGGTGGTGATCTGGAAGGCCTGCGAATACAACTGGGAGTCGTCGATGAAGGTGGCGCGCACCTTGGAGGTGATGTAGGTGTCGTTGGCCTGCTCGGCCAGCGAGGAGTTGGGCCCGACCACCAGCTGGTTGGCCACCGACTTCACGTTGGCGATCGCCGCCACGATGTTCTGCGCCTGTATCTTGTCCGCCTCGGTGGGCACCTGGCCCGTCAGCAGCACCTGCTGGTTGTAGCAGTCCACGTTGACGTTGCCGGCGCCCGCCAGCAGATCGCTGATGCGGCCGGAGGCGGTGAGCTGGATGTTCTTGTCCTCCAGCTGCGAGCCGGCCGTGCGCCGGTCGGTGGCCACCATCGCGGTGCCTCCGACGGCCGCGGCGCCCAGCACGAAGCAGCCCTGGAGCTGGCTGGCGGCCAGCACGGTGGCCAGCAACCAGCCCGCGCGGCGAGCCGCCGCGCGGCCGCGATGCCTGGTGGTGTCTGGGGTTGCGCGAGTACGTTGCGTGGGTTGCATCATGTCGATTCCTCCGGGTTGCCCAACAAGGTCCAGTCGACGCCGTCGCAGATGCAGTGCAACAGCAGCAGGTGCACCTCCTGGATGCGAGCGGTGCGATCATGCGGAACGCACAGGTGCACGTCGACGTCGCTGAGCAAGGCGCTCAGCTTGCCTCCCCCCTTTCCGCTCAGCGCGACCACCAGCATGTCGCGCTCCTGGGCCGCTCGAACGGCCTCGATGACATTGGGCGAGCTGCCGCTGGTGGAGATCGCCAGCAGCACGTCGCCAGGCTGACCGAGCGCGCGCACCTGGCGTGCGAACACCTGCTCGAAGCCATAGTCGTTGCTCACCGCCGTGAGGATGGAGCTGTCGGTGCTCAGCGCGACCGCGGCCAGTTCGGGCCGCTCGCGCTCGAAGCGCCCCACCAGCTCGGCGGAGAAATGCTGCGCATCGGCGGCCGAGCCGCCGTTGCCGCAGGCGAGGATCTTGCCGCCGTTGCTCAGCGCGTTGGCGATGGCGCCGATGGCCTGCGCGAGCGGCTCGGCAAGCAGCTCGGCGGCGCGCAGCTTGAGCTGCGCGCTTTCCTCGAATTGTTGGCGGATTCTGGACTCGAGCATCTGGGAGATTCCGTGACGGGTGTTCTGAGCATGCGCGGGGTCGCGCCGGCGCGACCCCGGGGCCACACCGATGGGGGCATTTTTCCACGTTTCCGTCCCCCTACCCACGCCAGCCCGGCCGGACCCGCCCCGGCGCGTCGAAGGCATCGCGGATCCAGCGCAGCCGCGCCCCGTCGATGGCCACCACGTCGAAGCGGCAGGCCGGCTGCTCCGGGCGGGCATCCGCGCAGGCCAGATAGTGGCGCGCCGCGAGCACGATGCGCGCACGCTTGCGCGCATCCACGCTGGCCGCCGCGCCGCCCCAGTCGGCGTAGCGGCGGCAGCGCACCTCGACGAACACCAGGACCTCCCCGTCGAGGGCGACGATGTCCACCTCGCCGCCGCGCACGCGATAATTGCGCCGCAGCACCCGCAGGCCGGCACGCCGCAGGCGCTCGCAGGCAGCGTCCTCGCCGTCCTGCCCGCGCTGGCGTGGCCCAAGCGCCTGCCGCTGTCCCCGCACCACTGCATTCCCCTTCCTCCGTCGCCGCCCGAGCGCCTTCACGATGTCCGAACCCAGCTCGTCCGAACCGCCGGAGGGTGCGCTCCCCCTCGCCGCGCCTGCCCTGCCCCGAACCGCCGATGCCATGCCCATGGCCTTGGCGGCCGCCCGCGCATTGTGTGCCGCGCAGCAAATCCCCACGGCCTGCCTGCTCATGGTGGCCACCCCCATCGGCAACCTCGCCGACGTGGGCTTGCGCACGCTGGCGCTGCTGCAACGCTGCGACGTCGTGGCTGCCGAGGACACCCGCGCCGCGCAGCGCCTGCTGAAGGCCTGGGGGCTTTCCCTGCCCCTGCTGCGCGCGGACCGGCACCGCGAGCAGGCCGCGGCGCAGCAGGTGCTGCGCCACCTCGAAGAGGGGCGCCGCGTGGCCTTCGTCAGCGACGCCGGCACCCCGGCCATCCGGGACCCCGGCGCCGCGCTGGCGCGCGCGGCGCGCGCCGCCGGCCACGCGGTGCTGGCGCTGCCCGGCCCCAGCGCCGTGACCACGGCGTTGAGCGCCTGCGGGCTGGAGCTCGACGAAGGCTATGTGTTCGCCGGCTACGTGCCGGCCACCCAGGGCCAGCGCACCGACTTCTACACCAGCCAGCTCGGCAGCCCGCGCGCCGTCGTGTGTTTCGAGACCCCCCACCGCATCCGCGCCAGCCTCGCCACGCTGGACGAGCTCGCGCCGAGGCGCCGCCTGGTGCTGGCCAAGGAGCTGACCAAGCAGTTCGAGACCTTCGTCGAAGGCAGCGCGGAGGAACTGCTGCGCTGGCTGGACGCCGACCCCCACCATGCCCAGGGCGAGTTCGTTCTCATCCTCGAGCCGGCCCCCGCCCACGCCGCCGGGGCGCTGCCGGAGCAGGCCCTGCCGTGGGTGCTGCGCCTGGCGCGGGAACTGCCGGCCTCGCGCGCCTGCGCGGTGGTGGCGGAGATGACCGGCGCCGACCGCCGCGCCCTGTATCGCTGGCTGCTCGAGCAGGCAGGGGGTGGCGATGCCGGGCAGCAGGCGGCGGAGCCGGGGCACGAAGCATGACCTGCGGGCGCGCGTGGATCCGCGGCCGGATGCGGGGCGCGGCCTTTGGCGCCCCCGCCGTTCACGGCGCCGCTTCGGGCTCCGCGGCCGCGGCCTCGGCGGTGCCCAGGCGCTTGCGCATGGCCTGCAGGCGCGCCAGGGCCTGGGCGCGGCCGTCGGTCTTGGGCAGTTCGGCGCGCAGCTCGGCCAGGAAACGGCTGGGCTCGTAGGTCTTGCCGCCGCGTCCGGCGGCGCGGCGCTTGCGGCAATGGCTCAGGGTCAGGGTCTGGCGCGCGCGGGTGACGCCCACGTACATCAGGCGTCGCTCCTCCTCCAGGCCGCTGTCGGTGAGCGGGCGATCGTCGGTGTACAGCGGCAGGATTCCCTCGTCGCAGCCCGCGAGCCACACGTGGGGCCATTCCAGGCCCTTGGCGGCGTGCAGCGTGGACAGGGTGACGGCGTCCTGCTGGTTGCCCCGCTCGGCCAGCTGGGTGATCAGCGCCACGGTCTGCGCGATGCGCTTGAGCCCGACGTTGTCCTCCTGCGCCTTGCGCGCGATCCAGTCGCAGAAATCGTTGACGTTGCCCAGGCGCTGGGTGGCTTCGCGCTCATTGTCCGAGCTGTCGCGCAGATAGGCCTCGAAACCGATGCTGTCCAGCAATTCGCGCAGCAGCTCTCCGGCGGGCGCGGTGCGTTCGCGCCAATCGATGTCGTGCATCAGGCGCGCGAACTCGCGCAGCGAATCGGCCTGGCGCGCGCCGACCGCGGCCACCACGGCGTCGCGGAACAGGGCCTCGAACATCGAGACCTTCCACTGCGAGGCGAAGGCGCCCAGGCTTTTCAGCGTGGCGGCGCCGATGCCGCGCTTGGGCGTGCTCACCGCGCGCAGGAAGGCGGGGTCGTCGTCGGGGTTGGCGAGCAGGCGCAGGTAGGAGCACACGTCCTTGATCTCGGCGCGCTCGAAAAAGCTCTGGCCCCCGCTCACGGCATAGGGAATGTTGGCCCGCCGCAGCGCCTGCTCGATGGGGCGCGACTGGTGGTTGGCCCGGTACAGCACGGCCACGTCGGCCCACTTGCAGCCGCGCCCTCCGCGCAGCGCCTGCAGGCGCGCGACGATGCGCTCGGCCTCGTCCTCGTCGCTGTCGGCCTCGCGCACCTCCACCGGGTCGCCCTCCCCGTGTTCGCTCCACAGGCGCTTGGGGTAGATCTTGGGATTGGAGGCGATCACCGCGTTGGCGGCACGCAGGATGGCATTCGTGGAGCGGTAGTTCTGCTCCAGCTTGATGATTTCCAGGTTCGGGTAGTCCTCGGGCAGGCGCCGCAGGTTGTCCAGAGTGGCCCCACGCCAGCCGTAGATGCTCTGGTCGTCGTCGCCCACCGCGGTGAAGCGCCCCCGGTCTCCGACGAGCAGGCGCAGCAGCTGGTACTGGGCGTCGCTGGTGTCCTGGTATTCGTCCACCAGCACGTAGCGCAGGCGCTGGTTCCAGCGTTCACGCACCTCGTCGTGCTCGCGCAGCAGGCGCAGCGGAAGCACCATGAGGTCGTCGAAGTCCACGGCCTGGTAGGCGTTGAGGGCCTCGTTGTAGCGCTCCCACACCTTCGCCGCCTGCACGTCCTCCGGGTCGCGCGCCTGCGCCGCCGCCTGGCGCGGGTCGAGCAGGGCGCTTTTCCACTGGCTGATGCGCCAGGCCCAGGCCCGCGCCTGCTTGATCTCGGTGGTGCCGCCGGCCTCGCGCAACAGCGAGGCGACGTCGTCGCTGTCCAGGATGGAGAACTGGGGCTTGAGGCCCAGCGACTGGCCGTCCTCGCGCAGGATGCGCACGCCCAGCGCGTGGAAGGTGGAAATGACCAGTTGCTTGGCGGCCTTGCGGTCGTCGAGCAGGTCGCGCGCGCGCTCGCGCATTTCCGCGGCAGCCTTGTTGGTGAAGGTGATGGCGGCGATCTGCGAGGGCTCGTAGCCGGCGCGCAGCAGGCGCGCGATCTTGTGGGTGATCACCCGCGTCTTGCCGCTGCCGGCGCCGGCGATCACCAGGCAGGGACCGCCGAGATGGGCCACGGCGCGTTCCTGGGCGGCATTGAGCATGTTCGAGACTTCCGGAAAACGAAAAAGAACGACCCCGGCGCCCGCGCGGGGCGCCAGGCCGGATCGGAATGGGTGCCGGCGCCGCCGCCGGCCTCAGCGCCCGGCGTGGCTGCGCAGGGCGTCGTATTCGGCCTGGGGCCCCAGGTGGCGCAACCAGCCGGGCGCCAGCGCCTCGGCGCTGGCCGGATGCGCCACGCCCAGCTCCGGCGCGAAACCGGGAAGCTTACCCTGCGGCACGCTGGGCACGCGCATCGAGTCCAGGTTGTCCCGGCTCATCAGCGGGCCGCCGGGGGCGAGCTCGAGCAGCGCCGCCAGCAGCGCCGCCAGCGCATGCGGCAAACCCAGCACCGGCCTGCCGCGCCCCTGGTTCACGCCGGCCCACACGCCGGCCTTGTGCACCAGTTCGCGCAGCGTGCACACCTGCGGCCCGCCGAGCTCGTAGATGCGCCCCACCGTGGCGGAACTCTGCGGCCCGATGAGCGAGCTGACCACGGCCTGCGCCACGTCGCCGACATACACCGGAGCGAAGCGCTGCGACGCGCCGCCCAGCAGCACGATGGGCAGGCGGCGCTGCAAGCGGGCGAACAGGTTGAGGAAATCGTCCTGCTCGCCGAACACCACCGAGGGGCGCAGGATGGTCCACTGCAGCCCGGCCTCCTCGGCGCGCACGGCGGCCTCGCCGTCCCCCTTGGAGCGCAGGTACATCGACGGGCCCTGGCTGTCGGCGCCCAGCGCGCTGAGGTGGACGAAGCGGCGCACGCCCGTCTCGGCGCAGGCCTGCGCGAGTTTTTGCGGCAGTCGCACATGAGCTCGCGCGAAATCGGCCCCGTAGGGTCGACCGCGGCGCCCGTGCAGGATGCCCACGAGGTTGACCACGGCATCGCGCCCCTGCACCAGCCGCCGCAAGGTTGCGCTGTCGAAGGTATCGATCTGCACCAGGTCGACCGTGGGCAGCGGCAGCAGGTGCTTGGCGCGCTCGCGCCGGCGCGTGGGCACCAGCACGCGGCAACCGGCCGCGCTCAGGCGCGCCACCACCTGCGTGCCGATGAATCCGGAACCACCGAATACGACGATGTCTTGCATACCTGGTACTCGTTGCTGAAGGGCCGGGCCGCCGTCGGGGACGCTGGCCCGGGGCATCGGATCAGGGCATCGGCTGCGCGCCGGACATCCGCGCCGGCGCAGCCAGGGCCAGACGCGATTCTAGGGATTGCGATTCGCCTCCGAGCAGCGCGGAATAGACGGTCGCATTGGCCAGCACGCGCTTGACGTAGTCCCGTGTCTGTTCCACGGGAATGCTCTCGGTGAACACCGCGCCGGCGAGGGAGTCCTGCCCGGGCAGGGGCATGCCGCGCCAGCGCGCCGGACGCCCCGGCCCGGCGTTGTAGCCGGCGGCGGCCATGGCCTGCGAGCCGTCGAAACGCTGCAGCAGCATGCCGAGATAGGCCGAGCCCAGGGTGACGTTGGTGCCGACCTCGGTCACCTGCGCGGACTGGAAACCGTCCAGTCCGATCTTGCGCGCCACCCAGCGCGCCGTGGAGGGCATGAGCTGCATCAGCCCGTTGGCGCCGGCCCAGGAGCGGATGCCCGAGGCGAAACGGGATTCCTGGCGCATGATGCCGTACAGGAAGGCCTCGCTCACGCCGGTGCTGCGCGAAGCCCGCGCCACCTGCCGGCGAAAGGGCATCACATAGCGTTGGGTCCAGTCCACGCTGCCCTGCATGCGTTCGCTGGCCGAAATGCACAGCAGCCAGGCCCGCTGGTCGCAGGCAAGCTGGGCCGCGGCGTGCAATTGCGCATCGTCGGCGCCGTCCAGCGCGGCGTGCCATTGCCAGGCGGCCGGCGCGTAGGCATCCACCCTGTACAGCAGCAGGGCCTGGCGCACGGCATCGCGCGATGCCTCCTGGTACACCAGGCGCATGTCCACCGGGGGTGGCGCCTGCGTGGGCAGGCTCAGCGTGCGCCCGAGCGCCTCGGTGGCCAGTTGCCCGTAATAGCTCCAGGGCTGGGCCATGCCACGCCACAGCGCGCGCGCCCGCGCGGCGTGGCCGGTGGCCCGCAGCGCCACCGCGCGCCAGTACGTGGCCTCGGCGACATCGCCGGCCTGGCCGTCGCGCAGCAGCGCCGTGGTGGCCTGTTGGACCAGACCCCAGCGCGACTCGCGAAGGGCCGCGCGCAGACACCATTTCCAACTGTCGGGGTCGGCCTGCCAGGCAGGATCGATGCGCAGGGCCTTGGCGAACAGTTCCGCGGCACCCGGGAGCAGCTGCACCGAGGCCGAGCGCGCGGCACGCCAGGCAATGCTCGCGCGCAGGTCGGCGCGAAGCCCCCGCAGGCCGGCGTCGAGCAGGCGCATGGTCTGCTGCGGATCCTGCTGCGCCATGTTGAACATCGCCAGCACCAGCACCCGCCGCTGCACGACATCGGCGGGAATGCCGGTGCGCGCGGCGTCGAGCACGACACCCAGCGGGTCGTCCACGGCCCGGCGCAGGGCCTGGCCCTCGGGCGCCGGCAAGACCGGGACGAACTGCAGGGACGCGCGCGCCTGTCCCTGGGCGAAGAATGCGCGCAGCCGGGCCCACAGGGCATCCTGGCCGATGAGCCCGGCCCCCAGCAAGGCCTTGGCGGCGCTGTTGCAGCCCGCCCCGCCCGAAGGCTCCCGCGCCCACAGTGCCAGCACCTGGGGCGCGGTATCGACTCCGCGGGTCTGGAACCGGGCCTGGGCCTGCAGGCACTGCAACTGCGGGTTGTCCCCGTCATAGGCGGCATAGGCGCCCAGATAGCCCGCCCAGTCCTTGCGCCGCGCCAGCTCGAACAGCCACTGCGAACGCAGGCGCTGCAGCGGCAGACTGCGCGGCCAGGTCCGGGCGAACACATCGATGTCGTCCTGGGTCGCGCTGGCCAGGCGCGGCTCGAGCGCCCAGTAGGCGACCCAGGGCTCCAGCAGGGTACCCCGCAGGGCCGGCAGTGCCTGGGTCGCAGGCACGGGATCGCCACGCTGGAAGCCCAGCCAGGCCTGTCGGGCCAGCGAAGCCGCGCCAGGATCCAGCACCGGTGCGGGCGGCGGCACCAGAGGCACCGGCTGCGAGGCCGTTGCGTCGAGGCCGGAGGCACCCGGGGCCGGGGTCGCGGAGCCCGACGCTGCGGAGGAGACCGGCTTCGCGAAAGCTGCAGCCGAGGCAGAGGCGGCGGACGAAGCGGAGGAAGCCGCCGCCGGCGGCCGGGACGGAGCCGAAGCCGCGTGGGCCTGGACTTGCCAGGCGCCTTGCAGCCCGCAGCTCAGCACGGCCATGCCCAGGGCGCGCCTCAGTCTGCGCGGCCCGGGACGGGGCCCTGCCGACCCGCCCCCCCTGATCGTTGCGAGCACAATATGCGCAACCCGTTCGACGAACTTCATAAACCCCAAGCTTAGCTTGAGCATGGTCTTTGCAACATCCTTTGCGCATGCTGCCCTGGGCAGTACGCGCACACAACTGCGCGAGGCGCTTCGACGCAAGCGCGAGGAGTTGCCGCAGCGCACGCAACGGGACGCCGCGCTCGACGCTGCCCTGGAAAGCGAATTGCGCGCCCTGCGCGCCCGCTGCATCGGAGCATACTGCGCGAGCCAGCGTGAATACGACGCCCTGAGGGTGCTGGCGCGGGTGGGCGCGGCCCTGGCCTGGCCCTGGTGCATCGCGCTTCCCGTGGTGCAGCCCGCAATTCGCGGCATGCGCTTTTGCGCCTGGGCCCCTGGACAGGCACTGCGCGAGGGCCCTTATGGCATCCAGCAGCCCGTCGACTGCGACACCGAAATCGAGCCCGACGTCCTGCTGGTGCCCTGCCTGGGTTTCGCCGAGGACGGCCTGCGCCTGGGCTATGGCGGCGGCTACTATGACCGCTACCTGGAACATCGCCCGCGCGTGCTCACCATCGGCCTGGCCTACGACGCCTGCCGGGTCGAGGGCCTGGTCGCGCAGGCCCATGACCGCCCCCTGGACCTGGTGCTCACCGAGACCCGCCGCTACCTGCGCGCGCCGCCGAGCCGATGAGCGAGACGGAAGCGGTACGCGCCGAGGCCTTGCAGCGCGGCGCCCACGGCGAGCCCTTCAGCGCGCGCTACGGTGACGTCTATGCCAGCCGGGCCGGAGCTGCCGGACAGGCCCGCGAAGTGTTCCTGCGCGGCTGCGGCCTGCTGGGCGAGCAGGCGCGGTGGCGCGATCGGCGGCAATTCGTGGTGCTGGAGACCGGCTTCGGCCTGGGGAGCAACTTTCTCGCCACCTGGCAGGCCTGGAGGGACGATCCCAGGCGCCCCGAGATGCTGCATTACGTGGCACTGGAACTCCATCCTCTGCCCGCCGAGGATCTGCTGCGCGAATGCGCGGACCCGCAATGGCGCGAGATGGCCCGCCAACTGCGTGATCGCTGGCCACCGGCGGTCCAGGGCCTGCACCCCGTGTGGCTGGAGGAGGGGCGCCTGCGCCTGCTGCTGGCTTTCGGCGATGCGCCCCGCCTGCTGGAAGGGCTCGAACTCGGGGCGGATGCGGTCTACCTCGACGGCTTCGCGCCTTCCCGCAACCCACGCATGTGGAGTCGCGAACTGCTGGCCCAGGTCGCGGCGCTGTGCCGGCCGGGAGCCCGGGCGGCCACCTACACGGTGGCCGGCACGGTGCGCGAGGGCCTGCAGGCCGCGGGCTTCGACACCCGCAAGGCCCCTGGCTACGCGGGCAAGGCGCAACGCCTGGAGGCCGAGCTGCGCGCGCCGGCTGCATCCCGCGCGCGCGCCGAGCGCTCCCGGGCAGGCTCGGCCCTCGTGCTCGGGGCTGGACTGGCCGGAGCGGCCAGCGCCCAGGCCCTGGCCGCGCGCGGCTGGCAGGTTCGGGTGCTGGATGCACGCGGCGCGGCCGCGGGAGCCTCGGGCCTGCCCGCCGGACTGGCGCATCTGCGCCCCGCGGCCGTCGACGAGAAGCTGGCGCGCCTGACCCGCTCCGGGCTGGCGTGGCTGAGCCAGGCGCTGGGCCCTCGCGCCGGGGAGATGCTGGCCGGAGACGGCGTTTGGATGTCGGCCGCGCATGCGCGCCTGGCCAGGCTGGCCTCCCACGCCGCGGACTGGCCGGCGGGCCTGCTGCGCCACGTGGACGCGCAGGCCTGCGCCGCGCAGACCGGACTGCCGCAGGCGCCCCCGGCCTGGTGGACGGCCGGCGCTGCCGTGGCCGCGGGCGCGCTGTGCAAGGCCTGGCTGCGGCAGCCGGGCATCGAGCTGCGCGCGCCCTGCGCGGTGCACGCACTGCGATTCGATGCGTCCAGCGCCTGCTGGCTGGCCCTGGATGAGCAGGGACAGGTACTGGACCGGGCTCCGGTGTGCGTGCTGGCCTGCGCGGGCGACGGTGAGCGTCTGCTGCGCGCCAGCCGCTTGCATGACGGTGCCTCGGGGCCCATGCTGCGCACCCAGTCCGGGCAGGGCTTCATCGTCGCGGCCCGCGATGTCGACGCCCTGCGGGATCTGCGCTGCGGGGTGATGGGCGCGGCCTACGCGCTGCCCCTGCCGCCGGCCGCGGTCGCCGCGCGCGGGCTGGACCCCGGGCAGCGCTGGCTGTTCGTGGGCGCCACCCACGAGCACGCCGGAAAGCCGCCCTGGACGGTGTCCCAGGCCTGGGAACACGTGGGCGCCGGCCTGCGCGAGTGGTGCGCGGATCCGGCCTGGCCAGCCTCCGTTCCCGACAGCGCCGTGCCCTTCCGCGGCGAGCGCACCGGAGGCACCGACCGGCTGCCCCTGGTGGGGCGCTGGTCCGCCGCGGCAGCCGACGACGCCCCGGGCCTGTACCTGTCCCTGGGCATGGGATCGCGTGGCCTGTTGCTGTCCACGCTGGCCGCGCAGCTCATCGTCTCCGAGCTGGAGGGCGAGCCGGCACCGGTGGAACGCGAGCTGCTGGATCTGCTGGCCCCTCGCCGCCTTTCGCTGCGGCCTCGCCGAGCCTGAGCCTCGGCCCCCCTGCCCGATCCAGGAACGCTACACCGCGCCGATGCCCGGCACCAGGGAACCCGGCGCCGCCGCGCCCTTGTGGCGAGCGGTGAAGTCGAGCATGCGCTGCACCGAGCGGCGCGCCCGCGCGCCGAGCTCGGCGTCCAGCACGATCTCGCCGCTGCCGCTGCGCAGCGCATGCTCCAGGCCGCGCAGCCCGTTCATGGCCATCCAGGGGCAATGCGCGCAACTCTTGCAGGTCGCGCCATTGCCCGCCGTGGGCGCGGCGATGAACATCTTGTGGGGATTCTGCTGCTGTAGCGCGTGGAACATCCCGGTGTCGGTGGCGACGATGAAGGTGCTGCGGTCGCTCTCGCGCGCGGCCTTGAGGATCTGGGAGGTCGATCCCACCACGTCGGCCAGGGCGATCACGCCGGCGGGACTCTCCGGGTGCACCAGGACCAGGGCCCCCGGGTACTGCTCGCGCAGCAGCTCCAGCTCCAGGGCCTTGAATTCCTCGTGCACGATGCAGGCTCCCTGCCAGAGCAGCATGTCCGCGCCGGTCTCGCGCTGGATGTAGCCCCCCAGGTGGCGATCGGGAGCCCACAGGATCTTGCGGCCCTGGCGGTGCAGATAGGAGACGATGTCCAGGGCGCAGCTCGACGTGACCACCCAGTCGGCACGGGCCTTCACGGCGGCGCTGGTGTTGGCGTACACCACCACCGTGCGGTCCGGATGGGCATCGCACCAGGCCGAGAACTCGGGGGCCGGGCAACCCAGGTCCAGCGAACAGGTGGCATCGAGCTCGGGCATCAGCACCCGCTTGTCCGGCGACAGCATCTTGGCCGTCTCGCCCATGAAGCGCACACCCGCGACCACCAGCGTGGACGCCGGCTGCGCCGCGCCGAAACGTGCCATTTCCAGCGAGTCCGCCACCAGCCCACCCGTCTGCTGGGCCAGGTCCTGCAGGTCGGGGTGCACGTAGTAATGCGCCACCAGCACCGCGTCGCGCTCGGCGAGCAGGTGTCGGCAGCGCTCCATCAGTTGCTCACGTTCCCCGGCCGAAGGCTCCTCCGGTACGCGGGCCCAGGCCTCCTGGGTGGCGCACACGGGGCTTTCGACCTGGATGGAGATGGTCTGGTTCATGCTCAGGCTCCGGCAAAGCGCATGGAATAGTCGGTGGCGACCACGTCCTTGGTCAGCTTCCCGATGGATATGCGGTCGACTCCGGTGCGCGCAAGGGCGCCCACCGTATCCAGGTCCACGCCCCCCGAGACCTCGAGCTCGGCCCGCCCGGCGTTGATCGCCACCGCCTCGCGCAGGCGCTCCAGGTCCATGTTGTCCAGCAGCACCATGCGCGCCCCCGCGGCCAGGGCCTCGCGCAGCTGCTCCAGGGTCTCCACCTCGATCTGCACGAACACGCCGGGCGGCGCGATCGCATGCGCACGCTGCAGCACGGCGGCGATGCTGCCGGCCGCGGCGATGTGGTTCTCCTTGATCAGGATGCCGTCGTACAGGCCCATGCGGTGGTTGGCGCCGCCGCCCACGCGCACCGCGTATTTCTGCGCCACCCGGAGCCCGGGCAGGGTCTTGCGGGTGTCGACGATGCGCGCGCGCGTGCCTTCGACCGCCTGCACGTACTGCGCCGTGCGCGTGGCCACGCCCGAGAGCAACTGCAGGAAGTTGAGCATGCTGCGCTCGGCCGTCAGCAGGGTGCGCGCGCTGCCCGCGACCTGCAGCACCACGTCGCCGGCCTGCACCCGAGCCCCCTCGGGCACCTGCCACTCGATGCGCAGCGCGGGGTCGAGCTGGCGCAGGACCGCCTCCACCCAGGGCCGCCCGCAGACGATGGCCGGCTCGCGCACCAGCACCCGCGCCTGCGTGCGCGTGGAGGCGTCGATCAAGGAGGCGGTGAGATCGCCGCTGCCCACGTCTTCGGCGAGGGCATTGCGCGCATCCTGCGCGGCGACGGTTTGCAGGCTGGGGCCGTTCATGACCACGGGACTCGTTCGGAAGGTGGAAACCGTCCAGTGTAGGCCGCTGCGCGCCGGCCTTCAGGTCGGCGCAATTTTTCCGTGCCGGGGAGGGTTTCCCCCGATCTGTTTCCAGGGGTTACACCCTTGACAGCGGTATATTAGTAAACGCTAATATTGCGCATCCTCAAGGGAAGGAACTCTCATGGACCAACTGGTTGATTTTTCTCGAATCACCTTGAAAACGCGGGCTCCGGCCGGGCGCGCGGGCGGTCCGCGTTCCGTCCCCGCGAGCGGCGGGGCGCCCGCCTGCGCAGGCAAGCGCGTGGGCCCGGGAGAGGTGAACAGCGCCTGGCGCGGCGCCTCCGATTGCCGCAACTGCGGCGTGCGCCGCATCGCATTGTTCGGCGCGCTGGGCGTGGACGACTTCAACGAAATCCACCAGGTCATCGACGACATGCAGTTCGCCTCCGGGCAGAACCTGTTCTCCGAAGGCCAGCTGGGCCAGTATCTCTACACCGTGAAGACCGGTTTCGTGAAACTCGAGCGCGTGCTGCCGGACGGAACCCGGCGCATCACCCGGGTGGCGCGTCGCGGCGACCTCATCGGGCTGGAGGCCTTCATCCAGCAACCCTATATGCACCATGGCTCGGCCATCGGCACGGTCCGCGTCTGCCGCATCCCGGTGGACGTGATCCGCAACCTGGAGGAACGGGTGCCCAATCTGCGCCACGAATTCCTGGAGCGCTGGCACCGGGCACTGCGCGAGACCGACGAGTGGGCCCTGCTGCTGGGCTCCGGCACCATTCCCTCGCGCATGGCGCGGCTGCTGCTGCGCCTGGCGGAGCCCGAGCTCAACGACACCATCGTGCTGCCCAAGCGCAGCGACCTGGGCGCCATGCTCGGTGTCGCGCTGGAGACCGCCAGTCGCGTGATCGCCCAGTTCGAGCGCGACGGACTGGTGGAGCATGTGGGCCCGCGCCTGTTCCGCATCCACCGCGCGGCCATGCAGGAACTGGTGGCGCCGACCTCACGCCTGGCGGCCTGAGCCCCTGGCCGCGCCGCCTCAGCCGGCGTCGGCCCAGGAGGTGATGGCCTCCCACTGCTGCAGGTCGCGCTCGACCTGCGCCGGGCGCAGGTCCCACAGCGTCAGGCCGTGCGCGGCCATGTGCGCGTAGTTGGTGGTGGGCCGAAGCATGCCCAGGGTCGGGTAGGGCAGCCCCTGCAGGAATTCGCGCAATTGCTCGGCCGCGCGGGTGCGCTCGTCCACGCGCACCCCCACGAGGGCGATGCGCAGGTCCTTGCGCCGGCGCCGCGCGGCGACCCGGTCGAGGAATTCCTGCGCGGCGTAGATGTCGAACACCGAGGCCTGTAGCGGAACCAGCAGGCTGTCCGCCACCCCCAGCACCTCGTCGAGGCGGTGACCGTGCAGGCCGGCCGGGGTGTCCAGGACCACATGGCTGGTGCCCTGCGGCGGGCGCGCGACACCGTCGGCCGCGATCTTCCAGTTGCCGATTTCGGGCAGTCCGGCCGGACGCAGGGACAGCCACAGGCGAGAGGACTGCTGACGGTCGGCGTCACCCAGCATCACCCGGTGGCCCCGCCAGGCCCAGTAGCCGGCCATCTGCGTGGACACCGTGGACTTGCCCGCGCCTCCCTTGGGATTGGCGACCACCAGCACCGGCATGAGCGTCTCCCCGGCCGCGCACCATCGCGGCCTTGCACGCTAGCTTATCAGCCCCCTGGCGTGCGCGGGCTCCGCCCTGCCCGCTTCGCGCAACCGGGGCAAAATGAGGGCTTGCGACCCCGAAGACCCAGCGATGTTCAATCCCAGCAAGGACGAAGTCCGCACCTTTTTCATCGACGCCTGGCGCCGGCGCACCACCGGCGTGCTGACCCCGCTGGAAACCCTGGCGGTGGGCTGGATGGAACAGCACCCCGAATACCACGAGGACCTGGACGCGCCGGATGCGCTCGAGCGGGACTACGGCGTGGAGGCGGGGCGCAGCAATCCCTTCCTGCACCTGTCCATGCACCTGTCGATCACCGAGCAGGTGTCCATCGACCAGCCCCCCGGCATTCGCCAGGCCTGCCAACTGCTCGCGGCGCGCCGCGGCGAGCACGAGGCCCATCACGCGATCATGGAGTGCCTGGGACAGATGCTGTGGGCCTCACAGCGCAGCGGGCTGCCGCCGGACGGCGAGGCCTACGTGGACTGCGTGCGTCGAGCCGCCACGCGGGACTGAGCCGGGGTCCGGCACGCTCGTCCGGTCAGAACTCCGAGCGGGGGAGTCGTACCCACGCGGCGCAAAGTCGATCGGCGCATCGGGGCCGTAGCGCGGTGCCTCCGGCGGAGGACTGCGAGGCTGCCTAGCATGGCCGCATGCCCTTCACGCCGCGCCCTCTCCCACCGTCCGGCTCGACCTGGCTCGCATGGGCGTGCCGCGCGCTGCTCGCCTCGCCTGCGCGGCGGCCTTGGCGCCCCTGCCTGCGCATCGGCCTGCGCATCGGC
>JAJZWA010000053.1:0-4314 GCA_021846965.1 Pseudomonadota bacterium | reverse complement strand
GCCTGCGCATCGGCCTGCGCATCGGCTTGTGCGTGGCCTGCCCGGGCATGGCTGCTGCAGCGGCGGAGCAACCCGTCCTGCACTTCGCGTCGCCGGAGCACGAGGTCCTGGGCTCGCGCGTGCTGTTGCGCCTGCCCGATGGCCGCAGCGACAGCGGCGAGCATGTGGTGCTGCTGCGCACCCGCAGCTCCGACGGCACGGAGCTCGCACTCAGCTACGCCCAACTGCTGGCGCTGGCGGGGGACTTCTACGGCGTGCCCTACGCGCGGGTCGGCGACGGCCAGCCCTTCGACTCGGCCTGGTCCGCGCGCAGCGAGGCGGCCACCGTGGCCTTCCGGCGCGACCTGCTCAGCCTGGCCTACCAGGGCCATGTCGACGACCTGCCCCGGCTGCTCGAGCTGCAGCACGGCCTGATGCTGCGCTTTCGCGAGGCACGCGCGCAGGGCCGCGCGCTCGACTACCGCGTCGAGGACGATTGCGCCTTCATGCGCGCCACGGGCGCCGACGCCTGCCTCGAGAGCGCCGCCGATCTGATCCACCTGCGCAGTTATCTGGGGCGCTATTTCGACCTCGCCAGCCGCAGCCAGGATCACTTCGGCGACAACGCCCAGACCACGTTCCTGGTCGGCCAGCGCCTGGCCTTGCAGCGGGCGCTGCACGCACGCGACGAGCAGGACCTGCGGCGTGCCTACCTGGCGGCGGCCTACGCCGGCCATTTCGGCAGCGACGCCTTCGCCTCGGGCCATGTGCGAACCGACAAGCAGGCCATCGACGAATACTGCGCGGGCGGCTTCGCCGAGGCGCCACTGGGCGGCCACCCGGCCCAGATGCTCAGCGGCGTGCTGGTCAAGACCATGCACGATCAGGAGAACCGCGACGGCATCGTGCTGATCGCGCGTGACGGGCGGCGCTGGATCGCCCATGGGGACAATGCGCTTTCACTGCCCGGCGGCGAGGCCGAGATGCAGCCCATCGTGCGGATCCTGCAACAGGCGGTGGACCAGGTCTTCGACGCCTACCAGCGGCGCGGCCAGGTCGACGAGAGACGCTATGTGGAGGACAGCCTCGCCGCGCTGCGCCGAAGCCTGCCCGACATCGCGGCGACGCGGGACGCCGCATCCGGCAACCCAGCGCCCTTGTTCGAGCCCCGCGACGGCATCGTGGTCTGGAACGATCCGCAGGGCGCGACGGCACCCCTGGATTGCGAGGCTGCCTTGTGGCGCTACGCCGGGGGGCTCGAGCGATCCCGTGCCAACATGGACGGCGCCGCCCTGCCCGGCGCCGCCTCGCGTTCGATCGACGTCAGCGTCGTGCTCGCCGGCTCGCAGGGGCCGCGGGACTCCGTGCCGATGGGCGGTCTGAGCTGCGACTGGGGCCGCATCGACCACGGCGACTTTCCCGCCAGCGAAGGCCACTTCACCCCGGCCCTCAGCGCGCACCTGGAAAGCAACGGTGCCGCCACGGGTGCCGAGGGCGACCTGTACTGCCTGCTGCTCCGCCCCGATGCGCGCGACGTGGCCTGCCAGTTCACCGTGCATTACGACAACCCCTTCTGGGGCAGCGACCGGCAGTTCGCGTGGCAACGAACAGGAGCCTGCGAAATCGAGCTCGACGACGCCCGAAAGGGCAATCACTGGCGTCCGCGTCTGACCGTGCACCCGAGCGGCGATGAGCCCACGGGATGAGCACACGTGCCTGCGACCCTTTCTTGACCCCCCGCAAGGACTCGACCCGCGCGAGGCTCCGATACTTGGTCTGGGTATCCAAATGCAACAAGATCCGGGCCCAACCCGGCCCGACGGGGGAGAGAACCATGGACCACAAGCATCGTCGCGCGTGCAGCGCGGGCCTGGGATTGCTGGCGAGCATGCTGCTCGCGGCTTGCGGGGGTGGCGGTGGCAGCACGCTTCCGGCCGCCGGAACCACCTTCCCGCTGCAAAGCGCGATGTCCGCGCTGCTGACGGCCGGAAGCAGCCGCAGCGCCACCATCTCGGGCACCGCCCTGTACCAGGGGGTGAGCGTGCCCATCAGCGGCAGCGTGACCCTCAGCATCGCCCCGCTGTCCACGACCCCCGTGTTGTTCAACGCGCAGAACGCCTTGTACGCGACCTTCGGCGTGAGCGGCACGGTGATCGTGGCCAACCAGAGCCTGAGCATCTCCTCGAGCGAGCAGACCTATTTCACGACGGTGCTTCAACCCCTGGGCTACACGAGCTCAGCCGCCTATTGCGTGGCCGCGACTCCGGGCAGCTACCCCGCCACGGTGCAGCTTGGCGACAGCGGCGCCATCGTGACCTACAGCTGCTACAGCGACAGCACCCTGGCCGTGCCCATCGGCACCGAAAGCCTGAGCTACAAGGTCGGCCCCGGCACCTCGAGCACGAACGTCACGGTCTCGCTCATCGACACCTCGACCACGAGCAGCGGACAGACGAGTTCCAGCGAGACCGACAACTATCTGCTGAGCACGGCCGGAGTCATCAGCCTGCAGTCGGCCAGCCTGACCCTGACCGACTCCGGCGTGCTGCTGAACATGCAGTTGACCCTGTAGCGCCAGCCCGCGGGCAGGCCGGCGGCGCGCCGGCCCCTGCCGCAGGTGCCTGCCGAGGGCTGCTGAAGGCTACTGAAGGCCCTTGTCGAACACCTTCTGGAAAGTGCCGGAGGCCATCTCCAGGTGCAGCCACTGGTCGACGAAGTTCTGGAAGGGCAGATCGTTGCGGGGGATCAGGTAGGCCTTCTCGCCGTAGGTGAGGGGGTGGCGGGGATGCACCGCGCACAGTTGCGGGTGCAGCTTGTGCTGCAGCGCCGTCTCGGTGCCGTCGGTGATCATCACGTCGGCCTTGCCGTCGACCAGTTGCTGGAAGATCGTGTTGTTGTCCGGGTACACGATCACCTTCGCATGGTGGATATGGGCCTGCACGAACTTGAAGTTGGTGCCGCCCGGATTGGTGATCACACGCACCGAGGGTTGGTCGATCTCGGCCAGGCTCTGGTACCTGGCCACGTCACCGCAGCGCACGATGGGTGTCTTGCCGTCGACCAGGTAGTGGATGCTGAAGGCCGCAGTCTTCATGCGCTCCAGGGTCACCGAGATGCCCCCCATGGCGATGTCGCATTTGCCGGCGTCGAAATCCTTCATCAGGGTCGGCCAGGTGGTCTTGACGAACTGCGGCTTCACCCCCAGCGCCTGGGCCAGGCTGTTCGCCTGTTCGATGTCGATGCCCACGTAGCTGCCGTCGGGCTGCAGGTAGGTGAAGGGCCTGTAATCCCCGGTGGTGCAGACCCGCAGCACACCCGACTGGATCACCCGGTCCAGCGTCGAGCCCGGCTGCTGGGCCCGGGCCGGCGCCCACGCGATGGTGGTCGCGGTGACCGCGCACAGGCCCGCACAGCGCAGGACGCGGCGAAGGCGGTTCCAAGTTCCGTTCATTTCGTCTCCCCTTTCTTGGTGTGATCGCGCCGGCGAAACGGGGCCAGCGCGGAAGTAACTATACGTACGAAGGGGTCGCCGCGCACGCCGGCGCCGGAACGCACCGGACATCTGGCACGACGGCGGCGCGCCCGATGAATGGATGCCCGCATCCGCCCCCCGGAATTTCTGCATAACATCCAGGGTTCGCCCGAACATCACGCTCCCATGTTGAAGAAGATCCGGCCCGATCAAGTCAGGCAGGGTATGCATGTCGCGAAAATCGAGGGGCCGTGGCTGCAGCACGGCTTCTGGCGCGGAGCATTCCTGGTACGTGACGAGGATCAGCTGCGCGCGCTGAACGAGCCCGGAGTGCAGGCGCTGTGGATCGACACCGAGCGCGGCGAGGACCTGGAGTCGCCCGCTTCGACCCGCGCTGCCGACGCGCCCCGAGCCGAGCCTCCCGGGGAAGCCCGGATCCAGCTGATCGACGACATTTCCGTCGACGCCGCCCCGGCCGCGCAGGCGCCTGGCGCCGCGCGGGATGCGCAGCCGGCGCCGGCTCCCGCGCCCAGGCGCGCGCTGGCCGAGGAAATCTCCCGCGCGCGGCGGGTGTTCCTGCGCTCCAAGCCGATGCTGGAGAACATGTTCGCCCAGGCACGACTCGGCCGCTCCGTGGATACCACGGGTGCCCATGAGTTGCTGGAGGAGATTTCCGAATCCCTGCGCGACAACCCCTGGGCCCTGCTCAGCGTGGTGCGCATCAAGCGCGCCGACGACTACACCTACCTGCACTCGGCCGCGGTGGGCGCGCTGATGGTGGCGCTGTCCCGCCAGCTGGGCCTCGAGCGCGAGCTCACGCGGGTGGCGGGGCTGGCGGGCATGCTCCACGACATCGGCAAGGC
>JAJZWA010000111.1 GCA_021846965.1 Pseudomonadota bacterium | reverse complement strand
ACCCTTCGGGCGCAGGCGCTGCGGGCGATCTGCGGCGTTGCCCAAGCAGGCCAGGCGTCCAGCCTGGCCTTGGCTTGGGCGCCTTGCAGCTCATCCCGCAGCGCCTGCGCGCGGCCCCCTGGGGTATCTCAACAGCCTGCTAGGGACGAACCCTTGCACGCGGTCGAGAATCCCGGTGGAGCCCCAGCAGGCGGCCGGCATCGGCCTGCCGCGCCAAGAAAAAACCCGCCGGACGAGGGCGGGTCGAAGGTTCGCTCACACGATCGCCGGGCGCGTGCCGGCAATCCACGCTGGATCCTAGGTGCGCTTCGTGAAAGCCTTGTGTCAGCGCCGTGCCGCGTGGCCACCGCAGGGCTTCAGTCAAGCCGGTGAAACGCTCCGCTCACGGCTTGTTTCAACTATATGTCGCTCTGTCCGCAGAACCATCGGACAATTCGTTATCCTGGACAAGAATTGCTCAAGCTCCCACGATCCAGGACGCAATATGCAGCCCAATGGCGCCAAGCACCTCTTTGCCGTACCGGGGCCGGCGGACTCCAGCGATCCGCTGGCGCTGCAGTCGCTTCTGCAGGGTTTCGAGCACGCCGATCTCGACCGGCGCGGCACCTTCCAGCCCGTGGAAGTGACGCTGTGGAGTGAGCATGGCGGAATCAGCACCGGCGCCGAGGCCATGCTGGTCGGGGCCCGACCCGGCAACGTGCTGATCGTGCTCGCCGACTTCTCGATGAACCAGGGAACTTCCGTGGCGCTGGACAAGCGCCTGAGCTTGCGCGCCGCATCGCCTCGCACGAGCTGCCACGTGCTGTCGTCGCGCCCCGGCATGCGCGCCGGCGACGCCGCGCGCACCAGTTACGTGCTCGAACTGCAAAGCCAGCGCGTCTGAGCCCGGCCCAGCCAGGCAAGCCGATTGCCGGCACGCCCGCAGTGAATCACCCGGGCCGCGCCGCCGTAGCCTGCGGGATCTGCGCACCCAGTTCGCGCGCGATGCGTGCGGGTCGCGGTGCATCGCGCAGGCGCAGACACCGAGCAACGTAGCGGATCCGCCCAGCATCGAAGCGCTCGAGCAGCCAATGCAACTGGCGGGCATCTTCCGAGCTCTCGACCCGCACGCCCAATCGAACCCAGAATGGTTCGCCGGCCCATGCTTCCATGTTCACCCCCTGGCACTTCGCGGGCTTGCCATTCAAGGCGCCCGTCGGATGAACCCAGTTTACGCTGCGTCGCAACATGAAACTGTGAAGAAAGCTTCACAGATGTCAAGGCGCGCCCGGTCTAGAGTGGCAACATCCCTGCGAGCACTACCTCGCGACAAGCATGCCATGACTCTCGCTCCAGCCACGCAAGCACCCGGCCGAGCACGCGCGGACGTCGACCCCGGCCGCATCGAGCGTCTGCTCGACGAGGCCTTGCGCGACGCGGCCGAACGCCGCGGAACCGCCACCCGACTGCCCTTTCAGGCAACCTACGACCGCGAAGGCCGATATCCCGTACAGGGCAGGCTGTATCGATCCGAGCGTGCCGTCGTGCTGCTCACCACGGATACCTTGTTCCGCGCGGGGGATACCCTGTACCTGCGGATGAACGCCCGAACCGTGGCCTTGCGGATTTCCCGTATACGCCCCGGCCAGCGCCCGGGCGACGCGGAGCAACTTCGGGTTGTCTACCTCGTTCTTTGCTGAGGCGCACACGCTGCGATACTCGCGCAGCGGCCGCAGGGCCGCCGGATGATTCCTTGACCCCCTCCATGGGGCGGAATTCGGGCGGGGGCGGGGGCGGGGCCCGGAGCCCTGGCTCAATACCCCACGTCCGCATGCACCTGCGGCAATTCATCGGCACTCATCATGGCCCAGACGAACTGCGCCACGCTCTCCGGCGCGATCACGGTGCGCGAGTTCCCGCCGCGCGCCAGGCCCTGACGCAAGGCCTGGCGCACCGAGGTCTGGCCGCTGAGATCGAACACGATGTCGATATCGGCCGCGCGAGCCAGCAATTCGGGCAGCCCGAGCACCGCAATGCCGGCCGCCTCGGCCTGCGCACGCCCGGGCGTAGCCTGCAACTCGGCCACGGCCACGATCTCGATTCCACGCGAAGACCGCGCCAACAGGGCCTGCAGGAAACGGGACCCGACTCTACCGAGGCCGACTATCGCCACTCGTTGCATCATCTCCTCCTTGAAACGATTCTTGTAATGCGCCGCAACATGCCACGAAAAACTGGATGTGCGTCGCTGGTGCGCAATCCTTGATCAGGGTTCCGTCGCCTGATCCTACATAAATGCGTCATTGTGCCCATTGGCGCGAACCCTGCCGCCGGCCGACCCCGGGGCGTGCAGGATCGTCGCGCCCGAGGGCCGCGAGCGCGACGCTGCCGGATTGCGCTGCGGACCCGCCGCGCAACGGCTCGTAGCGCGATGCCTAGCCCACCGCGCAAGCGACCCGATATTCCTGCGGGGCAAGCACCCCGTTCCCGCACGGAAAGACAAGCGGCCTGCAAAAATATCGAATTACCATCGAAAATCCATTCACCTGCCCCTTTCAAAACCACTCCGGCATATCGGCCTGCAGCCTTCGCGTGTATTAATTTGTCGCCGGCACTTCGATCCGAAGCACCCTAGGATAACCAGACATGCAAACCGCGATGGCGCTTCGCATCCGAGGCGAAGCGGATAATCATGGTTTCGTGTTCGATTATGTCCGGCCTGGGAACGCGACATTGCGAACAAGCTCCCCGAAAAACCGGACTCGGTCCATCCACAGCAAGCGAAAGGAGAGCAACATGGCAGAACACGCCAGGCAACACAACTCCGGCACATCCAGCCGCGGCTTCGCCTCGATGAGCGAGAGCAAGCAGCAGGAAATCGCCTCCAAGGGCGGTCAGGCCTCCGGGGGAAATTTCAAGAACGATCCGGAACGTGCCGCGGAGGCAGGCCACAAGGGCGGCCAGGTATCCGGCGGCAATTTCAAGAACGATCCGGAACGCGCTGCGGAAGCCGGTCACAAGGGTGGCCAGGTATCCGGCGGCAATTTCAGGAACGACCCCCAGCGTGCCGCCGAAGCCGGCCACAAGGGCGGCCAGGTATCCGGGGGAAACTTCAAGAACGATCCGGAACGCGCCGCGCAAGCCGGTCACAAGGGTGGCCAGGCATCCGGCGGGAACTTCAAGCATGACACCGAGCGCGCTGCCCAGGCAGGCCACAAGGGCGGCCAGCACTGAATCGCGACTTCGCTGCCAAGGCCCCCGATGGCCCTGGTTCACCATCCGCTGCAACCCGCGCCCGGCCCCTGCCGGGCGTTTTTTCAGCACGACCCGAACGGCCCCACCTTCCCGGCCCGCGCCATGCCGGGCCCCGGCAGTTCCGAAACTCGGTCGAAGCCCCCGGGGCGCATTCGCCGGGCTCGCGGACCAGCCGGTTTCCCCTCGCGGCCGCAAGGGTCTAAAATCCAACCCAGCGCACAGCGCTCCGGCTCGCCAGCTTCGGTGAGCCCCTCGTGCCCAGTCGGGCTCCTGCGAACCCCTTCGAACCTGCGTCCTCGGCCTGTCGCCGCGGACCAGGAGGCGCCACCCGAGCCTGCGCTCGCGGCCGGCCCACCCACCCCTGGTGGACACAACGAACCGTGGCATGCACGATGAACTCGTGACCAGCGTCGGAGCCTGGCTCGGCTCCCATATTCCGGAAACCGTGGCGATCGGGCTGTCGCTGCTCGCACTGCCCATGTTCGCCCTGGCCTCGCGCCTGGTGCTGCGAGCACTGCGCAGCGCGGGCATCGGCCCGCTGTTGTGGCTGCGCACCCGGCGCGCGTTGCGCCTGGTCTGGCTCCTGTTGATCGCGCGCCTGGACCTGGGGCTGCTGCATCAACGCACCAGCTCGCTGCCCTGGGTTGCACTGCTGCTTCAACTGGCGCTGATCGCCAGCCTGACCTGGCTGGCGATGCGCCTGGTGCAGGCAGGCGGAGAGGCCGTGACCCTGCGCCGCGGCGGGCTCGAACTTCCCGACGATCCGAAACTTCTCGATACCAACCTGCAGGTTCGCGGCGCGTTGACCCGGGCCCGCGTGCTGGCCCGCGTGATCAACGTGGTGGTGATGCTCATCGGCGTCGCGCTTGCGCTGATGAGCATCCCCGGCGTGCGGCGCATCGGCACCAGCCTGCTGGCCTCGGCCGGAATCGCCGGCGTGGTCGTCGGCTTTGCCGCACGCCCCGTGCTGAGCAATCTGCTGGCCGGCCTGCAGATCGCGCTGACGGAGCCGATTCGCCTCAACGACGTGCTCATCGTCGAAGGAGAATGGGGGCGCGTCGAGGAGATCACCGGAACCTACGTGGTGTTCCGCGTGTGGGACGACCGCCGGCTGATCCTGCCGCTGCAGTGGTTCATCGAGCACCCGTTCGAGAACTGGACTCGCACCAGTGCGAGCCTGCTGGTGACCGTGTTCGTCTGGGTGGACTACACGATGCCCATCGAGCCCCTGCGCGCGGAACTCAGGCGCATCTGCGCTGCCGACCCCGATTGGGACGGGCGCCATGCGCTGGTCCACGTGACCGAGTCGAACGACCACGCGTTGCAGGTGCGTCTGCTGATGAGCGCTGCCAACTCGGCACGAGCCTGGGAATTGCGCTGCCGCGTTCGCGAAGCCATCGTCGCCTACCTGCAACGCGAATGGCCACAGCACCTGCCAAGCCATCGCCTGAACTGGCCGGCCGACGAACTCGCGACCCAGCCGGCGGCGCTGCGGGCGCGGGGCGGAGCCTTCGCCGGTTCCTGACGCGTCATGCGCCGACCCCAGGAGCGTGGTTGGCAGAGGGCGAGCTCGCGCGCCCAGGCTCC
>JAJZWA010000052.1 GCA_021846965.1 Pseudomonadota bacterium | reverse complement strand
TTCCGATCTGCGCGCCGCGCTGGCCGCCGCGCTGACTGCCGCGGCCTGGCTGGGCGTCGCGCTGGCGGCGGCGCAGCCGGCCCTGGCGCAGCCCCTCGTGCCCGGGCTGGCCGCGCAGCCGCGGCCGGCCGATGGCGCGAAGGATGTGCAGCGCCTGGTGCATCCGAGCCTGCGCCTGGGCTCCCCGCGGCAGGCGCGCGAAGCCCTCCAGGCAGGAGTGCAACTGCTCGGGCCGCTGGGCACTCCGGTGCCCGGGGTGCTGCGCCTGCAGGGCTCCGGGCTGGTGTTCGAACCCGCGATGCCGCTGGCCGGCTGCAGCCGCTACACCCTGTCCGTCGGCCCGGCCGGCAAGGCCGCGGCCGGCGCGGGCTTCACCACCGCCTGCAGCCACTGGAGCGAGCCGGTGCAGATCGACGACCCGCATACGGCGCGGCGCCCGGATCGCGGCGCCGACGCCGTGCAGGTGGCGGCGAGCGCCGGCGGGGGAGCCTGGGCGGCGTGGTTCCAGAGCGACGGCCGGCGCAGCGCCATCGAGGCCAGCCGCCTGAGCCCCGACACGGGCTCCTGGCAGGGCCCGCGGCGCATCGACCTGCGCGCCGGCGCGGGCGCCACGCTGCCGGTCCTGGGCACGCTGTCCGACGGACGCGTGCTGGCGGCCTGGCTGCAGGATGTGCACGGCCACGCCGGGGTGTTCGCCCGCGTGCTGGGCGCCGACGCGCATGCGCCGGCCATGCGCCTGGACGATCCGCGCCTGGCGGCCAGCCCCACCGCCGTGCAGCTGGCCACCGATGCGGCCGGCGACGCGGTCGCCGTCTGGCAGCAGCCAGGCGCTCGGCGCACCCAGGTCTGGGCCGCGCACTGGAGCGCTGCCCGGGGCCGCTGGAGCGCGGCGCGGGTCCTCGACGAGGCGCCCGCGCCCGACTACGCGCCGGTCGTGGCGGGTGAGGGTGAGGACCACTTCGTGGCGGCCTGGGAGCGCGGAGCCGCCGGGCATGAACGCATCGCGGCCAGCCGCTGGCTGGGACAGGGCTGGTCCCGGCCGCAAGTGCTCAGCGCCCCCGGCCTGCGGGCGCGCCGTGTCGCGCTCGCGCTGGGCCCCGGGGAGGAACTGGCGGCGGCGTGGATCCAGGGAAATGGCGGTGCGCGACGCGTGGCGCTGCGCAGGCTGCTCGTGCCCGGCTGGAGCGGCGCCCCGGCGCAGTTGCTCGGAGGCGCCGGCCTGCAGGGCCCGGCCGTGTCCGCGGCCCTGAGCCTGGACCCGGCGGGTGACGTGGCGGTAGCCTGGGAACAACAGACTTCCCCCCAGGGAGATTACGTGATCGAGGCGACGCGCTGGATGCGCGATGCGCCAGCCCCGCAGGCCGGCCAGCGCATCGACCCGCCGGGCCAGCGCAACGCCGGCAACCCGGTACTGCTGAGCGACCCGGCCGGCAACCTGGTCTGCGCCTGGTACCAGGACACCACCCAGGGCCTGCAGGTGCTGGCCGCCCGGTTCGACGCTTCCAGCCAGAGCTGGCAGGCCGCCCAACTGCTGTCGGATCCGCGCAGCACCGTGCAGGCCAGCTTCCCCGCGCTCGCGGTGGACGCCGCGGGCAGCTTCACCGCGGTATGGCAGCAATACAACGGCTGGCGCGACATCGTCGAGGCCAGCCGGCTGGATTGAGCCTGCGCCGGGCGCGCCGCCGCGCCTGCCGCGGGGCGCCAGGATTGCCACGGGAAACGCCAGGCCCTACGCTTGGGCAAGGGGCGCTGCGAGCGCGACCGCGGCAAGGAGCCAAGGGGGGCTTTACATGCTGATCGTCACCACCGAGAACGTGCCGGGACACACGGTGCGCGAGGTCAAGGGACAGGTGTTCGGCGTCACCGTGCGCAGCCGCGGGCTGGGCGGCAACGTGATGGCCGGCCTGCGCACCATCGTCGGGGGCGAGATCCCCGAATACACGCAGATGCTGGAAGAGGCGCGGCGCCATGCCATCGACCGCATGGTGGAAAACGCGCTCATGCGCAAGGCCAATGCCATCGTCATGATGCGCTTCGATTCCTCCGAACTGGGGCAGTCGATGAGCGAGATCGTGGCCTATGGCACCGCGGTGGTGATCGACCCGGTCTGAGGCCGCGCGAGGGAGCGAATCCATGCTGCGCATGTTCGTGCTGCTGCTCGGCGTGGTGCTGAGCCTGGGCGGGGCGCTGGTGCTGGTCGTGCACGGGCCGCGCGGCGCCGGCCTGCAGGCCTTGGTGCTGGGCCTGCTGCTGCTGGGCGGCACGCTGTTCGAGCGGCTGCGCTACGGCGAATCCGACAAGCCGCCCGCCGGCGCCGATTGGGAGCGCACCGACGAGACCTTCGTCGACCCGGGCAGCGGGCGCCCGATGGCCGTGTACCAGAACCGCAGCACCGGCAAGCGCCGCTACGTGCCCATCGGGCGCGGCTGAGCGGATCTGCGGGCCGTGTTCTCCGAATACCTCGCCCTGGACGCCACGGCTCTGGCGAGCCTGGTCGCGCGGGGCGAGGTGTCCAGCGTGGAGCTGCTGCAGGCCGCGCTGGCGCGCCTGGACGCGGTCAACCCGCGACTGCGCGCCGTGGTGTTCGACTGGCGCGACATGGCGCTGGAACAGGCGCGCGCCTTCGATGCGCTGCCCCGCGGCGCGCCCGAGCGCGCCAGGCCCTTCGCCGGGGTGCCGCTGCTGCTCAAGGACCTGGGGCAGGACCTGCGGGGCCAGCCCGCCACCTGGGCCAGCCGTGCGCGCGCCGGGGTGCTTGCACGCAACACCTCCGTCGTGGTGCAACGCTGGCTGGCGGCGGGCCTGCTGCCCCTGGGCAAGACCAATCTGCCCGAGTTCGCGCTCAAGGCGGTGACCGAGCCGGCGCTGTTCGGCCCCTGTCGCAACCCCTGGGACCCGCGGCGCACGCCCGGCGGCTCCTCGGGAGGCGCGGCGGCGGCCGTGGCGGCGGGCATCGTGCCGGTGGCCGGCGCCTCCGACGGCGGCGGATCCATCCGCATTCCCGCGGCCTATTGCGGGCTGTTCGGGCTGCGGCCGTCGCGGGGTCGGATCAGCGAAGCCCCTGAGGCCGACGAATTCTGGGAAGGGGCCAGCGCCACCCATGTGCTCACGCGCAGCGTGCGCGACAGCGCCGCGCTGCTGGACGCGGCCATGGGCGCCGCGCCGGGGGACCCTTTCACGGTGGCCCCTCCGGCGCGCGCGTACGCGCTGGAGGCCTGCACGGCCCCGCCGCGCCTGCGCATCGGCTTCAGCGTGGCCTCCCCGCTGGGCACCGAGGTGCATCCGGACAACCTGGCCGCGGTGGAGCGCACGGTGGAGCTGTTGCGCGAGCTCGGCCATGAGGTCGAGCCGGCCGCGCCCGCCATCGACGGCGAGCAGCTGGCGCAGAGCTACCTGGGCATCTATTACGGCCATGTCGCGGCCGACCTGCGCCAGTGCAAGCGCGAGTTCGGCGCCCGCGACCAGGATTTCGAGCTGGACACGCGGGCCATCGCGGCCATCGGCGAGAGCCTGCCGGCCCCCGTTTTCGTCGAGCTGCGCCGGCGCTGGAACGGCTTCGCGCGAGCCCTGGCCGCCTTCCACGCGCGCCACGACCTGTACCTGACGCCCACCACGGCCCAGCCCGCGGCGCGCATCGGCGAACTCGATGCCCCGCCCTGGCAGCACGCGGCGCTGCGCGCCGTGCTGGCCTGCGGACTGGGCGGGCTCTTGCGGCGCAGCGGCGTGGTCGAGCAACTCGCCCGCGCCAACCTGGCGCGCACTCCCTTCACCCAGTTGGCCAACCTGACCGGCACGCCGGCGATGAGCCTGCCGCTGCATCAGGCCGCGGACGGCCTGCCGGTGGGCGTGCAATTCGTGGCGCCCTGGGGGCGCGAGGACCTGCTGTTCCAGCTGGCCGGGCAGCTGGAATCGGCGCGCCCCTGGGCGCAGCGTCTTCCCGTCGCGGCCCTCTGAGACCCGCGCGGGCTGCGCGCCGGCCGCAATCAGGGACGCCAGCCGAGCAGCAACGCGGCTCCGAGCGCCAGGGCCACCGCCAGCACGAGGCCGACGAGCCGGCGCAGGCCGCGCATCTCCGAACGCAGTTGCTCGATCTCCGAGGCCTGCATGGGGACTGCGCCGTCGCCGGGGACCCGCCCCGGCGCGCGGGCCGGCGTAGCCGGCTCCGCGGACGGGCCTGCGCCTTGCGCGGCCTCGCGTCGCTTGCGGATGTCCTCCAGCAGCCCGGGCAGCACGTTGTCCACGTTCGCCTGCGGTGGCGGCAGCTTGCCCGGCATGAAAAATCCTCCCCGCGCGCCACGCGGCGCCTCGGGGAGGATTGTAGGAAACCGCGCCCGCCGGTGGGGGCGCGGCGCTACCTCAATGCGCGCCCTTGAGCTGAGCGATGTAGTCCGCGATCACCGGCACCTGATCCTCGGGGATCGGTGCCTTGAAGGCGTTCTTCATCTTGCTCACCTCGACCAGCCAGGCCGCCTTGTTCAGCGTGGGCTGGGTCTCGACCATGCCGTAGGAATGGCACATCAGGCAATAGGCGTTGGCGGCCTTCGCGCCGGCGCTGTCGCCGGGGAACACGCGGTTGCTCACCGGCAGCTCGATGGTCTTGGTCGTGGGCGTCGGATCCGCGGCGCTGGCCGTGCCGCACAGGCCCAGGCCGAGCAGCATGGCGCCGAGCAGGCGCGAGGATGGCTTGTGGTTCATGGCTAGGCTCTCCTCAGGCGGCGGTGACGGTTACGGACTCGACCACGTTGCGCATGAAGCCGCCCGGGTTCCAGTTCGGCTTCATCGGCTGCCTGAGCCCATCCGTGTTCGTGCAGCGCACCATCAGCGTGTGCTCGCCACGCGCCAGTTGCACATGCGCCTTCCACTGCCGGAAGCTGTAGCGCCCGTAGTCGTGCCCGAGCTGCGCCGGGCGCCAGCTGCGCCCGCCGTCGCTGGACACCTGCACCATGCGCACCCCCGCGGCGCCGCCGAAGGCGATGCCGCGCAGCTCCACCGCATGCCCCGCCCGCACCGTGGTCGCACCGGCCATGTTGGTGAAAAAGGAGCGCGGCACCATGCGATTGATGGGCACGAACTTCACACCCTTCTCGCCCGGGCTCATATTGGCATGCGGCCAGTTGTCGGGGATGGTGTAGGCGGGATGCATCCAGAAGTTGGTGTCTTCGTGGTCCAGCACGCGAATGTGCTGCAGCGCCTTGGTCCAGTAGGTGGCGTACCAGCCGGGAACCACCAGGCGGAAGGGGAAGCCGTTGAGCAGAGGCAGCGACTCGCCGTTCATCTGCCAGGCGATCATGACCTCGCCGTCGCGGGCGTGGTCCACCGACAGCGACTTCTTCAGGTTGGGCGCAGTGGGCACGACCGGCCGGTCGGCTCCCTCGAACTGGACCTGCACGGCCCCCGGCTTCACGCCGGCGGCGTCCAGCACGTCGCGCAGGCGCACACCCACCCAGCGCGCGTTGCCCATCGCCCCGTTGCCCCATTCGCCCCCCGGCACGCGCGGCTCGAAGAATCCGCGGGAATTGCCCGAGCACTGGTTCACCGCGGCCAGTTCCACATGCGGGAATCCGGCCATGAGCTCGGCCAGGGTGAAACGCATCTGGTTGTTCACGTGGCCGCTGATCGTGACCGTGTGGGTGGCCGCGTCCATGGTCGTGGGCACGCCGGCCCAGTGCCAGCGCACGTAGAACTGGTCCACCGGCGTGAAAACGCCCTTGTCGTACACCGAGAAGGGGGTCTCCAGCAGAGGCGGCCGCGTGCGCTGCAGCACCATCTCCCCCTTGCCGGGGAAATCGGTGGTCAGGCGGCGCTCATCCGGTCCGCCGGGAAGCGGCAGCCGGATGCTGCCGCCGGCGAAGGCCGCGGGCGCCAGCACGGAGCCGACGCCCAGCGCCCCGGCCCGCAGGATGCTCCGGCGCGAGGCCGATTCGAAAGCCTTGTTCCCTGTGCCCATCACTCCTCTCCTCCCTGGTCGAGCATGGCTCGGATGATCGGCGGATACTCATACATCCACCGGGATCTGTCGTTGTGGGATGAGTATCCGAGGGGACGAACACATTGATAAACGAATTTTTTCGATTTGTATCAGCAGCTTCCTTCATGTCGGTTCAAACCCGCACCCCGCGCGGGCCCGGTGCGGCATCGGGGCGGCCTATCCGCCGAAGAAATGGGGCAGGATCCGGTGCGCCGAACTCGCCGGGTTGTCGGCCAGCAGATGGGCATCGGTGGTGACGATGATCAGGCCGTCCATGGGCGTGCCGTAACCGCCGACGGTCGGCCGCTTCTTGGGCAGGGTGACTCCGCCCGGCTCCTTGGCCAGTTCCGCGTGCACCGAGCAGTAGTAGTACTTCAGCCCCGGGTGCTGGAAGCGCACGGTGTAGGTGTGCACCGGATGCCCCGGGCCCGGCGTGCCGGCCACGACACCGTCGAAGTGCTTGCTGGTCGCGCCGGTGGCGGGGTCGTAGCCGACGATGGTGTGGGCCCCGGTGTCCTCGTCCACGAACACCACCGGCTGGCCCGGGCGCACCGCCACCACGTTCTCCAGGAACTCGTTCGCGCCGTTCATGTGCACGTACACCGGCGGTGCCGGCTTGGCCCAGGCGCAGGCCGCGCCGGACAGGAACAGGACTGCCACCGCGGCCGCGCGCAGCGGGCCACGGGACGGGGAACGCAAACTGGGGTCATGCGGCATGGCTTCGCTCCTGGTACGCCAGTCATCTGGCCACCACAAGGTAGAAGCCGCCGCCGGGAGCGTCAACGCAGGCTCACATCCGCTTACCGCTGCTACCAATCCGAAGCCCGGGAACCCCGTGGAGCATCAGGAGGCGGCCGCCAGTTCGGCGCACCAGATCTCGGTGAAACGCTCGATCACATGGTGGCGAATGCGCGGGCGCGCAGCCGCGCCGCTGCGGAAATGCTCGTCCAGCAGCCGGGCCAGTTCCGTGTGCTGCAAGCCACGCTGCGCGATGAAGTCGCGCACGGTCTCGCGCGCGTTGGCCAGGCCGCCCTGCCCGTCCGCCGCCGCCGAGCCCATTTGCATGTCCCACAGCAGATAGGTGGCCAGCGCGCCCAGGGCGGTGCGCGGCCGCAGCGGGTCGACGTCGTAGCGAAACTCGGCATGCCATTGAGGGACCTGTTCGATGGGCATGGGTCGCGCGATCCCGTAGCCCTGTCCCTGGTCGGCACCGAGGATGGCCGCGCTCTCGATCAGGCCGCGGTGCTCCAGGCCCTCCACGGTCAGGCGCATGCCGAAGGCATGCACCAGGCGGGTCAGGTAGAACATGAACTCCAGCGCGCGCTGCGGGCGCCCGGCGGCCCCGCGCACCAGGCCCTGGTCCATCTTGACATCATCGAAGGCGTACTGGTCCAGGCGCAGCAGCGAGCTGTGGCCGGAGCCCAGGTCGTCCTCCGCCAGGCGCACGCCGGCCTCGCGCAGCCCCTGCAGGAAGGCGTTGCGGCGCTCGTCGCTGCCCGAGCCCTCGTGGCTTTCCAGCACTTCGAGCTCCAGCTGGATGCCGTGCGGCCGGCAACGCTCCAGCGCCTGCAGGATGGCGCGCTCGCAGCGCGCATCGCCAATGCCCTCGGCGGGAAAGTTCAGCGCCACGGCCGCGCGCAGGCCCTGGTCCTGCAGCCGCGAGGCGTCCACGCAGGCACGGTCCAGGCCCCGCTGCAGCAGGGTGAACAACTCCTCGTTGCCGCAGGCAGGCAGGAAGCGGTCGGGGCTCACCAGATGCCCCTGCTCGTCGAGCAGGCGCGCCAGCGCCTCCACCTTGACCAGTTCGCCGCTGCGCAGATCGATGATCGGCTGGTACAGGAAGCGCACCCGCCCCTCGGAGATCCAGCGCCGGTAGATCTGGCGCCGCGGCAGGGGCACCACCGGGGTGCTGTTCAGGCGCTGCACTGCGTGGCTCAGCGCCTTTTGCACATGGTTGAGGAAATTGCCGATGCGCAGGGTCGAGAAAAAACGCGGCCACGCGCTGTACAGGCTGAGCAGGGCGATGGTCTTGCCGGAGTCGTCGAGCAGCGGCACCGCGGCGCTGGAGCGAAAGCCCAGCTCGGTGCCCAGAGCCTGCCAGGGCTTGTTGCGCGATTCGATGGCCCAGGCCTCGGAAATGATCACCTGCCCGCTGCGCCAGGCGCGCCCCCCCGGACCCTGCCCCGACTCGCGCTCGGGATCGATGCTGATGCGCGGCAGCAGCCCGGACATCATGGCCTCGTGGTAGCGATGCCCGGAGGCGCCCTGCGAGGCCTCGATCTGCAACTCGCCCTGCGCATCGCAACGCGCGAAAAAAGCCGAGATGTCGCCCTCGATATCGCCGATCACCCCCATCACCCCGCGCACCAGATCGGAAAAATTCCCGGTGCCCTGGATCAGCTCGTCGATCTGCGAGACTGCCAGCGCGAGCTCCACCTCGATGCGCCGGTAGCTCACCGCCTGCGCCTGCAGGTCGGCGAATATCCGCCGGTTGACGATTTGTGAGACCTCCTCGCGCGATTCGCTCGCGACCAGGGGCATGATCTCGGCGTGGATTTCCTGCTGGTAGGCGCCGTAGGACTCGATCAGCGAGGTCAGGTCCACGCCCACCAGCGCATGCGCGCGGCCCGCGCGCTGAGCAGCCGCCTGGTGTTCCGCCAGGCTCAGGGTGGGTGAGAACAGGCGTCGCAGATGCTCGGCCTGGCGCAGCTTCAGCCGCTCGAACTCCTGGGGCAGCAGCGCCTGCAGCACCTGCGCGCCCTCGGAGGTCCGCCCCAGTTCGTCATACAGGCGCTCGGTGAAACGCTCCGCGCTCCAGGCCACCGCCTGCTGCACCGGGCGCAGGCAGGCCTCGACACCGGCACCGTACACCCGCTCGTCCGCGGTTCCCAGGCTCATGAACAGACCCTTCTCGCTGTGCTTGACCGGATCCGCGCTTCGCGCACGGCCGACTCGGATACCCGCCCTGCCCGCAGCATACTCCCGCGTGCTTGAGTCTCAACTCAGGATCAGGAGGGCGATCACCGCCGAAGTCCACACGCCGATGGCCGCCGTGCTGGTGTCCTCGGCGGCGACCAGCAAGGCCGCGCACAGGCCCCAGGCCGACACGCCGAGCCACATGCGCAGGCCCGAAGCCCCCATCAGCAGGGCCAGCAGCGATACGAGAAGGATGGCTTTGCGCAACATGCGGGCATTGTCGCGCGCCCCGCCCTGCCGCGCGAGTCCGGGTGGACCCTGGGTCGACCTGGCTGCGAGGCGCCGCGCCGGATCACTTGCCCGAGCCGGAAGGCCGGGCGGTCCGGGGGCCCGCGGGCTTCGCCGCCTTCCCGGCCTGCGGGCCGGGAGCCGCCCGCGTCTGCACGGCGGGCTCGGCAGCCTGCGCGCGGACCTCGTCCTGCGCAGCCGCGGCTGCGGCGCCGGGGGCCGCCACGGCCAGGGGGCCCGCATGGCCCACGGGAGTGAGCACCAGACCCTCGACGGCCACGACACCTGCCGGCAACAGGCCGGCGGCCGGCGATTCGGCCTGGGTGGTCGCGAAATGCATGCGCAGGCCCACGTGCCACAGACCCGAGGAGATGCCCTGCGCCTGCAGGACCAGCCGCGCCGCCTCCACGATGGAGACTTCCTGGGAGTTTGGAGGCAGCTTCCTTGCCGTCATGTCAGGTCCTTTTGCGCCACTGTAGCAAGGCAGCGGCGGCGGGATGTGCCGCTCACGGGCGAATCACGGGGACCTGCGCAAGGCTTAAGACGTACACCGGGGGAGCCCCGGGTCAAGCGGTTTGGGTCAAGCGGTTTGGATCAAGCGCTTTGCTGCGGGACGCGGCTCAGTAACGGCGTCGTGCCGGAGCGGGCGCCGGGCCGCTGCGCGGCTCCAGATGCCGGAAGGTGATGCGGCCCTTGGTCAGGTCGTAGGGCGACAGTTCCAGCGTGACCTTGTCGCCGGCCAGGATGCGGATGTGGTGCTTGCGCATCTTTCCGCCGGTGTAGGCGACGACCACGTGGCCATTCTCCAGGGTCACGCGGTAGCGCGAATCGGGCAGGACTTCGTCCACCGCTCCGCGCATTTCAATGAGTTCTTCCTTGGCCATGATCGAGTTCCTCCAGGGGTGAGTGTTACGGGCGGGCGCCCCGAGCACGAGCAGGACCCGCCGAGCGCGCCACCGCGCTCGCTCACCCACACGTTGTACAGATCAAGATCACGGGGCCAGATGCGCCATGCAGGCGCGTGCCCGGTTTTCATGACCCAGACGAAGCTTGCCTGGGTGCAGTCGCCTCCCGTCCGCGGGAGCCGCGCTGCTGAAGATGCGGCGCGCGAGCGCTCGCAATGCGTCAAGGCGCTGCACGGCAAAGCCACGCTGCAGCACTCTCCTGGAAGCTTAGCAGAAATACGCCCTGGACGGGTGCGGGCGCCCCCGGCGAGCCCCTCGCGCCGGGCAGGCGCATCGGCCGGCATCGTCGTGCATCAAAAACCCACGATTTCCGTGAAATAGTTACGTGTTGCCCGGGACCTGGGTTCCTAGCATGGAATCGACACAAGTTCTCCCGGGGAGACGGCGATGAACCGCAACGAAATCGAGGAAGTCGAGGATTCCAGCGAACTGGACCCACGGGCTCCCGGCGTCTGGGCGCTGGGGTCCTTCCCCGTGGACGGGCCCGAGAGCCGGCCCTCGCAGGCCGCCGAGGTCCTGGTCCACGTGCGCGACCGCAAGCGGCCGCGCAGGATCCTTCGATTCGCCAGGGCCCTGCGACGCCGCATGGCCCCGTCCTCGGCGAGCAGCCGCGCCGAGCACTGAAGCCGGACGCCCGCCCGCAGCCTCCCTCCTGCGCCCTCCTGAGCGCGGGAGGGGGTAGTATCGCGCCGGGCGGCTCCCGCGACGACGATAATGGCCAGACCACCGCGACGCCTCGTCGACGGGGACCTTCGGGGTAGCCATGCGTGATCACGATTCCCGCAGTGTGGACATCCAGGACCGGAACCCGGGCGACCACGGTCCGACCGCGCTCCCGCCAGGCTCCCCGGACGGGCTGGGCAGCCTGCTGCAGGACATCGCGGCGCGCAAGCGCGCGGAAGTCCTGCTCGGAGGGCAGAACCGCCTGGTGGAGATGATCGCCACGGGTCGGCCGCTGCCGGCGACCCTGAACGCGCTGATCCGCTTCATCGAGGAACAATCCCCCGGCATGCTGGGCTCCATCCTGCTGCTCGACGGGGATGGACTGCACATGCGCCACGGCGCGGCCCCCAACCTGCCGGGCGCCTTCATGGACGCGGTGGACGGCCAGCCCATCGGGCCGGCCGCGGGCTCCTGCGGCACCGCCGCGTTCCGCAGGCACGCCGTGGTCGTCGAGGACATCGCCACCGATCCGCTGTGGGAGCGCTACCGCGCCACGGCCCTGGCCCATGGCCTGCGCGCCTGCTGGTCCTCGCCGATCTTCGACGAGCAGGGGCGGGTACTGGGCACCTTCGCGATGTACTACCGCCAGCCCGGTCGGCCCGAGCGGCAGCACCTGGAACTCATCGGCCTGGCCACCCATGTGGCCGCGATCGCGATCACCCGGGACCGCGCCGAGCGCTCGCATGTGCAGAGCGAGTCGCGCTTGATCAAGGCCCAGCGCGTCGCGCGCATGGGTTTCCTGGAGTGGAATCTCCAGACCCAGGAAATCGTCTGCTCCGACCAGGTGTACGCGATGTTCGGGATCGCCCCCGACGCCTTGCCCACGACTCCGGCACTCGTCATGAGCCTGGTGCACCCGGACGACCTGGAGCGGGTGCGCAACCGGCTCGATCAGGCCATCCGGCGCATCCGGCCCTACGACCTCGATCACCGCATCCGCAGACCCGACGGCAGGATCCTCTGGGTGCACGCCCAGGCCGAGCTGATGAGCGATGCGGAGCAGGGGACGGACATTCTCCTCGGCACGGTGGTGGACATCACCGAGCGCAAGCAGGCCGAATCGTCGGCGCAACACCTGTCGCAGTTGTACGCGGCGCTCAGCCAGTGCAACCAGGCCATCGTGCAAAGCGCCAGCGAAGCCGAACTGCTGCCCAAGGTGTGCGAAGCAGCCGTGCGTTTCGGCGGGCTCAAGATGGCCTGGATCGGCATGCTGGATGAGGGCACGCTGCGGATCCGGCCGCGGGCCGCCCACGGCGCCGGGACCGAGTACCTGCAGGACATCGACATCTCGGCCGACCCGGCGCTTGCCAGCGGGCGCGGCCCGACCGGCACCGCCGTGCGCGAAAACCGCCCCTACTGGTGCCAGGACTTCGCGGGGGATCCCAACAGCGCGCCCTGGCGCGAGCGAGCCTTCCAGTTCGGCTGGAAGAGCTCGGCCGTCATTCCCCTGAGCCGCAAGGGAGTCGGCATCGGAGCCCTGACCCTGTACTCCGACACGGTGCAGGCCTTCGATGCCCCGACCCGCGAACTGCTCACGGAAATGGCCACCGACCTCAGCTACGCGCTGGATCACTTCGAGCTGAAGGCCGAACGCGAGAAGGCCGAGGCCGCGCTGCGCGCGAGCGAGCGCCACCTGCGCACCATCGTCGAGACCGAACCCGAGTGCGTGAAAGTGATCGCCGCCAACGGCCGGTTGCTGGAAATGAACTCCGCGGGCCTGGCGATGCTGGAGGCCACCAGCCTCGACGAGGTGCGGCACCACGACCTGCTCGACTACCTCCTGCCGCAGTACCGCGACGCCTTCACCGACCTGCACCGACGCGTGCTGGAAGGCCAGAGCGACCGGCTCCAGTTCGAGATCCAGGGTCTGCGCGGAACCCGGCGCTGGCTCGAGACCCACGCCGCGCCGATGCGCGATGCGCAAGGCCGCATCGACGCCTTGCTGGCCGTCACGCGGGACATCACCGAACAGCGTCGCAACGAGGAGCGCATCAGCTACCTGGCCAATTTCGACGCCCTCACCGGCCTGCCCAACCGCGCCCAGCTGGAGGACCATGTCCAGTACGCCATCAAGCTGGCGAAGCGCAATGAGGGCCTGCTGGCGCTGATGTTCGTGGACATCGACCGCTTCAAGGACGTCAACGACACCCTGGGCCACAGCATCGGGGATGCCGTGCTGGTGGAGGTGGCCCGGCGCCTGAAGGCCCTGGTGCGGGCCGAGGACACCGTCTCGCGCCTGGGTGGCGACGAGTTCGTGCTGATGCTGCCGGGCACCGATGCCCGCGGCGCCGCGCAATTCGCCCAACGACTCCTGCAGGCCATCGCCGAGCCCTTCCCGCACCGGCAGCACGAGCTGAGCATGACCGCGTCGATCGGAGTGGCCATGTTCCCCGAGGACGGCGAGGACATGGAGACCCTGGCCCGCAAGGCCGACACGGCCATGTACCGGGCCAAGCACGAAGGCCGCAACGGCTACCGCTTCTTCACCGCCGAGATGCAGGCGCGCGCCGCGCGCAGCATGCAACTGCTCAATGCCCTGCGCCAGGCGCTGGATCGCGGGCAGCTGCAGGTGCATTACCAGCCCCAGTTCTCCATCGGCTCGACCCGCGTGGTCGGCGCCGAAGCCCTGCTGCGCTGGCAGCATCCCCAGCTGGGGTCCGTGGCCCCCGGGGAGTTCATCCCCGTCGCCGAGGACTCCGGGCTGATTCTGCCCATCGGCGAGTGGACCCTGCGCACCGCCATTCGCCAGCTCAGGCGCTGGCTGGACGCGGGCCACCCCCCGATGGTCATCGCGGTCAATCTGTCGACCGTGCAGTTCCGTCACCCCAATCTCCCCGACCTGGTGGCGCGCATCCTCGACGAGGAGGGACTTCCCCCGGATCACCTGGAACTGGAGCTGACCGAGGGCACGGCCATGCACGACCCCCTGAAAGCCATCCGGGTGATGAACGAGTTGCATCGGCGCGGGATCCGCATGTCCATCGATGATTTCGGCACCGGCTATTCCTCGCTGAACTACCTGAAGAAGTTCAAGGCCTACAAGCTCAAGATCGACCGCTCCTTCGTGCATGACATCGGCACCGACCAGGAGGATCGCGCCATCGTGGCCGCGATCGTGAGCATGTCCCGGAACCTGGGACTGCAAACCATCGCCGAGGGCGTGGAGACGGCCGAGCAATTGGAGTTCCTGCGCGCGCAGGGCTGCGACGAGGCCCAGGGCTACCTGTTCGGCCGGCCGGTGCCCGCGGACGAGTTCGAAGCCTTCCTCGAACCGGCGCGCCACCCGTCCGGCGCGCACTGAGCGCCCGGCAGGCGACACGGCGCTTCGCCCGTCTCGATCGCCTCGACTCATGATCGAGGCCCCTGGGCGGCGCCCCCCGCCGAAAGAGGGGTTGGCCGGCAGCGCAGTCGCCCTATGATGGACCGCACCCGAGGGCGTGGGCCGTGCGCTCCGCCGCCGGGTCGTGCAGTGCCGTGCCACAGGGTTCGCGCCAGCCGCCCATGGATGTCCTACTCGTTGATGATCACGCCTTGTTTCGCGCAGGCCTCAAGCTGCTGCTCGAAGTCAAGCGCCCTGACCTGCGCGTACATGAAGCCGTGGGCGCGGCGGCCGCCATGGCCTGGGTGCAGGACCATGGCACTCCCGACCTGTGCCTGCTTGACCTGGAGCTCAAGGACCATTCAGGCATGCTGGTGCTGCGGGCCATCCGCACGATGGCACCGCATGCAGCCATCGTCATCATCTCCGCCACGGATGACCCCAGCGCGGTGTGCGCCTGCATCCAGGCCGGAGCCATGAGCTACATCCCCAAGAGCGCCAGCTCGGAGGTGCTCGCTCAGGCCATCGCGCGCGTGCTGGCCGGGGATGTCTACCTGCCCGAGGGATTCGAGACCGCGGCTCCGGACCGCCACGCCCCCTCGCCCGTGCTCACGCCCCGCCAGCGGGACGTGCTGCGCCTGCTCAATCGCGGGCTTCCGAGCAAGCTCATCGCGCGCGAACTCGGCATTTCCGAGTACACCGTGAAGGACCACATCGCCAATATCCTGCGCATTCTCGGCGTGCGCAACCGCACCCAGGCCGTGATCCTGGCAAGACGGCTGACTCTTCATGATCCCGGATGAGCCTCGGGGCGACCCTGCCTTCGGCTCCGGAGCGCCGCGTTCGCGCCTGCGGCGCTGGCTGGGTCTGCCGCAGCGCGGTGCCGAGCCCCCACTCGGCCAGCTGACCGTCGAACTGCTCAGCCTGCACGCGCGCATCCTGCTGCGCATGCCCTTGTTCCAGATCGTGCTGGTGGCAGGCTTCGGCTGGATCGTGCTGCCCCATGTGGCATTTTCCGACTTTGCGTGGTGGGCGGCCTTCGCACTCGCGGCCGAGGCGTTGCGAGCCGGGGCGGCCAAGGCCACGCTGCTGCGTCTGCCACGCCTCGGATCGGTTGGACTGGCGCGTGTGCACGCGCTGTTCATTGCTCTGGACGCGTTGGCGGGTCTGTCCATCGGGGTGTTCGCGCTGCTGTTCCTACCCCGCTTGCCACTGCTGGCGCAGATGCTGGTCGAGACCACGCTGTTCACCATCTCGGCAGCGGGCGCCTCGGTGGCGCTCAGTTCGCGCTACATCCTGGCCGCCTATTCCTCGGTGGTGCTGTTGTGCGCAGGCGTGAGCTGGGACAGACTGCATCAGGCACAAGCCCCCGTGGTCACGGTGCTGACCCTGCTGTACTGGGCCTTCCTGCTGGGCGTGGCGCGCGACGCCGAGCAGTTGCTGGCGCGCTCGATCCGTATCCGCGCAGAGCGAGACGAGGCGCTACGAGCGCTCGAATTCCAACATGCCGAACTGGTTGAGGCCAAGCGCAGACTCGATCATGCGATGCACGAGCGAAGCCGCATCCTCGCCGCGACGAGCCACGACCTGCGCCAGCCGCTGCAGGCCCTTTCCATCTACAGCGCGGTGCTTTCCGCGCGCCCCGGACCACAAGCACTCGAGGCGGTGGGGCGCAACATCGAGAACATCGTGCGCGATGTCGGCGACATGCTCGACAACCTCGTCGACCTCGCCCGACTGTCGGCGGGCAGCTATCCGCTCAAGGCGCACGACTTCCGCCTCGACACGCTCGTGCAGCGCACCAGCGAAGCCTTTGCCGCCGCCGCCGCCGCCAAGGACCTGCGCCTGACCTGCCGAGCCACCCAGGCGGTCCTGCTGCACGGCAACGCGACTGCCAGCGCGCGCGTGTTGCGCAACCTGCTCGACAACGCCATCAAGTACACCGAGCAGGGCCGCGTCGACGTCGATGTCGTTTTGCTGCCTCCCGGAGCGCTGCTCAGCGTGACGGACACCGGACCCGGCATCGAGCCCGCGCAGCAAAAGCGCATCTTCGAGGAGTTCTACCGGGGCCCCGCGCAAGGCGACGCGCAGCCCGCCGGCGCAGGCCTGGGCCTCGCGATCGTGCATCGCCTGTGCGAGGCCCTGGGCGCACGCCTCGAGGTCCATTCAGAGCCTGGCCTGGGCACGCGGTTCTCGGTTTGGTGGCCCCAGGCGCGTGCCGCGACCGAAGCCGATGCCATCACGCTGGAGGTCGGTCCCACGACCCATGCGCAGCAAGCCGCCCTGGTGTTCGTCGTCGACGATGACCCCGCCGTGGCGGCCAGCCTGACCCAATTGCTCGACGTTTGGGCTTACCGGGTCGGCGTCGCGCATGACCAGGCTGGCGCCCAGGCGCTTTTCGCGCAACTCGGTCGTCCGGCACTGCTCATCACCGACCTGCGCCTGGACCACGGAGTCGACGGCCTGGACCTGGCCGCGCAATGGCGCTCACAGTACGGTGACTTCGCCGTGCTCGCAATTTCCGGTGAAGAGCAGGAAGCCGCCGACGCCCGAGCCCGCCAGGCCGGTGTCACCCTGCTGCACAAGCCGGTTTCCTCGTTCAAGCTCCGCCTGGAAATTGCCCGCGCTCTGGCCGACACATACCCCTCTTGAGAGGGATAGCCGCACTGACTCTCGTTTCCTAGATTGCAGCAAGGGCATTGCAAGAACGCGCAGGTCCATGCAATCGAAGGCGAGGATGTCATGCAAAACCGAATTCTGGTGTTGATGCTTGCGGCCGGCTTCGCGCTGGCCGGATGCGGCGGTGGCGGAAGCGGTTCCTCGCCTTCGCTTGCATCCATCGGATCCCCCTCGGGCACCGCGGGGGGCAGCGGAACCAGTCCGGGCACAAACGGCGGTGGGGCAACCGGTTCGTCGGGAAGCGGCGGCAGTTCGGGCGGATCCTCCGGATCCGGCGGATCGGGCAGCGGTTCCTCAGCGACCGAAACGGTGTTGTACGCCTTCGGAACAAATGGCAGCGGGGACGGCAGCGAGCCCTCCGGCCCCCTGGTCATAGATTCCTCGGGCAATCTCTACGGCACGACGGCACTGGGCGGCAGCAACAACACGGGAACGGTGTTCGAACTGACGGCAGCCAGTGTGGAACACCTGGTGTATTCCTTCGGCGCCCAGGGCGGCACCGACGGCTATTCCCCCAACGGCCGGCTGGCGATCGATGCCTCGGGTGATCTCCTCGGGACGACATCAGGGGGTGGGTCAGGCAATGCGCTAAATCCCCCGGACGGATCGGGGACGGTCTTCAGGATCAGCCCCGCGGGAGCGGAGACGCTGCTGCATTCCTTCATCCAACCATCCACATCCGTCGACGGCGGGCAGCCATTTTCCGGGGTGGTGCTGAACGCAGCCGGTGATGCTTTCGGGACGACGTCAGCAGGTGGTGCGAACGGCACGGGAGCGGTCTATGAAGTCACGGCCGCGGGCAGCGAGAGCCTGCTCCATTCCTTCGGAGCTTTAGGTAGTGGCGACGGCGCCAATCCCTATGGCGGTCTGATCATGGATGCTGCGGGCGACCTCTTCGGCGAGACATCCTCTGGCGGCGCGACCGGCAAGGGGTGCATCTTTGAAATCCCATCGGGCGGATCGGAGTCGGTCCTGTATTCCTTCGGAGCGTCGGGACCTGCCGATGGAAGTGTCCCGGCAGGTTCGCTTTCCATGGACTCCGCGGGCAATCTCTACGGCGCCACGCAGTACGGAGGCGCCAACGGCACCGGCACCATCTTCGAACTCACGACGGCCGGCACGGAAGTCATCCTGCATTCCTTCGGCGCCGCGGGCAGCGGTGATGGAGACGGGCCCAATGGGGACCTGCTGATCAACGCCGCGGGCGACATCTTTGGGACCACCGCATCCGGAGGCAGTTCCAGGCTGAGCGCATCGGGAGGCGGCGAGGTGTTCGAGATCACCCCGACCGGCTCCTACAGCGTGCTCTACGAGTTCGGCCAGAGCGCAGCCTCGGACGGGCAATCTCCGCATGGCGGCTTGATCGAGGACTCCTCCGGAAATCTGTACGGCACCACCGTGTCTGGCGGAACCCATGGTGATGGAACCGTGTTCCGGATCACGCCGTGAGCGTCAGCGCGACCGAACCATGAAAACCTGTGCTTGGAGAATGCCATGCAAAAGCAGCTACTGGTATTGATGATCGCGGCGGGCTTCGCGCTGGCCGGATGTGGAGGCGGGTCGAGCGGAGCAAGCGGCGGCGGCGCCAGCCTGACGAGTTCCTCGGGGTCGGGCACCTCGTCGGGAGGCACGACGGGCTCGTCGGGAAGCGGCTCGGGGACGGGCGGCTCCGGCTCAGGCGGCTCGGGCTCAGGCGGATCCGGTGGATCGGGAGGCGGGAGCGCGGCCAAGGAAACCGTGCTCTATTCCTTCGGACCGAATGGCAGTGGTGACGGCGCTGCGCCGGTTGGCCGGCTGGTCATGGATGGCGCGGGCGACTTGTTCGGCATGACCAACACAGGGGGCCAGAACGGAACCGGCAGTGTGTTCAAGATCACATCGTCCGGCACCGAGTCGATCCTGCATTCCTTTGCCTCCGCTTCCGCGGTGGGATCCACGGACGGCACCCGGCCCAATGGCTCGCTGTGGATCGACGCGCAAGGGGATCTCTTCGGCACGACGCCCGACGGGGGCACGGCCACGAATGGCACGGCATTCGAAATCAATCCGGCAGGCACCGAATCGATACTCTACGATTTCTCGAACCCCTCCGACGGTACCCAACCCGTGGGCGGCTTGATCCAGGATGCCTCGGGGAATCTCTACGGATCCACCGTCTTCGGGGGAGCCAACGGCGACGGTGTGGTCTACAGCCTGTCGCCTGGCGGGCAGATCACGGTCCTGCACGTGTTCGCAGGAGGCCCTGCTGACGGTTCGCAATCCAGCGCAACCCTGGTCCGCGATGCGGCGGGCAATCTCTACGGAGTCACATCGGCTGGCGGAAGCAGCGATCAGGGAGCGGTCTACGAGATCACGGCCGCAGGAACCGAGGCTGTATTGCATTCCTTCAGCGGATCTCCGACAGACGGCTCCGATCCCACCGGCGCGCTGATCATCGATTCGTCCGGAAATCTCTACGGCACCACCCAGTCCGGCGGCGCCAACAATACGGGCACTGTGTTCAAGATTTCCGCCACGGGCACGGAGTCGGTGCTGTACTCCTTCGGCCCGGCCGGAACCTCGGACGGCACCACGCCCACCGGTCGCCTGGTGATGGACACCTCGGGCAATCTGTTCGGCACCACATTCAACGGTGGCGGCGCGAGCAATGACGGAACGGTGTTCGAGTTGTCGCCATCGGACCAGGAGACGGTGTTGCATGCCTTCGGCTCGACCAGTGGCGATGGAATCGAGCCGAACGGCTCGCTGATCATGGATGCATCCGGAAACCTGTACGGAGTGACGAAATCCGGAGGCGCGAACAACACGGGCACGGTGTTCGAGATCACTCCCTGAAACACTGCTCCCGGGCCTCCCCTGCGGAACTCTGCAGGCAGCTCGCATGCGGGGTAAAGTGGCCTTCCGAAACCCCGCGCGCAGCTGCCCGGGGTTTGACCCTTGCGCGTACGCGACTTATCTTCGACGCAAGGAGCCCATGCTCCTGCGACCCCGTACCGCGAGTCCGCCATGGCCACGAAACCCCTCAAGATCGGAATCTCGGCCCGCATCGAGCACCCCCATCCCGGGCAGGCCGGGCTGCGCGCCAAGACCTTGCAGTACCTGGAGCAATCGGTTGCGCACTGGGCCATGTCGCGCGACGTGCTGGTGTTCATGGTGCCCACGGTGGCCAGCGGCGGCGGCATCGTGCGCAGCAATATCCGGCTGTCCGACTACGCCGATGCCCTCGACGGCCTCATCCTGCAGGGCGGCGCCGACCTGAGCCCGAACAGTTACGGGGAGGAGCCGCTGCAGCCGGAATGGGCCGGAGACCCCATGCGCGACGGCTACGAGATGGAACTGCTGCACGAGTTCATCGAGGTACGCAAACCCGTGCTGGGCATCTGCCGCGGCGCGCAGCTCATCAACGTGGCCATGGGCGGCACGCTGTACCAGGACCTGCCCACCCAGCTTGCCGCAAACGGCACCCCGCACCTCAGCGAGGCCTACGACCAGAACGCGCACCCGGTGCGCTTCGTGAAGGACGGACTGCTCGCGCGCCTGTACCCCGAGGTCGATCCGGCCACGCTCAACGTCGTGTCGGTGCATCACCAGGCGGTGCGCAGCCTGGGGCGGGACCTGGTGGTGGATGCCATCAGCCCCGACGACGGCCTGCCCGAGGCAATCCGCGGCACGGGCCGCAATTTCCTGCTCGGGCTGCAATGGCACCCCGAGTTCCATCACCCCTCGAACCCGCAGCTGCTCGACTGCACCCCCATCCTCGAGGAATTCCTGCGCCACGTGCGCAAGCGCCGCTGGTGATCGGCCAGCCGGGCCTACCGCCCGTATATCTGCGCGCGCTGATGTTTCGCCGATTGCGCCCAAGGCACTCGACGACACAATAAGAAACACATTCATCGCGGTGCGCTGCATCAGCTGTCACGAATCGGCCATGCCCAAGGAGTTGCCGTCCATTTCCACGCCTCGCCTGCCGTTACTCTGATGCCCGGCCAAATGGCCGCGGCGCGCCATGCGACGCCGCGGTCGGCGGGCACATCCAATCGCAGCGCATGGAGGGGCAACAATGCTCAAGAGCATGAAAATCGGGGTGCGTCTGGGAATCAGCTTTGGCGCGGTCCTACTGCTCCTTGGCGTCGTCGCCGGCGTGGGCATCACCGGGCTGGCCCGCCTCAACCGCACCACGGACCACATCGTTTCGGTGACCTGGAAGCAAGCCAAACTCACCAACGCCGTCGTCTCCGGGGCGAACGACAACGCCGAATTCAACCTGCGCTTGCTGGCCGATACCGATCCGCAGGCGATCGCGCAGGATCTCGAGGGCGTGGCGAAGACCAAGCAGAAAGTCTCGGACGCCATCACCGCATTGACCGGCCTTGTCTCGACGGCCGATGGCAAGGCGGCGCTGGATCGTGTGAACGCCGCGCGCGCGCCATACGTCGCAAGCTTCGCCAAGATCGCCGTGCTGATCAAAAGTGGGCAGCACGCCCAGGCCGCGGCACTTGTGACCTCAGAAATGCTGCCTGCACTCGCCGGATTCAAGAATGCACTCAATAACCTCGACAAGATCGAGGCCCGGCACGTCGACGACGACGGTGTGGCATCGGCCAAGGTCTATGGCGATTCGCGCACCCTCATGATCGCCGTGGGGCTCGCGGCCCTGGCGCTGGGCATCGGCTTCGCATTCTGGGTCACCCGCTCGATCACCGTTCCGCTGGCCGCCGCGGTGATCGCCGCCGACCGCGTGGCGGAGGGCGACCTTACGGTCGAGGCCGGCAGCGATGCAGGGGACGAAGTCGGGCGCTTGCTGCGCGCGCTGGGCAACATGGTTCACAAGCTGGGCGCGACCATGTCGGCCATCCGTTCCGCCGCGGACAATCTCGCTTCGGCATCCGAGGAGGTCTCGGCGACCTCCCAGACGCTGTCGCAGGGAGCATCGGAGCAGGCATCGTCGGTTGAGCAGACATCAGCCACCCTCGAGCAATCCAGCGCATCGGTTCGCCAGAGCGCCGACAACGCCCACCAGACCTCGGCCATGGCTCAGGACGCAGCCCAGCAGGCTCGGCAGACCGGGGAAGCGGTGGGCCGGACCGTGGCCGACATGCAGAGCATCGCCGAACAGATTTCCATCATTGACGACATTGCCTACCAGACGAATATGCTGGCTCTGAACGCAGCCATCGAAGCTGCGCGCGCAGGAGAACATGGCAAGGGCTTCGCAGTGGTGGCAGGCGAGGTGCGAAACCTGGCCGAGCGTGCCCAGGTCGCGTCCAAGGAGATCGGCGACCTGGCACGCGCCTCGGTCAAGCAGGCCGAAACCGCCGGCGAGTTGCTCAAGCAGATGGTTCCAGCCATCGCCAAGACCGCCGACCTCGTGGCGGAAATCAACGCCGCGAGCAACGAGCAGGCCACGGGAATCGGTCAGATCGAAGCTGCCATCAGCCAGATCAGCACAGCCACCCAGCAAAATGCTTCAGCCTCCGAGGAACTTGCGGCGACTGCCGAGGAAATGAGCGGTCAGGCGCAGGAGCTGCAAAGTACGGTCGCCCAGTTCAAGCTATCCCGCGTCGGACGTCCACGCGACGCCCATCCCGCCGCGTCGGCCCACGCGGGAAGGCGCGCCGTCGTGGAGCCCAGCCGGGAGCTTCAGGGCGCCGGTGCCTCGGGCGGGTTCATCCAATTCTGAGCAGGCGATCATGGGCCCATCCTGCGCGGTTCTTCCTCATAGGCAGCCTGCTTCTCACGGAGAAGAGCGAGGTCCCCGGCCTGCGTGCGATGAATCCTGCAGGCCAGGGACCGAGGCGACTCAGCGTGCCACTCAGCCGGTCGCGCCGAGTTGCTTCAGCGGGATGGCCTGCAGGTAGCCCGTGTTGGTCCCGATGAACAGCGTGCCACCGATGGCCACGCCGTTCTGCGGTCCATAGCCGCCCTGCTTGGCGTCGTAGACATGCGTGATGGCGCCGTGGCTGCGGTCCAGCGTGAAAATCTTGCCGCTTCCGGTGGGCTGAATGACCTTGTCGCCAACAATGGTCGGCGCCGCCTTCATCCCCGGGCCGAGCCGGGTCTGCCAGACGATCTTGCCCGTGTTTGCGTCGATCGCGTATTCGCTGTGGGTGACCGGACTGCCCGTGTAGATGATTCCTGCGTCCACCGCGGGCACGGCATCCTTGTTGCGGGGTGGGGTCTTGCCCGTACCCAGCACCGTGCTCCAGGCCACTTTGCCGGAGGCGATGTCGATGCCGAGTTCCTCCGATCCCGAGCTTCGCGTCTGACCGGCTGTCCGGGTCTCGATCTGCCCCACGAGGAGTTTGCCGGCCACGGCCCAGGTGCCGTCGCCGCCGCTGCTGGAGAAGATGTGGGCCGGATGCAAGGTCCACAGGCGCTTGCCGGTGGCCGCGTCGAGGGCGTAGATGTTGCTGGGGTGCGTGCCGCCCATCATCACCACGTTGAGGCTGGGATCGTAACTGGCCGAGGACATGCTGACGAAGGACCGGATCTCCGTCTTCCACTTCAGCTTGCCGGTGGCGGCATCGAGAGCGTAGACATGGCCGTCGCCATTGCCGAAGATCAGCATGCCGTGGGCGAACACCGCTGTCGGCATATCCTCGCCGCGGGTCGGGTAACTCCACACGATCTTCCCGGTGGCGGCGTCGACGGCGTCGATCGCCGACACGTCCGTGCCGCGGATCACGCCGGCGCCTTGCTCGCCGAAGCGCTTGGCATGGCTGTAGGCGAACACGGAGTTCCCGGCGCCGACGTACACCAAGTCCTTGCCTCCGGCATGCTCCACCACCGGCGTGCTCATCAACTGGTTGTAGGCGTTGAAGGACCATTGCAGCTTGCCGCTGCGCGCGTCCAGCTTGTAGAGGTAGCCGTTGTCATTGGGCGCGTAGACCGCGCCGCCGACCACCGCCACGCCGATCGGAAAGCCGACAAGGTCGCGGATCGTCGTGTTGCTCTTGACCGCGGCGCGCGCATCGCCCGCGTTCGGGGTGTCGAAGGTCCAGCTCACCGCCGGGAAATGCGAGGTCCATACGGCGTTATGGCCGGGTTGGAGGGCGTACATGGGCCATGCGGTCGGCGTGTCGGCAGCCTGGGCCGCTGCGCAAAGGCTGCCGATGGCACAGGCAAGCAAGGTCGAAGCAAGAAACTGAGGGCGGGGCAAGGTAGGTCTCCTGAATGATCGTTGTGATGGCGTCGGCGCTCCGCGCGGCTTGGCCGCACGGCGCTCAGCACGCCGCACCCGATGATTCGGGCTCACGCCCTGGCGGTCCAATCGATTTTTTCGGGATGATCGATCGGAAGCGGATCTACGTTCCCGAAAAATTGACGGCGCTCAATGCATGTTCCTGCGCTTGGCGTGTGTAGCCCCCGCAGAGCCTTTGCCTTGCCTCTCGAATGGCATCGCGGAGGAAAGAATTGCATGGTTACGCATGTTTGTACCCAGCTGGAAATCGATGAGACCCGAAGGCGGCAAATACCGTCCTCAGGGGCCCCCTTGTGCCCGTGGATTTCGAGTGAATGGCTCAGGTGATCAACTGGAAACTGGCCTGAAGAATCATCGCACGCAGGCCGGGGACCTCGCTGTTCTCCCTGAGAAGCCGCGCCGGACAGGACGCCTTGGCCATGCAGGCACGAAAAAGCCGCCCTGAGGCGGCTTGATGGAGCGCTCTGGCGAAAGCGGTCCGAGGGCTGAGCCGACCCTGCACTGCAGCATCAATACAGATGCGGATCCGCCACCACCTCGGAAATCGGATAGCCGTAGGCAAAGGGCGACTCGCTCCATGCCAGATGGTTTCGCATGCCGACTTGCGCCCTCTCGTAGCTTTGCCGGCTGACGCAAAAACCGTAGCCCTTCCCGATCAATCGGGGATCTCCGGGAGCGGATTGCACGACAAACTCCAGATCTCGACAAACTCCGGATCGCACACGATCCCTGCTCTTGGAAACGAGTTCCCCCGTGGATCTTGTCGGATGCGTATCGACCCGACTCAGCACAGCCCACATGAGAGATGCCTGGCCGAAGACCACCCACACTGCCATCATCACGGCCAGGCCCTTGGCACGCCCGCGTGACAAGACCATCACCGGGGTGTAGCGCCCCCCGAACAGACGTGAGCTGCCTGCAGTTTTTCGTCTTCCAGGAGCCGATGTGTAGCATCGAGACCTGAAGGACGAGACGAAGTGAAGACGATCCCGAAACAGCAGTACACGGCCGAGTTCAAGGAGCAGGCCGTCAA
>JAJZWA010000110.1 GCA_021846965.1 Pseudomonadota bacterium | reverse complement strand
TCACGGCCTTGTCGATGCCGCGCTTGAGGTCCATCGGGTTCATGCCGGCGGCCACGTACTTCATGCCTTCGCGGGCGATGGCCTGGGCCAGCACGGTGGCGGTGGTGGTGCCGTCACCGGCGTTGTCGCTGGTCTTGGAAGCGACTTCCTTGACCATCTGCGCGCCCATGTTCTGCAGCTTGTCCTTGAGCTCGATCTCCTTGGCCACGGACACGCCGTCCTTGGTCACGGTGGGGGCGCCGAAGGAGCGCTCGAGCACCACGTTGCGGCCCTTCGGGCCCAGCGTGGCCTTGACGGCGTTGGCCAGGACGGTCACGCCTTCCATCATGCGGGCGCGGGCATCGGCGCCGAAAACGACTTCTTTTGCAGCCATCTGTGATTCTCCGAATTCAGTAGGGTGGGACGGTGGCGCGGATTACTTCTCGATGACGGCCATCAGGTCGTCTTCGCGCATGACCATCAGTTCGTCGCCGTCGAGCTTCACGGTCTGGCCGGCGTACTTGCCGAACAGCACGCGATCGCCGACCTTGACCGCCATCGGCAGCAGCTCGCCCTTGTCGTCGCGCTTGCCGGGGCCGACCGCCAGCACTTCACCCTGATCGGGCTTCTCGGCAGCGGCGTCGGGGATGTAGATGCCGGAAGCCGTCTTGGTTTCCTGTTCCACACGCTTGACGATGACACGATCGTGCAGGGGACGCAATTTCATGAAGGTTGCTCCTGAGGAGGTGTTCGAGGGTTCAAAACCGTGTTGTCCAACGCAGGCCGCGCCCCGGGGGACGCGGCACACAGGTGCCTCGCGGCCGGGCGCCGGGAGCCCTGAGGCCCCTCCTGCGCTCCGCCCGCTCGTTAGCACTCAGCGGTTGCGAGTGCTAATTGTAAGGGCGACGAGCCGGATTTCAAGACCTTCGCGGCGTCGGCGAGAAACCGTTGAGCGTGAGGATCATCTGCTTGCCGTCGCCAATCAGATCGTGAAATCCATGGTGCCTGTAGAACGCAGCCGCAGCGTCGTCCTTGGCGTCGACCACGAGCGCGAACACGCCGATTTCCGAGCGCAACGCACGCACCGCCGCATCAGCGAGCAGGGTCCCGCCGAGTCTGCATCCTTGGTAGCTCCGGTCGACCGCGAGGCGGCCGAGCCTGGCGATGGGCACGGATGGATACCGGGGAAGGCGTGCGGCCAGATCCTCCGGCAATCCCGACAACAGCACACTTCCGGCGGCGAGCGTGTAATACCCAGCGATCCTGCCGCTGGCGCCCTCCACAGCGACGTAGCAGACGCTGACACGGCGACGAACATCCTGCCCCGCCTGGTGCGCAAGGTAGCGATCGAGTGCTTCGTTCCCGCAGGAAAAATCACTGCGGCGGTGTCCCTGCCCCAAGACCTCGATTCGGAAACGCGCAGTCACCGCGCCCCTTCGATGAGGCGCTTGCGTTGCTCGAGAGCTCGCTCCATGGCCGGCGCCAGCGGCGGCGGATTCAACAGGATTTCGACGAATCGACGCTGGTCCTCGACCGAGAGCCGAAGAATCTGCGCCTCCTCGATCGTGCGCTGGGCATCTCGAAGCGCGGCGGTGACCAGGAAGTCGCTGACGCTGCGCCCCTGCAATTCAGCCGCGCGTCGCACCACCGCAAGAGCGTCCGGCGCAATGCGGGCTTCGACTCGCGTCGAGCGTGGAGACTGGGGTGCTCCCATGGCAAGTCCTCATGGCGATCCATTTGTACGTGATTTTACCGTACTTATAGTTATGGCCATATTCCCACGATGCCGGCATGGAGGAACGCGGTTCGCAAGCGCTGGGCTCCGATGCGCGCCTGGGGGCGACTCCGGCGACGCCCTCACACGCCGGCGGCCGCACCGTCGCTGCGCGGGTCGGCGGCGCCTTCGATGCGCCCGTCGGGATGGCGCACCAGCGCGCCTGCATGTCCCATGGTGTCGCTGTAGGCCTGCTCCAGCAGTTCCACGTCGTGGCCGGCCTCGCGCAGCCCGCGCACCAGGCCGGGATCGAAGCGGTTTTCCAGCTTCAAGGTGGTGCTGAGGTCGCCCCAGGTGCGCCCGAGCAGCCAGCGCGGTGCGTCCACGGCCTGCTGCAGCGCCATGCCGAAGCGCGCGTAGCGCGTGAACACCGCGGCCTGTGTCTGCGGCTGCCCCTCCCCGCCCATGGTGCCGTAGGGCATGCTGCGCCCGTCGTCGAACAGCGCCAGCGCCGGGTTGAGGGTGTGGAAGGGCTTGCGGCCGGGCTCCAGGGTGTTGAGATCCCCCGGGTCCAGGGAAAAGCTGATGCCGCGGTTCTGCCAGGTGATGCCGGTGTCGCGCAGCACCACCCCGCTGCCGAACTCCCAGTAGGTGCTCTGGATGAAACTCACCGCGCAGCCGTCGCGGTCGACGGCCCCCATCCAGATGGTGTCTCCCGGTGCCGCCGGCTCGGGCCAAGGCAGGGCCCGCTGGCGGTCGATGCGCGCGGCCAGCGCCGCCAGCCGATCGGGATGCAGCAGGCCTTGCGGATCCTCGGGCAGGCGCCCCCGGTCGGTCACCACCCGGTTGCGCACCCGGAACGCCTGCTTGGTCGATTCGATCAGACCGTGCAGGTGCGCGAAGCCCTCGCCCTCGCGTACCCCGAGTTGCTCGAACACGCCCAGGATCAGCAGCGAGGCCAGGCCCTGGGTGGAGGGCGGCAGGTTGTACAGCGTGCAGTCGGCCAGACGCATGCGCAGCGGCTCCACGGCCTCGGCCTGGTAGGCCTGCAGATCCGCGCTGCGCAGCGGGCTGCCGATGCGCTCGAGCTCATCGCCGATCGCCGCGCCCAGACTGCCGCGGTAGAACTCGTCCAGGCCGTGGCGGGCCAGGTGCGCGAGGGTGTCGGCCAGGGCCCCCTGGCGCAGGACGTCGCCGGCCCCCGGAGGCCGCGCCCCGGGCAGGAACACCTCGGCGAAGCCATGCACCGCGCGCAGGCCCTCCAGCTTGGCCCGCGTGAGTTCGGCCTGGCTGGAGCTGACCACGATGCCCTGGCGCGCATGGCCGATGGCATCGCGCAGCAGCCGCTCCAGCGGCATCGGGCGGCCCGACCAGGAGGCCGCCTGCTGCAGCGCCAGGCGCCAGCCCGACACCGTGCCGGCCACGCTCAACGCAGCCTGCGGCCCGCGGGGGGGAATGTGCGTCCGGCCGGCGTAGAAGGCACGATCGGCCAACGCCGCGCTGGGGCCGCTGGCGTCGATGGCCCAGGGCGCCTGCCCGGGACGATGCACCAGCCAGAAACCGTCGCCGCCGATCGAGTTCATCTGCGGGTAGACCACCGCGATGGTGGCCGCCGCGGCCACCATCGCCTCCACCGCATTGCCGCCGTCGCGCAGCACGTCGCGCCCGGCCTGCGCCGCCAGGTGGTGCGGCGCCACGACCATGCCTCCAAGGGCCTGGCAGGTATGTTGCATCGAAAAACTCGCGAAAGGGTTGTCAGGACGCCGGCCGCCCCCGGGCGAGCACACGCTGCACACCCAGGGCCGCCAGCACCGCGCACAGCGGCACGGCCGCGGCGACCGGCTCACGCCAGCGCAGCAACGCGGCGGTCAACACCGCCGAGGCCGCGTAGATCGCGAAAGCCAGGGCCTGCCTGCGCGCCGGAAACAGCGAGCCCGGGCGGCCTCGCACTCCGACCTGCATGCAGGTCATGACCAAGCTGGTCAAGGTGCTCGTGAACACCACCGTGGGCACGCCGTCGACGGGCATCTTACGTGCCGCCACGCTCTGCAGGCCCATGGCCAGCGCGCTCCCCACCACCGACAACTGCAGCAGCGGCCCGGGCGCGGGAAAGCCGTGTGACCACCACAGCACGGTGATCGCCAGCAGGACCAGCGCCTCCAGACCGAGAATGTCGCGCAACTCGTGCCGCGGGTCATGGCGCAGCACCAGCGCGCCCAGCGCCGCACCCCCGACATAGCCGGCCAGCGCGAGCAGGGAAAGCAGCGCCGCCGTCAGTCTGCCCTGCCCCAGGGCCATGCCCAGCAGCGCCGTGTTGCCGGTCATCGCCGACGTGAACACCTGGTGCAGCCGGAGGAAGGCGATCACGTCGGTGGCGCTGGCCGCGCAGCTCAGCAGTCCGAGCAGAAGGTCGCGAGGCTCCAGGCCCTGGGTCCGCGGCATCGAGCGGGCTCAGGCTTGCGCGGCGACTCGCGCCAGGTAGCGCGAGCGCGCCCCCTTGAGCACGAACAGCGCCAGCAGCGCGGCGCCGAGGTCGAGCGCGATCATGATGCCGAACACGGCCGCCCACGAACCGCTGGCGTGGTGGATCATCGCGGCGATGGGGCCGCCGAGAATCGAGCCGATGCCCTGCGCCATGTACAGGACGCCGTAGTTGGTCGTGGCGTGACGCGTGCCGAAGGTATCGGTCAGGGTCGAAGGGAACAGCGAGAAGATCTCTCCCCAGCCGAAGAACACCACGCCCGACAGCAGCGCGAACAGCAGCGGATCGTTGTGCAGGGCCAGCCATGCCGCCATCGCCAGACCCTCCAGACCGAAGGCCAGGCCCATGGTGTTCTCACGTCCGATCCGGTCGGACAGCCAGCCGAAGAACGGCCGGGTCAGGCCGTTGGCGAAACGATCGATGGTCAGCGCCAGCGGCAGCGCGGCCATGCCCCACACCAGCGTGGAGGCGATGCCGAAGTCCTTGGCGAAGGCTCCCATTTGCGAGATCACCATCAAGCCCGAGGTGGACATCATGGTCATCATCAGGAACATCAGCCAGAACACCGGCGTGCGCAGCATCTGCGCCGGGCTGGCTCCCGGCGCGGGGGAGGCGCCCGGCGTGGCTTCGCCCGCCGGCTGGGCGGGGGGACGGCGGATGCCCTGGGCGGCGATCAGCCCTACCGCACCGATCAGATAGCCGAAGACCGTGATGGTGTGGGCGAAGCCCGAGCTGGCCAGGCTGCTGGAGATCGGGAA
>JAJZWA010000051.1 GCA_021846965.1 Pseudomonadota bacterium | reverse complement strand
AGCCCATCAGCTTGATGGCGATCTGCCCCTGGTCGTGGTACATGGTCACCACCGCGTCGAGCTCGCCGTCCCGGGCCTTGAGGAAGATGGTGTCGGCTGGATAGGGGCCCTGGATGGGGAGCCCGCGCGCGCGCAACTCGGCCACCGCGGGGATGATGATGTCGATTTCCTCGCGCCCGCAGGTGCCTCCGTCCCCGTTGTGGGGGTTGAGCCCCGCCACGGCCACGCGCGGCTCGGCCACGCCGCTGGCGCGCAGGCTGCGGTGAATCAACTCTGCCGCGGCGAGGATGCGTTCGCGCGTGACGTGGCGCGGTACGTCGAGCAGCGGAACGTGGGAGGAGATGCGCGAGGTCCACAGACCATCCAGGGTGTTGAACTCGCAGAAGTAGCCGGTGACGCCGAGGTAGTGCGCGAAGTGGTGCAATTCGTCGTCGTACTTCAGGCCCCCGAGTTTCATGGCGAACTTGTTCAGCGGGGCGAAGCAGATGGCGTCGACCTCACCGCGCAAGGCGGCGTCCATGCACAGGTCCAGGATGCGCAGGCTCGAAGCCCCGCAGGCGGCACGTGCCTCGCCCACGCCGACTTGCTCGGCGCTGAGGGTCTGCACCGCCAGTAGCGCGGGCACCTCCTCGTCGGGGCGCGCGCGGCAGTCCGCGAAACCGCGGACTTCGTGCGTGGGGACCACGACACCGGCCACGTCCTGGCCGCGCTGCCAGACCCAGGGATCGGCCACGATCACCAGCTTGGCCAGGCTGCGCGCTTCGGGCAGCGCCAGCAGCCGCGCGATCAGCTCCGGGCCGATGCCGGCGGCATCGCCCAGGGTGAGCGCGACCACGGGCCGCGCGGGAGTCAGGGCTTCGGTCATGCTCGGATCCGCCTCATTGGCCCCAGATCTTTCGGTATTCCTTGCGGTACCCGTTGTCGGGGTCGAAGACGTTGTGCTTGCCCCCGTCGTACATGATGTTCTGGCGAGTCACCAGGTGCACCGGGGGCGAGTAGACGTAGGGCTTGTCGCCGGCGAATGCCCTGTTGAGCTCGTCCACGGCTTCCCAGCCTTGCAGGTTCAGCGGCTCCGCGACCGTGGCGGCCTGGTACTTGCCCTTGCGGATGCGGTCGAAGGCGGAGACCGATCCATCCCCGGCGGAGATGTTCACCAGATGGGTGCCGGTCGAGGCCAGGGTGGGCACCATGAAGTCGTAGTACAGGTCGTTGATGCCCAGGGAATAGGTCCACGAGGAGCCGAAGCGTTGCAGCAGCGAGCTGGTCAGCGTGGGGATGCGGTTCGCCGTGTCCGCCAGGGGGGTGTCTTCCACCGCCAGCAGCTTGCAGCCACCGCACTCCTTGATCACCTTGGCCATGGCATCGGACTTGGCGATGGCGATGGAGAAGGCGGAATCCGTGAAGATCACCACCCCTGCATGGCCGTGGGACTTCACCACGGCGTACAGCGCCGCCACCTCCGCGACCTTGTTGGCATCGGTCGTGATGTTGTCGAACATGCCGTTGACGGGGCCGGCGACCGGCGCGGCATGCCAGCCCACGACCGGCACGCCGTGCTTGTGGGCCACTTGCAGGTCGGCGGCCTGCTCCTTCGCGTCGAAGCCGCCGAGGATGATGCCGTTCGGGTTCAGCGCCAGCGCCTGGTCGAGGGCCGAGGTGCGTCCGGACACGGTGCCTCGGCCGTCGATGACCCGCAGCTTCCAGCCGATGGCCTTGGCCGCCTGCTTGACGCCCTTGTAGACGCCCAGCACCCCGTCGTTCTTCATGTCGGAGGCGACGTAGACGATGAATTTCCCGGACTGGGCCTTGGGCCCCGTGGTCGGACCGGTCCATTGGGTCTGGTGGGCCAGCGCGGCGTCGACGATGCGGGTTGCCGCAGCCAGGTTGTCCGAGGCCTGCGAGTCAGCGGCCTGGGCCAGGGGCAGCGAGGCCATTCCGATGGCACCGATGAACATCGCGGCACTCAGGCGCTTCAGGGTCAAAGCCATGTCTTCTCTCCTCGTTCTTGGTGGATGTGCGGGCAGCGGCCCGCTCGTTGGCGACCGGATCCAGGCCTTCAGCGCGCTTGTCGCTTGATGGCCTCGAGACGGCGTTTCTGTGCCCAGCCCGCAGCACCGATGGATGCGACCAGCGTGACACCGTTGAACAGCGGCTCCACCCAGAAGGCGCCGCCGAGTTGCTGAATGCCCGATATGCCGACTGCGAGAATCGACACGCCGACCACGGTGCCCCAGACGTTGACCCGGCCCGGCTTGATCGTGGTCGAACCCAGGAAGGCGCCGACCAGGGCGGGCAGCAGGTATTCGAGGCCCACGCTGGCCTGGCCGATGCGCAGTCGCGCGGCGAGCACGACCCCGGCGAAGGCGGTGATGGCGCCGGAGCTGATGAAGGCCCACATGGTGTAGTTGCGTGCGCGGATCCCGTTGAGCTCCGCGGCCTTCGGGTTGGCGCCGATGGCGTAGAGCGCGCGTCCCATCGGCGTGTGGTCCAGCACCACCCAGAGCAGCAGGGCCAGGCCGAGCATGTACAGCGCGGGGAGCGGAATCCCGGCGACGCGCCCGATCGCCAGGGCGTAGAAGCTCGAGGGCAGATTGCCCGTGATCTGCTCGCCGCCGCTGTACCACAGGGCCACGGCGTAGATGACCGTCCCCGTACCCAGCGTGGCGATGAAGGCATCGATCTGCGCGCGCTCGACCAGCAGCGCATTGAGCAGGCCGAAGGCCGCGCCGCAGGCCACCACCAGGGCGGCCGCAGCGGGCCAGGGCATGCCCCAGCGCAACTGCAGGGAAATGGCCAGGATGTGCCAGAGAACGATTCCGTAGCCGACGGTCAGGTCGATCTTGCCGGCGACCATGGGGATCATGGCCGCAAGGGCGAGAAGCGCGATGATCGATTTGTCCCCGAGGACGGAGCGAAGATTGAACAGGGTGGGAAAGGAATGCGGCAGCAGGATGGAGAAGAACACCAGCAATGCCAGCGTGAGCCAGACCAGGCCGTACACGGGCAAGGTGGCGAGCAGCCGGCGCAGCACCCCGCCGACGCTGTCAGCCGCCGGGAGATCTTCGGGACTTGGCTCCAGGGCGGTGGAGCGGATGCTTGTGGTCATTCGGGGTCTCCTCCCAGGAATGGCTTTGCGGCTTCAGGCCGCTTCGACGGAGCTGCCCGCCGCGTGCTGCAGCAGGCTTTGCGCGGTGATGGCCTCGGCGCGCAATTCCTGCGCGATGCGGCCGCGGGCGAACACCAGCGCGCGGGTGCACAGGTTGGACACTTCCTCGAAGTCCGTCGACACGACGACGATCGCGGTGCCCGCCGCGGCCACTTCGCGCAACACCTTGTAGATCTCGGCCTTCGCGCCCACGTCCACGCCGGCCGTGGGCTCCTCCAGGATGAGCACCGGTTGGCCCAGGGCGATCCAGCGGCCGAGCACCACCTTCTGCTGGTTGCCCCCGCTGAGATCCTCGATGTGCGCGTGCGGCGCCGCCGGCCGCACGTCGAAGCGCTGGATCAGCTGCATGGCGCCATCGCGCTCTTTCGCGCGGCGCAGCAACTGCCAGCTTCCGCCTCGAAGTGCGGGGTGCAGGAACAGGTTCTCCTGCACCGACATGCCGCGTGCGAGGTTCTCCTCGATGCGATCCGCCGCGACCAGGCCGATGCCGGCGGCGATGGCCTGGGCAGGCGAGCCCGGGTCACAGGCCTGTCCGTCGACCTCGATGCTGCCGGCACTGCGGGGAAAGGCACCGAACAGCGCCCGGCTGAGAATTTCATGCCCACCGCCACGCAAGCCCACCAGTCCGACGATCTCTCCGGCCGCCACCTCCAGGTCGATGGGGCCGACGAAGGCGGCGCGCACGCCGCGGGCCCGCAGGCGACACGACCCGGCCACGGCGGCCGGCCCACGTTCAAGCCGGACACGGCGGCCCACGATGAGCTCCACCAGGCGGGCTTCATCGACCTCGGCCACCGGGGTCACCGCGACCAGCTTGCCGTCACGCATGATGGCGGCACGGTCGCAGAGGCTGCGCACTTCATCCAGGCGGTGCGAGACGTAGATCATGGCCACGCCCTGGCGGCGCAGGCCGTCGAGCACATCGAACAATCGGCGCACGTCCTGGGAGGGCAGGCTCGCGGTGGGCTCGTCGAGTACCAGCAGCCTGGCCTGCGACCACAGCGCGCGGGCGATGGCGAGCAGGGACTTTTCCGTGCGCGACAGGGTGAACACCCGCCGCCGAGGATGCAGCTCGCAGCCCACGCGAGCCAGGGCCTCGCGGGCGACGGCATCCATGCGGGCGTTGTCGATGAGCCCGAAGCGCCGCGGGAAGCCGGTGCCGAAGGCCATGTTCTCGGCCACGGTCATCCATTCGATGAGTCCGAGATCCTGATGGATGAAGGCCAGCGATCCACGACCCCCCTCTCTTGCCTGCGAGCGCTGGCGCAGTTCCGCGCCGTCGACCAGCACGCTGCCCTGGTCGATGGAGTAGACGCCGGCGAGCATCTTGATGAGGGTGGATTTGCCGGCGCCGTTCTCCCCGAGCAGGGCGACGATCTCGCCCGCCTGGACCTGGAAGGAGACGTCATCGACGGCGAGCGTGCCGCCGAAGCGCTTGCTCAGGCCGCGGATCTCGAGAATGGGCGAAGTGGCGGGATGCATGGCGCAAGGCGCAGGGCTCAGAGGACCATCACGCGGGACACGTCGGGCTCGCGTTGCGTACGGACCCAGCGCTCGAAGCTGTAGGTGTTCAGGTCGAGGTAGCCCAGGCGGTCGTCGTCCATCGAGACGAAGGCCAGCGCCTGCGTGGGGTGCAGGGAAAGCGCGATCGGCCGCGCGTCGAGCCGGATGTTGCGCAGCTCGCGCAGGCTCGAGGGATCGACCACGGACAGGCTGCGGTCCCCATAGTTGGTCACGAGCAGGGATCCGTCGTGCGCACGGTAGATGCGCGTGGCGTCCGGGCGCGACGCGACGCACATGCGCACGCGCATGTCCCGCGTGTCGATGGCCGCCAGGGTGTTGTCCAGGCGATTGCTCACGTACAGGGTTCGCTCGTCCTCGCTCAGGCAATTGCCCTCCGGCTTGCTGCCAGGATGGCAGGCCAGGGGCGGGCGGCAGGGGTCGTGGGGCCAGACCTTCACCACGGTGTGGGAAAGCAGATTCATCGTGTACGCGCATTCGCCGTCCGCGCCGAGCGCGAACAGATGCGACTTGATACCCCCGGCGGGAACAGCCCGATCGGGCGCGCTCGCATGCGCCGGCCGGTCGAAGACCAGCAGGGTCGCGCTGCTTTCGCTCAGCGCGTACAGGCGCCCGAGGCGATCCATCTGCAGGCCGTGCACCCGGCGATAGGGGGAAACGTCGAGGGTGTGCACCACCGAGCGCGCGGCGATGTCGAGCTGCAGGATGCTGTGACCCCCTTCACCGAGATGCCCCGAAGTCTCGACCCCGTAGTGACCGATGTAGGCATGGCGACCCAGCGGATCGACCACGAACTCGTGGGGGAAGTCGGGCAGTGCCACGCTGGCCTCGCGGTTGCCGCTCTCGATGTCGTAGTAGCTGATGCAGTGACTGCACTTCTCGATCAGAAGAAGGACTTCGCGTGTCATGGGTGGTCTCGTCAGGGGCGCTGCAGGCCTTGGGTCCCGAGGCGAATGCGGTACAGGGAGCTTGTCGCGGCGATGTACAACTCGTCGCGCCGGGTTCCGCCGAAGCAGAGGTTGCCGATCTTCTCGGGAACGGGGATCCGGGCCAGACGGGCGCCGTCGGGGTGGAACACCTGCACGCTGTCGGCGCTGCTCGTGTACACGAAGCCATGGGCATCCAGGCGGAATCCATCGGCAAGTCCCGGCTCGACCACGGCGAACACCCGCGGCCGCGCAAGGTCGCCGCCCGTGAGCACGTCGAAAGCCACGATGTGATGGTTTCCGCTTCCGTCGCCGCGCATCGCGGCCGAGGTGTCCGACACGTAGAGAATCGACTCGTCAGGGGAGAAGGCCAGGCCGTTGGGCTCTTCCACCCAATCCGACACGGCGCGCAGGCTGCCCGTTCGCGGGTCGAAGCGGAACACGTAGTTGCAGGGAAGTTCGCGGGGAGCGACATGCCCCTCGTCGGCCTTGAGGATTCCGTAGGGCGGATCGGTGAACCAGATGGTTCCGTCCGATTTCACGACCACGTCGTTGGGTGAGTTCAGCCGGCGTCCCTGGTAGCGGTCGACGACGATCTCATCGCCGGCCTCGGCCAGGCCCGCATGGAAGCGCGTGCGCACGATGGCGCGCTGGCCGTGGGAGCAATGCAGCAGCGAGCCATCGGCTTCGCGGGTGTGGCCGTTGGTGAATTCGGCATCGGCCCGCCACACCGACAAACCTTGCGCGGCATTCCAGCGCAGGATGCGGTTGCCCGGAATGTCGCTCCACAGCACGCTGTCGTCTTCGTGCATCCAGACGGGGCCTTCGCTCCAGGTGGCACCGCTGCACAGGCGCTCGAGCCTCCCTGCGCCACGGGCGATGGTTTCGAAGCGAGGGTCGAGAATCTCGACGCCCGAGCTCACTTGCGCATCTCCGTGATCGTGGTCACGTACACGTTGTCGAGGTGGCGACGCACGGCATCGGCGGCATCGTCCGGGCGGCGCATGCGCAGTGCCATGACGATCTGACGGTGGTCGTCCACACTCCGGGCGATGGCGCCGCGACGTTTCAGTGCCTTGCGCCGGGTGTCGAGGGCGTAGGAGTAGAGGTCGACGACGAAGTCCGCCAGCAGGCCGTTGCCGCAGGCTTGGTACAGCTGGGTGTGGAATTCCCGGTCGGAGATCTGGAAACGCACCGGATCGTCGAGCATGGATCCTTGTTCGACCACCAGGGAGTCCAGACGCTCGAGCTGGCGGTCGTTGATGCGCGCGGCCGCCAGGCGCACGACCTCCACCTCGACCACGGATCGCGCCTCGGTCACCTCATGGACGCCGCGGCCGCGCAGGCCCTCGAGCGCGCCCACGGCCTCCTCCAGGGTCTGTCCCGCCAGGCCCAGCACCCTTGTGCGGGCGCCTTGCGAGATCTCGATCATGCGTCGCGCCGCGAGGCTGGTCAGGGCTCCGCGAATGGATTCGCGCGACACCCCCAACGTGGCCGCGAGCTGGCGCTCGGAGGGTAGCTCGTCGTCCGGCTGCAGCAGCCCCGTCTGGATCATGTAGGCGATCTTGTCGGCGACCTGATCCTTGAGGGTTCGCTTGGAGATCGCGGCCGCCGGGGCTCCGGGAAGACGCTGCTCGAGGATGTCCATGATCTGCGCAAAGGGGATGTGGTCTACAGGTACGGCCAGCGTACCAGTTTGAACCCGCTCGTCTCTCGGGGATTTCCCGAGCCGGCGGCCCCCTTCGGTAGTGCAACAGCCTGCTAGGCAGCCAGCCTTCGCCAGTGCCGAATGCCCCTGATGTTGATGCGGAAGTACGCCAGGTCCAGCAACGCGAGGGCCCACAGCCCCGAGGCGACGTGGACCACGAACAGCGCCACGTTGGCCAGCAGCCAGACGTAGAACCCCTGCACGCGCATGCGGGCGTTGAGCTCGGCCCCGATGTAGGAGCTCACCAGGCCCAGGAGCTGCAAGGCCCAGTTCCACCAGGGAAGTCGGGCCCAGATCGCGTGCAGGCTGGCAAACCAATGGGCGGTCATGTGGATCTCGTCTCGGGTCGCGAAGGCGTGGGATGCGCAGCATAGGCCCGTGCCCGTGCGCAGCCGGCCGGCAGCCGCGAAGGGGAATTTGGATGCCTTAGGTCAAACTGCGCCCCCCGCCACGGAGCTAGGGTTTGATTCCGCGGGGTGTGGGGTCCCCCGACCGATCCGGCATCCGACCCCGAAAGGACATCCGATGAAACGCACATCCGCCTTGCTGGCGCTGCTGGCCCTGCTGCTCGTCACGGCCCTGGGTGCCGCGGCCACGCAAGCCGCGCCCTTCGACAAGGGCCAGGGCTACAACGAACTCTCGGCCCGGCAGCCCGTGGCCCACCCGGGCAAGGTCGTGGTCACCGAATTCTTCTGGTACAACTGTCCGCACTGCAACGCGCTCGAACCCGAGCTCGACGCCTGGGCCCGCAAGCTGCCGCCCTATGTCGTCCTGCAGCGCGTGCCGATCGCCTTCACCCCGCAATTCGTGCCGCAGCAAAAGCTCTACTACACGCTGCGCGCGCTGGGCAAGGACGAGGCCCTGCAGGGGGCCATCTTCCAGGCCATTCACCAACAGCACATCGTGCTCAACACGCCCGAGCAGATGGCCACCTGGCTTGCCGCGCATGGAATCGCGCGTCAGACCTTCCTGTCCACCTACAACTCCTTCGGCGTGGCCATGCGGGCCAGGCAGGCCTCGCAGATGATGAAGGCCTATGGAATCGACGGGGTGCCGACCCTGGCCGTGCAGGGAACCTACGAGGTGTCGGGCGATCTGCCGCAGACCCCTACCGATGCGCGCATCCTGCAGGCCGTCGACTATCTGGTCGCCAGGGTTCACGCGCAACAGGCCCAGGCGCGGTAGGGCGGCTTCTCGCCGACCGGATCGTGCGCGAGCGATCTGCTCGCCACGAGGGGCGGCGGCGTGGCGCGCCCCAGGGCGATGGGCTACGACAGCGGCGCAGCCCTGGCGCAGCGCGACATTGGCTTTAAGGGCCGATTTCGTGAATAAATTCACGCAAAAACGCGAAATCGCTGCAGGTTCGTAGTTGACCACGACAATGAATACCCCCTAGATTGGGGGGTATTGCTTGCCAGTAGCAACAAAACCCGCCGGATCGAAAAGCCGGGATTCGCGCGCAATGCGCGCGGGAGCGGGATGCTGTTGGCGGCGAGTCCTTGAAACCCTGCACGGTCAGCTCGCTGGAGAAATCCGGCACCAACCTTCCCAACCATGAAAGCTTCCTTCGCCTCGAATTCGCGTTGGCTGCTTGCGCTCACCGTGTTGAGCGCAGCAGGCCTGGCGGGCTGTGCCTCGACCAGCGCGGGGCCGCAGCTCAGCCTGGGCCTCGGCCCGAATACCCAGCAGCTCGGCAGCCTGCATCAGGAACTGGCCGACAGCGCCAAGTCCACCGCGGCCAAGAGCGCGGTCTCCGCCGCCGTTGCGCCCCAAGCCATGCGCTCGGGCTTCCTGGTGATCGGCGACGTGTTCCCCCTGTACCGCTACAGCGGCGACCAGGCGGCCCGGCAATACGCCATGCTGCACGATCCGAAGTCGGCCCTGCACAAGCAGTTCGAGGCCCTGGTCGGCACCCCCGAGCCGTACACCGAGGCTCAGTTCGCGCAGCGCTACGAAGGATGGACCTCCATCATCTATGACAGCGTGCCGCTGCTGTATGCACGCAACATCTCCGGGCTCGTGCCCCGCGGTCTGGACGGAAAGGTGGACTATCCGAACCGCTTCATGTCCTTCGAGTTCGCCTCCACGGGCGACCGCGTGCTGGGCTGCTCGACGCCGTGGGGCCTGGTCGAAGTCTCGCGCGTGCTGTGCCACGGCAAGGGCGACGACGCGAGCTGCCGTGCGAAGTATCCGCGCGGTGTGTACAGCGTCGCCACGGGCGAGCGTGTGAAAAGCGACCTGAGCGGCCTCGACCCCAAAGGCAAGCCCCTGGCCCTGTCCGCGCTCGGCCCCGCCGGGAGGCTTTGCACCTGGAACGCCCTGAGCTGAGGCACGCATTCGGTCCTGCCCTGAGCCACCCACCCCTGCGAAATCGCCATGAAGGAGCATGCAGCATGACTCCTGGGGCAACGAGCAGTTGCCCCTCAACGTCATCGCCACCTACTGCAATACCAACGACCCGATCGAGTACAACCAGGCTGGCGTGGTCTGCACCTTTACCGACAAGCGCCTATGGCTGCTCGGTGGCAAGGGCGGTTCCTGAGGGGGGAGCCAGGCGAACCACGTTCACCGAGTCGCCGTACACCTCCCGCACCAGGTCCAGGATATGGTCGTGGTGGGTCAGGAACAGGACCTGGGTGCGCTGGGAAAGCGCGGACAGCGCTTCCAGCCCTGCCTTGCTGCGCTGGTCATCGAAATTGATGAACAGATCGTCGGCCACGAAGGGCAAGGCGTGGGCCCGGGCCAGATGCATGTCCAGCGCGGCCAGGCGCAGGGCGAGATACAGCTGGTCGCGCGTGCCCTCGCTCATGCCCTCGACTCCCACGGATCCGCCCTGGGGGCGTCGCCCGTGCAGCGTCGGGGGCTGGCTGTCGAAGTCCACGACCAGTCGGTCGAAGGAGCCCAGGGTCAGCCGCGAGAAGATGGCGCTGGCGGCCGCGAGCATGGGCCCCTGCCTTGCGTCGCGATAGCGTTCGATCGACCAGCCGAGCAGGCGGGCCGCGGTTCGGACCTTGATGAAGCGCTCGACGGCATCGGACATCCTGGCCAGCGACTCCTGGCGCTTGGCCTCGGCCGTTGCCGCGTCGGCCTGGCCCGCCATCGCGCGAAACGCCGCCTCGGCGCTGCTGTGCGCCGCGGAGAGTTCCTGCATCCTGCGTACCACGGCATCTTCCCGCAGCTCCAGCCCGGCCAGTTCGTCCAGCACCGCGCCGGGATCGAGGCCCCGGAGCTGCGCGCGCAGCTCCTCGAGCGAGAGCCCGTCGCCTTGCTCGAGCAAGGTGCGGTGCATGTCCTCGACCAGGGCCTGCAGGCGGCGTCGGGCGTCGGAGCGCTCGATGGCGGCGCGCAGTTGCACCAGATCCTGCGCCTCGGCCCTGCGCAAGAGCGGGGCGAGCGAGCTGCGCAGGCCCTGCTCCTCCAGGCTGGCCCGAGCCAGCGCCTCGTCCGCCGCGGCGAGCTCCGCGCGGGCCTGCTCGATGCGGGTCTGGGTGGCACGTGCCTCGCCGAGCTCTCGCCTGAGCTCCAGGATCAGCTCGGCTGCGCTTCTGTCCGCGAGGCCCGGACGCAGGGCCAGGGCCAGTGCGCGGGCCCGGGCCTCCAGGTCTCGCAGGTCGGCGCGCATGGGGTCGATACGCTCGATGCGGATTTGCCGAAGGCTGGCCAGGGCCTCGCCGATGCGCCCCATGGCCTCCAGCCTGGCCTCGACCGCGAGGGGCTCGTCTTCCGCTGGGAACCCGGCCGCGGCGAGGGCCTGCTGCCAGTCGGCGCGCCAGGCGAGGTAGGCCTCCTCGGCGGCCGCCGCGGCATCTCCCAGGGCCTCGAGCTCGCGGGTCGTGGCGTCCCGCTGCTGCTCCAGGGATTTGCGCTCGCCGCGGGTCTCGTCCAGCTGCCGCACCCATTCCTCGGCCTGGGTCAACAACACCGTCAGGTCCGCATCCCCGGCCTGCAGCCCGGCCGCATCGAGCTGCGCGGCCAGCGCCGAGGCGGCGCGGGACAGATCCTCCCCATAGGCGTCCAGCCTTTGCCTGGCGGCACACAGATCCTGCCAGGCCTGCAGCACCCGCTCCCGCGCCTGGATCCACTCGGAGGCCGCCGGAATCGACAGAGCGGGCAGACGGCACTCCTCGCGCAGGGCGACCCACTGTGCTTCGCGTTGCTCCCGCCTGGCTCGCAGGGCCTCGACCTGGCGCTGCAGGGATTCCTGCTCGAGCCGCAGGCTGGCCTTGCGATCCTCGAGGTTTTGCAGCTGGGCCGCATCGTGTGCCCGGTCATGGCGCTGGTCGGCCAGCGCGTCGCTGCGGGCCACGAGATGCTCGTAGCGCTCCGCCTGCGCCGGCAGGGTCGAGGGGTCGCGCTGCAAAAGGCCCCACAGCTCGTCGCGCTCGCGCCGGGCGCGATGGAGGTCTTCCAGCAGCACCGGATGAAGCTGCTCGCGGATGCGCCGGGCGTCGGCCCCAAGCTGGAGCATCTGCGCGGCCGCCTTGCGCATCTCCTGGTCGAGTCGGTCGGCCTCCGCCTCATCTCGGCGATGCGCTTCGAGCAGGCCCTGCACATGCTCCCGGGACGGGGGCAGCATGGCCGCGAGAGCCTGCATGTCCATGGCTTCGCCGAGCAGCGCCATTTGCGCCACGCCCAGGCCGAGCTCCTTGCCATCCACCTCCGACTGCAAGTCCCGCAGCATGGCCGCGGGATCGCCGAGCGCGCGTGCGCGCGCCATGGCGGTGCGCAGCGTGGGTGCCACCTGGGCCTGCGCAAGGCCCTCGAGCTCCCTGCGGGCATGGTCGAGCTCGCGTTGCTTGAGCCGCAGCGCGCGCTCCGCGGCCTCGCGGGCCTGCGCCAGGGCCGGGCCCTGCCTTGCCAGCCGCGCCAGCGCCGTGCGGCTGGAAGGCGACGGAATGCGCGCGGCAAGGTCCTGTTCACTGCCGGCATCCCAGCCCAGTTGCCCGGCAAGCTCGGCGATCACGGCCCACCGGGAGCTCGCTTCCCGTTCGCGCTTCTCGATGTCCGCGGCATGGGCGCGATATTGCAGGCGGAGCTCGTCCAGGGCGGTGATCTGTTCTTCCTGTTCCAGGAGCCTGGTGTCCGCATGCAGCGTTTGCAGGGCCTGTCGGGCGGCCTCCTGCAGGCGGCCCTGGTGCGCGCGAACCAGCTCGATGGCCGCGAGGCGGCGCTCGGCCTCGTCCAGCGCGGCCGATGCGCCTTCCGGCAGGTCCGGCGCCCCGACATGCTCGGCCAGGCGCGCGGTCTGCAGATCCAGCGCGGCCAGCAAGGGGGCCACGCGCCGCGCCCGCTGCAGGAGGGCGTGCCGGGCCTTCAGCGTCGCATGTTCGGCAAGGGCGGCCTTGCGCTGGGTGTCGAGCTCCTCCACCCTGGTGTGGGCCTCGGCCCAGTCCTTCGCACGCAGCGAGGCGGCCTTGAGCGCCTGACGTGCCTCCTCATAGTCCTGCTCGGCCTGGTAGTAGACCCGCGCCGAGGACTTCCGCTTCCCCCAGAGCCCGTCGGCCTCCTGTTCAAGGGCGGCGCGGATGTCCCCCAGCGAGGCGATGCCCGCCGCGGACTCGAACAGGACCTGGCCCACGTCTTCGTCGGCCGCCGAGAGAATGCTCGCCCCGCCCTGCACGAGGCGCTCGTGGTCGAGGCTGAACATCTGCTCGAAGAATTTCGGGTCCACGCCGCCGAGGAAGGGCGCCAGGGCCTCGTCGGGCAGCGGCGCGTCATCGGGCCCGCGCAGGCTTGCCTTGTTGGCCTTGACGCGCTGGAAGGCGAGCTGCCGTTCCCCGTGGCTGAGGTGCGCGCCCAGGCGCAGGTCCGGCAGGGGGTGGAGGAAGGCGTAGCCGGGGTTGCGCAGGGGAAAGCCGTACAGCAGGTGGTGGATGGCCGATCGAAGCGTGGATTTGCCGGCCTCGTTGGGTCCGACGATGACGTGGAAATCCCGCTGCGCGCGGGGCAGCGCCACGCTTTGATGGGTGAACTTGCCGTAGCGAATCAGGTCCAGCTGGTCGATGCGCATGACTCACTCCGCCGAGGCGATGCGCGCCAGGAGCGAAGGCACCGTGCTTTGCACCAGATCGTGCAGGCGCCCGCCGCGCAGGGCCTCCAGGAACGGCGCGTCCTGCGCGAGCTCGGGCGGCAGCTTGCCCAGCATTTCCGCGAAGTCGCCGCGCAGCGCCTCGATCAGCGCCGGATCGTCGCAGGCCGTCGCGAGAATGGCCTGCAGATCCGCGACCGCATCCCCGCGCCGGGCCAGCGCCTGCGGCGTGTCGCGCGGCTCGGTGTCGACCACCACCTTCTCGATCCAGACCCGGTCGCCGGCGAGGGCCACCGCCTGCGCCAGGACCTCGGCGCGCAGTTGGGTCTCGAGTCCGAAGAGCTCCCCATGCGCCGGCGAGGGGCCGAACAGGCGCACGCGCACCGCCAGGGGCAGCAGCGAGTCTTGCGCGCCGAGCAGCTGCTCGAGGGCCGACCCGACCAGACGCGATGCCTGCGCCAGGGACTGCGCCGCGCCCACGTCGACCTGCAGGCGCTCCCAGCGCAGCACGTCGACGAACACCTGCCGCACCTCCTGCACCTCGCCGCCCTCGGCGCTCACCAGCAAGGCCCCCTTGGGCCCGGTTTCGCGGATGTTTCTTCCCTGCAGGTTTCCGGGGAAGGCCACGGTGGCCTCTCCCCGCCACACCTGGTGCTCGTGCACATGGCCCAGGGCCCAGTACTGGTATTGCTTCGCCTGGATCTCGGCCAGGGTGCAGGGGGCATAACTGGCGTGCGCCGCGTAGCCCTCGAGGGCCGTGTGCAGCACGCCGATGTTGAACCAGCCCGGGCGCGGCGCGGGATAGCCCAGCACCAGGTTCTCGGTGGTCGCCGCCGTCTTGAAGCTGCGCCCATGCAGCGCCACCTGCAGCTCGGGCAGCAGGAAGGTGCCGGCCCTGGAGGAGGGGAACACATGGACGTTGTCGGGAAGCAGCAGCCTGCGGGTCATCTCGCTTTCGGCGTCGTGGTTGCCGTGCAGCAGGTAGACCGGGATGCCCGCGGCTTTCAGGCGCCCCATCTGATGTGCGAAGTAGATGCCGGTGTTGAAGTCCTTCCAGCTGCCGTCGTAGAGGTCGCCGGCGATGACCAGGAAGTCGACCGCCTCCTCCAGAGCCAGGCCGACGAGGTTGTCGAAGGCATCGCGGGTGGCCGTGCGCAGCAGCTCGGTCGGCGCATCGGGATAGGCGCTCAGCCCGGTGAGCGGGCTGTCCAGGTGGATGTCGGCTGCATGGAGGAATCGCATGGGGCTCGGCGGCGTTTCGTGCTCGGGTGCGATCAGGCTAGCAGACGGCATCGGATCGAGGGTCGGGGCCCGCGGCCCCATGGGGGGTCCCATTTCCCTGACGCGGTGGACTACCATGGCCGATTCCCGTTGACGGCCCCACAGCGCGACGCAGCGGCTGTAGGGGATGCCTTGGATGACCAGACCCCAGCTTGATCCTGTGGCCGGAACTCGCGCGAGAGGCCTGGGCCGCGATCCCAGGAGCGCCGCCCTCGCCGGGCTTGCCCTGCTCTGCATGCTCGCCGTCGCGCTCGGCTACGCGCCGATGATCAACAACGGCGACTGGTGGCGGGTCTGTCCCAGCGGCCATTTCTCCGCCATGGGATGGCAGCCCCTTCATACGCGCTATCCGCTGATTCCGACCGGCGCCGCCCCCAATTCCACGCTGGCTCTGCTGGTGCAGCTCGGGCTTTGGCTGCAGCTTGCGGTGGGCGCCCAGGTCTACTGGACCCCGCTGATCTTCCTGGTGCTGTGCGGGGTCTTCCTGGCCGGCTGCTTCATGGCGCTGGGAAACTGCCGCTACGCGGCGGACCGCTGGATCATGGCCTGCGTGATCCTGATGGGCGCCGCCTACGGCTTTTACTTCAAGTCCTTCTACCAGGAGGCGGCGACCCTGGCACTGCTGCCCTGGTTCCTGGGCGGCATGCTGGCCTTGCGCGACGGGCGTCCCGCGGTCCTGTTCGTGACCACCTGCCTGCTGCTGGCCTCCAAGATCGAGAATGTGTTCTTCGTGCCGATCGCGCTGGCCTTGTTCCTGGTCTATCGCTATCCGCGCAAGACTCCGTGGGTCGCCGCCTCGCTGCTCGCGCTGGCCGCCATCGTCGGATTCTCCTTGCGCGTCGAAAGGGATTTCACGGCGCCCAATGCCTACAACCGCTACTACAGCGGGGTGGGCTGGGTCTCCAAGGGTGTCGCGACGGTCCCGCACCGGACGTTCAACGGCCTGAGGGCGTATTTCTACGCGCAACTCCCCCCATCCCTGGAAGACCCCAAGTCCATCCCTCCGATGGGCGCCGACCTGATGGGCACCAGCTACTGGCCGACCGGCTGGCGCTTCTCGGAAATCGCCGCCGCCGGCTCCCCGGCGGACAAGGCCCGATTCCAGGATATCATGCGCCACGGCCAGTTGGGCCCCTTCCTGGGGCATTTCGCGAGGCATCCCGGATCGATCCCGGGCTATCTGGGCTCACCCCTCGTGGTCGCGGCGCGCCTGAACTACGACCTGAACTACATCCGGGTCTCCTCCCCCCAGCCGGTCGATCGGCTCGCCTTCATCACGCGAGTCGACGACTTCGTCCTGAGCTGGCTGGGCTATCTGTACACGGCGCTGTTCGCCTTCGCGCTGATGGTCGCGGCCTGGCGGCGCAGCGTGATGGGAGCCCTGCTGGCGGGGTATTTTTTCATCGGTGCGCCGATTTTCTGCGTGCTCGGCGACGGGTACTACGAGATCGAGAAGCACCTGTCCTCGCTCTGGTTCTTCGCGCCGGTGATCCTGCACATGTGCATCACCGATTTCGAGCGCAGGCCCCGCCCCGGCGAGGCTCATGCGTAGGCGTATTCCCCGCCCTTGTCCAGAGCGCGCCGATAGGCCGGGCGCGCGTGGATGCGCTGCAGGAAGTCCGGGATGGCCTTCAGCCCCGGCTGCGGCGCGCGCTTGTGGGCGGCCTCCAGGGGAAAGCTCATCTGGATGTCGGCGGCGCTGAAGGCGTCTCCGGCGAACCAGCCGGTCTTGCTCAGCTCGGAGTCGATGTAGCCCAGGTGCAGGGCGAGTTGCGGATCCACCACCTCGGTCTCCAGCGCCTGCGCGATGCGCCGGGCGATCGGCCGCGCGAAAAAGGGCATGGGCGCGCTGGCGATGCGCTGGGCCACCAGCTTGAGCAGCAAGGGAGGCATCGCCGAGCCCTCGGCGTAGTGCAGCCAGTAGCGATAGCGCAGGGCGTCCTCGCTATCCGGCGCCGGCTGCAGCCGGCCCTTGCCGTAGCGCTGCACCAGGTATTCCACGATGGCCCCGGACTCGGCCACCACCCGCTCGCCATCGGTCAGCACCGGCGACTTGCCCAGGGGATGCACGGCGCGAAGCTCCGGCGGCGCCCGCATGGTGCCGGGGTCGCGCTCGTAGCGCCTGAGGTCGTAGTCGAGCTCGAGTTCCTCGAGCAGCCACAGCACGCGCTGGGAGCGGGAATGGTTCAGGTGATGGACGGTGAGCATGGGGACCTCGTGGTGGGCGAAGGAATTCGCATTCCTGATCGGAATCGCGCCTTTGCGCGGGGCGGCTCATGGGGTGAGAAGCGGCGCGCGCATGCGCCGGCGCCGGGCCATGGCAGCCTGCAGCTAGCCCAGGCCCCGGTTCAGCGCGCCCAGCGCGGCGCCGATCTCGGTCTGCGCCTCCAGCAGGCGCGCGGTGAGCTCGGCGGCCTGCGGGCGCCGGCCGTCGTGGGCGGCGGCCAGCAGTTCGCGCGCCAGGGCGTGTACCTTGGCGTGCGGCGCCTCGATGGCCTGGAAGGCCGGCACGGCGGCGTGGGCCTCGCGCCCACGCCCGTCGTACCAGGTGCCGAAGCTGCATTGGTGATGGTCGGGCACCTGGGCGACCTGCAGGCTCGGCGGCTGCGCGTCGACCTCGGCCAGGATCTGGATCACGAAATTGCGGTGATCCTCCTCGGCCGAGCGCAGCAGGGCGCGGGTGGCGAGCCTTTGCATGTCACGGACCTGGCCTTGCAGCCGGGCCACCACGGTGTCGACGGCGCCGAGTTGCCGGCCCGTGCTTTCGCTGGTCGATGCGATGCGCAGGGTCTGCTCGTCGATCTGCTCGGTATTGCCCTCGATGCTGAGGGTCGCGTCGTGCACCCGCCGGGCCAGGTTGCGCACCTCGTCGGCGACCACCGCGAAACCCCGGCCGGCTTCGCCGGCGCGCGCGGCCTCGATGGCCGCATTGAGGGCCAGCAGGTTGGTCTGGTAGGAAATTTCGCGAATGTTGTGCACCAGGGCGGAGATGGTGCCCACCTGCTCGAGCAGGGCCTTCACGGCCTCGGAGTTGCTGGCGACGGCGTCCTTGACCACGCCGATGGCCCCGTCCACCGCCTCCATGGACTGGCTGACCTCGGTCTCGGCCTTGACCAGGGAGCCCAGGATGTTCTTGAGCCGATCGTTGAGCTCCACCGCCTCGCGCCGCGCCGAGATGTTGCGCAGGCTGGCGTGCAGGCACAGGGGCTGGCCCAGGGGGTCGCGGATTGCCGCCACCGTCACCGAGAACAGGAAAGTGCCCACGGACAGCTGGGCGTGCAGGTGCTCGAGCGAGCCCCCGGCCACAGCCTGCAGCTTGTCCTGCGCCCCCTCGCCGAGCAGGCGCGCCAGGGGCAGGCCCTGCAGGTGCCCGGGATCGAAGTCGGCTCCCACGGCCTCGCGGAACATGGCGGCGAAGCGCGCCATCGTGGTGCGCGCCGTGGGGTTGGCGTGGAACACGGCGAAGCCACTGACCGGCTCGGCCAGCAGCTCCAGGGTTTCCATGCTGTGAAAGGCCTGTTCCAGGCTGGATTGGATCGCGCTTTCCATCGTTGCACCTTTTGACTATGCATTGTGCGCCGATGCTTGTGACAGGCCATTCATGATGCGGCGTTTCGGGATCAAGCGCGATGCAACGGGGCTTGCACACCCTGCAGGCACAACAACGACGCAAGTCCGCTTCTCTTGAGCGGCACCCGCGAAGGCCCCGGAATCCCGGGGCGGCCCCGCAGGCTCAGGCCGCAGCCGGAACGCGCAGGTGCCGGATCATGTCGGCGACCATGTCGTCCAGCCCGTACTCGGCGCGCCAGCCCCAGTCGGAGCGGGCCACCGAGTCGTCGATGGAATCGGGCCAGGCGTGGGCGATGGCCTGCCGGTAATCGGGGGCGTAGCGCAGTTCGAAGCCCGGCAGGTGGCGGCGGATCGCCTCGGCGATCTGGCGCGGCGTGAAGCTCATGGCGGCCACGTTGTAACTGCCCCGCTCGCCGATGCACGAGGCGGGCGCCTGCATCAGCTCGAGGGTCGCGCGGATGGCATCCGGCATGTACATCATGGGCAGGGCCTCGTCGGGCTCCAGGAAGCAGCTGTAGGTCTCGCCCCGGAGCGCGGCATGGAAGATGTCCACCGCGTAATCCGTGGTGCCCCCGCCCGGCGGCGTGGTGTAGGAAATGAGCCCGGGGTAGCGCAGGCTGCGCACGTCGACCCCGTGCTGCGCGTGGTACCAGCGGCACAGGCCCTCTCCGGCCAGCTTGGAGATGCCGTAGACGGTGGTGGGCTCCATCACCGTGCTCTGGGGGGTGTTCACGCGGGGCGTCGTGGGGCCGAAGGCGGCGATGGAGCTGGGCCAGAACACCCGCTCGATCCCGCCCTGGCGCGCCAGCTCCAGCACGTTGAGCAGGCTGCTGGTGTTCAGGTTCCAGGCCCACATGGGGGCCTTCTCCCCGCTGGCCGACAGCGCCGCGGCGAGCAGGTAGATCTGGGTGATGCCGTGGCGCTCGACCACCGTGGCCAGGTCCCCGCGCGAAGTGGCATCGAGCATCTCGTGCTGCAGTTGCGGGTGGCGGCCCACGGGGGCCAGGTCGGCGGTGACCACCTGTCCGGGCCCGTGGCGCTGCGCCAGGGCCAGGCTGAGTTCGGAGCCGATCTGGCCGTTGGCGCCGATGATCAGGATCCTGGGAGCGGCGGGTTTCATCGAATCAACTCCAGTTCCCGGCCGGCCTGCGCGAAGGCATTCAGCGCCTGCTGCAGCGTGGGGGTGTCGTGCACCGCGCTGATCTGCACGCGTATGCGCGCCTGGCCCTGCGGCACCACGGGATAGAAAAAGCCCACCACGTATACGCCGAGCTCCAGCAGGCGGGCCGCCAGGCGCTGCGCCTTGTCGGCGTCGTACACCATGATCGGCACGATGGGGTGGCTGCCGGGCTTGACCTCGAAGCCCAGTTGCTCGATGCCGGCACGGAACAGGCGGGTGTTGGCCTCCAGGCGGTCGCGCAGCTCGGTGCTGGCCTCGAGGATGTCCAGCACCGCGATGGATGCGCCGACGATGGCCGGTGCCAGGGTGTTGGAGAACAGGTAGGGGCGCGAGCGCTGGCGCAGCAGCGCCACCACCTCGGCGCGCGCGCTGGTGAAGCCGCCGGAGGCTCCGCCCAGGGCCTTGCCCAGGGTGCCGGTGATGATGTCCACGCGCCCGAACACCCCGCGCAGTTCGTGGGTTCCACGCCCGCGCGTGCCCAGGAAGCCGCTGGCATGGCATTCGTCGATGCCCAGCAGGGCGCCGAATTCATCGCAGATGCCGCGCATCTCGTCGAGCCGGGCGATGGTGCCGTCCATGGAGAACACGCCGTCGGTGAACACCAGCACGTGGCGCGCGCCCTCGGCCCGCGCCAGCGCCAGCTGGCTGCGCAGGCTGGCCATGTCGTCGTGCGCGTAGCGCATGCGCCGCGCCTTGCTCAGGCGGATGCCGTCGATGATCGATGCGTGGTTCAGCGTGTCGCTGATCACCGCGTCCTCGGGGCCGAGCAGGGTCTCGAACAGGCCGCCGTTGGCGTCGAAGGCGGAGCCGTAGAGGATGGTGTCCTCGGTGCCGAGGAAGGCCGAGAGCCGGCGCTCCAGGGTCTTGTGCAGGTCCTGGGTGCCGCAGATGAAGCGCACCGAGCTCAGGCCGAAGCCGTGGGTGCGCAGCGCCTCGTGCGCCGCCTCGATCACCCGCGGGTGCGAGGACAGGCCCAGGTAGTTGTTCGCGCACAGGTTGATGACCTCGCGCCCGTCGACCGTGCGCACCCGCGCACCTTGTGGCGAGGCGATGACCCGCTCGTCCTTGAACAGGCCGGCGGCGCGCACGCTGTCGAGTTCGCGGCGGATGGAGGCGTGGAAGGCGTCGGCGTCGGACATGGCGTGATCCAAGGAAGTCGCGGGGGCTGGCCCGGGTGGTAGCATCCGATCGATAAATCGAACATGTTCATCATAGCGAACATTTCGTGCACTATACAGAACGATCCGCCATGGCGCAACTTTCCGTCGAGAATCCCCTTTCCGTGCCGGGCGAAGGCCCGCCGGCGGTCGGTGCCGCGCTGCAGGCCTTGCGCCAGCGCCAGAGGCTGTCGCTGGACGAGCTGTCGCGCCGGGCGGGAGTGTCCAAATCCATGTTGTCGCAGATCGAGCGCAATCTGGCCAATCCCACGGTGGCGGTGCTCTGGCGCCTGTCCAATGCGCTGGGGGTGCCCCTGGGGGACTTGCTGGCTGCCGGCGCCCCGGGGCGCCCCGAGACCGGGATCACGCTGGTGCCGCCCCATGCCATCCCGGCGCTGAAGAGCCCCGACGGACATTGCGATCTGCGCATCCTCGGCCCCATCGACCTCGCCGGGCGTTTCGAGTGGTACGAGCTGAACGTGGAGCCCGGGGGCGTGCTGGCCTCCGAGCCCCATGAGGCGGGCACGCAGGAGCATCTGTCGGTGCTGGGTGGCGCACTCACCGTACGCAGCGGCGCCGACGAGCGCCGCGTGCGCCACGGCGAGACCGCGCGCTACGCCGCCGATATCGCGCACTCCATCAGCAATGCCGGCAAGACCCCGGCCAGCGCCCTGCTGGTGGTGGTGCACCCGGCCTGAGCCTCGTCCGTGCGCCCGATTTCCGCGCTCGACGCGCTGCGAAGCTATTTCGGGCTCGCGGCCTTCGGCGTCATGGGCCTGGCGTGGACCCCCCCGGCGCTGCTGCTCGGCGCCCTGCTGCCGCCCCGCGCCGCGCGGGCCGTGGGGCGCGCGGTGATCCGGGCGGGCTTTCATGCCTACCTCGGCATGCTGCGCGCCATGGGGGCCTGTCACTTCGACTTGCGCGATCTCGACGGCCTGCGCGGCCAGGGGCCCATGATCCTGGCTCCCAACCACCCTTCGCTGATCGACGCCGTGCTGGTGCTGTCACGCCTGCGGGACCCGGCCTGCGTGATGAAGGCCGGGCTGCTGAGCAACCCCGTGCTGGGCGCCGGCGCCCGGCTGGCGGGATACATTCCCAATGACAACCTGCGGCACATGATCGATCGCGCGGTGGCCGAATTGCGCGAGGGTCGATGCCTGCTGCTGTTTCCCGAGGGCACGCGCAGCAGCGCCCACCCGGTCGGACCGATACGCGGAGTCGTGGGGCTGATCGCCCGCCAGGCCCGGGTGCCCGTACAGACCCTGCTGATCGAGTCCGATTCCTCCTTCCTGAGCAAGCGCTGGGGCCCGGGCGAGGTGCCGCGCCTGCCCATCCGCTATCGTGTGCGCCTCGGCAGGCGCTTCGACCCGCCGTCCAACGCGCAGGACTTCGTGCAGGAACTGGACGCCTACTTTCGCGAAGCCCTCGGCGGGGCCGCCGACACCCCCGCCCTGCCCGATGCGCCGCCCCGCTCCTGATCCGCATGCCCGAGCTTGCCTACGATCCTTCCTCCGGGCCCCGCCCGAGCCGCACCCACCTGGTGCTCATCCCCAGCTACAACCCTGGCCCCGCCGTGTTCGACACGGTGGCCGCGGCCCGCGCGGCCTGGGCTCCCGTCTGGGTGGTGATCGACGGCAGCACCGACGCCAGCGCCGAGGGGCTGGCCGACTGGGCGCGCAAGGACCCGCAGTTGCGCCTGATCGTGCTGCCGCGCAACCAGGGCAAGGGCGCCGCCGTGCTGGCCGGGCTGGACGCGGCGCAGGCGGCGGGATTCACCCACGCACTCACCATGGATTCGGACGGGCAGCACCCGGCCGCCAGCATCGCCGGGTTCATGGAGTGCTCGCTCCGGCAGCCGCGGGCGATGATCCTGGGCAATCCGGTATTCGCCGACGACGCACCGCGCCTGCGCGTGCAGGGGCGCAAGATCTCCAACGCCTGGGCGCGCCTGGAGACCCTGGGCGCGGGCATTGGCGATTCGCTGTACGGCTTCCGCGTCTACCCTATCGCGCCGCTGCGCGCGATCATGCGCGGACAACGCTGGATGCGCCGCTTCGACTTCGACCCGGAGGCCGTCGTGCGCCTGAGCTGGGCCGGCGTGCCTGCGGTCAACCTGCCGGCGCCGGTGCGTTACCTGCGGGCCGACGAAGGTGGCGTATCGCACTTTCGCTATCTGCGCGACAACACCCTGCTGACCTGGATGCACCTGCGGCTGGTGCTGGGCTTCGTGCCCCGCCTGCCCGTGCTGCTGTGGCGCCTGGCGTTCAGATCATTCCGCCGTTGATCGAGATCACCTGGCCGGTGATGTAGGCGGCCTTGTCCGAGGCCAGGAAGGCCACCAGCTCCGCCACCTCCTCGGGCCGGCCCGCGCGTTGCGCGGGCACCAGGCGGGCGATGGCCTCGTCGTCGAAGGCGCCCTCGCTCATCGCCGTCGCCACGATGCCGGGCGCTACCGCGTTGACCGTGATGCCACGGCTGGCCACCTCCAGCGCCAGCGAGCGCGTGGCCGCATGCAGCGCGCCCTTGGCGGCGGCGTAGTTCACCTGGCCCCGGTTGCCGCTCAGGGCCGCCACCGAGGTGATGTTGATCACGCGCCCCCAGCGACTGCGGATCATCGGCAGCATCAGGGGCTGGGTGACGCGGAAGAATCCGTTGAGGCTGACGTCCACCACGCGCTCCCATTGCTGCGCGCCCATGCCGGGAAACACCGCGTCGTCGTGGACCCCCGCGTTGTTCACCAGCACCTGCACCGGCGCCGCTTCGAGCAGACGCGCCATGGCGGCGGCCGTGGCCTCGGGGTCGCGCAGGTCGAAACCCACGGCCTGGGCTTCGTGGCCCTGTTCGCGCAAGGACGCGGCCAGGGCCTGCGCCTGCTCCAGGCGGCTGTTCGCGTGCACCATCACCTGCAGGCCGTCGCGTGCCAGCGCGGCGCAGATCGCGGCGCCGATGCCGCCGCTGCCTCCGGTGACCAGGGCGCGGCGCGGGCCGCGGTATCGTTCGATGCTGGCGGGTTTCATGCCGGATCTCGAGGGGCTGGGTCGGGGTGCATGGCGGGGCCAGCGGGCTCGCAGCCCGGCGCGGGCGGGCCGAGCAGGACCGAGGCGCGGCCCTGCAGCAGCAGGCGCTCGCCGGCGTGCACGCTGAAGCCATACATCAGCAGTTCGTCGCCCGCCTGCAGGCGCTGCGCGCGCACCAGCAGGGGGCCCTGGATGTCGTCCAGGCGCGCCACGTGCAGCTCGACCCGCCGTGCGCTCACCAGCATGCCGGAGCGCATCGGGCCGTGCGCGGGCGCCAGCAGCGCGCCGTGCACGGCCATGGCCTGGGCCGCGTACTCGATGCCGCAGGCCGCGCCCAGGCGGCCGAACTGGCGCAAGGGATGGTCGAGCCGGCGCTGGTTGTCGGTGCGGCACAGCACCTGGGCGTCGTCCCAGCCGAGCACCCCATCGAGCAGGCACATGGCCCCGGCATGGGGCAGGCGCGCCGCGATCCAGGCGTGGTCGAACAAGGGGGCGGGCGCACTCAGCATGGCTGGAGCTCGATCGCCAGGTGGCGCCCCGCCTGTTGCTCGAGCACGAGCCGGCCGGCCTGAGCGCGGGCCAGGCGCTGCAGCAGGCTGAGCGAGCGCGCGGTAGGAATGCTTTGGCGCAGCCCTTCCAGACCGGCTGGCTCGACGCCGTGCGCGGGGGCGTCGGTGAAGGCCGCGGCAGGGTCCACGGCGATGCTGGCCAGGGCCCCCGCTGCCTCGCGCGGCGACAGCAGCAGCGCCACGCCGAAGCCGTCCGAGATGGGCCTTGCGCTGCGCAGCGGCTCGGGGTATTCCGTGTCGCAGGCCAGCAGCAGCACCTCCTCGCCGCTGGTGCGCAGCTGCACCAGCGCCTCCAGCAAGCCGGCCGCGAAACTGCCGTCGTGGGGGGCGCACAGCACGGCCGAAGCAGCCATCGAGCCGGTGGCGATCCCCCAGTAGCCGGAGGCGGCGTTGTGCACGGAGTTGTGGAACCGGGTCGGGGAGATGAGACGGTCCTGCGAGGCCAGGGCCTCGCACAGGGCGTGGCAGTTGGGCCCGTCGCCGCTGGAGGCCGCGAACACCGTGCGCAGATCGGCCGCGCCGCGCCCGGCCATCGCCAGGGCCTCGCCGCCGGTGGCCAGCGCGAGCTTGACCGCCGCCGTCGCGCGTCGGCGCTCGGCCGCTGGCAGGCCCTGCGCCGGCGGAAACTCGGTGCGGGCGGGCTGATAGGCCGCCTCGCCGCGCAGCACCGCGGCCCCCGTGGGCCAGTCGGGCAGGCCCGGCCCCAGCAAGCCGATGCCGCTGACCCAGGCGCGCAGGCCCTCCGCGGGCGTGGAGCTCATCGACCCACCTCCCCCCGCGCGCCGCCCGGGCCCCGCGCCTTCCAGGCGTCGGCGCGGCCGAACACGAGCGAACAGTTGGTGCCACCGAAGCCGAAGGAGTTGCTCATCACGAAGCCGAGTCCCGCGTCGGCGCAGTCCCGCTGGTAGCGCAGTCGTCCGGGTCCGGCGAGTTCGGGATCGAGCTCGCGCGTGCCCGGGCTGGCGGGGATCAGACCCTCGCGCAGCGCCAGCAGGCTCAGCACGGCCTCCAGCCCCCCGGCCGCGCCCAGCGTGTGGCCGGTGGCGCCCTTGGTGGAATTGCACACGGTGGTGTCGCCGAACACCGTGCCCACGGCGCGGCTTTCGGCCGCGTCGTTGCTGGGCGTGGCCGTTCCGTGCAGATTGATGTAGTCGATGCTGTGCGCCGGCAGTCCCGCCTGTTGCAGAGCCTGCCGCATGGCCATGCTCGCCCCCAGGCCTTCGGGATGGGGGGAGGACATGTGGTACGCGTCGCTGGACTCTCCGCAACCCAGCAGCAGCACGTCCTCGTCGCGGGGCGGCGCGGCCAGGCGCTCGAGCAGCACGAAGGCCCCGGCCTCGCCCAGCGACAGGCCCTTGCGCGCCGCATCGAAGGGGCGGCAGGGCTCCTGGGAGAGCAGTTCCAGCGAATGGAAACCATACAGCGTGGTCAGGCACAGCGAGTCCACGCCGCCGACCACCGCGCAATCGATGAGCCCTGCGGCGATCATGCGCTGCGCGGTGGCGAACA
>JAJZWA010000109.1 GCA_021846965.1 Pseudomonadota bacterium | reverse complement strand
CGCTCGCCGCGCAGGACGCCACGGCCACCGGGGACTCGCGCAAGCCGCAACAGCTGCTCGGACAGATGATGCAGACCTGCGTGGACTGCCACGCCGCCTATCGGCTGCAGTGAGGACGGGACGCAGGTCCCGGCATCCGCGCGGCCGCACGGCGCTGCGGCGCCGCGCGCCGGATCGCCTCGAGCGCTAGTAGGCCATTGAAGTACCTGACGAACGGACGAATTCCCGCTGCTGGAAGCGCGTGGCGATGCTCATCGGGTGCTCAGTTTTCGGGCAATCCCCCCATTTCGGGCCGATTCGGGCCTTTGTGGGTGGTGGGGAGGGTGATTTCCATGGTCTTCGGCCTCGTCACGCCGCCTGCGGACGCAATGCGGCCAGCGAGCGCAGCCGCGTGAGGTTGTAGGCCGCCATCGTCAGGGTCAATAGCTGGTCGACCTTCTCCAGGCCCTGCACCATGACCTGGCGGATGGGGCCGATCGTCTTGCCCCAGCCGAAGCACTGCTCGATCCGCTTGCGCTTGCGCTGGCTGACCGTGTATCCGGCATGTCGCGTCGTGCGCCCATCGATCGCGCTGCCTCCGGTGCGCTTGGTGTTCTGCGCAACGTGCGGGGTGACGTTCATCGTGCGGCACGCCTTGACGAAGCCGCGCGTGTCGTAGCCCTTGTCGGCACCAACCGTGATCCGGACGTCGGGCTTGGCCACGTCCGACAGCATGCGCTCGGCGACATCGCGCTCGGCATGCCCATCGGCCGCGCTGGCCTGCACGTTGACCACCAGGCCATGGCGGTTGTCCGTCAGCACATGCCCCAGGTAGCTCGGCAGCGCAGGCGATGCCCAGGTCAGCGCTCAGGGCGGAAATCGCTGGAGCGTCTCGCGTGAGCGTTTCGAGCACAAGTACCAGCCCGTGCCCCCGACCGCGATGGGGCAGAACGGGCCCTATCAGGCGCGCCCGATTCCGGTGCTGGCCAAGCGCATCGAGCACGCCTTCAGCATCGCCCGCTGCGCCGGCGGCGATCGCCTGCAGGGACAGACAGGCGATTGGCTGCTGCAGTACGCACCCGGCGATTTCGGTCTTGCCGCGCAGTCGCGCTTCGCCCAGGTCTATCGCAAAGCGGGCTGAGTGCACAGGCGTTCCCGCGGATCTCACCGCGGGCAAGCCGCAGCCTCGCAACCTCCGGACCATGCAACTCGCGCAGACCGACGCTGTCATCCGCCGGTTCTTGCTCTGGATCTCCCGCTTGACGGACTTGTCGCAAACCGGACAATAATTCAGCGTCGTCTCGAGGCCGCGCGCAGTTTGCAGGCACTCGAGAGGCCCCTACGCGACACCGATGCTGGAGAAGGCCTTTGCCTGCGATCCCGGCGGGATGGACCCGCCCCCTGCGCTGGACCTTGCATGCCCTGGCCCTGCTCACCGTCGCAACGATGCTGAGCGGCTGCGGCGGCGGCACCGGCTCGACGCCGGAGTACCGCGTTTCCGGCTCGCTGACCGGCTTGGCCGCGGGAGATGCGGTGGTGCTGGCGATCAACCAGCAGCCCGTGACCCTTTCGAGCAATGGGGGCTTTTCCACGGGGCTGAGCCTGCCAGCGGGGGCGTCGTACGACATCGCCGTCGCCACCCAGCCCGCAGGGCAGACCTGTCTGGTCGTCAACGGCTCGGGCATTGTCGGCAGCAGCAATGTGATCGACGTGAGCGTCAGTTGCAGCGCCAGCCCCGGGGTGCGCTACACCATCGGCGGGACGCTAACCGGGCTGACCGGCACCCTGCAATTGCTCGACAACGGAAGCGACCCGCTGACCTTGACCGCCAACGGGCCGTTCAACTTCGCCGTGCCACTGTTCGACCAGGCGTCCTACGACGTCACCGTCGTCAGCCAACCGTCGGGGCAGACCTGCGCCATCGGCCATGGCGCGGGCACCGTGCAAGCGGCGGACGTCACCTCGGTGCAGGTTGCGTGCGCGGCCAGTGCGCCGCCTGGCGGGACCGGCTACACCCTCGGCGGCAACGTGACGGGGCTGACGGGGACGCTGGTGCTGGCCGAGGGCGCACAGACGACTTCGGTGTCGGCCGACGGCAGCTACACCTTCCCCGATACCCTGGCCTCGGGTTCGGCCTATGCGGTGACCGTGCAGTCCCAACCGGCCTCCCAGACGTGCACCGTGGTCGACGCCACCGGAACCATTGGCAGCGCCAATGTCTCCAATGTCGATGTGAGCTGCTCGGCCAATGCCTACAGCATCGGCGGCAGCGTCAGCGGCCTGGCCGCGGGCCCCGGCGTGGCGCTGGTGCTGCGGGACAACGGCGGCGACTCCCTGACCCTGACGGTCGACGGAGCATTCACCTTCGCATCGCAGGTTGCCAGCGGCGCAGGCTACGACGTCACCGTGGCCAGCCAGCCCAGCGGCCAGACCTGCAGCGTCGGCAATGGAAGCGGCACGGTCGCCACGGCTGATGTCACCTCGGTGCAGGTGACGTGCCGTGCGCTGCAGACGGTGTCCTTCACCACCCCGGGTGCGGCAAGCTGGACCGTGCCCGCGGGAGTGACTTCGATCCAGGTGGTGGCCACCGGGGGCGCGGGTGGGGGCGACAGCTACGCCTACGGCCAGGGTCTGGGCGGCAACGGCGCGACGGTCACGGCGACCCTGGCGGTCAGCCCGGGGCAGGTGCTGGATCTATATATCGGCGGTGGCGGAGCGCCTGGCGGCGGCAGCGGCTTGCCCCAGGGCACCGGCCACTACGGCGGCGGCAGCGGAGGGGGGGCGACCAATGTCGATGCCGGGGCCGCCGATCAGGTCATCGCCGGCGGAGGTGGCGGGGGCTATGCCGATTCCGCCAGCGGCAACTGGAGCGGAGGCAGCGGCTGCGCCAGTGGCTTTGCCGGGGGCAGCGGGCAGGATCCCTTTGGAACGAGCGACGGATCGACCACCGGCGCCGGAGGCGCAGGCGGCGTCGGCGGAGCCGGAGGAACCTACCTGGGATTGGGCGAAGCCGGTGCTTCGGGAGGCAACGGCAATGGAGGCGCCGGGGGCTTCGGTGGCCCGCAGTTGTTCGGCTCGGGCGGGGGCCTCGGCTCCGGCAGTGGATCCGGGGGAAATGGAGGTTTCGACTCCACTTCCGCCACCCCGGTGTTCGGAGCCGGCGGCGGCGGCGGCTACGGCGGCGGCGGCGGAGGCAATTCCGTCCAAGGGGGCGCCGGAGCCGGGGGCAGCGTCGGCCCGGCGGGCAGCACCTGCACCCCAGCCAGCAACGGCGGCACGTTGAACGGCGGGGGCAACGGCTCTGTGGTGATCAGCTATTGAGGGCCCCCAGGTCCAGGCAACGCCCTTGCGCGGTGAAGCGCAGGTTGACGTCGCGGGCCTTGCCGCGCAGGACCTTGTCCACCGCGGTCTTCATGTTGTCGTAGATACCTCGGCGTGGCACGCCGCCGAGCACACGGAACGCGTGGTTGTGGGCGTCGAAGAGCATCTCGTGCGTTTGCGTCAGGTACGCCCGCACGATGAAGGCCCGGCTGTAGCTGAGCTTGAACTGCGCCACCTGCAGCTTCGTGCGCTCGCCGCCGAGCACCGCCCAGTCCTCGCTCCAGTCGAACTGGAATGCCTCGCACGGCGCGAACACCAGGGGAACGAAGGTGCCGCGCTCGGCCGTCTGCTCGGCTTCCTGCTTGCGTGCGCGCCAGACCCTGGCGAAGGCTGCGACTCGGTTGTAGAGCCCTCATAGCCCAGCGCCGCCAGGTCAGCGTGCATCTGCTTGATGGTGTGGAGTACACCGGAGTTCGCATGGATGAGCTCCCCGTAGTGGCTCACTGCGGTGGCTCACCTTGTCGGGGGCTCAGAACGACAAAAAGCCCGTAGAACGGGCTTTTTGATGAATTTGGCGGAGTGGACGGGACTCGAACCCGCGACCCCCGGCGTGACAGGCCGGTATTCTAACCAACTGAACTACCACTCCAGGTCTGCACTTTCGCTCCAGGCGGCAAGTCCGGGCGCAAGCTTTTGCTGCATTCTTGTCGCACCAAAGCCGCCCAAAGCGAAAGCAAGCATTCTGCGTTATCCAGCCGACCCTGTCAAGATCAAGCGCAACCACGGCGCGAGGGCCAGGCCGGCCCAGAAGGCCAGCACCATCGCCGCCTGCGACGCCGCCAGCCAGCGCGTGAAACGCGCGCTGCCGCCTGACGCGGCGGCCACGACCTTGCTGATGGCGTTGGTGCTGAAGGCGCCGCCCACGCACAGCGCGGCGAATCCCGCGGCGAGCGCCCCGCTGGCATGCAGCTGCAGCGCCGACACCGCCGACGCATGGGCGTCGGCGAATCCGGCCAGCGCGGTCGCCGCCAGCACGCCGCTGCCGCCGAAGCGAGCGCGCGCCAGGTCGGCGACGAACAGCACCACGCCGACCGCCGCCGCGAACACCAGCGCCGCGCGCGCGCTGAACGGCTGCCCGGCCATTCCCATCGCCGGCGGCCTGGCCTCGCCGTGGCGCCGCGCCTCGCGCGCGCTCCACAGGCCGATGACCAGCGTGGCCGCGCCGGCCAGGGCCAGCGCCGGCGCCAGCCAGGCCAGCAGGCCGGGCGAGACCACCGCGGCCATCACGGCCAGCTGCGCCACGGTGGCCACGTTCGACCACAGCGCTCCGGCCAGGCAGGCGTCGAACCACGACGGGTGCTCGCGCGCGCGCTGCGCCATCGCGGCGATGGTCGCGGTGCTCGACACGAAGCCGCCGAACAAGCCCGTCAGCGCCAGGCCGCGCAGAGGCCCTAGCCTGCGCAGCGCGATGTGCCCCAGGCTCTGGATGACCATCAGCAGCACCGCGAGGGTCCACAACACGTGCGGATTGAGCCGGCCCAGCCACGGCAGCGGGCGATCGGGAAGCAGCGGCAGCACCACCAGCACCGACGCCGCGAGCCACAGCCCGTGCTGCAGTTCCTGTTCGCTGAGCACGCGGCGCACGAAACCGTGCAGCCGCGCCTTCGCCGCCAGCAGCAGCACCACCAGCACGGCCAGTGCCGAGGCCAGAGCCGGCTCGCGCACCGCCAGCGCGCCCAGCAGCAGGCTCAGCAGCAGCGCCAGCTCGGTGGTGATTCCGGGGTCGGTGTCGCG
>JAJZWA010000108.1 GCA_021846965.1 Pseudomonadota bacterium | reverse complement strand
CAGCTGCTGACCCAGGCCATCAAGGGCAGCGTGCGCAGGCGTTGCCGCGCCTGTTGCACGCCGAGCTGGTAGGCGGCGTAGAACAGCGCCGAACTGAGTCCGCACAGGTCGCCCAGCAACGCGGTGCCATGCCCGAGGTGGGCGCCGATCATCAGCATCGCGCCGCCCAGCGCGACCCCCATGCCGAGCAGGAACAGCGGGCGCGGAGCGGCCCCGGTCAGCGCCCACAGCGCCACCGTGATCACGACGGGAGCGAGGTTGGACTCGAGGGTGGCGTTGGCCACCGTGGTCCAGAACAGTCCCAGGTGGTAGAGGATCAGGTCGGCGGCGAACATGGCCGCGGCCAGCCCGATCAGCGCCGGCTGCGACCAGCCGCGAAACCACACCGGAACGGCCGGTGCCGGCTGCTCCAGCGCCGGCTCCAGCTCGGCGTCGGGCGCCGCGCGGGCGCGCCGTCCGGCGCGCAGGCCCTCCCACGCCGCCCATGCGACCAGCACCACAGAAGCCAGGCCCATGCGCCAGAAGGCGCTGGCGAAAGGCCCCACGCCGACCTCCCCGGCCAGCCGCACCAGCACGCCGCCCAGCCCCATCAGCGCACCGCCCACCAACAAGATCGCGAAGTCCATCACGACATTGTTGCCGAGGCGCGGCTGGCGCGCCGGCGCCCCGGGTCTCGAAGTCCGGCCTCGGCAGGTCCGGGCGGGTCGGGGTCGGGACGAGAGCCGTAGAGGCAGATCGTTCGGGCTGCCTGGCGCATGGTTCCCGCTTAGACAGTGCCGTCACGCGACCAGAGCGCGTTCGCCCCAGCGCGTAATCGGCGCCTCCCCTCAGCCGCGGGTGACCGCATCGTCCACGGAATCCCAAGGCGGCCGAAGATGGAGCTCGTCGATCAAGGTCTGTGCGCAGCGCATCATCGCCGGGGTGTATGCCAGCCCATCGCTGGCATTGTGCCGCGCCTGGTCGGCGCGAAGCTCGCCGGGTATGCGCACCGGAGCGTCCGGGTCCACCGAAGGCGAAGCCTTGATCCAGCTCGCCAGGTCGGCAAGACGGCCAGTGAACTCATCCAGCGGCATGAAACGTGCAATATCGATGGCCAGGAAGAAATGGCCGGCATCGATGGGGCGGTCCCAGGTATGAAGCACGGAGCCGACCTGTGGACCCACCGCCGCGCCGCTCAGCACGCCGCTGAGGATTTCCACCATCAGCGCCAGCGCGTAGCCCTTCGGTCCGGCTGCCGGAAGCAGCGCCCCCGCGGCCGCGGCGACCGGGTCACGGGTCGGGCGCCCCTGCGCGTCGAGTGCTGCGCCCGGGGGAAGCAAGGACTCACTGCGCTCGACCGCGCGCACCGCGGATCCGGCGACGGAACTCATGGCCATGTCGACGAGCACCGGATAGCCGTCGCGCGCCGGACAGCCGAAGGCCAGCGGATTCGTCCCGAGCACCGGACGCGTGCCGTTGTACGCCGCCACCTTGGGCACGGCATTGGTGCAGGTGAGCCCGATGCAGCCGGAGTCGGCGGCAAGCGCGCAGTAGTAGGCCGCCGCGCCATAGTGAACACTACGCCGCACGGTGACCATCCCGACCCCCTGGGCCTTGGCGGTATCGACCGCCCGGCGCATCGCGAGCGTACCCGCGACAAAGCCCGGACCATCCCCTGCGTCGAGTTGCCAGGCGGACGGTGCCACCCCGGTCCATCGCATGTCCGCCGGGGACGGCATGAGGCCCCGGCGAATTCGCGCGACGATGTTGGGCAGGCGGACCAGACCGTATTCGGTACGCCCCCGCAGGTCGGCCCAGAGCATGCCGTCCGCCACCAGGTCGGCGTCGGCGGGACTCATGCCAGCGGCGAGCGCGGCTTCGACGAGAAAGCGGCGATGTGTATGGGGCGCGACGCGTTGCATCAGAAGTGTGCCGTTCGCGTGGGAGGCCTCGGTCTGCCGCTCGCGCTAGCGCTTGGGCGCAAGCTTGATCCGCGCAAGCCTGCGCCGCGCCAGCTTGATGCTCCAGTAGGTGCGCACGGCACGCAGCCAGGGGCCGGGATCGCTCCAGCGAAACACCAGGAAATGCGGAACGTGCAACAGGCTGCGCAACCACTGCCACGCGGTGGTCTCTCCGCGACGGCGAAGTGCGCGAAAGGCCCGGTAGTCATCCACCGGAAGCAGCACGTGAACGTTGCGCCGGTAGCCGTCGACATGCGGTACAGGCAGCCCGGCAAGGCGGGCATACACGATTCGCGCCGCCGGCACGCCGGCCACCTCGAGCAGCTCGTGGTTGAGCGTGAAACGCGCGTTGCACTCGATCAGCTTGTAGCGACCGTCGCGCGGGTCGCGTTTGAACTCGACATTGGCGTAGCCCGCGAGTCCGCAACCCCGAAGGAAGCGCAACCCCAACTCCGCCACTTCCGGGTTCCAGTCGGTGGCATGGCAGGTTCCCAAGCCGAAGCCCGGCGGGCTTTGGCGGATCTTGCGCTTGGTCAGCACGAACAAGGGCTCGAAGCGGTCATCGAGATAGGTGAAGCAGCTGGCATAGGCGTCCTCGGGACCGGGAACGATCTCGGTCATCAGCATCTCGGAGTGCTGTGTCTGGGATTTCCGGAACACACCCTCGAGTTCGGCACGATCATTCACGACGAACAGCTTGGTACCGACGAAGCTGCGACGAAACACGTGCCCGAGCCGGGGCTTGAGCGCACATGGGTAGCCAATCCATTCAGCCGCGGCGACCGCATCCTCGATGCTGCGGACCGCACGATACTTGGGCGTGGGCACGCCGGCGCGCTGCGCCAATTCGTAGCTCCCGACTTTGTCGAGCAACGCCAGCAGCACCTCGGCGCTGCCTTCGATCAAGCGGTAACGTTGTCGCAACTGCTCGCCATGGTGCGCCAACAGCGTGATTCCATCGTCGCTGCAAGGCAGCACGATGGCACCGTCCAGCGCGGTCTTCGGGTCCGCCAGCCATTGCAGCCAGGCGTGAGCCGGGTCGGGGCTTCGTGGAAATTCGATACCGTGCACATGGCGCGAGGCCAGCGCCATCGTGAGGGATGTCCCCAAGACGTATACGTGGACGCCGACGGGCGCCAGCCGGCGCGCCACCGAAAGAGCATTGATGTCGCCGCCCAGCAGGATGACTGGTAGCTTCTCGGCTTGTGCCGTCATGTCCTCACTCCCCTTTGATCCCGGCATGCCGCAGCAGTGCCGGGACAGCGCTTGGATGCCCCAGGCCGAGCACTGCGCGCAGGATGGGCACGGCCACGGGCACGGCTTGATCGGAGTTGCGAACCTGATAGTGGTAAAACAGACCGGGAGTGGCGTTGATGTCGACGATGGCTCCGTGGCTGGCGGCCAGGCCGACCGTCGGATCGGTCGTGATGACGTCGACCCCGGCGAGCCGGCCTCCGACCGCGCGTACGCCGCGGGCACAATCCGCGACAAGGGCCTCCCCGATCTCGCCGAGGACGGACTCGCTGTCGCGTTCGCTCCCCATGTTGGATACCTGGCGCACGATGACGTGCTCCCCGGCGCGAGGCACGTGACGAAGTGACAGACCCTTCGCCCGCAATGCGCACTTGCACTCCAGGTCGATCTCCAAGGGCTTCAAGGCGTAGCGGTCGAGCAGGCGCCGTCGCCGGCTGTTCTCGGCCTTGATCAACTCGCCCACCGTGCTCCGTCCGTCGCCGATCACGCTGGGCAGCGGACGGCGCACCGCGTCGAGCAGTTCGCCATCGAGGAAAAGCAGGCGGTAGTGCATGCCCGCAACCTGCCGCTCGATGACCAACTGCCGACTCCTCAAAGCGGCCTGGGCCGCGGCCAGCTTGAGCGTTCGCCGGTCGGCCACTCCGGTCGTCACCCCGGCTCCTCCCGCTCCGCCCTGTGCCGGCTTCACCACGCAGGGCTCCCCCGCGGACTCGAGAAAATCGATCGCCGACGCAATCCCATCGAGATTGAATTCCAGATGGGGCGGCGTGGGCACACCCTCCGCATCGAGCAGGCGGTACACCAGAGGCTTGTTGCCGGAAACTCCCAGGGTCACCGGGTCGTTGAGCATCACGAGTTGGCCGAGCGTACGGGTCGTGCGGCCGTTTCGGGCGAACTCGCTCACGCCGTCCCCCAGATCGCGAAAATCCAGCCCCAGGGTGTCGCCGGCATCGCGCCAGATGCGGGCGTGCCAGTCGGATGGAGGGGTGGAGAACCCCGCGCTCCTGCCGAGTGCACGAGCGGCCAGCCGGCGGACTTGCAACAGCCGGTGGATCCAGCGAGCGCTGGTGATCACGTCAACCGCTCGCTGCCCGGCGGGGCGCTGTCGGCCGGGACTCGACGTGGGGTTCAGCTCCCTCGCAGCCGCCCTCGGTCAGCAGCGCGTCGACCCAGGCATTGGAAAACTCGCCGCGCGCAACGGCCGCGATGTAGTCCTTCTCCGCTTCGCGCCGCCCGAGCAGGCGCTCGAGCAGCGTCGCGGCGATCTCCTGCGGAACCACGACCACGCCGTTCTGATCCGCGGCAATGATGTCTCCAGGATTGACCACGATCCCGCCGCATTGGATCGGGTAGTTGACTTCGCCTGGGCCGCGATGCAGCGGCCCGATAGGGGTCACCCCGCGCGCGTAGACCGGAAAATCCCCCAGCTTGATGATGTCTGGAATATCGCGGACATAGCCGTCCACGACAAAGCCGATGATCCCCCGATGGCGGGCCTTGGTCGAGATCAGATCGCCCAGTACTGCATTCATCGACGAGCCGCCCGCATCGACCACGACGACATCGCCGGGAGCGGCGATGTCCAATGCCTTGTGCACCATCAGGTTGTCGCCCGGGAAGACCTTCACCGTGCATGCCGGCCCGAGAATCCGCAGATGCTCGGGCGTAACGCTGCGTATCGTCGGCGACATGGTGTAGAGCCGGTTCATCAGGTCGGAGATGTCGGGCGTCTGGAATTCCCCGAATCGCGCGATCAGTTCCGGTGCAGGCCGGGCCATGCAATTGCGGATCCTGAACCCGGGGCCCGGGTGAAGCTCGGACGATTTTGGCTTTGTCGCGACATTCATTGCACGCTCCTTTGAAGAGGCGGTTCGGTGGGGTGGTGCCACAAACGCGTGCGGCGGCCATCGAAGATCGCTTCGGTGAGCAAGAAAGAAACGGCGCCAGGACCGAGCCGCTATGGCGAAAAGCGGCGATTTCTG
>JAJZWA010000107.1 GCA_021846965.1 Pseudomonadota bacterium | reverse complement strand
TCGGTGGTCACGCGGGTGGCCAGCGTGATGATGTCTCCGTAGGAGGGCATCAGGGCCTCGGGCAGCGGGCGCTCGATCTGGCTGTCCGGGTCCGAGCTGCGGTAGATGAGTTGGTAGTAGTCCGGGCGCTGCTCCCAGAACTCGAGGAAGGATTCGAGCAGGGCACGGTGCCTCTCGCCGGGTGTGCGCTGCGCCTGCACCCGCGCCCGCATGGCGAGCAGGCACTCGGAGTAGGCGACCCGCCACAGCTCGTGCAGCACGGCATTCTTGCTGTCGAAATAGCGATACAGCGACATCGCGCTGCGACCCAGGGCGGACGCCAGGCCCTGCATGGTCACCGCATCCGTACCGCCTTGCTGGAACAACTCGAAGGCCGCAGCGACGATGGCTGCCCGAAGCTGCCGGTGGTCCTCGGCGTTGCCACGGCGCACGCGGCTGGGAACGGGCGGGACGGACGGGGAGGAGGGCTCGGAGTCCATGATTCGGGATAACCCTAACAACTTGTCGGGTATGTATAAGCGTAAGCATAAACATATGCCACAATGCGAGTCTATCGGAGCTTGCCCTGTCTTACCAGACAGTGTCCTCGGGGATGCGCAGGGCCGACCCAGGAGTTCCTGAGCCCCGCGGGGGGCGGGCCGTGCAAGGCCCGGCCCTGGCGGTTTGCAGGGAATACGGGTCTGCCATCGAAGCCCACGGCGCGAGCTCAGGACGCCCAGGCCGGACCAAGGCCCCGGGCATTGGGACTCCACACGCTGCAGGGACCCATCTCCAGGCGACAGGGCGCACGACGCCCGAGTCTTTCCGACTCCATGGCACGCGGGATGCCGCTCCGAACGGACCGAGCTCCTCCCGCGTGGCGATGTGCCCAAGGACTTGAAGACCGCGGCCTCAAGGGCACGACGCCATGAAATCTCTGGGCAGTTGCGAGCTGTACGTGTCGGCTTGCGGAACCATCGAGCAAGCCGACGCGGCCGCGCAGCATGTGCTGGGCCTTTCCGCCGACGCCCTGCGCGGACAGCTGGTCCTGAATCGCCTCGATGACTCCTCGCGCAAGCGTTGGCGCGACTTCTGGCTGCAATGGACTCCGGGGACCCCGGGCGTGCAGGCCGACGCGGTGCAAGCCCCTGCGGACCTGAACATCGTGCGCGGCGACGGCTCGTGGGTGCCTACCTGCGCCAAGGTTCGGGCGTCCCGGGACGGTGAGCCCGGGCGCGCGTTGCTGACCCTCCAGCCGCTCGTGACCAAGCCCCTGTCCGGCACCGGCAGGGCGCCCGACTCCCTGCACGACGCGCTCACCGGGCTGCCCAATCGCCGCGGGGCGCGCGACATCATCGAGGCCGCCTCGGCCCTGGGAGCGCAGGCAGGCGAGACCATCTCGGTGGCCTGCGTCGACCTGGACAACTTCCGCAGCATCAACGAGGGCTACGGCCACGACCTCGCCGAGAGCGTGCTGCGCGCGGTCGGTGCCCTGTTGCTGGAATGCGCGCAGGGATTCGGAAGGGTGTGCCGCAGTGCCGGGGATGAATTTCTGATCATCCGTCGAAGTGCGCGCAGCGCCGAGGAAATGCGCAGCTTCGTGCCCCTGTTCATGAGTCGCCTGCACAGGCCGATCGAAGTGGGGGGCGAGACCCTGGTGGTCACGGCGTCCGTGGGCCTGGCCACCCAGGCCTGCGAGGGCAACCGTTTCGACGCCCTGATGCAGCGTGCCAGCCAGGCCATGAGCCGCGCCAAGCGCCTGGGGCGCAACACCTGGTACATCGCGCAGGAAGAGTCGACCCCGAGCCTTGCGCAGCAGATCATCAAGACGCGCCTGTACCGCGCCATCGAGCAGGGCCATCTCGCGCTGCACTACCAGCCCATCGTGGACCTGCGCACGGGGCGGCTTCGCTCCCTGGAAGCCCTGATGCGATGGGAGGACGAGCAACTCGGGCAGGTCAGTCCCTCGACCTTCATTCCCATCGCCGAGGAATCCGGGCTCATGGCCGCGCTGGGCGCCTGGACCCTGGAGCAGGCCTGCCGGCAGGCCGTGCAATGGAGCCGCTCCCATGCCGTGAACAGCCCCATCGCCGTGAACGTGTCGGCCGTGCAATTGCAGCGCGGCGAGTTCGAGGTGGACTTGCGGCGCATCATGGCCGAGCACGCGGTGCCGCCCGGCATGCTGGAGCTGGAGGTCACGGAGTCGGCATTGATCCACGACGGCGCCCACCTGGCGGCGCTGAGCTCGCGCCTTCGCGGCCTGGGCGTGGGCATCGCCATCGATGATTTCGGCACCGGCTATTCCAACCTCCTGTACCTCAAGCATTTCCATCCCTCGAAAATCAAGATCGACCGCTGCTTCGTGCATGCCATCACCAGCGCGCCCGAGGACCGCGCCATCGTGCGCGCCGTCATCGACATGGCCCATGCCATCGGCGCGAAGGTGGTGGCCGAGGGGGTCGAGAACGAAGAGGTCGGCCGCCTGCTGTGCGAGCTGGGCTGCGACGAGGCTCAGGGCTACTACTTCGCCCGCCCGGGGCCGGCGGGAGCGATGGGCGAGTGGCTCAGCGGCGAGTATCCCAGCTGCATCTGTTCCGTGCGCGTCGCCTGAGCCCGTACCGAGGCATGGGGCCCTTATCATGTCCCGCGACGCAATCCCCGCATGGAACCTTTTGTGAACACAGCAAGCTCCCCCCTGCAAGGGATCTCCTCGATGGCCACGCGGGCGCTGCTCGCCCAGCTGGCCGAAAGCTGCCGCCGGGATCGCGGCGTGGACGTGCACTTCGAATCGGTGGGCGGGGTCGACGCCGCGCGCCGCGTGGCCCAGGGCGAGGCCTTCGACCTGGTCGTGCTGGCGGGTGACGCCATCGAAAAGCTCATCGCCTCCGGCAGCGTGCTGGCCGACAGCCGCGTGGACCTGGTGGTATCGAAGACCGTGGTGGCGGTGCCCGAAGGCGCCGCCGACGTCGACGTGAGCACCGAGCAAGCGCTGCGCCAGGCGGTGCTCGGCGCGTCTGCCATCGGCCATTCGACCGGGCCCAGCGGCACGGCCGTGCTGGCGCTGCTGCAGCGCTGGGGCGTGCTGGACGCGGTGCGCGGGCGCCTGGTGCAGGCGCCGGCCGGGGTGCCGGTGGGGCGCCTGCTGGCCGAGGGCAAGGCCAGCCTGGGATTCCAGCAGACCAGCGAGCTGGTGGGCCTGGCGGGGGTGCGCGTGCTCGGCGAGCTTCCCGCCGGATGCGAGATCGTCACCCGGTTCACCGCCGGGGTGTGCAGCGCGTCGACCCGCAGGGACGAGGCGAGGGCGCTGATCGCCTACCTGGCCTCGCCCGAGACGGCGCAGGCCAAGCGGGCGCAGGGGCTCGAGCCGGCCTGAGCGGCTCAGGCCGCCGCGCGTTCGGCGATCTGCGCCATCCAGGTCTGCGCCGAGTCCTTGCTGCTCATCTCGCTCGCGACCAGGCCGTCCACCATGACGGTGGGCGTGACGTGGATGCCGTTTTGTCGCGCGTAGCGGGCCTGCCACTTCATCTCCGCGGTGACCCGCGGATCGGCGAAGGCCTCGGCGAGCTCGAGGCCCGCGAGCTGCTCGATGCGTGCCAGGGTCTGTCGCGGGCTGCGGTCGAGCAGCGGGCCCGTGCAGTGATCGACGAGCACGAATTCCTCCCGGTGGGCGAACACGGCCGACAGGACCTGTCTGGCCGCTTGTCGCCCGCCCGCGCCGGCCGATGCGGCCAGGATCGCCCGCGTGACCAGCGGGGAGAACTGGTGCCAGGGCTGGGACAGCAGGCGCAGGTGGATGCTCAGCCGCTGCGAGCCGTCCAGCTCCAGCAGTTCGTCGAGCTTCGCGTAGGCCCTGGCGGAAAAGGGGCAGGTGGGTTCCAGGAAGAGTTCGACCCGGCAGGAGCCGTCTCCCCAACGCAGGGCTTCGAGGCGGGAAGGGTTCATGTCGGACGTGCGAGAGCCGTGAGGCGTGGTTGCAGGGCGCGGCGCAGCACCTGGTTGCTGAGCCAGTTCACGGAGCGACGGGCGTGTTCGGCGACCACCGGGGCCGGCAGCTGACGATAGTCGTCGTTCATGACCAGCAGGCTGTAGCCGCCGCGGTAACCGGTGCGGTCGATGCCCCGGATCATTTCGATCAGCCGCGCGCTGTGCCCGCCGTCGCCGGGAAACACCCGACCGTGGTTGGCCGCGGCGCGGCGGTCGGGGTCGGAGCCGATGGTGGCTTCGCTGAAGTCGGCGAGCTGAACCAGGGCGATGCGCTCGGGGTCCACGCCCTCGAGGAATTCCAGGCCGGACCCGGTCATCAGGATGTGCAGGGTGTCGAGCACCAGATGGAAGTTGGAATGTTCCACGGCACTCACCGTGGCCCAGGCATCGGCCGCGGTGCGTACCCGCTGCGCCCAGGGCACGGCCTTGTAGCCGATGCGCACGTTCAGGGGCACGGCAAGGTTGGCCAGCTTGCGCAGGTCCAGGATCTCGTCGCGCCCCTCGGGCGCGCGTGCCTCGGTGCTCGAGGTGACGATGAGCAGGGGGGCGCCGACGGCCTTGCACATGCGCAGGCATTCCTTGGCGATGTCGACCTTGTAGCTGTGTCGCGCGGGGCTGCGCCCTTCGTAGTCGCGCAGCAGCTGCAGGCCGGCCACCTTCAGGCCGCTGGCGCGCACCAGGTCCACGGCCTGCTCGAAGCCACCCGGGTGGTTGGCCAGGTCGCTGCCCCAGAGCATGATCTGGGTGAAGCCGGCGGCGCGCGCGTACCGCAGCTTGCCTTCGAGGGGCCCCGGAAGGGCCACCGGATCGAGGTTGACGTGGCCCTGCATCACGCTTTCCCCGGCCGTTGCACGAATCCGAATTGCACGCCCCTGGCCACGTTGCGGGTCAGGGCCTCCGCCGGGGTGCTGCGCGGGTCGATGTCCACACCCTGCTCACGCAGCGAGGCCACGGTGGCCGCGAGGTCGCTGGTGCTGAACTTCAGGCGCGCGAAACCCTCGTCCCAATGCTGGTCGCGGGCGAGGTCCTCGGGCAGTTCGAGCAGTTCGACCCCGAACTTTCCGCAGGGACTGGCGAGCAGCACGCAGTCGGGGTCGATCTCCTCGCCGCCGGCACGGGGCGTGAACCCGAACAGCTGACCGTAGAAGTCCGTCCACACGTCGGTGCGCCAGGTCTCGATGGTCTGCACCACCGAGTGGAACTGCAGCCCATGGCGGGCCGGCGGGTTCGGGGCCACGCCGGTCTCGAAGTCGAAGTCCACGTCGTAGATCGAGA
>JAJZWA010000106.1 GCA_021846965.1 Pseudomonadota bacterium | reverse complement strand
CTGCTGCCGCGCATGGAGCCGCGCACCCGCTTCCTGCGCGCGCATGTGCGGCATCAGCGCCACCAGCCGCTGCCCGCGGCGGTGCCCGTCGAGGCCAGCGGCGAATGAGCTTCGCGGCCGCGAAGGGTCTCGGGCTTTGCGCCGCGCTGGCCTGCCTGCTCGGCGCGGCGCTGCCCGCTGCGGCGCAGGACGCTCCCGGCTCCATCGAGGGCCTTCCGGCGCAGGCGCCGAAGGCCAGGCCGGGGGCCATCGTGCATTTCCCTTCCCGGGTGCCCTCGGACGACGCCGGGCTGGTGGACGTGCCGCTGCCCTCGGCCTCCGGGCAGATCCGCTTCATGATCGACCCGCCCAGCGTCAGCCGTCCGGCGATCGCCCTGGTGCGCTACACCCTGGTCGCGCGCAGCCGCTCGGGGTATCGCAACATCAGCTACGAAGGCCTGAACTGCGCGGACGACACCTGGCACATCTACGCCACCTGGGACGCCGGCAGCAAGCGCTGGGTTGCCAACGGCGACAAGGCCTGGATCCGGGCCAACGTGGTGTCCAACTCCGACGTGCACGGCGTGCTCGACCGCAACTACTGGTGCAAGGGCGCGATGGCCGCCGGCGATCCCGCGGAGTTGATGCAGCGCCTGCGCAGCGGGCTGCAACCCTACTTCGTGGCGCGTTGACCCAGGCGGCGCCGCATGCCACGCGGCGCCGCACCGCCCGGGCCGTTCAGCCCTGCGCCTGGCGCAGCACCAGGTTGTCGCGGTGGATCAGCTCGGGCTGTTCGATGAATCCCAGGATGGAGACGATCTGCGCGGTCGGGGCGCGGCGGATCAGGCGCGCCTCGGCGGCCGCGTAATTGCTCAGCCCGCGCGCGATCTCCGTGCCTTGCTGGTCGAGCACCGCGATCACGTCGCCGCGCTCGAATTCCCCCGCGACCTCCACCACGCCCACCGGCAGCAGGCTGGCGCCGCCTTCACGCAGGCGCCTCGCGGCGCCGTCGTCCACCGTCACTCGGCCGCCGACCTGCAGATGATCGGCCATCCACTGCTTGCGGGCGGCCAGCTTGCCGGCGCCGGCGTGCAGGCAGCTGCCGATGGCCTCGCCCTCGGCCAGGCGCAGCAGCACCCGCGGCTCGCGCCCGCTGGCGATCACCGTGTGCGCACCGCTGCGCGCAGCGCGCTGCGCGGCCAGGACCTTGGTGAGCATGCCGCCCTTGCCGATGGCGCTGCCGGCCCCGCCCGCCATCGCCGCCAGCGAGGGGTCGTCGGCCCGTGCATCACGCACCAGCGTGGCGCCGGGGTCCTTGCGGGGGTCGGCCGAGTACAGGCCGCTCTGATCGGTGAGGATGACCAGCGCATCGGCCTCCACCAGGTTGGTCACCAGCGCGCCCAGGGTGTCGTTGTCGCCGACCTTGATCTCGTCGGTGACCACGGTGTCGTTCTCGTTGATCACCGGCACCACCTGGTGCGCCAGCAGCGTGAGCAGTGCGCTGCGCGCGTTCAGGTAGCGCCTGCGGTTGGCCAGGTCGGCATGGGTGAGCAGGATCTGCGCGCAATGCCGGCCGCGGGCGCTGAAGGCCGTTTCGTAGGCCTGGGCCAGGCCCATCTGGCCGACCGCGGCCGCCGCCTGCAGTTGCGGGATCTCGCTGGGGCGCCGGCTCCAGCCCAGGCGCTTCATGCCCTCGGCGATGGCGCCACTGGACACGAGGATCACTTCCTTGCCCAGCGCGTGCAGTCCGGCGATCTGCTCCACCCAGCGCGCGACCGCCGCGTGGTCGATGCCGCGGCCCTCGTCGGTCACCAGGCTGGAGCCGACCTTGATCACCAGGCGGCGTGCCTGGGCGATCACGGAGCCGTTGTCAGGATTCGTCGAGGGGGTCATGGACGGCAAAGCGCGGATCCTGCGGGTCGACCGCCGCCTCGCCGTCCTGCGCCTGCGGGCGCAGGGCCTGGTCGATGTCGCGCAGCAGCGGCTCCAGGCCCTCGCGGGTCAACGCGGAGATCGCGTACATCGGCCCCTTGTAGCGCAGCCGGCGGCGAATCTCCGCGACGCGCTCGGCACCCTGCTGCTCGTCGAGCATGTCGAGCTTGTTGAGCACAAGCCAGCGCGGCTTGGCGGCGAGTTCGGGGTCGTACTTCTTGAGTTCGGCCACCACGCTGCGCGCGTCGCGCACCGGGTCGGCCTCGGGGTCCAGCGGGGCCACGTCCACCAGATGCAGCAGCAGCCGCGTGCGCTGCAGGTGGCGCAGGAACTGGTGTCCCAGCCCCGCGCCCTCGGCAGCGCCCTCGATCAGGCCCGGGATGTCGGCCACGACGAAGCTGCGCCCGGGGCCCACGCGCACCACGCCCAGCTGCGGGTGCAGGGTCGTGAAGGGGTAGTCGGCGATTTTCGGGCGCGCGTTGGACACCGCCGCGATGAAGGTGCTCTTGCCGGCATTGGGCAGGCCCAGCATTCCCACGTCGGCCAGCACCTTGAGCTCGAGCAGCAGGCGCCGCTGCTCGCCCGGCTGGCCCGGGGTGCTCTGGCGCGGCGCGCGATTGGTGCTGGACTTGAAACGCAGATTGCCCAGGCCGCCGCTTCCCCCCTGCGCCAGCACCACGCGCTGGCCGGGAGTGGCCAGGTCGGCCAGCACTTCGCCGGTGGTCTCGTCGCGCACCAGCGTGCCCACGGGCACCCGCAGCACCATGTCCTCGCCGGCGGCGCCGAACTGGTCCGCGCCACGGCCGTGTTCGCCGTTGCGGGCGCGATGCAGGCGCTGGTAGCGGAAGTCGATCAGGGTGTTGAGGTTGGGGTCGGCTTCGGCGTAGATATGGCCGCCGCGGCCCCCGTCACCCCCGTCGGGCCCGCCGAAGGGGATGAACTTCTCGCGGCGGAACGACATGCAGCCGTTGCCGCCGTTGCCCGCGAATACCTCGATGTGCGCTTCGTCTACGAATTTCACGGCAGGCTGGCGCTGGGATTCGAACGGGAGGAAAAACCGGTGCCGGCAGGCGCTTGCGCGCTGCCGGCACGCTGCCTGCCTCAGGCCTGCTCGGCCTGCGGCGCGACGTTCACGTAGTGGCGGTCGAAGGCGCCCTTGCGCTCGAACTCCACCTTGCCGTCCACCAGCGCGAACAGCGTGTGGTCCTTGCCCACGCCGACGTTGGTGCCCGGATGGAAGCGCGTGCCGCGCTGGCGCACGATGATCGAGCCGGCCGAGATCGCCTGGCCGCCGAACACCTTGACGCCCAGTCGCTTGGCCTCGGAATCGCGGCCGTTACGCGTGGAGCCGCCGCCCTTTTTCTGTGCCATTTCCTATGCTCCTCAAGCAGCGATGCTCTCGATATGCAACTCGGTGAAATTCTGCCGGTGGCCCTGGTGCTTCTGGTAGTGCTTGCGGCGGCGCATCTTGAAGATGCGAACCTTCTCGCCACGACCGTGCGCCAGAACCTTGGCCTTCACCGCGGCCCCCGCAAGCAGCGGGGTCCCGAGCCGGGTGTCGGCGCCGTCGAACACGGCGAGCACCTGGTCGAGCACGATGTCCTGGCCAACGTCTGCGGCAATCTGTTCTACCTTGATCTTGTCGCCGGCAGCGACTTTGTACTGCTTGCCGCCGGTTTTTATGACCGCATACATGGGACAAACTCCTGAATTTTGGGACCCGCGAGCTGCGAGTCCGGACAAGTTCGTACAAACCGCGCAACAACGGCAGGTTGACGAACCCATCATCATAGCAGAGTCGCGGCCCAGGCCCAAGGCGGGGCGCCGAAACGGGGTCCGGGGCCGCAGCTGGGCCCTTCGCGCCCGCCCTCATTAGAATTTCGTGGCTTTTCGCATCCCATTGTCTCGATTCGCCAACCCGCACGCCGTTCGTGACCACCTCCGCCTCGATTACGTCCATCCTCGCCCCCATCTCCCAGGACATGCTGCAGGTCGATGCGTCGATCCGGCGGGCCCTGGCGTCCGAGGTGCCGCTGATCAGCGCCATCGGCAGCTACATCGTCGGCGCCGGGGGCAAGCGCCTGCGCCCCGCGCTGCTGCTGCTGGTGGCACGCGCCCATGGCTACGCGGGCGCGCACCTGCACGATCTGGCGGCGGTGGTGGAAATGATCCACACCGCCACGCTGCTGCACGACGACGTGGTCGACGAATCCGAACTGCGCCGCGGCCGCCAGACCAGCAATGCCGCCTACGGCAACGCGGCCAGCGTGCTGTCGGGGGATTTCCTGTATTCGCGTTCCTTCCAGATGATGGTGGCCGCGGGCGAACTGCGCATCCTGCGGATCCTGGCCGACGCGACCAACGTGATCGCCGAGGGCGAAGTCCTGCAGCTGATGAACATGCACGATCCGGAGATCACCAGCGAACAGTACATGCGTGTGATCCACGACAAGACCGCGGCCCTGTTCGAGGCGGCCGCGCGCATCGGCGCGGTGCTCGCGGGCTGCGACGCCACGGCCGAGGAGGGGGCGGCCGGCTACGGACGTTCCATCGGCCTGGCCTTCCAGCTCATCGACGACGCGCTGGACTACAACGGCAACGCCGAGGAAATGGGCAAGAACGTCGGCGACGACCTGCGCGAGGGCAAGCCCACGCTGCCGCTGATCGTGGCCATGCAACGGGCCACGGGCGAGCAGCGCGCCCTCATCCAGCAGGCGATCCGCGACGGCAATACCGACAGTCTCGCGAGCATTCTGGAAGTGGTGCGCGCCTGCAACGCGCTCGACGAGGTCTATGCGGTCGCTCGCACCGAGCTGAACAAGGCCCGGGGCCTGGCCCAGGCCATGCCGGCGGGGCCTTTCCGCGACTCCCTGCTCGAGTTGTGCGACTACAGCCTGCAGCGCAACGCCTAGTGTCTCGTCCCGAACGCAGGACAGGACACTAGCCCGGCGCTGGCCGCGCCGGCGGCGTGGCCAGCGCGCGCAGGGCCTTTTGCAGCGCCGGCTCCGCGTACCTCGCCACCAGGTAGGCCACCGCGCCCAGCAGCGTCAGCCCGGGCAGTGGGGTGAGCATGGCGGGCAGCCCCGGCAGCAGCCCATGCACGTCGATGGTCATGGCGATCATCGCGTTCTCGTGCATCAGGTACAGCGGATAGCTGATGAATCCGAGGAAGGTGAGGGGCCGCACCGCCAGCAGCCTTCTGCAGACCGGCTGGAACACCGCCAGGCAGAACAGCGCGAACAGCCCGACGCCGAAGGCCGCGGCGGCCGGATCCTCGCCGGCTCCAGGGGTCGTGAGGATGGCCGCCGGGAGCACCAGCAGGGCCAGCCAATGC
>JAJZWA010000050.1 GCA_021846965.1 Pseudomonadota bacterium | reverse complement strand
CGGTGGCCGCCGCGGCGCCGCGCGCCGTCGCGTAGGAGGCATCGGCATCGCGCGTGGCCTGCCCGAAGTGCCCGACGAACTGCTGGTCCAGCTCACGCAGATCCCCCTGCACCGCCGCCTCCGCCGGGCGCACCTGCTTGCGGAATATGCCCAGCGCGTCGCCCCCGCCGGTCTGCGCGTTGACACACACCGACAAGGCGCGCCCGAAGCTGCTCAGGCCCTCGTCGGTGCGGCCCAGCAGGTCCCTGCTCTGGCTGCTGCGCACCTCGGCGGCCAGCTTGCGCAACACCGCGTGGCTGGCCTGCTCGCTGTCGCGCAACTGGGTGGCGATGCGCTGCTCCTCCGCCGGATCCTTGCTCAGCAGCAGGTCGCGGCAGTCCACCGCCATCTGGGTGATGTCGGTCTTGACCTCGCTGACCTTGTGGGCCTCGGGCCAGGCGATCTTGGTGGCCTCGTCGGTGGCCCGCTTCATCGCCTGCATGTTCGCGAGGGCCACGCCGGCCAGCACGACCAGCAGCGCCACCAACAAACCAAAGCCGATGCCCAGGCGGACACCGATACGCAAATGTTTGAACATGGCGAGTTTCGTGAAATATTTGGCGAAATGGATGAAAATAAAAATCTTCGTCAACGATTTGAAATTGCTGGATTTTTTTTCCAATCACTGACCTGTGATTCATTGTGCCGGGAACCCCGAAACTGTTGCGAACAAGAAGTAACAAGTCGCGAACAATTGTCATTTCGAATGTTCTTCCCCATCCATGACCCTGCAGAAGCGCTCGATGGCGAACCGGCGACGGGTCGGTTTTGCAACGCCGGGAAATGCGCTTGCAGATTCGGGGGCCCGCGCCGCGGGCGAACCCCGCGGCTTCAGCGCACCGGGCGCACGCTGAGCACCCAGATCGCCTGCAGCGCTCGTACCGTCGCATTGACCCCCTGGCTGTAGCCCATGGCATCGAAGGCGCTGGGCTGCGTGCCATCGAAACTGGCGAGATCGGAGGCCTCGGCGCCGCTGCTCAGCCGGTTGAAGTCCCCGCCGAGGTACAGGGTGTTGCCGATCGCGGTCAGCGCGCGCAGGCTGGCGGGCGCGCTGCCAGGCTGCACCAGGGGCTCCACCGCCAGGGGCGTACCCTCGCCGCGCAGGGATCCATCGGGATTCATGCGCAGCAGCACCCTGCGCTCGCCCTCGAGGTTCACGATCTGCCCGCCCGCGTACAGGCCGGCGGGGGTCACCGCGAAGGCATGGATGTCGGCCCGCACCTGCAGGCTGGGAATGACCCGCTCCCAGCTTCCACCACCCTGGCGCTGGTAGGCGGCCCAGCCGTTGCCGGGAACCAGCTGGCGCAACCCGGCCGTTTCCGAGGCCAGGCCCGCGTAGGCGAAATCCCCCCCGGCGTACAGCTGGTCGCGGTACAGGGCCAGCGCATCGACATGGCTCTGGTTGAAATCGTCGGAGGCTCCGCCCGGCAGCAGCCCCAGGCCGCGCCAGTTCCTGGCCGCCCGGCTCCACAGCAGCACGTTGGCGAAGCTCACCGTGGGCATGGTGCCGACATCGGCCGGGCGCCTGCCCAGCAGGTTCAGCCCGAAGCTGCCTCCGATGAAAAAGCTCCCGCCGTCCTGCGGGAGCAGGCTGTACACCCGCCCCGGCTCGCTCTCGCGGGGGGGCCCCCGCCGGATCTGCTGCAGGCTGGTTCCGAACAACTGCCAATGCGCATCCGCGATCGCCCGCTGCTCGGGGCCCGCCGGCAGGAACTGCGCCAGACCGTAGGAGGGCCGGTGGCCCACGCTGCGGAAGTCACCGCCCACCAGCATGCGGGTGGCCGAGGCGCTCAGCAGCACGAAGCCCTGTTCCGGATCATTGAGCTTCAGGGTGGACACCCTGGCCGCGGATTCCCCCGAGCCGTGATAGGTGAACACCACGAGGCGGGTCAGCAGGTCCACGGGTCGCTGCTGCACGCCGAATTCGTGCTCCTCGTCGCGAAAGCTCGGGTAGCGCACGGGAAAGAAGGTCTGCGGGCCGACCACGGGAACCCACAGGTTGCCGAGCACCTGGCCTCCCCACCACAGCGGGGACATGAGCTGCAGGTCCAGATCCTTGAAGGTCGGAAAGTCCGGTTGCGCGGGCATCGTCTCCTGCACGACCACGTGCACGTCGCCCCGGCGCGGGAAGTGCACGGCCACGCAACCCTGGGCGTCGGCGCCGGCCAGCCGGAAATACCCGGCCTGCTCCGGGGCCACGCAGACATCGGCGTGGCTCAGGGCCTGGCTCCAGCGATTGCGCAGCCACAGGTCGTTGTGGTGGCATTGCAGCGCGTGCACGCCGGCGCGGCAGTAGCTCACCACCGGCCAGCCGGCCTCCACGTGGGGCGACACGTCCAGCTCCACCATGGTGGCCAGTGCCTGCGCCTGCAGGTAGTTGGCCTCGGCGGGCTCATGGCTGGCGGCGCCCGAGGCCGACGCGCCGGGCGCGGGCGTGGTGGTCGCCACCGGCCCGGAAACGCCGGGCAGCGGCTGCAGCGAGCCTGGCGCGGGCAGCCCTTCGGCGGAGGCCAGCAGCGGGTTGTTCTCGCCATGCGGCCCGCCGACGTCGACCACCTGGCGCAGCAGCTTGCCGTCGCGCCCGTGGCGGGTCAGCACCACGCGGCGACCCTGCTCGCCCGAGCCATGCAGCAGGCGGTAGCCCACGCTGACCCCGCCCGCCAGCAGGATCGTGCCCGCGGCCACCGGCAGGACCACGCCCATCGCATGCAGGGCCACCCTCGGGATCTGCACGAAGGCGGAGGCCACGCGGGCCAGGCCCAGACCCAGCGCCGCCGCCGTAGCGCGAAGGGCCTTCGCGCATCTCTTCCACGCCACCATGATGGTTCCTTTCCGTGCGCGGGCACGGTCTGTCCCCCATGGTTCCGGGCGTGCTCAGGGCGCCGGTGTTTGTCCGATACTAGGGCTGATCAGGACAGTCGGGCGCCCGGGGCGGGCGGATTCACGCGAACTCAACGACGGGCTGCGAGGAGGCTCACGCTCCCCGCGGCGCTCAGGCGCGCCAGTCCAGCGGCCAGGCGCCGCTGAGCATCTTTTCCAGCCAGAACACGCCGATGACGGTCTTCACGTCGCTGATCGTGCCCGAGCGCACCCAGTCCAGCAGCTGCTGGGGCTCGGCCTCGAAGACCTCGAGGAACTCGTGCGCGTCGAGCTGGCGCGGGCCCGGGCTGAGGCCGCGGGCGAAGGCCAGGTGGATGGCCTCGTCGGAGTAGGAGATGGCGTTGTTGATGGTGCCGATGTAGGCCCATTCGCGCGCGCTGTAGCCGGTCTCCTCGCGCAGCTCGCGCGCCGCGCAGGCCTGCCAGGCCTCGTTCGGGTCGAGCTTGCCGGCGGGAAATTCGGTCATCACGCGGCGCATCGGGGTGCGCCACTGGCGCTCCATCAGCACGCGCCCGTTGTCCAGCAGCGGGATCACCATCACCGCGCCGGAATGCTTGATGTATTCGCGCTCGGCCACCGCCCCATCGGGCAGTCGCACGGTGTCGCGCCAGATGCGCAGGAAGCGCCCCTCGAACACCGGCTGCGTGGCCACCGGGGTCTCGCGCAGGTGCTCGTGCTCGGGGAGTTCGCTGGAGGCCATCGGCGCCGGTTCGGGCTGGGAGCTGCAGGTCGCTGCGCGCCGCTCAGGCCGGCGCGCGACGCACCAGGTAGCGCATCACGAAGCCGGGAAAGGCCAGTACCACGAACATGGCCAGCGAGACCGCGTAGAACTGCCAGTGCTGGGGGTAGATCTGGCCCAGGCGCTGTTCCAGCGCCAGCGACAGGCCGCCGACGGCGAAGTACAGCAGCAGGATCTCGCCCACGCGCTGCCACCAGGTCTTGCGCGCCTTCAGCGGCACGACCAGGAACATGCGATCGGACATGAAGGGAGCATTGGCGCCGAACAGCGCCATCACGAGCACCAGCCAGACGGCGGAGGATTGCATGCGGGATTTCCCGGTTCGGATCGGCGCTTCAGCGCAGGGTGTTGGTGATGGCCTGGTAGCACAGGGTCATCAGGCCGCCCGGCACGATGCCCAGGGCCAGCACGGCCAGGCCGTTGATCGACATCAGCGCCCACGCCGAACCCGACGCGCGCACCTTGTGCTCGCGGGTCGGCGCGTCGAAGTACATGACCTTGACCAGGCGCAGGTAGTAGAAGGCGCCGATCACCGACAGCAGCACCGCCAGCACCACCAGCCACACCCTGCCGGTGGCCAGCAGCGACTGCAGCACCACGAACTTGGCGTAGAAGCCGGCGAAGGGCGGGATGCCCGCCAGCGAGAACATCAGGAAGGTCATGATGCCGGCCAGCCAGGGATGGCTCTTGCCCAGGCCGGCGAAATCACGCAGTTCCTCGGCCTCGAAGCCCTCGTGGGCCAGGAACATGATGATGCCGAAGGTGCCCAGGGTGCTGAGCACGTACACCAGCATGTAGAACACCGCGGCTCCGTAGGCCTGCGAGGAGGACATGCCGTTGCCGTTGACCATGCCCGACATCAGCCCCAGCAGCACGAAGCCGATCTGGGCGATGGTCGAGTAGGCCAGCATGCGCTTGAGGTTGGTCTGCGCGATGGCCGCGAAATTACCCACCACCAGCGACAGCACGGCCAGCACCATGAGCATCTGCTGCCAGTCCACGGCCAGCGGGAACAGGCCCAGCACCAGCAGGCGGATGGCCATCGCGAAGGCGGCCAGCTTGGGCGCCGCGGCGACCAGCAGCACCACCACGGTGGGCGCGCCCTGGTAGACGTCGGGCAGCCACATGTGGAAAGGCGCGGCGCCGAACTTGAAGGCCACGCCGGCGACGATGAACACCACGCCCATGACCAGCGCGGCGCGGTTCAGCGGCTCCATGGCGATGGACTGGAACACCACGCTCAGGTCCAGCGAGCCGGTGGCGCCGTAGATCATGCTCATGCCGTAGAGCAGGAAGCCCGAGGCCAGGGCTCCCAGCACGAAGTACTTCATCGCCGCCTCGGTGGCCACCTTGGAGTCACGGCGCAGCGCGACCAGCGCGTACAGCGACAGGGACATCAGCTCCAGGCCCAGGTACACCATCAGCAGGTTGTTGGCCGAGATCATGATGAACTGGCCGAGCAGCGAGAACAGCGCCAGGGACATCAGCTCGCCGCCCCACATGCCGCGGTCCAGCGCGTAGCGCTGGCCGTAGACCAGGGAGAACAGCGTGGCCACCGACGCGAACATCTTGAGCATGTTGGCCATGGGGTCGTACCAGACCATGCGCTGCATGGCCAGCATGCGCCCGCCGTCGGCATACAGCGCGCCGCACAGCACCACCAGCAGGACCAGGCTCAGCACGCTCACGGCGTAGGCGGCACGGTGCTGGGGGTCGCGGAAAAAGACGTCGACGAGCATGACCACGCAGGCCATGACCAGCAGGAAAATCTCGGGATAGACCGCAATCCAGTTCATGATGTGCTTCGCGCCTTACTGCAGTTTCGAGGCCGCCACGTGCTGCAGCAGCTGGGCGACGCTGCCTTGCATCGGATCGGTGAAGAACTTGGGATACAGGCCGAACCACAGGGTCCCCGCGGCCAGCAGCGCCAGGATCAGGAACTCGCGCGCGCCGATGTCGCGCAAGGCCTCCACGTGCTTGTTGCGCACCGGGCCGAAGAACACGCGCTTGACCATCCACAGCGTGTAGCCGGCGGCCAGCACCAGCGTGGTGGCGGCCAGCAGGCCCAGCCAGAAGTTCTCGCGCACGGCGGCCAGGATGACCATCCACTCGCCGACGAAGCCGCTGGTGCCCGGAAGGCCCGCGTTGGCCATCGCGAACAGCACCGCGAAGGCCGCGAAATGGGGCATCTTCGAGGTCACGCCGCCGTAGTCGGCGATGGCGCGGGTGTGCATGCGGTCATAGAGCACGCCGATGCCCATGAACATGGCCCCCGACACGAAGCCGTGGGAGATCATCTGCACCAGTCCGCCCTCGACCCCCAGGTTGCTGAACAGGAAGAAGCCCAGGGTGACGAAGCCCATGTGGGCGATCGACGAGTAGGCCACCAGCTTCTTCATGTCGGTCTGCACCATGGCGACCAGACCGATGTAGATCACCGCGATCACCGACAGGGTGATGACCAGCGGCGCCAGCTCGCGGCTGGCGTCCGGCACGATGGGCAGCACGAAGCGCACGAAACCGTAGGCGCCCAGCTTGAGCATGATGGCCGCCAGCACGATGGAGCCCCCGGTGGGCGCCTCGACGTGGGCGTCGGGCAGCCAGGTATGCACCGGCCACATCGGGATCTTCACCGCGAAGGCCGCGAAAAAGGCCACGAACAGCAGGATCTGCGCGGTGCGGGTCAGCGGCACCGTGTACCAGTCGAGGATGTTGAAGCTGCCACCCGACTGGCTGTACAGGTACAGCAGCGCGACCAGCATCAGCAGCGAGCCCAGCAGGGTGTAGAGGAAGAACTTGAAGGCCGCGTAGACCCGGCGCTGCCCGCCCCAGATGCCGATGATCAGGTACATCGGGATCAGCGTGGCCTCGAAGAACACGTAGAACAGCATGGCGTCGACCGCGCAGAACACGCCCACCATCAACCCCGAGAGGATGAGGAAGGAGGCCATGTACAGGGCCACGCGCTCGGTGATCACCTCCCAGCCGGCGATCACGGTGATCACCGTGATGAAGGCGGTGAGCGGCACGAACCACAGCGAGATGCCGTCCACGCCCAGCTGGTACTGGATGTTGAAGGGCTCGATCCAGCGCGCCTGTTCGACGAACTGCATGCCCGCCTTGGTCACGTCGAAGCCCCCGACCACCGGCAGGGTCACGGCGAAGGACACGACGGCGCCGACCAGCGCCAGCCAGCGCATGGCAGGCGCGTTGGTCTCGCGACCGAGCAGCAGGATCAGGAGGCCGAAGGCGATGGGCGTCCAGATGGACAGGCTCAGCAAGGGTAGCGATTGCATAGTTATCGGGTAGCCGCAGGCCCTGGGTTTATCGGATGAACCAGCCGGAGAGCAGCTTGCCCGGCACGAACATCCACATGAACACGACCACGCCCGCGATCATCGCCAGCGCGTAGTAATAGATGAAGCCGGTCTGCAGGCGGCGCACCAGCGCCGCGCCCATGCCGACCAGGCGGGCCGTGCCGTTGACCAGCAGGCCGTCGATGATCCCGGCGTCCCCGCCCTGCCACAGGCCGCGGCCCAGCAGGCGCGCGCCGGCGGCGATCACGTGCTCGTTGATCCAGTCCATGTAGTACTTGTGGTCCAGCAGCACGTACACGGGCTGGAACATGCGCTGCACGGCGACCGGGAACTTCGGGTTCACCATGTACGCGTAGTAGGCGACCACGCCGCCGGCGATGGCCAGCCACAGCGGCAGGTGGACGAAGGAATCCAGGGCCATTTCCAGCGGGCCGTGGAAATGCGCGGCCAGGTCGGCCATCGCCGGGTGGGCGGCGGTGTTGGTGACGATGGCGCCCTGGAAAAAGCCGCCGAACAGCAGCGGGCGGATGGTGAACCAGCCGATGAGGGCCGAGGGGATGGCCAGCAGCACCAGCGGCAGGGTCACCACCCAGGGCGATTCGTGGGGCTCGAAGCTGCCGTGCCCATGTCCGTGGTCGTCATGACCGTGGGCGGCGTGGTCGTCGTGCCCATGGTCGTCATGGCCGTGGTGCGACACCGCGTGGCGGAAGCGCTCCTCGCCGTGGAACACCAGGAAGTACAGGCGGAAGGAATACAGGGCGGTGACGAACACGCTGGCGGTCACCGCGAAGCTGGCGAAACCGGCGCCGGGCAGGTGGCTGGCCGAGACCGCGTCGATGATGCTGTCCTTGGAATAGAAGCCCGAGAACAGCGGCGTGCCGCACAGCGCCAGCGAACCGATCAGGAAGGTGATCCAGGTGATGGGCATGTACTTGCGCAGCCCGCCCATGTGGCGGATGTCCTGGTCATGGTGCATGCCCATGATCACCGAGCCGGCGGCCAGGAACAGCAGCGCCTTGAAAAAGGCGTGGGTCATCAGGTGGAACATGGCCACCGGGTAGGCCGAGGCCCCCAGCGCGGTGGTCATGTACCCGAGCTGGGACAGGGTCGAGTAGGCGATGACCCGCTTGATGTCGTTCTGGATCACCCCCAGGAAACCCATGAACAGCGCCGTGATCGCCCCCAGCACCATGACCACCGACAGCGCGGTGTCCGACAGCTCGAACAGCGGCGACATGCGCGAGACCATGAAGATGCCCGCCGTCACCATGGTGGCGGCGTGGATCAGCGCGGAGATCGGCGTGGGGCCTTCCATCGAGTCGGGCAGCCACACGTGCAGCGGGAACTGGGCGCTCTTGCCCATGGCGCCGATGAACAGGCAGATGCACAGCACCGTCAGCAGCATCCAGTCGGTGCCGGGGAACACCAGCTTGGCCAGCTCGGGCGCCTTGGCGAACACGTCGGTGTAGTTCAGGCTGCCGGTGTAGGCCGCCACCAGGCCGATGCCCAGCACGAAGCCGAAGTCGCCCACCCGGTTGACCACGAAGGCCTTGAGGTTCGCGAACACCGCCGACTCGCGGGTGTACCAGAAGCCGATCAGCAGGTAGGAGACCAGGCCCACCGCTTCCCAGCCGAAGAACAGCTGCAGGAAGTTGTTGCTCATCACCAGCATCAGCATGCTGAAGGTGAACAGGCTGATGTAGGAGAAGAAGCGCTCGTAGCCCGGGTCCTCGGCCATGTAGCCGATGGTGTAGATGTGCACGCACATCGACACGAAGGTGACCACCACCATCATCAGCGCGGAGAGGCTGTCGATCAGGAAGCCCACCTGCATCTGCAGCGAGCCCACCTGCATCCAGGTGTAGACGGTGCCGTTGTAGCGCGCGCCGCCGAGCACCTGCCACAGCACGTAGAGCGACAGCGCGCAGGACAGCGCGACCGAACCCGTGGTCACGCTGTGCGAGACGACGCGCCCCAGGGTCTTGCCGAACAGCCCGGCGACGATGGCCCCGACCAGCGGCGCCAGCGCGATGACGAGCAACAGCGTGGGATTGATGGTGGCAGCCATGCCTCAGCCCTTGAGTGAATCGAGTTCGTCGACGCTGATGGTCGACAGGTTGCGGAACAGGACGACCAGGATGGCCAGTCCGATCGCCGACTCGGCGGCGGCGACGGTCAGGATGAAGAACACGAACACCTGGCCGGCCATGTCCTGCAGGTAGTGCGAGAAGGCGACGAAGTTCATGTTCACGGCCAGCAGCATGAGCTCGATGGCCATGAGCAGCACGATCAGGTTGCGCCGGTTCAGGAAGATGCCGACCACGGCCATCGCGAACAGGATGGCGCTGAGCACCAGGTAATGGGCCAGACCGAGAGATCCCAGCATGATCTTGTCACTCCCCCTTGTCGGTCGCGGCCGCGGCGGCCGCCTGCGCCGGCACATGCGCCGGGATCTGCACCAGGCGCACGCGGTCGGCGCGGCGCACGCGCAGCTGGTCGGCCACGCGCTGGCTCTTGGTGTCCTTGCGCTTGCGCAGGGTCAGCGCGATGGCGGCGATGATGGCCACCAGCAGGATGACCGCGGCGATCTCCAGCGGCACCAGGTAGGCACCGTAGAGCACGCGCCCCAGCAACTCGGTGTTCGGGATCTGCGCCGCGGCGCGCGCGGCCGGGCTCAGCGCCTGGCCGCCCACCTGGGCCGCCGCGGTCTGGCCGCCGATCTGGAAGGCCTGCATGAGCACCGCGGCCATTTCCAGCACGATGAACACGCCGAACAGCGCGGCCACCGGGAAGAAGCGCCAGAAGCCCTGTCGCAGCTGGTCCACGTTGACGTCGAGCATCATGACCACGAACAGGAACAGCACCATCACCGCGCCCACGTACACCAGCACCAGCACGATGGACAGGAATTCGGCTTCGAGCAGCATCCAGATGGTCGAGGCCTGGAAAAAGGCCAGCACCAGGAACAGCGCGGCGTGCACGGTGTTGCGCGCGGTGATCACGCGAAACGCCGCGAACAGCAGCACGGCCGAGAACAGGTAGAACAACGCGGTGGCGATAGTCATGGCTAGTCAGCGGTTTGCGACGCAAGGTCTGCTGCGCGGGGGCTGCGGCGCATCCCCGCGGCGGCGCCGGCGGCGAGTGCCGGCGCGGCAGGGTCAGCGATAGGGTGCGTCGGCCTCCTTGTTGGGCGCGATTTCGTGTTCGTAGCGATCACCCACCGCCAGGAGCATGGGCTTGGTGAAGTACAGGTCACCACGCTGCTCGCCGTGGTATTCGAAGATGTGGGTTTCGACGATCGAGTCCACCGGGCAGCTTTCCTCGCAGAAGCCGCAGAAGATGCACTTGGTCAGATCGATGTCGTAACGCGTGGTGCGGCGGGTGCCGTCCTCGCGCTGCGCGCTCTCGATGGTGATGGCCAGCGCCGGGCACACCGCCTCGCACAGCTTGCAGGCGATGCAGCGCTCCTCGCCATTGGGGTAGCGACGCAGCGCGTGCAGGCCGCGGAAACGCGGCGACATCGGGGTCTTCTCCTCCGGGTACTGCACCGTGATCTTGCGGCGCAGCGCGTACTTGCCGGTCAGGGCCAGGCCCTTGATCAGCTCGACCAGGAAGAAGCTGTTGACGGTATCGAGTACTGCGGACATCCCTAGCTCCGGTTCAATTCCAGATGGACCACGGGGTCTGCATCCAGGCGCCGATCACGACCAGCCAGACCAGCGTGACGGGAATGAAGATCTTCCAGCCCAGGCGCATGATCTGGTCGTAGCGGTAGCGCGGGAAACTGGCGCGCACCCACAGGAACATGGTCACCAGCACGAAGGCCTTGATGCCCAGCCAGATCCAGCCCGGGATGAATCCGAGGAAGGAGAACGGCGCGTCCCAGCCGCCCAGGAACATGACCGCGGCCAGGAAGGACACCAGGATCATGTTCGCGTATTCGGCGAGGAAGAACAGCGCGAAGGACATGCCCGAGTACTCGACCATGTGCCCGGCGACGATCTCGGACTCGCCCTCGACCACGTCGAAGGGGTGGCGGTTGGTCTCGGCGATGCCGGAGATCATGTAGACCACGAAGATCGGCAGCAGCGGCAGCCAGTTCCACGACAGCAGGTTCAGCCCCATCGACGCGAAGCGCCCATGCTGCTGCACCGCGACGATCTGGGTCAGGTTCAGGCTGCCCGAGACCATCAGCACCACCACCATGCAGAAACCCATGGCGATTTCGTAGCTGACCATCTGCGCGGAAGCGCGCAGCGCGCCCAGGAAGGCGTACTTGGAGTTCGACGCCCAGCCGGCGATGATGATGCCGTAGACCTCGACCGAGGTCACCGCCAGCAGCAGCAGCAGGCCCGCGTTGACGTTGACCAGCGCGACCTGGGGCCCGAAGGGCATCACCGACCAGGCCACCAGCGCCGGCGTCAGGGTCATGATCGGGCCGAGCACGAACAGGAAGTGGCTGGAGCGCGTCGGGACGACGATTTCCTTGAAGATGAACTTCAGGCCGTCGGCGATGGGCTGCAGCAGGCCGAAGGGGCCGACCCGGTTGGGGCCGATGCGCACCTGGATCCAGCCGATGACCTTGCGTTCCCACAGGGTCAGGTAGGCCACCCCGATGAACAGGGGCAGCACGATGAGGACGATGCGCAGGATGTCCCAGACCAGGGGCCAGGCGACCGGCCCGAGCAGCTTGAGTCCGCTGGAAGTGAAGGCGTCGAGCATGGTTCAGACCTTGTGCACGGAGACGCGGCCGAACATCGGCCCCAGCGCCTGGGTCGCGGGATGGGCGGTGGCGATACGCACCACGCCGCTGGCCAGGGTGGCGTCCAGCCGGGCCGGCAGCTCGGCGCTGGCCTGGCCCTGCTGCACGCGCACCATCGCGCCGGCTTGCAGTCCGAGGCGCTCCCAGGCGTCGCGCGGCAGCGCCACCTGGGCGGCACGCTGGCCGTCCACGGTGCGTTGCAGCGACGGCGAGCGGCGCACGATGGCGTCGCTGCTGTAGATGGGCACGTCGGCCACGCGCTCGAATTCGCCCTCGGGCGCCGCGACGCCGGCTTCCAGCGACTGCGGCAGTTGCACCTCGGGCAGCGCCAGCGCGGCGGCCACGTCCACCCCGCGCAGCGCGGCTTCGCGCACCTGCTCGGTGGTCTCGAAATCGAAGCCCGGCAGTCCGAGCTGGTTGCCCAGCACCCGCAGCACCTTCCAGGCCGGGCGCGAGCTGCCCACCGAGGGAGCCACCTGCTGGAAGGACTGCAGGCGCCCTTCGCAGTTGATCAGGCTGCCCGCCGTCTCGCTGAAGGGCGCCACCGGCAGCACGACCTGCGCATATTGCTCCAGCTCGGCGTTGCGATAGGCGCTCAGGGCCACGACGAAGGCGCTGCGGCGCATGGCCGCGGCGGCAGCCGCGCCGTCGAACAGGTCCAGCTCGGGCTCCAGGCCCAGCAGCAGCATGGCGTTGGGGGTCCTGGACAGCATCTGCGCCGCGCCCTGCCCCGCGCCACGCGGAACCGCGCCCACCAGGTGGGCACCCACCGTGTTGCCCCCCTCCACCGTGTAGCCGAAGCGCACGCCGGCGGTCTGCGCGATCCAGCGCGCCAGGCTTTCCAGGGTCGAGGCCTGGGGATGCTGCGCGGCGGCATTGCCCAGCCAGACCACGGCGCGCTGCTTGCCCACCAGGCTGGCGGCCACGTCGCGCGCGCCCTGCGAAGGCTGCAGCGCGGCCAGCACCGGCGGGCGCTGCACGCCCGCCGCATCGGCCACCGCCGCGGCCACGCCGGCCAGCTCGGCCACCCAGGAAGCCGGCGCCGCCGCCAGCGCCGCGCGCAGCGGCATCAGCGCGTCGTCGCGGCTGGCGTGCAGCACGCTGACCTGCGTGCCGGCGCGCGCCGCGCGGCGCAGGCGGGCGGCCAGCAGGGGATGGTCCTTGCGCAGGAAGGAGCCGACCACGAAGGCGGCCTGCAACTGCCCCACCTCGGCCAGGCTCAGGCCCAGCGAGGGCACCACCTGCTGCGGCGCGGTGTCGCTGCGGCGCAGGCGGGTGTCGATGTTCTCGCTGCCCAGCGCGCGCACGATGCGCCCGAGCAGGTACAGCTCCTCGTTGGTCGACAGCGGCGAGGCCAGTGCGCCCAGCGCCTGCGGCCCCTCGACCTCGACCACGCGCTTGAGCCCGTTGGCCACGAAACTCAGCGCCGTCGGCCAGTCGACCTCGCGCAGCCCGCCCTCGTCGCGCACCATCGGCGCGGTGAGGCGGTCGGCGCTGCCCAGGCCCTCGTAGCTGAAGCGGTCGCGGTCGGACAGCCAGCACTCGTTGACGGCCTCGTTGGTCTGGGGCACCACGCGCACGACGCGGTTGGCCTTGATCTGCATGACCAGGTTGGCGCCCACGCTGTCGTGCGGGCTCACCGAGGCGCGCCGGGACAGCTCCCAGGGGCGCGCGGCGAAGCGGAAGGGCTTGCTGGTCAGCGCGCCCACCGGGCACAGGTCGATCATGTTGCCCGAGAGCTCGGACTCGATCGAACCCTCGAGGAAGGTGGTGATCTCGGAATGCTCGCCGCGGTTGGCCATGCCGAGTTCCATCAACCCGGCCACTTCCTGCCCGAAACGCACGCAGCGGGTGCAGTGGATGCAGCGGGTCATTTCCTCCATGCCCACCAGCGGCCCGGCGTTCTTGTGGAACACCACGCGCTTTTCTTCCTGGTAGCGCGAGGTGGAACCGCCGTAGCCCACCGCCAGGTCCTGCAGCTGGCACTCGCCGCCCTGGTCGCAGATCGGACAGTCCAGCGGATGGTTGATCAGCAGGAACTCCATCACCCCCTTCTGGGCCTGGATCGCGCGCTCCGAACGGGTGCGCACGATCATGCCCTGGGCGACGGGCGTGGCGCAGGCCGGCAGCGGCTTGGGCGCCTTTTCCACGTCGACCAGGCACATGCGGCAGTTGGCCGCGATCGACAGCTTGGGGTGGTAGCAGAAGTGCGGCACGTACACATCGAGCTTGCGCGCGGCGTCCATCACCATGGAGCCTTCGGGCACCTCGACCTTGTGACCGTCGATTTCGAGTTCAACCATGACGTCAGAGTCTCTCGGGGCGTGCGTTGCTTGGGCGGGCTGCGGCTTCAGACGTAGGCCGGAACCAGGCAGGTCTTGTGTTCGATGTGATGCTCGAACTCGGCGCGGAAATGGCGCACGAAGGACTTCACCGGCATGGCCGCCGCGTCGCCCAGCGCGCAGATGGTGCGCCCGGCGATGTTGTCCGACACCGAGTTGAGCAGATCCAGGTCTTCCGGGCGGCCCTGGCCGTGCTCGATGCGATGCACCACCCGCCACAGCCAGCCCGTGCCCTCGCGGCAGGGCGTGCACTGCCCGCAGGATTCATGCTGGTAGAAGTAGGACAGGCGCTCGAGGGACTTCACCATGCAGCGCGTGTCGTCGAGCACGATCACCGCCCCCGAGCCCAGCATCGAGCCGGCCTTGGAGATGGAGTCGTAGTCCATGGTGCAGTCCATGATCACCTGGGCCGGCAGCACCGGGGCGGAGGAGCCGCCGGGAATCACCGCCTTGAGCCCGCGCCCGCCGCGCACCCCGCCGGCCAGCGCCAGCAGTTCGGCGAAGGGCGTGCCCATCGGGATCTCGTAGTTGCCCGGACGCGCCACGTCGCCCGAGACCGAATAGATCTTGGTGCCGCCGTTGTTGGGCTTGCCGGCCTCCACGTAGGCCGCGGCGCCGTTGCGGATGATCCAGGGCACCGCCGCGAAGGTCTCGGTGTTGTTGATGGTGGTGGGCTTGCCGTACAGGCCGAAGCTGGCGGGGAACGGCGGCTTGAAGCGCGGCTGCCCCTTCTTGCCTTCCAGCGACTCCAGCAGCGCGGTTTCCTCGCCGCAGATGTAGGCGCCGAACCCATGCGAGGCGTGCAGCTGGAAGCTGAAGCCGCTGCCCAGGATGTTGTCGCCCAGGAAACCGGCCGCCCTCGCCTCGTCCAGCGCCTGCTCGAAGCGCTCGTAGTCCTCGAAGATCTCGCCGTGGATGTAGTTGTAGCCCACGCCGATGCCCATCGCGTAGGCGGCGATGGCCATGCCCTCGATCACGATATGGGGGTTGAAGCGCAGGATGTCGCGGTCCTTGAAGGTCCCCGGCTCACCCTCGTCGGAGTTGCACACCAGGTACTTCGCACCGGGGAACTGACGCGGCATGAAGCTCCACTTCAGGCCCGTGGGGAAGCCCGCGCCGCCGCGCCCGCGCAGCGCCGAGGCCTTGACCTCGGCGATCACCTGCTCCGGGCTCATGCCCGGCTGGCCGTCGGCACCGAGAATGCGGCGCAGCGCCTGGTAGCCGTCGCGCTTGACATAGTCCTGCAGGCGCCAGTTGCTGCCGTCCAGACCGGCGAAGATCTGCGGCTTGATGTGGCGGCCGTGGAAACAGGTTTCGGCCCCCTGGGAAGCGAAGTTGATCACGCTTGTCCTCCGGCTTGTCCTTCCGAGCGCGCCTGCGAGCGCAGGGACTCGATCAGCGCGTCGATGCGCTCGCGGTCGAGGAAGCTGCACATGCGGCGGTCGTTGACCAGCGCCACCGGCGCATCTCCGCAGGCGCCCAGGCATTCGCATTCCTGCAGCGTGAACAGGCCGTCCGCGGTGGTCTCGCCCAGGCCGATGCCGAGCTTCTCGCTCAGGTACTTCGCGGCCTGCGCGCCGCCGCCCAGCTGGCAGGGCAGATTGGTGCACACGTTCAGCTTGAACCGGCCCACGGGCCGGGTGTTGAACATGTTGTAGAAGGTCACCACCTCGTGCACCGCGATCGGCGGGATGCCGATGTACTCGGCCACCTCGACCTCGGACTCGGGGGAGATCCAGCCGCGTTCGGCCTGCACGATGGACAGCGCCGCGATCACCGCCGACTGCTTCTGGTCGGCCGGGTACTTGGCCAGCTCGCGGTCGATGCGCTGGCGGGTGGTTTCTGACAGCATGGGGGATTTACCGATCGATTTCGCCGAACACGATGTCCATCGTGCCGATGATGGCCACGGCATCCGCGATCATGTGGCCGCGGGACATTTCGTCCATCGCTGCCAGGTGCGGGAAGCCGGGGGCGCGGATCTTCAGGCGGAAGGGCTTGTTCGCACCGTCGGAAACCAGGTAGATGCCGAACTCGCCCTTCGGGTGCTCGACGGCGGCGTAGGCCTCGCCCTCGGGCACGTGGAAACCCTCGGAGAACAGCTTGAAGTGGTGGATCAGATCCTCCATGCTGGTCTTCATCTGCACCCGCGAAGGCGGCGCAACCTTGTGGTTGTCCGTGATCACCGGGCCGGGGTTGGCGCGCAGCCACTGCACGCATTGCTGGATGATGCGGTTGGACTGACGCATCTCCTCGACCCGCACCAGGTAGCGGTCGTAGCAGTCGCCGGTCTTGCCGACCGGGATGTCGAAGTCCATGCGGTCGTAGACGTCGTAGGGCTGCTGCTTGCGCAGGTCCCAGGCGAAACCGGAGCCGCGCAGCATCGGGCCGGAGAAGCCCAGCTGCAAGGCGCGCTCGGGCGACACCACGCCGATGCCCACCGTACGCTGCTTCCAGATGCGATTGTCGGTCAGCAGGGTCTCGTACTCGTCGACGTACTTCGGGAAGCGCTGGGTGAACTCGTCGATGAAGTCCAGCACCGAACCCTGGCGATTGGCGTTGCGCGCCTCGAGCTCGCGCGGGCCGCGCACGCTGGACACACGGTACTGGGGCATGCGGTCCGGCAGGTCGCGGTACACGCCGCCCGGACGGAAATACGCGGCGTGCATGCGCGCGCCCGAGGCCGCCTCGTACACGTCGAACAGGTCCTCGCGCTCGCGGAAGGCGTAGAGGAACACGGTCATGGCGCCGCAGTCCAGCGCGTGCGCGCCCAGCCACAGCAGGTGGTTGAGCAGGCGGGTGATCTCCGCGAACATCACGCGGATGTACTGCGCACGCAGCGGAACCTCCACGCCCAGCAGCTTCTCGATGGCCAGCACGTAGGCGTGCTCGTTGCACATCATCGAGACGTAGTCCAGGCGGTCCATGTAGGGCAGCGCCTGGATGAAGGTGCGGGTCTCGGCCAGCTTCTCGGTGGCGCGGTGCAGCAGCCCGATATGCGGGTCGGCGCGCTGGATGACCTCGCCATCGAGTTCGAGCACCAGGCGCAGCACGCCGTGCGCGGACGGGTGCTGCGGTCCGAAGTTCAGGGTGTAGTTCTTGATCTCGGCCATGTCGGATCCAGGAATTCAGGCGCCGGGTTGGTTGCGCTCGCGCGGAAGATCGCCGTAGCCGGGCTCGCGCACCACGCGCGGCACGATCTCTCGCGGCTCGATGCTCACGGGCTGGTAGATCACCCGGCGGGCCTCGGGGTCGTAGCGCATTTCCACCGTGCCGCTGACCGGGAAGTCCTTGCGGAAGGGGTGCCCGATGAAGCCATAGTCGGTGAGCAGGCGCCGCAGGTCCTCGTGGCCCTCGAACACCACGCCGTACAGATCGAAGGCCTCGCGCTCGTACCAGCTGGCGCTGTTCCACACCGGGTTGATCGAAGGCACCACCGGCAGTTCGTCGTCGGGGCAGCCCACGCGCACGCGCAGGCGCTGGTTCAAGCCCACCGACAGCAGGTGCAGGACGACGACGAAGCGCGCGCCTTCGCGCAGGCCCTCGCCATAGCCCTGGTAGTCCACCACGCACAGGTCCATCAGCTGCTCGAAGCGCAGGGTCGGCGCATCGCGCAGTCGCTTGCAGGACTCCACGTAGGAGGCCACGGACAGTTCGATGGTGAGTTCACCCAGATCCGCGCGCATGCCGATCAGGGCATCACCCAGTTGCTGGCGGAGTTCGTCTTGAAGCCGTTCGAGGTTGCTGGACATCGGGAAACGGGCCTGAGAGGAGAAGGCTGCGCCGTGAAGGCCGTTCAGCGGGCGATGGTGTTGGTGCGGCGGATCTTGTTCTGCAGCTGCACGAGGCCGTAGAGCAGCGCCTCGGCGGTCGGCGGGCAGCCGGGCACGTAGACGTCGACCGGCACGATGCGGTCGCAGCCGCGCACCACCGAGTAGGAGTAGTGGTAGTAGCCGCCGCCGTTGGCGCAGGAGCCCATGGACACCACCCAGCGCGGCTCGGGCATCTGGTCGTACACCCTGCGCAGCGCCGGCGCCATCTTGTTGCACAGCGTGCCGGCCACGATCATCAGGTCCGACTGGCGCGGGCTCGGGCGGAACACGATGCCGAAGCGGTCCAGGTCGTAACGGGCAGCCCCCGCATGCATCATCTCCACCGCACAACAAGCCAGACCGAATGTCATCGGCCAGAGCGACCCGGTTCGGGTCCAGTTGATCAGCTTGTCAGCCGTGGTGGTAATGAAACCTTCGCTCAGAACACCTTCGATACTCATCGCAGATCCCCAAACCTCGCATCACCGACATTCCCGCACGCGTCCGGGTCCGGGGTCCCGGAACGCCCGCGCAGGCCACGCAACGCTCACTCCCAGTCGAGCGCGCCCTTCTTCCACTCGTAGATGAAGCCCACGACCAGGATGGACAGGAAGATCATCATCGCCCAGAACCCGACGGCGCCGATCTTCTTCAGCGCGACGGCCCAGGGAAACAGGAAGGCGATCTCGAGGTCGAACAGAATGAACAGGATCGCCACCAGGTAGTAGCGAACGTCGAACTTCATGCGCGCGTCTTCGAAGGCCTCGAAGCCGCATTCGTAGGGGGAGTTCTTGGCACTGTCGGGGCGCGAAGGCCCGAGCAGTCGGCCCAGCACCATGGGGGCCACGCTCACGGCGATGCCGATCACGATGAACAGCAAGACAGGCAGGTACTGCTCGACGAACATCACGCCCTCCTCGTCATGTCTGACGCCGCGAGGGCGGGCCGCGTTCGCAGCGTTCCCCCCGGCAGATTCGCGCACATCAGCGCCGCCGCATCGCTGCGGCTGCCAGCCCGCGTGCTGCACGCGGGTCCTTCCTTTGTGGTGCCGACGGCGAGACTCGAACTCGCACAGCTTTCGCCACTACCCCCTCAAGATAGCGTGTCTACCAATTTCACCACGTCGGCCCTGACGCTCGAGCGAGCACCACGGTATTCGCACTTCGTCTTCGTACCTCGCCCAACCCCGGAATCCCGGGACCGGGCGGCGGGCTTTCACACACCCCGGAGGAAGGGGCATTCACCCGCCAGGCATCCATCGCGGGGACTGAACCCCGGATTCGCGCAACCCGTCAATCTTAAGGCCTGCGCTGTAGTGACGCAACGTTTGCAGCGCCTTGTTTGCGTTGCGGCAAACTACGCTCCGCGCCCCTCTTGACAAGAGGCAATACGCATGTTGTGCATTGCAACAAAACGCAACAGAATGCGCGCACTCATGGGTGCGCGCCCCATCCCGTTCAGGGTTTGGCCTTGGCCGGCTTCGATGCGGGCACCGAAGTCTGCGCCGAAGTCTGCGCCGGAGTCTGCGCGGGGGTCTGCGCGGAAGCCGCCGCCGGCGCCTGCGCGCTGCCCGGGATCTGCGCCACGCCACCCTGCGAGCCGGCCGCCACCGGCCTGGAAGCCGCCGGAGCACCTTGCGGCGCCAGGGTCTTGCCGGCCAGTTCGCCCATCACGCCGCCGCCGCTTTCGGCCGGGCGCGTGCCGAAATAGGCCAGCGCCAGGGTGCAGACGAAGAACACGGTGGCCGCCGCCGCGGTGCTGCGGCTGAGGAAGTTGGCCGAGCCGGTGGCGCCGAACAGGCTGCCCGAGGCTCCGGAGCCGAAGGATGCGCCCATGTCGGCGCCCTTGCCGTGCTGCAGCAGGATCAGCCCGACCATGGCCATGGCGGCCAGGATCTGCACGACGAGAATCAGGTTGAGGACGATGGTCATGTTGAACGGAAAAACCGGTTGTCAGTGACTGCCGGCGGCTGCCGCGATGGCCAGGAAATCCGCCGCCTTGAGCGACGCGCCGCCGATCAGGCCGCCGTCGATATCGGGTTGCGCGAACAATTCGCGCGCGTTGTCGGGCTTGACGCTGCCGCCGTACAGCATCGGCACGGCCTCGGCGTCCACCCCGTGGTGGCGTGTGCGCGCGCGCAGGAAGGCATGCACCTCCTGCGCCTGCGCGGCGCTGGCGCTGCGCCCGGTGCCGATGGCCCACACCGGCTCGTAGGCCAGCACGATGCCCTCGGCCTGCGCGCCCAGCAGGTGCAGCACGGCATCGAGCTGCAGCCCCACCACGGCCTCGGTCTGGCCCTGCTCGCGCTGCTCCAGGGTCTCGCCCACGCAGACGATGGGCCGCAGGCCGTGACTGAGCGCGCGCTGCGCCTTCGCCGCCACCGAGGCATCGTTCTCGCCATGCAGCCCGCGGCGCTCGGAATGCCCCACGATCACATGGCCGCAGCCGAACTCGCGCAGCATGCCGGCCGCCACCTCGCCCGTGTAGGCGCCCTGCTCGTGCATGGAGCAGTCCTGCGCCCCCAGCGCGATGCCCGAGCCGTCGAGCAGCGCCTGCGCCTGCGCCAGGTAGGGGAAGGGCACGCACACCGCCAGCTCGCAATGCGGGCGCGGCGCGGCGACGAGCTCGCCGAGCAGCGCGCGATTGGCCTGCAGGCTTCCATGCATCTTCCAGTTCCCGGCGACCATCTTTCGGCGCATGCGTTCGTCTCCTCTTGTCGTTGGCGGCGGCGGCGACTGCCCCCTGCGCGTATCAGTTCCAGCTCAGGGCGATCTTGCCCACATGCTCTCCCGCCTCGAGCAGCTGGTGCGCACGCACGATCTCCTGCGCGGGCAGCACGGCATGCATGCGCGGGCGCACGCGCCCGGACTCGATCAGGGGCCACACATGCTGCTCCAGCGAGCGCGCCAGCGCGCTCTTGAAGGCGGTATCGCGCGGACGCAGCGTGGAGCCGGTGATGTGCAGGCGCCGACGCATGAGCAGCGAGGCGTCGAAACCCGCGCTCGCACCGCCCTGCACCGCCACGATCACCAGCCGGCCGTCCTCGGCCAGGCAGCGCAGCTCGCGAGCCACGTAGTCGCCGGCGACCATGTCCAGGATCACGTCCACGCCGCGCTTGTCGGTGAACTCGCGCACCACCTCCACGAAATCCTGCTCGCGGTAGTTGATCGCGCGCTCGGCGCCGAGCTCGACGCAGGCCGCGCACTTGGCCGGCGTGCCCGCCGTGGCCCACACCCGCGCGCCCAGCGCGCGGGCCAGCTGCACCGCGGTGCTGCCGATGCCGCTGGCACCGCCCTGCACCAGCACATGCTCGCCGGCCTTCAGCCCGCCGCGCTGGAACAGGTTGTGCCAGACGGTGAAGAAGGTCTCCGGAATGGCCGCCGCCTCGACGTCGCTCAGGGACTTCGGGGCCTCGATGCACTGGCCGGCCGGCACCACGCAATAGTCCGCGTAGCCGCCGCCGTTGACCAGCGCCACCACGCGCATGCCGCTGCGCAGCGAAGTGCCCGCGTAGTCACCCTCGAGCACCTCGCCGCAGACCTCCAGGCCCGGAATGTCCGAGGCCCCCGGAGGCGGCGGGTAGGAACCCTGGCGCTGCAGCAGGTCCGGTCGATTCACGCCGAAGGCACGAACCCGCAGCAGCACCTCGCCGGCGCCGGGGCGCGGCATCGGGCGCTCGGCCCAACGCAGCACCTCGGGCCCGCCCGGGGTCGTGATCTCGGCCACCCGCATGGTCTGGCTCATGGCTGCAGACGCCTTGGCCCGCTCAGGCCTGCGGCTCGGACGGGGCGGAGCCGCCGTCGCCCAGCAGGGCCTTGATCGACAGGCGGAAGCGGCCCTTGTCGTCGGTCTCGATCACCTTCACGCGCACCTTCTGGCCTTCCTGCAGATGGTCGGAGACCTTGGCGATGCGCTCGTTGGCGATCTGGGAGATGTGCAGCAGGCCGTCGCGGCCCGGCAGCACGTTGACCAGCGCGCCGAAGTCCAGCAGCTTGACGATGGTGCCGTCGTAGATCTGGCCGATCTCGACCTCGGCGGTCAGTTCGCCGATGCGGCGCATGGCTTCCTTGGCGCGATCGGCATCGGTGGAGGCCACGGTGATCGTGCCGTCGTCGGCGATGTCGATCTGCGTGCCGGTCTCCTCGGTCAGCGCGCGGATCACCGCGCCGCCCTTGCCGATGACGTCGCGGATGCGCTCGGGGTTGATCTTCATGGTGTACAGACGCGGCGCGTACTGCGACACCTCGGCGCGCGCGCCACCCACGGCCTGCTGCATCAGGCCCAGGATGTGCAGGCGAGCCTCGCGCGCCTGCGCCAGCGCCACCTGCATGATCTCGCGGGTGATGCCCTGGATCTTGATGTCCATCTGCAGCGCGGTCACGCCGGTGGAGCTGCCCGCCACCTTGAAGTCCATGTCGCCGAGGTGGTCCTCGTCGCCCAGGATGTCGGTGAGCACGGCGAAGCGGTTGCCTTCCTTGATCAGGCCCATGGCGATGCCGGCCACGTGCGCCTTCAGCGGCACGCCGGCGTCGAGCAGGCTCAGGCAGCCGCCGCACACCGAGGCCATCGACGAGGAGCCGTTGGACTCGGTGATCTCCGAGACCACGCGCATGGTGTAGGCGAAGTCCTCCTTCTTCGGCAGCACCGCCTGCAGCGCGCGGCGCGCCAGGCGGCCGTGGCCGATCTCGCGGCGCTTGGGCGAGCCCATGCGGCCGGTCTCGCCGGTGGCGTAGGGAGGCATGTTGTAGTGCAGCAGGAAGCGGTCGCGATACTCGCCGCCGAGGGCGTCGATGATCTGCGAGTCCTGGTCGGTGCCCAGCGTGGCGGCCACCAGGGCCTGCGTCTCGCCGCGGGTGAACAGCGCGCTGCCGTGCGCGCGCGGCAGCACCCCGGTGCGGATCTCGATGGGGCGCACGGTGCGCGTGTCGCGCCCGTCGATGCGCGGGTCGCCGGCCAGGATCTGGCTACGCACGATGCGCGCTTCCATGTCGAACAGGATCTGCTCGACCTTGGTCGAGTCGACCTCGGCGCCGTCGGCGCCCAGCGCCTCGTGCACCGCGGCGTAGGCCTTGCGCAGCGCGTCGGTGCGCAGTTGCTTGCTGGTGATCTTGTAGGCGGCGCGCAGCGCATCGCCGGCCAGCGCGTCGATGCGCGCGATCAGCGCCTCGTCACGCGGCGCGGCCTGCCATTCCCAGGCCGGCTTGCCGCCTTCGCGCACCAGTTCGTGGATGGCGTCGATGGCCGTCTGCAGCTGGCGATGGCCGAACATCACGGCCTCCAGCATGACCTCCTCGGTCAGCTGATCGGCCTCGGACTCGACCATCAGCACGGCCGAATCGGTGCCGGCGACCACCAGGTTCAGGCGCGAATCGGCCAGCTGGGTACGGCTCGGGTTGAGCACGTACTCGCCACCGACATAGCCCACGCGGGCGGCGCCGATGGGGCCGTCGAAGGGAATGCCGGAAACGGCCAGCGCGGCGCTGACGGCGATCATCGCGGCGATGTCGGACTCCACCTCGGGGTTCAGCGACAGCACCTGGGCCACCACCTGCACCTCGTTGTAGAAGCCCTCGGGGAACAGCGGACGGATCGGGCGGTCGATGAGGCGCGAGGTCAGGGTCTCATGCTCGCTCAGGCGCCCCTCGCGCTTGAAGAAGCCCCCGGGGATCTTGCCCGCGGCGTAGGTCTTCTCGATGTAGTCGACCGTCAGGGGGAAGAAATCCTGGCCCGGCTTGGCCGACTTGGCGGCCACGACGCTGGCCAGCACCACGGTGTCGTCCATGTTCAGCAGCACGGCGCCGCCGGCCTGGCGGGCGATCTCGCCCGTCTCCATGGTGACGGTATGCGAACCCCACTGGAAGGTCTTGGTGATCTTGTTGAACATTGTTTTCACTCCGGTTGGAAGGGCGCGGCGCGGCTTCGCGCCACTCGCGCCCCGGCCCGCGTCAGCGGGCGGGTCGGGAAGCACAATGCCATTCCTGCGCGGCTCTGCTTCTCGCCGCCGCCTTGCGCGCGGCGGCCAGAGCGGCCCAGGAATGACACAGCAGCACCTCCCGGCTCGGCGTGCGCCGCGCGCCACGCGCGCCGCACACGACAACAGGGCGCCTGGCTCGACTCAGCGAAGCAGGCGCCCCATGGTTCATGCGGAATTACTTGCGCAGGTTCAGCTTCGCGATCAGCGCGCGATAGCGGTCCGCGTCCTTGCCCTTGAGGTAATCCAGCAACTTGCGCCGGCGGCTGACCATGCGCAGCAGACCGCGGCGGCCATGGTGATCCTTGGCGTGGGTCTTGAAGTGCCCGGTCAGTTCGTTGATGCGGGCGGTGAGCAGCGCCACCTGGACTTCGGGGGATCCGGTGTCCTTGGGAGCGCGCGCGTTCTCGGCGACGACCTTGGCCGTCGTGGCTTGATTCAGACTCATGGGGCAGTTTCCTGTGAAGTACTCGCGAACGCGGAAGAAACCATTCCACGCCGTGAAAAAAGGCACAGTTTAGCGCATTTGTTCCCGCCTCCGCCGCCCAAGCCCCATCCCAGGCCTTGCGCCTGCGCAAGCAAAGCCCGAAACTGTGCTTTGCCCACCGGCATTTACCACAACATTGTCGCCCGACCCGCCGCGGCCCGCCGCGCCGGCAAGCTCCACCCGCACATGCGCCTGCAACTGCTGTCCGACCTGCACCTCGAAGCCGAGACCTTCGACCCCCAACCCGCCCCCGACGCCGACCTGCTCGTGCTGGCCGGCGACATCGACGCCGGTCACGAAGGCCTGGAGCGCTTTCGCGACTGGCCGGTGCCGGTGCTGTTCGTGGCCGGCAACCACGAGTACGACGAGCGCGACTTCGACGTGGCCACCGCGGCGCTGCGCCTGCGCTGCGAGCGCGCCGGCATCCGCATGCTCGAGCGCGAGACCCTGGTGCTGGAAGCCGGCGGGCAGAAGGTGCGCTTCGTCGGCACCACGCTGTGGAACGATTTCGACCTGTTCGGCCAGGCCAAGCGCGAACAATGCATGCGCGCCGCGCGCTATTTCATCGAGCAGGTGCAGCGCTCGGTGCGCAACGGCAAGCCCATGGACGCCCACGCGCTGCGCCAGGAGGGGCTGCGCAGCCGCGACTGGCTGCGCGAGCAATTGCAGCTGCCGCGCCGCGAGCCGGGCCAGTGGGACGCCACCGTCGTGGTCACCCATTTCGCGCCCAGCCTGCGCAGCACCGATCCCCGCTACCCGGTCAACGGCGCCACCGCCAGCTTCTGCAACGCCTACGACGACATGATCGGGCGCTGCGATCTGTGGCTGCACGGACACCTGCATTGCCGGCACGACTACCGCGCCGACGACTCCCGCGTGGTGTGCAATTCGCGCGGACACGCCAGCAAGGGCGAGTCCGAGGATTTCCAGCCCCTGGGGGTGTGGGAGGTCTAGCCGGCCTGGGCGGCGCCGGGCGCCGCCCCCAGCTCCGACAGATCCCAGCGCGGCTGGATGTCGAAGGCGTAGTCACGGCTGCCCCGCGCCAGCCCCGCCTGCAGGCGCCGGCAGGCGGCGTAGGCGATCATCGGCCCGTTGTCGGTGCACCACTGCAGCGGCGGGTAATGCACCCGCGCGCCCAGCGCGGCGCAGGCCGCATCGAGCTTTTCGCGCAGACGCAGGTTGGCGCCCACGCCACCGGCCACCACCAGGGTACGCAAGCCGCTGCGGCGCAGCGCGGCCGCGGCCTTGGCCGCCAGCACGTCGGTGATCGCCTCCTGCGTGGCCGCCGCCAGGTCGGCGCGCGCCTGCTGCGAGGCGCCCTCGCCCAGCTGGCGCACACGGGTCAGCACCGCCGTCTTCAGCCCGGCGAAGGAAAAGTCCAGATCCTCGGAATGCAGCTTCGGGCGCGGCAGCTCGAACACCCCCGCGCGCCCCGAGCCCGCCAGGCGCGCCAGCTCCGGCCCGCCCGGATAGCCCAGGCCGAGCAGCTTGGCCGACTTGTCGAAGGCCTCGCCGGCGGCGTCGTCGACGGTCTCGCCCAGCAGCTGGTATCGCCCCAGCGCGCTGGCCTGCAGCAGCATGGTGTGCCCGCCCGAGACCAGCAGCGCGACAAAGGGGAAATCCAGCTCCGGCTGCGCCAGCAGCGGCGACAGCAGGTGGCCTTCCAGGTGGTGCACCCCCAGCAGGGGGAGATCGGCGGCCATGGCCAGCGCCGCCGCCACGCCCGCGCCCACCAGCAGCGCGCCCGCCAGGCCGGGGCCGCGGGTGTAGGCGATGGCATCGAGCTCGCGCAGTTCCAGGCCGGCCTGCTCCAGCACCTCGTCCACCAGCGGCAGCACGCGCGCGATGTGGTCGCGCGACGCCAGCTCCGGCACCACGCCGCCGTAGTCGCGGTGCAGCACGATCTGGGAATGCAGGGCCTGCCCGAGCAGCCCGTCGCGGCTGTCGTAGACGGCGATGCCGGTTTCGTCGCAGGAGGTTTCGATGCCCAGCACGCGCAGGCGCGGCGCTTCGGCAGGGGATGGAGCAGCGTCGGACAAGGCGATTCAGGGGAAAATGTGTCCCCGACCTGGGCACGGCGCGGTGGATGGGTTATACTTTAAAGGTTTTTTCGTCGCATTGCACCCACGCACCGGGCCTGGTCTCGATGCCCGGACAGGCCGGCGACGTCAAAGCCCCGGTCGGCCACGGCCGTCGCGGGGCGCAATTCCCGAACAAAGGTACCCGTCTGCAATGACAACGATTCGCGTTAAAGAGAACGAACCCTTCGACGTCGCGCTGCGCCGTTTCAAGCGCACGATCGAGAAGCTCGGTCTGCTGACCGAC
>JAJZWA010000105.1 GCA_021846965.1 Pseudomonadota bacterium | reverse complement strand
ACGGTCTGCGGGGGGTTGGACATCGCCTTCATGTACTTGGCGATCATGTGCCCCTTGAAGAAGTGAAACCAGGTCACGGCTCCAATGAGCACGGCGGCGATGACCAGCATGATGATCATGCGTAGGGTGGTGCGTCCTGTCGTCGACATGTGCGTATGCGTCTTGTGCTGCCAATCATCGAATCCACGCCGCAGGGGCGGCGCAGGTCTGGGTTCGCGGGCGCAGCGGCGCCCGTGCTCGGAACTTGCGAAAACGAGGGGACAAGCGGCTCAGGAGACCGTCGCCTTCCCCTTCTCTGCGGCGTGGCCCAGCACGCCGCCGCCCATGGCCTGGTACAGCGCGGCGGTGTCGGACAGGCGCGCGGCCTGCGCGGCCAGCAGCTGGATGCGTGCGCTCTGCGCCTGTTGCTGTGCCGTGAGCAATTGCAGGTAACTGGCCGCGCCCAGGCTGTACTGCTGCTGCACCAGCTGGAGCGACTGTTGCGCGGCGCCGTCGGCAGCGGTCTGCGCCTGCAGGGTCTGCGCGTCGTTGTCCAGCTGGCGCAGCGCGTCAGCCACGTTGCGCAGCGCCTGCAGCACGGTGGCGCGGTAATTGGCGCCAGCCGCCTGCAGGTTGGCCTGGGCGGCGTTGGCGCCGGCGCGCAGGCCGGCGTTGAACAGGGGCTGCGCCAGCGCGCCCGCCAGGTTCCACACCATCGAGCCCGGCCCGAACAACGCGCCGGTGGTCAGGGCCTGCGTGCCCAGCGTGGCGCTGAGGTTGATCTGCGGGTACAGGTTGGACACCGCCACCCCGTATTGCGCCGTGGCCGCGTGCAACAGGGCGGTGGAGGCCTGCACGTCCGGGCGCTGGCGCACCAGCTCCGAGGGCACCACCATGGGCAGGTCGGTGGGCAGCCGGAAATCCGACAGCTCGAAACGGGGAATGCGGGCCTGACCCGGCGCCTCGCCGAGCAAGGCGGCCAGCAGATGGTCGGCCTGCTGCAGCTTGTTGCGCAGCGGCGGCAGGCTGGCCAGGGTCTGCTCGTACTGGGTCTGCAGGCTCAGCACTTCCACCTTCGAGGCGGCGCCCAGCTCCAGGCGCTGGCGCGTGATGCGCAACTCGTCGGCCTGCGCCTTGGCGATGGCCTCGGTGGCCTGGATCTGCGCGCCCAGCTGGGCCTGCGCGAAGGCGGTGGTCACCACGTTGGCGGCCAGGGTCAGGCGGGCCCCGGCAAGCTGGTAGGACTGGTAGTCCGCCTGCGCCGCCAGGGCTTCCAGGGCGCGCCGGTTGCCCCCGAACAGATCCAGGTTGTAATTGACCCCGATCCCCGCGTTGTACAGGTTGTAGATACGCTGCGTGCTGCCGCTCTGGCCGAGCTGGGCGGAGTTGACCTCGTTGCGGCTGGCGCCCAGCTTGGCGTTGACCGTCGGGTACAGCGTCGAGCCCGCCTGGGCGCGATAGGTCTCCTGCGCCTGGCGCAGCGTGGCCTGCGCGGCCTGCAGGGTCGGGCTGTTGGTCAGCGCCTGCTGAATGAGGCCGTCGAGTCGGGGCGAGCCGAAGGCGGTCCACCACTGCGCGGACACCGCGGTCGAGCCTGCGAAATGCTGCGCCCCGCCCAGCGTGCCCGCTGCCGAGGCCGTCGCCGCGGGCAGCGCGCCGGCGGTGTAACCTGCCACCTTGGGCGGCGCCGGGTTCTTGAAATCCGGCCCGACCGTGGTGCAGCCGGCAAGCAGCGCGGCGGCCAGAAGCGACCAGCCGGCGCGCGGGGGAACGGACGAACGGAGCATGAGCAGGAATCCTGGAATCCGGAGTCGGGAAGGCAATCCTTGCGCATGGTAGGGTTTCGCCCCATGGCAAAGTTGCTTGATCCCGCCAATTAATATCGCAATTCGGCCAATCTCTGCCCGGATTGTCACCGGGTTGAACTTCCATGGGTATCCCCGACGCGCTCCACCGACTCGTGCACGACCCGGCGGGCCCGGAACTCATCGCCATCCGCGTGCGCAACGACGCACCGCTGGACAACAGCCACGCGAGCATGCCGCGCGGGGTGCTGTTCCTGCTTACCGAGGGCCTTGTGGCGGTGCAGACCGAGCGCGGGCGCGTGATCGCGGGGCCACGCAGCATCGGCTGGATGCCGCCGGGCGAGGCGCACTCGGTGCAGTCCTTCGGTCCGACGGCCGGGGTGGGGGTGTTCCTGGCCGAGCGCCACTGCGCGGCTTTGCCACCCCATCCGGCGCAGTTCGAGGCCAGCGCGCTGGCCTCGCTGCTGATGCAACGCATGCTGGATTGGGACCCCGTCGCCGCGCTGCAGCCGCCGCAGCGGCGCATGCTGCAGGTGCTGCTGGACGAGCTCGGGCAGGCGGGGCCGCAGGCCCTGCAGCTTCCGTGGCCCAAGGACGAACGCCTGTTGTCGGTGGCGCGCGCGCTGCTGGCCAACCCGGCCAGCGGGCGGCGCCTGGAGCAGTGGGCCCGCTTCGCCGACATCAGCGCGCGCACCCTCAGCCGCAAGTTCGTCGAGGAAACCGGCATGAGCTTCGGGCAGTGGCGCCAATGGGCGCGCCTGACCCAGGCCCTGGAATGGCTGGCCACCGGACAGGCGGTCAAGCATGTCGCGCTCTCGCTGGGCTACGACAGCGTCAGCGCCTTCATCAAGGCTTTTCGCCTGGCCCTCGGCACCACGCCGTCGGCGTATTTCGGCGCGGTGCGCCGCGCCACCGCGGCGCGCGACGACGCCGCTGCCTTCGATTCCCCCCCAAGCACTCTTTCAGGAGAACCCGATGCGCTTTGAAACCCAGGCCGTGCATGCCGGCTACAGCCCCGATCCCACCACGCGCGCGGTCGCGGTGCCGGTGTACCAGACCGTCTCCTATGCCTTCGACGACACCCAGCACGGTGCCGATCTGTTCGACCTGAAGGTGGCCGGCAACATCTACACCCGGATCATGAACCCGACCACCGCGGTGCTCGAGGCGCGGGTTGCGGCCCTCGAGGGCGGCGTGGCCGCGCTGGCCCTGGCCTCGGGCATGGCGGCGATCACCGCGGCGGTGCAGACCATCGCCGCCGCGGGGGACAACATCGTCTCCAGCAGCCGCCTGTACGGCGGCACCTACAACCTGTTCGCGCATACCTTTCCGCGCCAGGGCATCGAGGTGCGCTTCGCCGACCCGGCCGACCCGAAGGCCTTCGCGCGGCTCATCGATGCGCGCACCAAGGCCGTGTACTGCGAAAGCATCGGCAACCCGCTGGGCAATGTCACCGATATCGCCGCGCTGGCCGAGGTCGCGCACGCGGCCGGCGTGCCCCTGATCGTCGACAACACCGTGCCCTCGCCCTATCTGTGCCGACCCTTCGAGCATGGCGCCGACATCGTGGTGCACTCGCTGACCAAGTACATCGGCGGCCATGGCAACAGCGTGGGCGGGGCCATCGTGGATGGCGGGCGCTTTGACTGGGCAGCGCAGCGCGAGCGTTTCAGCCTGCTGGTCGAGCCCGACGTGAGCTACCACGGCGTGAGCTACACCGAGACCTTCGGCCCTGCCGCCTTCATCGCGCGTGCCCGCGTCGTGCCCCTGCGCAACATGGGCGCGGCCTTGTCGCCGATGAATGCCTTCCTGCTGCTGCAGGGCCTGGAGACCCTGCCGCTGCGCATGGACCGCATCTGCGACAACTCCCTGCGCATCGCCACCCACCTGCGCGGGCACGCCAAGGTGGCCTGGGTGCGCTATGCCGGGCTGCCCGACCACCCGGACCACGCCACCGCGCAGCGCCTGATGGGCGGGCGCGCCTCGGGCATTCTCAGCTTCGGCCTGCGCGGCGGGCGCGAGGCCGGCGCGCGCTTCCAGGACGCGCTCAAGCTGTTCACCCGCCTGGTCAACATCGGCGACTGCAAGTCCCTGGCCTGCCACCCCGCGACCACCACCCACCGCCAGTTGGGCGACGCGGAGCTGGCCGCCGCCGGCGTGAGCGCCGACATGGTGCGCCTGTCGGTGGGCATCGAGCATGTGGACGACCTGATTGCCGACCTGGAGCAGGCGCTGCAGGCGGCCTGAGCCCCCCGCCGCAGCCCTCGCGCAGGGCTGCGGCTCGTAGTCGGCCTTCCGGCACATGTCGCATCCCAGGGCTTCGGCGTGGACCCTACTCCTTGTGTAGCACGTTTGTGCTAATGTTGTGAAGTCCACGCGCCACCACCGGGGAACCCATGAGCACGACGACCATTCGGCTTGAGGAGCAACTCAAGGCCCGACTTGCCTCGGCCGCCGAACGTGCAGGCACGACGGCGCATGCGTTCATCCTGGACGCCATCGAACGGACCATCGAGCAATCCGAACTCGAGGAGGCATTTCACAGGGTTGCGGAGCAACGCTGGGCGACCTTGCTCGCGAGCGGAAAGTCGATTGCGTGGGATGAGGCCAGCGCCTATGTGGCGGCACGCGCGCGCGGTGAACGCCCTCGCAAGCCCACAGCGCGCCAACTCAAGCGCTGACCACGGCGATGGCTCGCATCGAGCTGGCTCCCGAAGTTCTGCAGGATTTCGACCGTATTCTCGACCACGTCGCGCAGTTCGACGGAGATGTTCCAGGCCGTATTGCCGACATTCTGGAATCCATCCAGATCCTGCGACACAGCCCCGAGATCGGCCGCAAGGGCAAGGCCGGAATGCGCGAGCTCGTGATCGGTCATGGTTCGCGCGGGTATGTCGCGCTCTATCGTTTCGTGCCGGAAATCGATGTGGCCTTCGTGCTCGCCATCCGCGCGCAGCGCGAGGCCGGCTACAAGCCTCGCCGGTGACCCTGTCCTTCTTTCAGTCGCTATCGAATCGGTGCTCTGCGGCGCCCGCGCATGGACCGAGCAACCCGAATGCCCCCGATGGCTACGCGCCACCCAGTGCCCTGCGCAGCTGCAGCGCCTCGGCCAGATGCGGGCGCGCGATGCGCGGTGAGCCCGCCAGGTCAGCGATGGTTCGCGCCACGCGCAGCACCCGGTGCGCGGAGCGGGCCGAGGCTCCCAGGCGGGCGAGGGCTTCGGCCAGCCAGCGCCGCTCGGCGCCCGGCAGCGCGCAGTGCTGCTCCAGCGCGGAGGCTTCGAGCCGGGCATTGGGCTGCCCCTGGCGCTCGCGCTGGCATTCGGTGGCCCGCAGCACGCGCTCGGCAACCAGGGCGCTGGGCTCGCCGGGGGGAAGCTCGAACAGCTCGGCGGGTGCCAGCGCGTTGAGTTCGACGCGCAGGTCGATGCGGTCGAGCAGCGGGCCCGACAGGCGCGCGCGGTAGCGCTGCACCTGTTCGGGGGTGCAGCGGCACTCGCGGGTCGGGTCGCCCAGGTGCCCGCAGGGGCAGGGGTTCATGGCGGCCACGAGCTGGAAACTGGCTGGCAGGCGCAGGCGTCGCGCCGCGCGGGCCAGGTGCACGCAGCCGGATTCCAGGGGCTCGCGCAGGCCTTCCAGCGCGCGGCGGTCGAACTCGGGCAGTTCGTCCAGGAACAGCAGGCCGTGGTGGGCCAGCGAGACCTCGCCCGGGCGCAGCCGGCCGGCGGCCAGGCTG
>JAJZWA010000104.1 GCA_021846965.1 Pseudomonadota bacterium | reverse complement strand
CGGTACGGCAACGAGCCAGCCGCCGTTCCACGCCATCTTGTAGTCCAACTGGCGGCGGAACTCGAACCAGCCTTGGTCGAGGATGGATTTGTTCAGGCCGGATTTGGCCCGAACGTTTCTTCCCGGCGCATCTGGCGTGCCCGCCGCCGACTTGGACATGTTCCGCACCTGCAGGTCCTCGATACACACCATCGCGTGGTTTTGGCTGATCGCGGTCGAGGTCTTGTGCAGGTAGTCGCGGCGGGCGTTGCCGATCCGGGTATGAATGCGCTGGACTCGGGCTTTCGCCTTCTTCCAGTTGCTGCTGAATTTGGTCTTGCGGCTCATGGCCCGCTGCGCGCGGCGCAGCGTGGCTTCATGCCGCTTGAAGCTGCCCAGCGGCGTGTAGAACGTGCCGTCCGAGAGCGTGGCGAAGCGGGCGATACCCATATCGATTCCGACCGCGCTGCCGCTCGGAATCGGCTGTTCGACTTCGCGCTCGGTCTGGATCGACACGAACCACTTGCCGCAAGACAGGCTCAAGGTGATGTTCTTCACCGCGCCGAGCACGTCCCGGCTGCGGCGATAACGCAGCCAGCCCAGCTTGGGCAGGAACAGGCGACCATGGGCCGCATCGAGCTTGATCTGCTTCGGGTCGGGGTAGCGGAAGCTGTCGTGCTGCCCCTTCTTCTTGAAGCGCGGAAAGTCGGCTCGCTTGGCGAAGAAGTTGGAGTACGCGCGCTCCAAATCCTTGAGCGTCTGTTGCAGCGGATGGATGGGCGCGTCCGCCAGCCAGGCTGTATCGGGGCTGTTGCGCCACTGTGTGAGTTCCTTGCACAGCCCCGCGTAGCCGAGCTTCTTCTCACCGCGCTCGTAGAGATTCTTTTGCAGAGCCAGGGCCTTGTTGAACACGAACCGGCACGAGCCCGCGAAGCGGCGCATCTGGCGCTGCTGCTGGCCGTTGGGCCGAAGCTCGAACTTGTAGGCTTGAAGGCGTTGCATCACTGGAAAAATACACAGCATTCCCAGGACGCTTTCAGCGTCCGCGCTTTCCTTCCCCGCCCTGAACGGCGGGGCTTGTCGCGCACCGGGTCACCGCCGTCCTCGTGGGTTGCGTGGACGTTCAGCACTCTCCTCCCCAGGTCGATGCCCAGCAGCCCCCTGTTCCCGTACCTTGCGTAGCGCCCCAGCTCCACCAGCTTCGACGCCTGCGCCTGCGAGGCCACGTCCAGGCGCGAGATCTTGCGGCTGTGGCGTACCCGGTCGGGCACGCGCTGGCCTCCCGAGACCAGCATGGTCGAGCGGGGATACCACTTGCGCGACACCAGGCCCAGCTCGTGGCGAAAGCTGGCGTTGAGCTCGGCCCCCGAGCGCAGCAGCTGCTCGCGCGCGAGCGCCTTGGACACGCCCTTGGGCGCCCCTCGGCGCGTGGCGCCGTGGTAGGCCGCGATGGCCTTCTGGTGCTGCTCCATCGCCGTGGAAAACCGCCCGATGCGCTCGCCGTAGACCCCAGCCGCCGCACCGCCATAGTCCAGCACGCTCGCCGCATGATTGCGCAGATCGAAGCTGATCTCGGCCAACTCCACCGTGGCCGGGCCGCCGAAGTCCTGGCACATGTCGCACAGCAGGCGACCGTGCGGCGCCAGCCTGTTGCACAGGCCGCTCTCGTCCTGGCCATGGTCGGAACCGAGCAGGTAAGGCTCGCAGGCCGACAGGCTTCGCGGCTCGCGGCCCCAGCGGTCCAGGAGGCTGCCCTCGGGAACCCGGTGGAATCGCTGGAGCGATTCCAGGTCGGACCCGTTCGGACACATCAGCAGCGTAGGCATGGCAGTGCACTCCTCGCGCGGCATCCCTTGCCGCGCAGGAATCCAGCCTAGGTGAGGCGAATGCCCCGCATCGCCCTTGCGCCGTAATGGAGGACGGCGCCTGCGGGCATTGCGGTCGCGCGTGGTCCAACGTGTGCGGACTGAAAAGGCCTGGCTCGGCCCTGGGACTCATGCGCCAGGCGCTACGCGATTCCATTGAATTTGTCGACAACGTAGCAAAACCAGAGAAGTACCGCGCTTCCCATGAACGTCAGGTAGCAGGCCCGGCCCAGGAACTGCTCCGCGCGGCTCGTGTGCTGGTAGACGGCATCACAATCGGCGAACAGAGCCTGCAGTGTGGTCCTTCGCATCCTGCGGGTGTACGCCCTGGAATAGGGCCAAGCCAAGATAGAACCCGACAAGGATGACCGGGAGGCAGCGATACGTAAGGCCTTCGTCCATCATCGACGATTCAGGCCATCAGCTTTTCCAGGATCGTGTAACCCGCCATGCACAGAACGCCAAAGACCATGGCGCCATAAAGCACGCGTGCCAGTAGGCGGTCGACCCTGGAAGTATGCCGATACAGGATTTCCGTGTTCGCATGGAAGTCTGACAGTGGGCCATGGTCCAACCGCCACTTCAAGCGCCTCGGCCAGCTCAACGCGACCGCGGCGTTGATGATGTCCCAGCCTGGAAAGAACTCGAAACCCAGGTACCGGCTCGTGGCAGGGTCTTTGCGCAGCCTGCGCACCGTCACTTGGCCGAACACGATGAACAGAGTACCGGTCAGGAAAAAAAGCACAAGATAGACCGCACCGAATAGGGCACCGACCTGTTGCGCTGTCATGGTCACCTACCGTGCACTGTCAGCGCGAGGTCGTAAAGCTGGCCAGCCGCGCTTTCAAAGGATTGGGAAAAGGTCGCCGAGCCTGCCATGACGACTCCCGCAGCGGCCAGGCCCGCCACGACCAACAAGACCCAGCCCACCGGCGTCGCGACCACGACCAGATTCAGGGCCGCCACGGCTGACGCCGTGAGCACGCCCGCAGACCAGGCGCCGGCGCTGAAGCCCACGGTCTCCACGAAGGCCTGGCGGTGCCAGTCACCGCCGTCCTCGTGGGTTGCGTGGACGTTCAGCACCCTCCTCCCCAGATCGATGGCCAGCAGCCCCCTGTTCCCGTACCTTGCGTAGCGCCCCAGCTCCACCAGCCTCGACGCCTGCGCCTGCGAGGCCACGTCCAGGCGCGAGATCTTGCGGCTGTGGCGTACGCGGTCGGGCACGCGCTGGCCTCCCGAGACCAGCATGGTCGAGCGGGGATACCACTTGCGCGACACCAGGCCCAGCTCGTGGCGAAAGCTCGCGTTGAGCTCGGCCCCGGAGCGCAGCAGCTGCTCGCGCGCGAGCGCCTTGGACACACCTTTGGGCGCCCCTCGACGCGTGGCGCCGTGGTAGGCCGCGATGGCCTTCTGGTGCTGCTCCATCGCTGTGGAAAACCGCCCGACGCGCTCGCCGTAGACCCCAGCCGCCGCACCGCCATAGTCCAGCACGCTCGCCCAATGATTGCGCAGATCGAAGCTGATCTCGGCCAACTCCACCGTGGCCGGGCCGCCGAAGTCCTGGCACATGTCGCACAGCAGGCGACCGTGCGGCGCCAGCCTGTTGCACAGGCCGCTCTCGTCCTGGCCATGGTCGGAACCGAGCAGGTAAGGCTCGCAGGCCGACAGGCTTCGCGGCTCGCGGCCCCAGCGGTCCAGGAGGCTGCCCTCGGGAACCCGGTGGAATCGCTGGAGCGATTCCAGGTCGGACCCGTTCGGACACATCAGCAGCGTAGGCATGGCAGTGCACTCCTCGCGCGGCATCCCTTGCCGCGCAGGAATCCAGCCTAGGTGAGGCGAATGTCCCGCATCGCCCTTGCGCCGTAATGGGGGACGGCGCCTGCGGGCATCGCGGTCGCGCGTGGGCGCCGCCTTGCCGTGCAGGCGGTGATACGCCCTGCCCCGGCTCAGCCGGTGCTCAGCGTGCGCCCGAGCTTGCGCTGCACGGCGTCGATCTTGGAGGCCATGCGGCTCTGGTCGCCGCGGCGGTAGTCCATCTTGAGGTTCATGGAAATGCGCGGGCAGTCGGGCTCGAGTTCGTCGAAGCAGGCCTTGACCACGGCGAACACGCGATCCCAGTCGCCCTCCAGGATGGTGCCCATGGGCGTGAGCTGGTAGCTCACGCCGCTGCGGTCGATGACGTCGAGGATGCGCGCGACATAGGGGCTGACACTCTCGCCCTTGCCGCCGGGGGCCATCGCGAATTCCAACAGGACCATCTCGGCTTTCTCCAGGCTGGCCGCGCACCAGCGCGCGGCGCGGTCCATGCTAGCGCGCCCGGGCCAACATGGACGCGCGGCATTCCTCGATCCGCACGCCCTGCCCGCGCAGCGAGGCCGTGGTGGGCGCGACACGAAGCGTGCCGCGCCGCATGCCCGGAGGGCATGTGCCACGGGGCCTGCGCCGGCTCAGAAACTGACGATGGCGTACAGGTCCAGTTCGTTGCCCATGGCAGCCGCCGTGCTTTGCGCGAGCAGACGCGCGGGGCTGTTGGCCGGGCCGATGGCCTCGGCATGGGGGATGTCGACGCGGCGCGAGAAGTAGTCCAGCACCACGCGGCTCAGCGGCGAGAAGTGGTATTGCACGCCGACGCCGAGGCTCTTGAACAGGCGTTCCTGCGCCGGCAGGTTGGGCAGGCGGTCGTAGACGTCGTAGCGTGCATCGAGCTCGATGTTGCGCGTCACGAACAGGCCACCGCTGAGGTAGTAGCCATGGGCCGTGTTGTTGCTGCCGGGGTAGACGATGGTGTCGACCTGGGCCGGCAGCAGCCCCGGAGCCTGCACGAAGGGCGAAGGCGTGGCGATGTCCCCGCTGCCCTGCATGGCCTCGAACTTCAGGCTGCGGCCTCCGGGCACCATGTAGCCCTGGCGCAGCGTGACTCCCAGGCCGCTGCGGCGCAGGGTGCTGGCGCTGCCGTTGAGTTCGGGGCGTGCCTGCTGGTACCAGGCGAAGCCGGTGATGTCGTTGCGAAAGGCGCCGCGACCGCCGCCGAACAGCCAGGAAGCCTGCGCGCGGCCTGCCACGATGGGGCCGTTGCCGGTGTCGGCTTCGAACTGCTTTCCGTATTCGCCCAGCATCAGGCCATAGGCCAGCTCGAGCCGGGGCCGGGGACGGAACCAGTCGGTCGCCTCGACACCGGGATAGCGAAAGCCATTGTTGCTCGACAGGGACGTCGAGGGAATCAGGTAGCCCCCGGAGCCGGCCGGCGCGTAGTGCTGGCTGCGCGCGTAGAAGTTCGGCTGCATGAGCTGCCCGATCACGGTCGGGAACAGCGCGATGAAGCTGTAGGCGGGGTAGCCCTCCATCGCGGCCTCGGGCCCGGGGGCGCGCAGGATGCCGGCTTCCACGCGCACGCCGGGCAGGTAGCCGCTGAGCAGCACGTGGCCGTCGATGAGCTTGGGTGCGTAGCCGGTGCCGCCGTGGGTGTAGCCGTTGTCGCCGAACTCACCGGCGACGTAGTAGTCCACGTGCGGGTTCAGGCGCCCGCCCAGGACCAGCTGGGCGCGCTGGATGGACAGTTCCTGGCTGTGCTCGAAGCCGGGACCGACCAGGTTGCTCCTGGGCACACGGCCGTTGCGCGCGGTGCCGGCCTGCTTGGCGGTGTAGTCGGGCTCCACCCAGCCGCTGAAGTGGGCACGGCCCCAGCCCGGCGGCGACACTCCCTGGAT
>JAJZWA010000103.1 GCA_021846965.1 Pseudomonadota bacterium | reverse complement strand
CCACCTCGGGCAGACTGGCTTCGACGTTCATGGGACAGCGCGAGCGCAGGGCTTCGAAGCCGCTGTGCATTTCCGCGCACAGGCTTCGGGCTCTGGCGCGGGCACGCGCATCCGCCGGCCACACGCCGGGGCAGGACTCATGCAGGTACTCCGCGATGGCCATGGTGTCCCAGATCAGCAGGTCCTGGTCCACGAGCAGGGGCACCTTGCCCGCACCGCCCACACGTCGCAGTTCGGACTTGAAGCTCGATTCGGGCCCGAAGCCGTCGAAGCGCACCACCTGCTCCTCGAAGCCGATGCCGAGCTCGCGCATCAGCACCCAGCTGCGCATCGACCAGGACGAGTAGTTCTTGTTGCCGATCAGGAGCTTGAGCATGACGTCCTCGAAATGGGCGTGGAGGCGTGGGGGCATGGGGGCATGGGGGCATGGGGGCATGGGGGCGCCCCGGACATGGCGAAGCCCGCCGCATCGGGGTGCGCAACATCCTAGCGATTCGAGGGGTCCGGGGCACGCCACGCCGGGCGGCGTAGCATGCCGGGTGCCATGTCAGCAGCTTTCACCATCGCGCCCGCGGAAGTCGAGCTCAAGGCCATTCGCGCCCAGGGCCCGGGTGGGCAGAACGTCAACAAGCTGTCCAGCGCGGTGCAACTGCGCTTCGAAATCGCCGCGTCGTCGCTGCCGCCGGACGTGAAGCAACGCCTGCTGGCCCTGCGCGACCACCGCATCACCGAGGACGGGGTGGTGGTCATCAAGGCCCAGAGCCATCGCAGCCAGGAGCTGAACCGGGAAGACGCGATGCGACGCCTGGAGGAACTGGTGGACTCGGTGGCCCAGGCCCCGAGAACACGTCGGCCCACCCGGCCCAGTTTCGCGTCCCGCCAGCGGCGGCTGCAGGGCAAGGCGGAGCGCTCGCAGATCAAGGCCTCGCGGGGACGCGTGCATCGTTCCATCTGGTGAGGCCTGAAGGAGTCGTGACATGGAAGGGCGGTCCAGGTTTTCGGTGCGAATCTTCGTCGGGGGGCTGCGCCCGCTGGCGGCCTCCGGCAAGCTCAGCGGCATCTACAAGCTGCCGATTGCGGGCCCCGTGCAACTGGGCCCGGAGGGTTTCGACGGCGACGTGCAGGCCGACCGCAGGGTGCACGGCGGACCGGACAAGGCGGTGCAGGTCTACCCGCTGAAGCACCACGCCGCGCTCGAGGCGCTGTTTCCCCAGCTCGCCGGCAGTCTGGGGCCCGGTGCCATCGGCGAGAACCTGTCCTGCGAAGGACTGGACGAGACCGGGGTGCGCGTGGGCGACGTCTGGCGCCTGGGCGAGGCCTTGCTGCAGGTCTGCCAGCCGCGCAATCCCTGCTGGAAGATCGACGAGAAACTCGACTGCGCGGGCGTGGCCGCGAGCATCGCCCAGACTCGGCGCAATGGCTGGTACTGCCGGGTGCTCCGCACCGGGCGCGTGGCGCCCGGCGATGCGCTGGAGCTCGTCGAGCCGGGCGAGGCCGCGTTTCGGCTCGACGCCATGCTGGAGCTCGTGCAGCGCGAGCCTGCGCCGCTGGAGCAGTTGCAGGGCCTGGCGCGGGCGCCGGGCATCGCGCAGAACTGGAGCCGCAAGATCGAGCAGCGCATCGCCTGGCTGCGCGAGCAGGGCGGGGCCGCAGCGTGAACCCACCCCGGGGCGACCTCGCGTCGAATCTGGGCATTCGTCGTGCCCACGAGCCGCCGGACGCGGACGATGGATGCAGGGTGCTGGTGGATCGGCTGTGGCCGCGCGGCTTGCGCCGCGAGCAGGTGGCGGTGGATCTGTGGCTGAAGGATGTCGCCCCGTCCACCGCGCTGCGCAAGTGGTTCGCCCACGATCCGGACAAATGGGCGGAGTTCGTCGACCGCTATCGCGCCGAGCTCGACGCCAACCCGCAGGCGCTCAGGCGCCTGGAGGCCCTGTTGCGCGCCCATGGTCGGCTGACCCTGGTGTATGCCGCGCTCGATCCGGTGCACAACCATGCGGCGGCGCTTCGGGAGTACCTGCGCCAGCCCGCCGGGGGCGCCGACGCCTCCGCGGCGCCGGGCCCGCAGCTCGAGGGCCTGCGTGAACGCCTGGAGGGCGAGCACGCGCGCCTGCTGTCGCTGATCGATGACGCGCGCCTGGCGCTGTTGCGCGGCGATGCGCAGGGCGCCCGCCAGGTGCTCGAAGCCATGGCGACCCTGCATGCTGCCCATGCGCATCTCGAGGAGGCCCGGCTGTTTCCCTCGCTGCCGCGGGCCGCGCGCTGGCCGCGGCGTACCTACGAGGCCGAGCATGAGGCGCTGGCACAGGCGCTCGATGCGCTGCGCCAGCGTCTGCGCGACCTGCCGGCGCGGATCCGCCCGGCGCGCCAGCGCCTGGAGCTGATCGACGCCGCGCTACCCCTGCGGCACCTGCTCGAACATCACTTCGAGCGCGAGGAAAAGGGCCTGTTCGAGGACCTGGGCCTCAGCCCTGGCGCACCTGCCCGACCAGCCAGTCGGTGAGCAGCGCCGCGTGGCGCTCGGGCTCCTGGCCCTGCATCAGGCCGAGCTGCCAGCGCAGGGCCTGAGCGGCGCGCTGCCCCTGCGCGCGCAGATAGTCGCACAGGGCCTCGTCGTCGTCGGCCCGGTCACGCGCCCCGCCCGCATGCAGGCGTCGCCAATGGTGGGCGAGGGCGCCCAGTGCGGTGTGGATGGCTCCGCTTCCGGGGGGCCGCACGCAGGACGTGAGCCAGGGCAGCAGGGCCTGTGCCGGCATCGGCCGGGCCAGCCCGAAGCCCTGGCCGTAGGTGGCACCCAGGCGGGTCGCGGCCTCGATCATGCCCTCGTCCTCCAGGCCCTCGACCACGACGGTGCGCTCGAAATCCTTGCCGATCTGGATCGCGCTGTGGATCAGGCTCAGCGTGCGCACCGGGTCCTGGCGAATGCGCACCAGCAGGCTCTGGTCCACCTTCACCGTGTCGAAGGGCAGTGAGGCCAGACGTTGCAGGCTGCTGTAGCCCGAGCCGAAGTCATCCATGGACAGGCGTACACCGATCTGGGTCAGGCGGCGTATCGCGAGATCCTGCACCCTGGAATCGATGTCCTGCGACTCCAGCAGTTCCAGGGTCAGGCGCCGCGGCGCGAGTCGGTGCTTGCGCAGGGCCTGCTCCACCCAATGCGGGCAGGCGGGGTCGAGCAGGGTGCCCGGCGCGATGTTGACCGCGACCTCGATGGCAAGTCCGTTGCGCTCCCAGCCCGCCAGCGAGTCCAGCGCAAGGTCGAGCCCGGCGCGGAACAGGCGGTCCAGCTCGGCCGTGCCCAGCAGCGGCAGGAACTCGCCGGGGCCGACCACGGTGCCGTCGGCCATCACCAGCCTGGCCAGCGCCTCCACGCGTGCCAGCGCTCCCGTGGCCAGATCGACCACCGGCTGCACGTCCATGCGCAGCCCTCCGGCGCTGAACAGTCGGTCGCGGTAGGCGGTGGCCAGCCGGGCAGGAACCGCGTTCAGGGCAGGCTCCTTGCAGCGCAGCCACAGCGAAGTCCAGCGCTGTTGCAGGCCGACCCCGAATTGACGCATCCAGTCGCTCTCGAACTGGTTCAGGCGGGCGCCCAGAAGGCGCACCACCGCCACCGTATGACCGGCCGCCGAAAGCACGGGAAAGGCCATGGCGCTGCGCACGCCCTGCGCGAGCACGGCCTGCGCCCAGGACGCTTCGCCTTCGGCGGCGTAGGCCCTTCGATAGGACGCAAGGGTGGCGAGGGTCTGGCTGCGCCAGGCCCGCACCACCATGGTCTGGGCTTGGGCGGGAACCTCTGCGCCCGCGGGGGAATAGCGATGGTCCAGCACGATGGCCCGGATGGCCGGGCTTTGCGGTCCGGCATCCGCCTCGAGCTGGAACAGGCCCCCCGAGTCCAGGCGGAAGCAGGCCGCGGAGAGGATCCCCGGCAAGGCCCCCAGACTTTCGATCTCCCGGCGCATGGCGTCGATCCAGAGGGTCCCCGGCGGGGGCAGGGCCTGCGCGAGAATGCCCATGTAGTCGGCCACCGTCTGCTGGCTCGCGCGCAGCTGGGCGTGCAGGTCGTCCTGCAGCCGGGCGTCGACGACCTGCAACAGACGCTGGCGCTCGCGCGGCGGCATCATGGTGCGTCCCAGGCGCTCTGCCAGCAGGTTGCGATAGTTCATCTGGCTCTGGGCCAGCCATGCGCCGCTCACTCCCGCCATCGCATGGGCGCGCCCGAGGGCGGCGCCGGTGGCCTGCACCAGCTCCTGGCTGGTGTCCGGGTGGAGCAGCATGCGCAGGTGCGCGCGCTGGCGCTTTTTCAGCTCGTCGAGCTCCGCGGTGCTCAACACCGACAGCAGGGACTGCATGTCCGGATTCTGGTAGAGGGTCGCGTAAAAGCTCTCGATGAAATCCCCCTCGATGATCTCCAGGTGCAGCTGGGTATGGGCGAGCAGCAGGCGGGCCGGCTGCGCGTAGGGCTCCAGCACCGGGGCGACGGGATCCTGCGACTCGCCCGAGGCATGCGCCCGCCACCAGCCGCCTTCCGACTTGTACTGCTTGGTCAGGTACATCGCGGCATCGGCCTGGCGCAGCAGGGCGTCGGCGTCACTGCCGTCGTCCGGGCACAGGGCGATGCCCGCGCTGAGTCCGATGCTCACCGAGGGAATCGCGTCGATGTCGAAAGGCGTTTCGACCGCGCGATGCAGGCGCCCGAGCACGGCGGCCACGCTTTGCAGCGGTTGCTGGGCATCCAGGTCCTCGATCACCACCACGAACTCGTCGCCGCCCATGCGCGCCAGGAAGTCCTGCGCCCTGAGCAGCCCCGACAGTCGCCTGGCCACCTCGACCAGCAGGCGGTCGCCGGCGATGTGGCCCCAGGTGTCGTTGACCGGCTTGAAGTCGTTCAGGTCCATCATGCCCACGGCCAGCGAGCGGCCGTGGCGCATGGCGCGTGCGATCGCCGAATTCAGGTGCTGGGTCAGCGCCAGGCGATTGGGCAGGCCGGTGAGGGCGTCGTGCAGCGCCGCGTGGCGCAGGCGCTCCTCGGTACGCTTGGACTCGGTGATGTCCAGCGCGGTGCCGACCGCTCGCTTCGCGCTGCCGTCGGCCTGGCGCTCGACCACCTTGCCCGCGCAGCGCAGCCAGCGCCAGGCATCGTCTCCGTCGCGCACGCGGAATTCGGCGTGGAAGCCGGGCTCATCGCCTTTCAGCGCCCGGGTCGCCAGGCGGCGCAGCCGGCCCAGATCGTGCGGGTGCACCCAGGCCTCCAGTTCGGCCACGGGCACTCCGGCCGCCGCAAGCTGACCCGGCAGCGGGGTCGCCCCACGTTCTTCCAGGCGCAGCAGGGCGTGTTCGGCGTCAAAGTCCCACAGGCTCAGCCCGGAAGCACTGATCGCCGTGGCGAGGCGGGCATTGACCAGTTCCAGCCTGGAAGCAGCCTGGTGCAAGGCTCGCTCAGCCTCATATCGATCGGTTAGATCACTGTATGAGCAGACAAAGCCACGGACTTCACCTCGAGTGTCCCGCAGGACATTCAGGGAGATCAGGACCGGAAACACCCGGCCGCTGCGCGATCGGCGCAGCACTTCGCCATGGAAGGACCCATGCGCCACCGCCTCGCGTACCAGCGCGGCCGCGTCGCG
>JAJZWA010000102.1 GCA_021846965.1 Pseudomonadota bacterium | reverse complement strand
ATAAAAAACCCCCACGCCATCATGGTCGTGGGGGTCGACGCGGAGGAACTCGCGCGGATCAGTCGTGCAGCACCCGGGTGGCCGACTCGTTGAGTCGCGGCGGGGTTTCGAAGGTGTGGAAGGGGGGCGGCGACGGCACTTCCCATTCCAGGCCCTCGGCACCGTCCCAGGGGCGCTGGGGAGCCTTCACGCCCTGGTGGCGCAGCATGGGCAGCACCACGGCGAACAGGAAGTACGCCTGCGCCAGGCCGAAGATCAGCGCACCGATGGACGAGAGCTGGTTGAAGTCGGTGAACTGCAGCGGGTAGTCGGCGTAGCGACGGACCATGCCGCCCAGGCCCAGGAAGAACTGCGGGAAGAAGGTCAGGTTGAAGCCGATCATCGACAGCCAGAAGTGGATCTGGCCGGCGCGCTCGTCGTACATCACCCCGGACCACTTCGGGCCCCAGTAGTACACCGCCATGAAGATCGCGAACAGCGAGCCGGCGACCATGGTGTAGTGGAAGTGGGCCACCACGTAGTAGGTGTTGTGCACCTCGGTGTCGATGGGCACCATGGCCAGCACCAGGCCGGTGAAGCCGCCGATCAGGAACACCACGATGAAGCCGATGGCGAACAGCATCGGGGTCTCGAAGCTCAGCGCGCCGCGCCACATCGTGGCCACCCAGTTGAACACCTTCACGCCGGTGGGCACCGCGATCAGCATGGTCGCGTACATGAAGAACAGCTGACCGAAGGTCGGCATGCCGGCGGTGAACATGTGGTGGGCCCACACGATGAACGACAGGATGGCGATCGAGGCGGTCGCGTACACCATCGAGCTGTAGCCGAACAGGGGCTTGCGCGAGAAGGTGGGCACCACCGTGCTCATGACGCCGAAGGACGGCAGGATCAGCACGTACACCTCGGGGTGACCCATGAACCAGAACAGATGCTGGTACAGCACGGGGTCGCCGCCGCCGGCGGTGTTGAAGAAGTTGGTGCCGAAGTGGCGGTCCGTCAGGGTCATCGTGACCGCGCCGGCCAGCACCGGCATGATGGCGATCAGCAGGTAGGCGGTGATCAGCCAGGTCCACGTGAACATCGGCATCTTCATCAGCGTCATGCCCGGCGCGCGCATGTTCAGGATGGTGACGATGATGTTGATGGAGCCCATGATCGACGACGCGCCCAGGATGTGCACGGCGAAGATGGTCAGGTCCATGCTCATGCCCTGCTGGATGGTCAGCGGGGCGTACAGGGTCCAGCCCACGTCGGGGGCGCCACCCGGCACGAAGAAGGCCGACACCCCCAGGATGGCCGCCGGGATCAGCAGCCAGAAGCTGAGGTTGTTCATGCGCGGGAAGGCCATGTCCGGCGCCCCGATCTGCAGCGGGATCATCCAGTTGGCCAGGCCCGTCAGCGCGGGCATCACGGCCATGAAGATCATGATCAGGCCGTGCATGGTCGAGAACGACAGGAACATCTGGGGATTCAGGAACTGGATCCCCGGGTCGAAGAGCTCGGCGCGGATGCCCAGCGCCAGGATGCCCCCGACGAACAGCATGGACAGCGCGAACACGAGGTACATCGTGCCGATGTCCTTGTGGTTGGTCGAAAACAGCCAGCGCCGCCAGCCATGCGGGTGGTCATGGGCATGGTCGGCATCATGTGCCGGCGCATGGACTGGATCGAGCACGACGCTCATCGAAGACTCCTTTCTACTTGCTGGAAGATTCAAAAACCGATGTTCGACAAATTCCTGGCAGGCGCGCGCGCACCGCGCGCAGCCCGCGCAACGGCCGCAGCATACACCTGCTGGCATGGCGGAGGCGGGTTCGGGCGCATGGGCGGACCTGGTACTTTGTAGCCCCGAAGGCCCCTGCGGGACCCAGGGTTAACCCGGATTCCGCCTGATGGCGGTCAAGGCCGGTGACGGATGCGGCGGGGCTCAGCTCCAGTTGTCGGATCCGGAGGAATCGTCCCCCCAGGAACCGGAGGAATCGTCGGTCCAGGAGCCGGCGTCGTTGATGCCGAAATCCTGGTCGTCCGGCAGCGCGGAGCCGGCATCCGCCATGGGCGGGGCCGCCTGCGCATCCGGCATCACGGAGCCGCCCCGATCGAAAAGCTTGTCCACCACCATCTGGCCGGCGGCCATGCCGGCGCCCACGGCCAGGCCGGTGCCCACCGCGCCCAGGATGCCGCTGCCTTGCTGGGCGGGTGGGTAGGCGCCAGGCGGGTAGGCGCCATAGGGAGCCTGCCCCATGGGCTGCGGCGGGTAGCCGGGAGGATAGGGAGCCTGCCCCGGAGCGCCGGGCGTGCCCGGCCAGCCGGGGGGCATGACCTGCACCGGGGGGCGGCGCGAGGCGCGGTACACGCCCCACAGCACGATCAGCGCCAGCACCACCAGCGCGATGCCCACCGTGCCCATGGGAAAGCCGCGGCGAGCCGGCGCGGCGCCGGCGGGCCGGTGCGCGGCGATCTGGCGGGTGAAGGCCTGCAGGGTGTCGCGGCGCTCGAAGCCCAGCCCCGGATCCAGGCTCTGCGCCTTGGCCAGTTCGCGCGAGGCCCGGGGCCAGTCGCCCTGCAGCGCGGCCACGCGGGCGGAAACGTAGTGCGCCTTGGCCGAGTCGGGATAGGCCGCCAGCACCTGGTCGATCTCGCGGCGGGCCTGCGCCACGTGGCCGGTGGTGGCCGCGGTGTACACATCGTGGATCGAGGGGACCGCGGCCGGTGCGGCCTCGGCCGCCGCCAGCCCCGCGACCAGGGCAGCAACGCAAAGCAGCAGACGCAACAGTTTCATGGCAAGCCGGGAAGGCCTCGGACAGGGAAGTGGGATCCAGATACCCGATGGGACGACGCCATGCGCCGAATTCCCGCAGCGGATTTTAGGCCAGCGCGGGCGCGCCCGCGCCCTGGGCAGGGGGTTGGCGTGGAACTGCCGCGAGGCCCCTCCTGCAAGCCGCCGCCGGGCGCTGCACAATCCCTGCATCATGCAAGCCCTCTCTCGTGTTCGACTTTCCATGCTCGACCTCGTCGCGGTGCGCGAAGGAGGCAGCGTCGCCGATGCGCTGGCCATCGCGCTGCGCACCGCGCGCCACGCCGAGCAACTCGGCTTCGTGCGTTACTGGCTCGCCGAGCACCACAACATGCCGGGCATCGCCAGCTCGGCCACCGCCGTGCTGGTGGGCCACATCGCCGGCGGCACCCAGCGCATCCGCGTGGGCTCCGGGGGCGTGATGCTGCCCAACCATGCGCCCCTGGTGGTGGCCGAGGCCTTCGGCACCCTGGCCGAGCTGTACCCGGGACGTATCGACCTGGGCCTGGGCCGCGCGCCCGGGACGGACCCGCTGACCATGCGCGCGCTGCGCCGCGATCGCGTCGAGTCGGAGGATGATTTCCCCCGCGACGTGGCCGAGTTGCAGCAATTGCTGGCCCCGCCCACCCCGGGCCAGCGCCTGCTCGCCACCCCGGGAGCCGGCACCCAGGTGCCCATCTGGCTGCTGGGATCGAGCCTGTTCTCGGCCTCGCTGGCCGCCCAGATGGGCCTGCCCTTCGCCTTCGCCTCGCATTTCGCGCCGCGCCTGCTGCTGCAGGCCCTGGAGCTGTACCGCAGCCGCTTCCAGCCTTCGCAGACCCTGCGCGAGCCCTACGTGGCCATCGGCGTGCCGCTGATCGCGGCCGACGACGACGAGCAGGCGGATTTCCTGGCCAGCAGCACCTACCAGCGGGTGCTGGGAATCGTCACCGGCCGTCGCGGCAAGCTCCCGCCGCCGGTGCGGGGTTTCCTGCAAGGCCTGCACGCCCAGGAACGCGCGGCCATCGCCGACTTCCTGGCCGCAGCGGTGATCGGCGGCCCGCAGGCCGTGCGCGCCGGCTTCGAAGCCCTGGCCGAAGCCACGCGGGCGGACGAATTCATCCTGGTCAGCGACGTCTTCGACCCGGAGCTGCGCCTGCGCAGCCTGGACATCGGCGCGCAGGTGCTGCGCGAGGCGCAGCAGGCCCTGCCCGCCGAGGCCTGACCGCCGCGGGAGGAGTTTGCGCCAGCACAAGGACATCGCGCCGATCCCCTTCTAGGCTTGCCCAGCATGAAGTCGCCCCGTGGCGCGAAGCGTTCGCGGCGGAGCGCGGCTCGGGGGGAATCGATGCGGTCCGTGTGGCTGGACGAGTGGTGGGCGGGCGCCGACGCCGCGCCCGCCGTGGTCCCCGTACCTGCCTCGGAGCGGCAGCGCCTGCGCCGCCGCCGCGCCCAGATGACCGGCCTGGTCGGCCTGAGCTACGCCATCGACCTGGGCGTGCTGGCGCTGTTCTGGCGTGGCGGCGCCGCGCCGGGCAGCCTGCTGCCGCTGTACGCGGCACTGGCGCTGCTGCACGTGCTGCTGTTCGGCGCGCTGCAACTGAGCGGCGCCACCGAGCGCATGGGTCGCCCGAACCTCGCCGGGCTGCAGGTCGCCTGGGCCATCGCCATGCAACTCGGCTCGATGTTGTGGGCCCCCGCGGTGGCGGGTTATTTCATCGGCGTGATGTTCGTGGTGTTTTCCTTCGGCGCATTGCGCCTTCCCCTGCGCTCGGCGCTCTGGATGTGGGCTGGCACCAGCCTCGCGCTGGCGCTGCTGTTGTGGAAGTTTCCCCTGCTGGGGGCCATGCACCAGGGGCTGCGCGAGTCCGCCTGGGTGCGGCTGGGCGCCGGGCTGGGATTTTCCAGCTTGCTGCTGCGCTGCCTGGTGCTGAACTTCCGCGCCATGGCGCTGCGCGCGCGCTCCATGCGCGAAGCCGCCAAGCTTGCCGCGGAGGCTTCCGCGGCACGTGAGCGGGCCACCCGCGACGGACTCACCGGAGCCCTCAACCGCGACGGCCTGACCCCCTTGCTGGAGCAGGAACTGCGCATGCTGCGGGACCACGGTGTCGACACCTGCGTGGCGATGATCGACATCGACTGGTTCAAGAGCATCAACGACGACTGCGGCCACCTGACCGGAGACCGCGTGCTGCGCGCCCTGGTCGATCTGCTGCATGCCCACCTGCGCGCCAGCGACAGGCTGGCGCGCTTCGGCGGCGAGGAATTCGTGCTGCTGATGCCCTCCACCGGCGAACTCGATGCGGTGGACATCGCCGAGCGCCTTCGCCTGCTGGTGGCGCAGCAGAACTGGTCGGTCATGGCCGAGGGCCTGTCGTTGACGGTGTCCATCGGCGTGGCCCAGGCCCACGCCGGCGACCGCGTCGAGACCCTGCTGGCGCGCGCGGACATGGCCCTGTACGGGGCCAAGGCCTCCGGGCGCAATCGCTGTTGCGTGGCCATGCGGGTCGACGCCATGTGCCAGGAGGCCGAGGCCCTGGGCGCGGGGCAGGCGCAGCGCCTCTGAGCGCGTGCCGCGGGCTGGCGGGGCGGCGCCCGCGCCGATCCCTGGGGCGCCCCCGGCAGGCATGGGCGGGCGGTGCCATACTTGGGGGCGGCGCCAGCCGGCGCCCTGATCACGCCCCGCCCACCTCCGCCGCCATGCCCACGCCCGCCTGCCCGCCCGACCTGCCCGAGCTGTCCGCCGCGTCTCCCGTGTGCGCAGCCTCCTCCTTGTGCGCCATGTCCTCGGTGTCCTGCAGGCCCGCGGATTCGTGCCGCCCTCGCCTCGCTGCCGACGCGGGCCTGCCGCGGCAGGCCGCAAGCCGCCCCCCGGCGCGCGCCGCGCTGGCCGCCGCGCTGACTGCCGCGGCCTGGCTGGGCGTCGCGCTGGCGGCGGCGCAGCCGGCCCTGGCGCAGCCCCTCGTGCCCGGGCTGGCCGCGCAGCCGCGGCCGGCCGATGG
>JAJZWA010000101.1 GCA_021846965.1 Pseudomonadota bacterium | reverse complement strand
TGTTGTCGATGCGCGTTCCTGCATCGGTGAGCACGTACAGGCGCCCGCCGCGCGCGCGCACTTCCTGCAGGTTGCTCTTGAGCTTGTCCAGCAGCACGTCGTTGGGAGCCACCACCACCACCGGCATGGCATCGGTCACCAGCGCCAGCGGGCCGTGCTTGAGCTCGCCGGCCGGGTAGGCCTCGGCGTGGATGTAGGAGATTTCCTTGAGCTTGAGCGCCCCTTCCTGGGCGATGGGATAGTGCATGCCCCGGCCCAGGAACAAGGCGTTGTCGTGGCGGGTGAAGGTCTCGGCCCAGGCCATGATCTGCGGCTCGGTGGCCAGCGCGGCCTGCAGGGCCACCGGCAGGTGGCGCAACTGCTGCAACTGCTCCTGCTCCTGCTGCTCGTCGAGGCGGCCACGCAGCTTGGCCAGGGTCAGCGCCAGCAGGAACAGCGCCACCAGCTGGGTGGTGAAGGCCTTGGTGGAGGCCACGCCGATCTCCACCCCGGCGCGCGTGGCGAAGCTCAGCGCGCACTCGCGCATCATCGCGCTGCCGGGCACGTTGCACACAGCGAGCTGGTGCGGCATGCCCAGGCCGCGGGCATGCCGGAGCGCGGCCAGGGTATCGGCGGTCTCGCCGCTCTGGGACACGCCCACCACCAGGGTGTCGGGGTCGGGCACGCTGTCGCGCGTGCGGTACTCGCTGGCCACTTCCACGTCCACCGGCACGCGTGCCAGGGCCTCGATCCAGTGGCGCGCCACGCTGCCGGCGTAGTGGCTGGTGCCGCAGGCCAGGATCAGCACGCGCCGGATGCGGCCGAGCACGCCGGACTTGTCGCCGAACAGGCCGGCGCCGATGGCCTCGATTCCGTCCAGGGTGTCCCCCACGGCTCGCGGCTGCTCGAAAATCTCCTTTTGCATGTAGTGCCGGTACGGGCCCAGCTCGGTGGCGCCGGCGTAGGCCTGCAGCGCATGCCAGGCACGATCCACCGGGCGACGCTGCAGGTCCACCACCTGGGCACCGTCGGGGTGGATGCGCACCACGTCGCCTTCCTCGAGATAGGCCACGCGATCCGCGCTGCCGGCCAGGGCCAGCGCGTCGGAGGCGATGTAGCAACCATCGTCGCCCTGGCCCAGCACCAGCGGGCTGCCGGCGCGCGCGCCGACCACCACCTCGGGCTCGGCGGTGTGCAGCACGGCGATGGCGTAGGCGCCGCGCAGGCGCGCCACCGCGCGTTGCACGGCGTCGAACAGGTCACCGCGGTACAGGCTGTGCACCAGGTGCGCGACCACCTCGGTGTCGGTCTGGCTCTCGAATTCGTAGCCGGCCCCCTGCAGCTCGGCACGCAGCTCGTCGTGGTTCTCGATGATGCCGTTGTGCACCAGCGCGAGCTCCCCGCGCGAAATCATGGGGTGCGCGTTGTGCGTGGCCGGCGCGCCGTGCGTGGCCCAGCGGGTGTGGCAGATTCCCGTCGAGGCCTGCAGGCCCTCGGCCTGGGCGCGCAGGTCGGCCACGCGCTGGGTGGTGCGCAGGCGCTGCAGCGCACCGGCCTCGTGCACGGCCAGGCCGCAGGAGTCGTAGCCGCGGTATTCGAGGCGCTGCAGCCCTTCGAGCAGGACCGGGACGATGTTGTGGCGCGCAGCGGCGCCGACGATTCCACACATGGCTCAGCTTTCGTTGGAGGGTTTTTTCTGCGGACGGGTCCAGCTCGTGATGGTGAGCTGGCGAGCGCGTGACACGGTGAGCTGCCCCGCCGGAGCGTCGCGCGTGAGCGTGGTGCCCGCCCCCAGCGTGGCGCCCTTGCCCACGCGCACCGGCGCGACCAGCTGGGTGTCGGAGCCGATGAAGGCCTCGTCCTCGATGATGGTGCGGTGCTTGGCGGCGCCGTCGTAGTTGCAGGTGATGGTGCCGGCGCCGATGTTCACGCGCTCGCCCACCGTGGTGTCGCCGACGTAGCTCAGATGATTGGCCTTGCTGCCGTCGCCGATGTGACTGTTCTTCACTTCCGTGAAATTGCCGATGTGCACGTCGCGTGCCAGCTCGGTACCCGGACGCAGCCGGGCGTAGGGGCCGATGCGCGCGCCCTCGGCGCAACGGGCGCCGTCCAGGTGGGAGAAGGCCTCGATGCGACTGTCGGCGCCGATGCTGCAGTCGCGCAGCACGCAATGCGGGCCCACGTGCACGCCATCGGCCAGTTCCACCCGGCCCTCGAACACGCAACCCACGTCGATGCGCACGTCCTGCCCGCAGCGCAGCTCGCCGCGCACGTCGATGCGCGCCGGATCGAGCAGGGTAACGCCTTCGCGCATCAGGCCTTCGGCCACCCTGCGCTGCACCACGCGCTCGAGTTGCGCCAGCTGGACGCGGTCGTTCACGCCCATGAGCTCCTCGGCGTCGCCGGCGACCACGCCCTGCACGGGCAGGCCTTCGGCCTGCGCCATCTGCACCACGTCGGTCAGGTAGTACTCGGACTGGGCGTTGTCGTTGCGCAGCGCGGCCACCCAGCGCTTGAGCGCCGCGGCGGGAGCCGCCAGGATGCCGCTGTTGACTTCGCGGATGGCGCGTTCCTCGGGCGAGGCGTCCTTGTGCTCGACGATGCGCAGCACGCGGCCCTGCGGGTCGCGCACGATGCGTCCGTAGCCATCGGCCTGTTCCAGCATCACCGTGAGCACGGCCAGCGCACCGCCACGCGCGGCGTCCAGCAGCGGCTGCAGGGTCTGCGCGCGCACCAGGGGCACGTCGCCATACAGCACCAGCACCACGCCGGAATCGTCCAGTTGCGGGCAGGCCTGCAGCACCGCGTGCCCGGTGCCCAGCTGCGGCTCCTGCTCGCAAAAGCCCAGGTGCTCGCGCGAGGCGAAGGCCGCGCGCACCTGCTGCGCGCCGTGGCCGACGACCACCACGCAGCGCGCGTCGTGCAGGGCATGCGCGGTGTCCAGCACATGCGCCAGCAAGGGGCGTCCGGCCAGAGGCTGCAGGACCTTGGGCAGGCGCGATCGCATGCGCGTGCCCTTGCCGGCGGCCAGGACCACGACCTGCAGGGCGGCTTCGGGTGCGCCCGGGGCGCGGGGGCTGTCGGTGCTCGTCATGGGCAGCGATTCTAGGGGGGTGACCCTGCGCGCAGGGCCCGGTTGCTCCCCCGCGTGCGCGGGGGACGTCCCAAAACGAAACGGCCGCCCCGCCCTCGCGGGCGGCGGCGGCCGTCGGCCTTGGCTGCGCGCTGCTTACTTGCGCGCTTCGGCGACCAGCTTCTGCTGCAGGAAGCCGGGGATGCCGATCCACATGTCGAGGAAGGACACGATCAGCTCCAGCGCCGCGATGGGGCACGACAGGCCGCCACCGATCAGCACGAACCACGCGAAGTTCGGGTTCTGCTTGGTCAGGAACCAGCCGGAGAAGTCGAGCATCATGGCGATGAAGGGGGTGATCACCGCGATGGCCTTGATCTGGTTGTTCACGCGGGTGCGCACGAACAGGTAGGCGGCCAGCCAGAAGATCACGCCGAGCATGGTCAGGTGCACCATGCCGGTCATGAACATGGTCGTGTAGCTCATGCCGGTGTCGACATTGGTCACGGCCTTGACGTCGTCATAGGTGACCAGCGGCGGGTTGTGCAGCTGCTGGCTCATGGCCACGCTGTGGCACATCAGGCAGTGCTGGGCGATGAAGGGCTTGATCTGGGTGTCGTACTCGGCCTTGGTGCGACCGCCGGCGATCCAGTGGTCGAACAGAGCCTTGTCCTGCGGCCATTCCGACTTGGGCACGCCGGCGTTGGTGAGCATGGTGGGCAACACGGTCTGCAGCTTGCTGCCGTCCGGATTGCCGGCGTAGGAGAGCTGGATGTCCTTGAGCGTGACTCCCGCCTTGCCGTCCAGGCCGGTGTGGGTGACGAACAGGTAGAGCTCGGCGCACAGCAGGCCGAAGCAGACGAGGATGATGAAGCCGGTGTGCTGGAGCTTCTCGACAACCGATAGCTGATTGAGCTGACGCATGATGGAGGGAGGGAGAACGGAAAGGCGATGCCCGGTCCACGAACAAAAATGACCGGAATCAATGGGCTTAGTGGTTTTCCCGCATCGTACTCCCACGCCCGCTCAGGTCGCAACGACGGCAGGCCCTCAAGGGGTATCGGAATATTGCCGCACGATCCTGCCTCGTAACTCCTGGGTGTATAAGGAGAATGCGCGCCCGGCTTTCGGGGAAGCCGGGCGCTTGCGGCGGCTTCCCCGCCCTCCCCGGACCCACGGCCTCCTGCGCCGCGCACAACTTGTTGCAGTTTCGAGACGAAGCCCGCAGCAATTCCCTCCACGTCATAGGTGAATGCGCGCGGACGCCTCGATGCGCAGGCTTCGTGCTTAAATCCCGGGCATAGGCGCACCCGGCGCGCGCCGCACTACTGGAGAGTGTCCCGATGAGCAAAAGCGCTCCCGCCGCCCCGAAGCTGCACCTGACCTCGAAGAACCTCGGCATCGGCATCAGCGAGAAGAACCGCGAGGCCATCGCTCAAGGCCTGTCGCGCCTGCTGGCCGACACCTACACGCTGTACCTGACCACCCACAATTTCCACTGGAACGTCACGGGGCCGATGTTCAACACCCTGCACCTGATGTTCATGTCCCAGTACAACGAGCTGTGGAACGCCGTCGATCCCATCGCCGAACGCATTCGCGCGCTGGGCTACAGCGCGCCGGGCTCCTACGCCGCGTTCGGGCAGCTCACCAAGCTGGGCGACGCCCCCATGGAGCCTCCCAGCGCGGAAGACATGATCCGCCGCCTGGTCCAGGGCAACGAGGCCGTGGCCGCCACCGCCCGTGAATTGCTGCCCCTGGTGGAGCAGGCGGGCGATCAACCCACCACCGACCTGCTGTCCGCGCGCATGGACATCCACGAGAAGTCCGCGTGGATGCTGCGCTCCATGCTCGGCGAGTAAGCACTCACATCGATGACACGGCGCCCCTCGCCGTGTCATCCCCCGCGCCTTCCAGCCCCGGTCTCGCCTGGGCGCGGGCCGTGGCGTACCATGCCTTGCCGTGAATTCCGCCGCCCCCGCACCCCAGGCCGAGCGCAGCCGCGTCGCGCTATGGCTGGACCTGATCCGCTGGAACCGCCCCGCCGGCTGGCTGCTGCTGCTGTGGCCCACGCTGGCGGCGTTGTGGATCGCCTCTGGTGGTTTCCCCGGCTGGCGCCTGCTGTTCGTGTTCAGCGCGGGCACCGTGCTGATGCGCTCGGCGGGCTGCGCGGTGAACGACGTGGCCGACGCGGAATTCGATCGTCACGTGCGGCGCACCGCGCGCCGCCCCGTGACCAGCGGCGAGCTCAGCCGCGCCGAAGCCCTGGGGGTGGGCGTGGTGCTGGCCCTGGGCGCCTTCGCGCTGGTGCTGCTGACCAACGCGCTGACCATCGCGATGTCGGTGTCGGCGCTTCTGATCGCCGTCGCCTACCCCTTCACCAAGCGCTGGCTGGCGGTTCCTCAGGCCTACCTGGGCATCGCCTTCAGTTTCGGCATTCCCATGGCCTTCGCGGCCGCCGCCGGCGAAGTGCCCCTGCTGGCCTGGTGGCTGCTGCTGGGCAACCTGTTCTGGGTGCTGGCGTATGACACGGAATATGCGATGGTCGACCGTGCCGACGACCTGAAGATCGGCATACGCACCTCGGCCATCACCTTCGGCCGCTTCGACGTGGCCGCGGTCATGTCCAGCTACGCGCTGTTCCTGCTCCTGTGGCTGGCGGCCGGCATGCGCCTGGGCCTGGGCTGGCCCTTCGCGCTGGGAGTGCTGGCGGCCGCCGCGATGGCGCTGTGGCATTTCGTGCTGATCCGCCAGCGCGACCCCGGGCGCTGCTTCACCGCGTTCCGGCTCAACCACTGGCTCGGCTTCGCGGTGTTCGCGGGCACCGTCTGCGCCTACGCGTTGCGCTGAGCGG
>JAJZWA010000100.1 GCA_021846965.1 Pseudomonadota bacterium | reverse complement strand
TCGCCGCCGTCAGCGTCGTCTTGCCGTGGTCCACGTGTCCGATCGTCCCCACGTTCACATGGGGCTTGGTCCGCTCGAATTTGCTCTTCGCCATGATGAATGCTCCTGAAAACCGTGAGGGTGAAACGTGCGACTCGAAAACGGCGTGACCTGGAAAACGGATGCCGCAAATCAACTACCAAATCAATGGTGCCCATGGCGGGAATCGGACCCGCGACCTCTCCCTTACCAAGGGAGTGCTCTACCACTGAGCCACATGGGCGTGTTCCTGCCGGTTCGCGAATGCTTCGGAAGACTGCGCCGCAAGCGTGGGCCGGGGCGGGCGATCAGGCGGGCGGTGGATCGACCGGACGACAGTTGGCAGGAGCTTGCGCGAAGGAGCATGGAGCGGGAGACGGGAATCGAACCCGCGCCATCAGCTTGGAAGGCTGAGGTTCTACCATTGAACTACTCCCGCGACTGCAATCCGCTCGCGCGGACCGCGCCTGCCGGCGTGGCCTGGTCGTATCGCTGCTGCCTGCTCGTTCCCCTGCGATCTTGCCTGACGCGCTGCCCGCGGGCCGTAGGCCCCCGAAGCCGCCTTGCGAAAACTTAAGAAAACCGGAAAAAACCGGAAAACCGTACTGCGATGTTCTGGTGGAGGAGGTTGGATTCGAACCAACGTAGGCGTAAGCCAACAGATTTACAGTCTGCCCCCTTTAGCCACTCGGGCACCCCTCCGAGGCGAACCTAAAATTCTCAAGGCATCGGGCGGATTTGTCAACTCCCCTGCTGCAGCGCGTCAGCGGGGGCCGTGCCGAACAGCTCCTGCAGCGCGGCGCCCGGATCCTCGCGGCGCATGAAGGCCTCGCCGACCAGGAAGGCGTGCACCCCATGGCCGCGCATGCGCGCCACGTCGGCCTGGGTGGAGATCCCGCTCTCGGTCACCACGAGGCGATCGGGGGGAATGCGCGGCAGCAGGTCCAGCGTGATTTCCAGCCGGGTCTCGAAACTGCGCAGGTCGCGGTTGTTGATGCCCAGCAGGGGCGTGCGCAGGCGCAAGGCGCGCTCCAGTTCCGCGGCGTCGTGCACTTCCACCAGCACGTCCAGCCCCAGGCTGACGGCGCAGTCCTCGAGTTCGACCATGCGTGCGTCGTCCAGCGCGGCGGCGATCAGCAGCACGCAGTCGGCGCCCATCGCGGCGGCTTCGAACACCTGGTAGGCGTCGACCAGGAAGTCCTTGCGCAGCACCGGCAGCTGGCAGGCCGCGCGCGCGGCGCGCAGGTACTCGGGGGAGCCCTGGAAATAGTCGCGATCGGTCAGCACCGACAGGCAGGCGGCGCCGTGGGCGGCGTAGGCGGCGGCGATCTCGGCCGGGCGGAAGTCGGCGCGCAGCAGTCCCTTGGAGGGGCTGGCCTTCTTGACCTCGGCGATCACCGCCGGGCGCTTCGCCTCCACGCGGCGGCGCAGGGCGGCGGCGAAGCCCCTCGGCGCGTCGGTGCGTGCGCGCGCGCGCGCCTCGAGTTCGGCCAGCGGCAGCGCGGCGCGCGCGGCCTCGACTTCACGGGCCTTGGTGGCCAGGATGCGTTGCAGGATGTCGTTCATGGGGGCGGGCCTGCTGGGAGTTCAGCTCAGGCCGGCGAGGTCGCGGGTGCAGGCCACGAAGGCCTGCATGCTCTGGAGCGCGGCGCCGCTGGCCAGCGCCTTGCGCGCCAGCTCGATGCCCTCGCCCACGCTGGGTGCCACGTCGGCGGCGTACAGGGCGAAGCCGGCGTTGAGCAGCACCACGTCGCGCGCCGGGCCGGGCTGGTCGTCCAGCACCTCGCGCATGCGCTGCACCGATTCGGTCGGCGAGGACACCTGCAACTCGCGCAGATCGCAGATCCGCATGCCGAAATCTGCGGGATGCACCGAGTACTCGCGTACCTGGCCGTCGCGCAGTTCACCCACCAGCGTGGGGGCGCACAGCGAGACCTCGTCCAACCCGTCCGTCCCGTGCACGACCAGCACGTGGCGACTGCCCAGGCGCTGCAGCACGCGCACCAGGATGCCGACCAGGTCGGGGTGGAACACGCCGAGCAGCTGGTTGGGGGCTCCGGCCGGATTGGTCAGCGGCCCCAGGATGTTGAACAGGGTGCGCACGCCCATTTCCTTGCGCACGGGCGCGGCATGCTTCATCGCGCTGTGGTGGTTGGGGGCGAACATGAAACCGATGCCGGTGCGCTGCAGGCATTGCGCGACCTGCTCGGGAGACAGGTTCAGTGCGCCCCCCAGCGCCTCGATGGCATCGGCCGAGCCCGAGGAGGAGCTCACGCTGCGCCCGCCGTGCTTGGCCACGCGCGCGCCGGCGGCAGCGGCCACGAACATGCTGGTGGTGGAGATGTTGAAGGTATGCGCGCTGTCGCCTCCGGTGCCCACGATGTCGACCAGCCGGTCGATATCGTGCACGGGGACCTTGGTGGCGAATTCGCGCATCACCATCGCCGCCGCCGTGATCTCGCCCACGGTCTCCTTCTTCACCCGCAGCCCGGTGATCAGCGCGGCGATCATGACCGGGGACATCTCCCCGGTCATGATGCGGCGCATCAGCGCGAGCATCTCGTCGTGGAAGATCTCGCGGTGCTCGATGACGCGCACCAGCGCGTCCTGGTTGGTGATGGTCATGGTGGGGCGCCCCTGTTCAGCGATTGGGCATGTCGAGGAAATTGCGCAGCAGCCGGTGGCCGTGCTCGCTCTCGATCGACTCGGGGTGGAACTGCACGCCTTCGACCGCGTGTTCGCGGTGGCGCACGCCCATGATCTCGCCATCGGCCGTGCGGGCCGAGACCTCCAGGCACTCGGGCAGGCCGGCGTCCTCGATGGCCAGCGAGTGGTAGCGCACCACCGTGTAGGGGCTGGGCAGTCCGGTGAACACGCCGCGGCCGTCGTGCTCGATGGGGCTGGTCTTGCCGTGCATGATGGTGCGCGCACGCACCACGCGCCCTCCAAAGGCCGCGGCGATGGCCTGGTGGCCCAGGCACACGCCCAGGATGGGCAGGCGCCCGGCGAAGTGGCGCAGCACCTCGACGCTGATGCCGGCCTCGGCCGGCGAACAGGGGCCGGGGGAAATGACGATGCGCTCGGGCGCCAGGCGCTCGATGTCGGCCGTGGTGAGCTCGTCGTTGCGCACGGTGCGCACGTCCTGGCCGAGTTCGCCCAGGTACTGCACCAGGTTGAAGGTGAAACTGTCGTAATTGTCGATCATCAGCAGCATGGCGGGACACTCCGGAGTCTGCGCCGCGCGGCGCCGGCTGCGATGTCGCGGCCGGCGCGCGCCGGGGAGCCGCCCGGTGCGGGCGGCAAGGCGGGGGAGGGGGATTCGTTCAGGCGGCTGGCTTGCGCCAGGGCCAGGCCTCCCCCACGGCGCTGCGCCACGCGGGCTGCGCGGGGGCGTGCGGGAGCGGGAGCCAAGCTTGCATGAGCGTGATTATCGCAACTTCCGGCCCCCCGCCTGGTCGTGCACTCCGGAATGCACCCGACCGGCGGGGACGTGGCGTGCCGCGGACTCGACGTGGCGGGTCTGGTCGTCGAAAAAGAAGTCCGGCTGGAACTCGCGCAAGAACGGGCCCTTGTCCAGGCCGCCGAGGAACATGGCCTCGTCGATGGCGATGTTCCAGGCCATCAGGGTGCGCACCGCGCGCTCGTGCGCGGGCGAACTGCGCGCGGTGACCAGCGCGGTGCGCAGGCGCATGGACGTGGCGCCGCTGCTGGCGGCGTGCTGCAGCCTGTGCAGCGCCTCCAGCAGCGGCTTGAAGGGGCCGGGCGGAAGGGGCAACGAGGCCTTGCGGGTCTCGTGGCGCGTGAAGCCGGGCAGGCCCTCGCGCTGGTACACCCGCTCGGCCTCGTCGGAGAACAGCACGGCGTCGCCGTCGAAGGCGATGCGTACTTCCTGCGGGTGCGCCTCGCCCGCGCGCACCGACTGCGGATACACCTGCGCGGCGGGAAAGCCGGCGGCCAGCGCCGCGCGCACGTCGTCGGTGTTGGCCGACAGGAACAGTTTCGCGCCCAGCGCGTGCAGGTAGTGATAGGGAGGGCGCCCGCGCGTGAACACCCCGCGCTCGATGGCGGTGGCGTGGTGCCGGGCTGAGCGGAATACCCGCAGCCCCGACACCGGATCATTGCGTGACAGGAGCACCACTTCCACGCGGTCGCGGTCGGCGTCACTGGTGTTGAAGGCCAGCAGCTTGCGCACCAGCTGCAGGGCCACGCCGGGCGAGGCCGGAACGTCCAGGCGCTCGAGCTGCAACTGCATGTAGGCCGTGTCATCGGCCGTCTCGAACACGAGGTTTTCCTCCTCGAAGTCGAACAGCGCGCGCGAGGAAATGGCCACCACCAGCTTCTCCGGCGGCGCGGGGGCTTCGGCTGCGGGCGGGTCGGGCTGGCTCATGGCGGCACACCTGGTTCGGGCAAGTGGCTTCGAGCTTAGCGGATCGCCTGCCCGCGTTCAGCCTGCGCGGCCGCGGCGGGGAGCCGCGGCGCGGGGCAGGGTGGGACCGGCGCGGAGGCGCCGGCCCGCAGAGACTGTCCGGCCTCGCGAGCGGGCCGGATCGATCTCAGCGCCGATCGTGGTCGTGATCGTGCGCGCCACCGCCGAACAGCGGGCTCATGGCCACCGTGCTGGCGTCGCAGGCATGGTTCAGGCAGGGCAGGCCCATGCCGCCTTCCAGGGTGCGCAGCAGCGAGAAGTGGCTGTAGAAGGTGTTGTCGACCACGCGCGGGGCACGGTGGTTGTTGATCACCAGGGTCAGCACCTTGTTCGGCTCGTTGACGCCGTAATCGTTCTCATCCCAGGTCACGACGATGGCGTTGTGGCCACGCTCCCAGGCCGGCGAGGCCTGGATGGACTGCACCAGCTTCTTGAGCATCGCGTCACCGCGGTACATCAGGGCCGGCCCGGTGCAATCGGCACCCGCGTTGCCGCGGCCATGCTGGTCATTGCACTGATTGGGCGCGATGAAGGAGAAGTTCGGCACCTGGCCGCTGCGCAGGTCGGCGTACAGGCCGCGGGGCCCGTCGAAGCCGACGATGTTGTTGTGCAGCGCGGGGCCTTCCTGGATGTCGCGGAAATACACGAAGGGGTCATGCTTGGCCGCGTACAGCTGCACCATGCTGCCGGCCGGCGTGGGCTGGCTCAGCAGCGAGCCGCTGTCGTTGCCGTTGATGAACACGCCGTCGCTGTAATTGACGTTGTCGGCGCCCGACAGGGGCAGGTCTTCCTGGTAGCTCTTCCAGGACTTGCCGGCCTGCATCAGCTGTTCGGCGATGGTCTTGCCCACCGTCGGGGCAGCGGCGTAGCCGACCTTGCCGTCCAGGTCCCAGGAGCCGGTCGCCGGATTGCCCGGCACGCCGGAGCCCACCGGATAAACCTCGTTGACGTAGTCGATGGCGGGAGTCTCGGCGTCGACGCCAGAGCCCTGGATGGGGCAGATCACCGTGGGCTGGCCCTGCGGCGCCGCCACGTCGAGGTTGGGCACGCCGGTGGCGATGTTGGGCGAGCAGGCGGCGTTGTGCCAGTCGGGCATGTTGTCGCTGCGCACGCCGAAGTTGGAGCCGCCGACGACTTCCAGGTAATTGGTCAGGCTGGGGTGGCCGACGCCGTAGTAGTTGGTGGCGACGTTGGCGGTGCGGGCCAGCTGGTTGATGAAGGGAACGTCGGGGTTGCCCACCTCGGCGTTCATCGGCTGGTTTTCCATCATGATCACCCAGACATGGTCCAGGTGGGGAACGCCGGCGGGCACGGGGCCCTGGTCGGCTTGCGCGGTGGCGCAGGCCAGGAAGCAGGCGCCGACGAGCGCGGCTAGGGTCTTGCGATTCATGGTCGTCCTCGGGAAAGGGTGGCAAAGCGACGGCGCTTGTTGCAACGAGTTGCGCCAGACACGCTTTGTAGGATGTTCCCGAGACGTTTTGATGACACGCCG
>JAJZWA010000049.1 GCA_021846965.1 Pseudomonadota bacterium | reverse complement strand
GTATCCTCTGCCATCGGAGCGGTGCCCTTGAGGGCTTCTGATGATTGGTCGCACAACCATCATCCCTCATTGCGCACCGCTCTCTTCGTTCCGGGTCCCCGCGATTCCGTGAAGAACCAAAAAAAAGGGGCGCCACCGGCGCCCCTGGGTCATCGAGTCTCGATGCTTCAGTCCGGCAGGCCCACGGTCGGGTTGCCCAGATTGGTCCACTCGGTCATCGAACCGGTGTACAGGCGGGTCTTGGCGTTGCCCAGGATCTCGTGGTCCACGAACCAGGCGCCCGAGGCCAGGTGCCCGGTGTTGCAGTAGGTCACGGTCGCGGCGCCCGGCTGGATGCCGTACTCGGCGTAGATCTTGCGGTAGTCGGAGGCGCTCATGAACTCGTGCGCGGCTCCCACCGGCTTGACGATGGCGTCGGTGGGGAAGGAACGCGCGCCGGGCAGGTGTCCACCCGCGGCGTCGACCGGGCGCTTGACCACGATGCCCAGGAACTGCGGCGTGGGACGCGCATCGACGAACTGGTTGGCGCCGCTGCGAAGGCCTTCCTTGACCTGCTCCAGCGTGGCCAGGATCTCCTTGTCCTCGCCGGTGGCGGCCCAGTCACCCTTGTGCGCGCTGATCTTGGCGGTGCTCACCGGCAGGCCGGCCTGCAGCCAGGCGTTGACGCCACCGTTCAGGATCGCCACCTGGCCTTCGGGTTCGCCGAAGTAGCGCAGCTGGAAGAACAGGCGCGTGGCCATGTCCATCGTGTCCACGGTCGCGCCCGTGGGGACGATGACAATGGGCTTGCCCTTGTCCAGCCCGGCCTCGTCCATCACCTTGGTGAAGTACTCGGCGCTGGGCAGCTGGGCCACGATCTTCTTGCCGTCGATTTCCTTGTTCTGGCGGATCTTGCCGAAGTCCACCGACAAGGCGCCCTCCAGGTGGCCGCCGGTGGCGATCAGCTTCTTCGCGCCGGTCTTCTTGTCCGTCTCGAACTTCGGCGCGCGGGTCAGGGTGTCCATGTCGTCGCGGATGTCGACGACGGTCACCTCGGAGCGGTGCTGGTGCAGCCATTGCGGCGTGACCAGCGGACCGGGCAGCGTGGCCGCCGAGGCCAGCTGCACACAGGCGCCGACAAGGCCGGTCGCCAGCAGATACTTCAGAGTCTTCATGGTTCTCCTCCGGGTTGTACAACAAGCATGATCGGTGACGGGCCGGGGCGCCTTCAGGCAATGCCCGCGGCCTGCAGGAATTCGAACTGTCGTGCCAGGTCCACGGGGCACTGGCTGACGATATGGCTGCGCCGGTCCTCGAGCACCCGCTCCAGCGGGCGCTGGCGGGCGCGCTGCGCGATGCGGTGGTCGCGTTCGAGCACCGCGGCCTGGATCTGCGGCGCGAACAGGCAGGCCATGCCCTGCAGCCAGGAGGCCACGCGGCGCGGGCGGGCTCCCGACAGGTCCAGGCGGCGCAGCGCGCGCAGGGTCCAGGCGGCGTCCTGCCAGTCCTCGGCGGTGACCCAGCGATTGGTGGTGAACACGCGCAGCGGCATGCCCCTGGCGTCGACCGAAAGGGCGAACAGGTGCACGTACCCGGCCTCCCCAGCGCGGCGCGGCGCGAACACGTGGAAATGCCCGTGCTCGTCGCGGGCTCGCTGCTGCGCGGCGTGGGCGTGGTAGTAGAAGCGGTAGCCGCTGCGAGCGTCCAGCGCATCGCGCGGTGGGTAGTGCTCCCACTCGGCGAAGGCCTCGGCCCGTCCGAGCAGGTCCGCGAGCAGGCCGCGGCCGCTGCGCGCGCTGGCCTGCAGGTGGTCCAGCGTGGTTTCGAGGGCCGCCTCCAGCGGCCGCCGCGGCGCGCGGCGCAGCGCCTCGAGCACGCCCTCGCGCGACACGGCGGTGCGGGTGCTCACGGCGCGGCGGCCGGGGCCTGGAGGGATTCGCGCGATCAGTTCGGCGCGCAGGGATTGGCCGACTTCTTGTGGGACTTGCTGGCGGCGGGCGCGCAGGGGTTGCCGGCCTTGGCCTTCTTCTTGGTCGTGCCCGGCGCGCAGGGGTTGCCCGGGGCGCAGGGATTGGCCGAGGCCTGCGCCACCGCGGTCGGCGACACGGCGTGCAGGGCCTGGGGCATGGGAGCCACGGCCGCCGTGGCCAGCGCCAGAGCGGGCAGGGCGTGGGACAGCTTGATGCGGGACTTGATGCGGGATTGGGCCATGTTCGGTCTCCTTCCTGGGGGGGGCTATGAAATACGTGTGGTGCACGCCGGGCCTGCCCGCGACGGCGATTCGCGAGCTTGCGCGCGCACCTGCATCGAGCGACGCAAAGCGGATCATCGTAGTGCCGGGCGCGTTCGCGTGCAGGGACGGGGCGCGATGGTTTTGAGCCGGATCAAGCCGCCTTCGGGCGGGCGCCGGGGCCGCGCGTGAGGTAACCCACGACCAGCAGCACCGCGAGCAGCAGCGCCCACACGGCCCAGGTGGGCAGGTGCAGCAGTTGCGGCAGGGTCAGCGAGTCCGGGCCGACCTGCTTCCAGGCCCAGGTCTTGATGGATTCGAAGCCCGAATTGAAGCCCAGCGTGCCCAGCGCGATGCCCAGCAGGAACACCAGGCCGTCCACCTTCCCCGAGCACAGGGCCACCAGCGAGGTTCCGGGGCAGTAGCCGCCAATGGCCATGCCCGCGCCGATGAGCACGCCCCCCAGGGAGCTACCCCACAGGAACACCGAGGGCACGAACAGGTCATTGCTCACGTTCACCAGCCCCAGGCCCTGGAGCAGGTACAGCCCGCCCGATGCCACCACGATGGCGGTGAACATGACCTTGAACACCGCCCAGTCCTGGAAGCGCAGCTGCGCGGTCAGCTTGCAGCCACTGCCGAAGCCCGCGTTCTCCAGCACGTAGCCAAATACAGTGCCCAGTACGATGCCCGAGATCGGGCCGGTATACCCCAGAGGAAAACTCATTTCCACAGCCCCTTGGTGAGTTGCCCGAACGCGATGCCGGCGACGAAGAATCCGATCAGGAACAGGAAGCCGGCGGCAGCCAGCGTGGCGCCCCCCGACAGGCCCATGCCGCTGGTGCAGCCCAGCGCGAGGCGGGCCCCGAAACCGGAGGCGGCGCCACCGACCAGGGCCAGCACCAGGCGCAGTCCGCGCGCCGCGCGTGCCGGTCCGTCGAGTTGCCAGCGGAAACGGCCCGCCAGCAGACTGCCGGCCAGCGCGCCGATGGCCAGACCGACCACCTCCCAGCTGATCCAGTGGTTCAGCCCGGCATTGAACAGCCCGTGCAGATAGGTGCCGGGGGCGACCGTGTCGGCGGCGATGTGTCCCGCCGCCGCGGCGGTGGCCAGGGTGGTGGCCCCGGTGACGCCGTAGCCGTTGCCCGTGACCAGGAAGGTGGCCAGCAGCGCGCCGCCCAGCACCACGCCGGCGACGTAGGGGTTCCACAAGGGGCGAGGGGATTTCATGGTTGTCGGGCGTCCTCAGGCATGGGTTGCTCGATCCGCGGCGGCGTTGCGCGCATCCATCGCGGGGTGCTTGTTCAGATAGCGGGGAGAGTATAGATACAAATGAAACATGCAGTGGGGAGTATTAGGGTTAGTCAGCTTGGGGGGAACACCAGGGGGGCTCGCAGGCGCCTTGATGCCCGTCAAGCGGGGGTCGCGCCACGCGCGGCTGCGGCGAAACACGGCGAGCAACGATGGTTATCCTGTTTTGCATGGATACGGGCCCGTGCCGATGGCCCGGGGCCCGAATCACCCCGGGGTTCACACCGGGGAGTCAACCACCGGTTCTTGCGAGGAGAGGGAAGCACTCATGGCACACATCGTCGTTCTTGGTGCGGGCATCGGCGGGCTGCCCGCGGCCTACGAGGCGCGGGCGAAGCTCGGAGCCGAGCATCGCATCACGGTCGTCAACAGCGTCGACTATTTCCAGTTCGTGCCTTCCAACCCCTGGGTGGCCGTGGGCTGGCGCTCGCGCGACCAGGTGGTGCTGCCCATCGCTCCCTACCTGGAGCGCAAGGGCATCGAGTTCATCGGGCGTGCGGCCGAATCCATCGACGCGGCCGCCAACACCATCCGGCTGCAGGGTGGCGACAGCCTGAGCTATGACTACCTGATCATCACCACCGGCCCGAAGCTGGCCTTCGACGAGGTGGAGGGCGCCGGCCCGCACGGAGGTTTCACCCAGTCCATCTGCACCATCGACCACGCGGAGAAGTGCTTCGAGGACTTCGAGCGCCTGTGCGCGCAGCCCGGCCCGGTGATCATCGGCGCCATGCCCGGCGCGAGCTGCTTCGGGCCCGCCTACGAATACACCATGATCCTGGACTCCGCCCTGCGCAAGCGGCGCCTGCGCAGCAAGGTGCCCATCACCTTCGTCACCGCCGAGCCGTACATCGGCCATCTCGGCCTGGACGGCGTGGGCGACTCCAAGGGCATCATGGAGCATGAGTTCCGCGACCACGACATCCGCTGGATCACCAACGCCAAGACCACCAGGGTCGAGCAGGGAAAGATGTACGTGGACGAGCTCGATGCCCTGGGCAATGTGTTCAAGAAGCACGAGCTGCCCTTCCGGCACTCCATGATGCTGCCGGCCTTCAAGGGCGTCGACGCGGTGGCCAAGGTCGAGGGCCTTTGCAATCCGCGCGGCTTCGTCATCGTCGACGAACACCAGCGCAGCCCCAAGTACCCGAACATCTATTCCGCCGGCGTGTGCATCGCCATTCCTCCGGTGGGGCCGACCCCGGTGGCCTGCGGGGTGCCCAAGACCGGCTTCATGATCGAGTCGATGGTCTCGGCCATCGTGCACAACCTGGAAGAGCAGCTGGCGGGGGCGCAGCCCACCCACAAGGGCACCTGGCAGGCCATCTGCCTGGCCGACTTCGGCACCACCGGCGCGGCCTTCGCGGCGATTCCCCAGATTCCCCCGCGTGACGTCAACTGGTTCGGCTCGGGCAAGTGGGTGCACCTGGCCAAGATCGCCTTCGAGAAATACTTCATGCGCAAGATGCGCACGGGCAACTCCGAGCCGATCTACGAGAAGTACGTGATGAAGCTCATCGGCTTCAAGCGCCTGCAGGACCGCGTGCTGCATCCCGGGCAGTCGAGCTGAGCCCCGCCGCAAGCGCGAAGGGCCGCCGGCGGGGCATGATGCCCGCCGGCGGCCCTTCTTTCGAGCGGGGCTCGCGCCTCAGCCGAAATGGCAGACGTAGTGGTAGGCCTCGTCGCCGGTGCGGATCTCGAAACGCGCGTTGGCCGGGACCGAGAACTCCTCGCCCTCGGCGCTGCGCTTCCATTCCTGGCTGCCCTGCATGCGCCATTCGCACCAGCCGCCCGCTCCCTGCATCACCTCGGGCGCACCGGTGTTGAACAGCAGCGTGCTGCCGGGCAGGATCACGCCCACGCTCTTGCGGCTGCCGTCGTCGAGTTGCACCGTGTGGCTGACGCAGCGGCCGTCGAAATACACGTTGGCGCGCGGCACCACCGCGCCACGCAGCGCCTGGGGGCTCATCGCGCGCTCCTGCCGCGCCCGGCGGCTGGCTTGGCGGCCGGCTTGGCAGCCGGCTTGGCAGCCTTCACGGCCTTCGCAGTCTTCGAGGCCGGGCGCTTGCCGCGGGCGGCCTCCACGTTCGCGGCGATGCGCAGGCGCAGCGCGTTGAGCTTGATGAATCCGGCCGCGTCGGCCTGGTTGTAGGCGCCGCCGTCATCGTCGAAGGTCGAGATGCGCGGGTCGAACAGGCTGTCGGTGGCGGACTCGCGGCCCACGCACATGATGGTGCCCTTGTACAGCTTGAGCCGCACCTTGCCGTTGACGGTGGCCTGCGAGGCGTCGATCAGGCCTTGCAGCAGCACGCGCTCGGGTGCGAACCAGTAGCCGTTGTAGATCATGCGGGCATAGCGGGGCATCAGGTCGTCCTTCAGCGCGACCACCTCGCGGTCCAGGGTGATGCTCTCGATGGCGCGGTGCCCCGCCAGCATGATCGTGCCCCCGGGGGTTTCGTAGCAGCCGCGGCTCTTCATGCCCACGTAGCGGTTCTCCACCTTGTCCAGGCGCCCGATGCCGTGGCGTCCGCCCACCGTGTTCAGGTGCGCCAGCACCTGCGCGGGGCTCATGGCCTGCCCGTCGATGGCCACGATGTCTCCGCGGCGGTACTCGAGCTCGATCACCTGGGGCTTGTTCGGGGCCTTCTCGGGCGAGACGGTCAGGCGCCACATCTTGTCCTCGGGCACCGTGTTCGGGTCCTCCAGCACGCCGCCTTCGTAGGAGATGTGAAGCAGGTTGGCGTCCATGGAGTAGGGCGCGCCGCCCTTGCGCTTCTTGAAGTCCACCGGGATGCCGTTGCGGTCGGCGTAGGCCAGCAGTTTCTCGCGCGACAGCAGGTCCCATTCGCGCCAGGGCGCGATCACCTTCACCCCGGGCATCAGGGCATAGGCGGTGAGCTCGAAGCGCACCTGGTCGTTGCCCTTGCCGGTGGCGCCGTGGGAGATCGCGTCGGCGCGCGTCGAGCGCGCGATCTCGATCAGGCGCTTGCCGATCAACGGGCGCGCGATCGAGGTGCCCAGCAGGTATTCGCCTTCATACAGCGCGTTGGCACGGAACATCGGGAACACGAAGTCGCGCACGAACTCCTCGCGCAGGTCCTCGATGTAGATGTTCTCGGGCTTGATGCCCATTTTCAGGGCCTTCGCGCGCGCCGGCTCGAGTTCCTCGCCCTGGCCGATGTCGGCGGTGAAGGTCACCACCTCGCATTGGTACTGCTCCTGCAGCCAGCGCAGGATGACCGAGGTGTCCAGGCCGCCCGAGTAGGCGAGCACGACTTTCTTGATGGAAGACATGGTGAAGGGGCCGCGGGCCGCGGCGGTACGTGTTCGAAGCCGGGAATTGTAGGGGAGCAGGGCAGGCGTGGCGCCGGCGCTCAGCCCAGCGTGGGGTAGTCGAGGTAGCCGTGCTCCGCGCCGCCGTAGAAGGTGGCCGGGTCGGGAGCATTCAGCGCCGCGCCCTCGCGCATGCGCCGCACCAGGTCCGGGTTGGCGATGAAGGCGCGGCCGTAGGCCACGGCGTCCGCCAGGCCCTGCTCGATGCGCGCGGCGCCGCGCGCCGCGTCATAGCCGCCGCAGACGATGATGCGTCCGGAGTAGGCCTGGCGCAGCCGGGCGTGGAATTCATCGCTCAGCGCGGGCCCGGCCGACCAGGAGGAGTCCACCGTGTGGAGATAGGCCACGCCGCGCCGGTCGAACTCGGCCGCGAGGTACAGGTGCATGGCCTCGGTCTCGGGGTCGTCGATGTCGTGGCGCACGAAATGCGGGGAGATGCGCACGCCCACGCGCTCGGGTCCGGCCACACCGATCAGCGCGTCCAGGGCCTCCAGCACGATGCGCGCGCGGTGTTCCAGGCTGCCCCCGTAGCGGTCGCTGCGCAGATTGCTGTTGGGCGCCAGGAACTGCTGCAGCAGATAGCCGTTGGCCGCGTGCAGTTCCAGCATGTCGAAGCCGGCGCGCAGCGCCCGCTCGGCCGCATGCGCATAGTCCGCCACGATGCCGGGAATCTCCTCCGTGCGCAGCGCCCGCGGCTCGTCGCAGGGAACCCGCCTGGGGCCCTCCGGCAGCACGACGAAGGACTCGCCATGCTCCGCACGCAGGGCCGATGGCGCCACCGGAGCCTGCCCGTCCTCCTGCAGCAGGCGGTGCGAGATCCGCCCGACATGCCACAGCTGCGCGGCGATGCGCCCGCCCGCCGCGTGCACCGCATCGGTGACCAGGCGCCAGCCGCGCTCCTGGGCGTCGGTGTACATGCCCGGGGTGAAGGCGTAGCCCTGGCCCTGGCGGCTGATCTGCGAGGCCTCGGCGACGATCAGGCCGGCCGAGGCGCGCTGCGCGTAATAGCGCGCGTTCATCTCCGAGGGGACATCGCCGGGCTGCGAGGCGCGCGAGCGCGTCAGCGGGGCCATGAGGATGCGGTTGGGAAGTTCCAGACGTCCCAGCTTCAAGGGCTGGAACAGCGCGCGCGGGCCTTGCATGGTGCGAAATGCTCCGGAAAGGAAGGGGGGCGGGGCGGGTTCAGGCGCCGATGCCGCCCACGCACAGGTACTTGAGTTCGAGGTATTCGTCGATGCCGTGGTGCGAGCCCTCGCGCCCCAGCCCCGACTGCTTGACCCCGCCGAAGGGCGCGACCTCGTTGGAGATCAGCCCCGTGTTCACGCCCACGATGCCGTACTCCAGGGCTTCGCCGACCCGCGTGACCCGCGCCACGTCGCGGCTGTAGAAATAGGCGGCCAGCCCGAATTCCGTGGCGTTGGCCGCGGCGATGGCCTGCTCCTCGGTGTCGAAGGCGAACACCGGCGCCACCGGGCCGAAGGTCTCCTCGCGCGCGCACAGCATGGACGCGTCGGCGTCGGCCAGCACCGTGGGCTCGAAGTAGCGCCCGCCGCCCTGCTCGATCACCTTGCCCCCGGTCAGCAGCCGCGCGCCGCGCGCCAGCGCGTCGTCCACGTGGCGACGCACCTTGTCCAGGCCCTGCTGGTCGATCAGCGGGCCGATCTGCACGCCGGCCGCGGTGCCGGGGCCGACCTTGAGTTCGGCCACGCGCCGCGCCAGGCGCTCGACGAAGGCCTCGTACACCCCGCGCTGCACGTACAGTCGATTCGCGCACACGCAGGTCTGACCGGCGTTGCGATACTTGCTCTGCATCGCGCCCTCGACCGCGGCGTCGATGTCGGCGTCGTCGAACACGATGAATGGCGCGTTGCCGCCCAGCTCGAGCGACAGCTTCTTCACCGTGGGCGCCGACTGCGCCATGAGGATGCGCCCCACCTCGGTGGAGCCGGTGAACGACAGATGGCGCACCACGTCGCTGGCGCACAGCACCTTGCCGATCTGGACCGAGCCCGCGGTGTCGCTGGTGAGCATGTTGAGCACGCCCGGCGGCATGCCCGCGCGCTGCGCCAGTTCGGCCGTGGCCAGCGCCGTCAACGGGGTCTGTTCGGCCGGCTTGATCACCACCGGGCAGCCGGCGGCCAGCGCCGGAGCCACCTTGCGCGTGATCATGGCCAGCGGGAAGTTCCAGGGCGTGATGGCCGCGCACACGCCGATGGGCTGGCGCAGCACCACCAGGCGCTTGCTGGGGTCCGGGCTGGGGATGGTCTCGCCGTAGATGCGCTTGGCCTCCTCGGCGAACCATTCCACGAAACTCGCTCCGTAGACCACCTCCGCCCGGGCCTCGGCCAGCGGCTTGCCCTGCTCGGCGGTCATGATCAGCGCGAGGTCGTCGGCATGCTGCAGCAGCAGGTCGAACCAGCGCCGCAGCACCGTGGCGCGCTGGCGCGCGCTCTGGCGGCGCCAGCCCTCCCAGGCCGCGGCCGCGGCCTCGATGGCGCGTTCGGCGTCGGCCGCGCCCTGGCGGGGCACCTCGGCCAGCAGCACGCCGGTGGCCGGGTCGTGCACGGCCACGCGTTCGGCGGCGTCCACCCAGTGGCCGCCGATCAGCGCCTGGGTCTTGAGCAGGGAGGGGTCGCGCAGGGGCGCGAGCACGGAAGCGCTGGCTGCTTCGGGCATGGGGGTCTCCGCAGTGTCTGGTAGGTTCTGGACGGGCAAGGCGTGCGCCGCGCGGGCGCGAACTCCCTACTGTAATGCGCGTGCCGCCGACGCGTGCGGGCACGCGTCGGGGCTGGCCCTTAAAATCGCGCTTTCGCCGCCGCCTGCCCGAGGCGTCGACGGCGGCCATCTCAGGTGAACCCATGAACGTATCCGACATCCGCGAGAAATTCCTCGCCTACTTCGCCTCCCAGGGCCACTCCCGCGTGGCCTCGTCGCCGCTGGTTCCCGGCAACGACCCCACGCTGCTGTTCACCAACTCGGGCATGGTGCAGTTCAAGGACGTGTTCCTGGGCCAGGACAAGCGCCCCTACAGCCGCGCCACCACCGCGCAGCGCTGCGTGCGCGCCGGGGGCAAGCACAACGACCTCGAGAACGTCGGCTACACCGCGCGCCACCACACCTTCTTCGAGATGCTGGGCAATTTCAGCTTCGGGGATTACTTCAAGCGCGACGCCATCCGCTTCGCCTGGGGCCTGCTCACCGAGGTCTACGGCCTGCCCAAGGACAAGCTCTGGGTCACCGTGTACCAGGAGGACGACGAAGCCTGGTCGATCTGGGCCGACGAGATCGGGGTGCCGCAGGCCCGCATCATCCGCATCGGCGACAACAAGGGCGCGCGCTACGCCTCGGACAATTTCTGGCAGATGGCCGACACCGGCCCCTGCGGCCCCTGCAGCGAGATCTTCTACGACCACGGCCCCGAGGTCTGGGGCGGCCCCCCCGGCTCGCCCGAGGAGGATGGCGACCGCTACATCGAGATCTGGAACCTCGTGTTCATGCAGTTCGAGCGCAGCGTCGCCGGCGAGCAGAGCTTCGCCAGCGAACTGGAGGCCAAGGCCGCCAAGGCGGCGCTCGAGCGCGACGGCGTGATCGCCCAGGTGCAGCGCCACGGCGAGTCCTGGAAGACCGTCAGCTATGCGCAAAAGCCCCTGCCGCGCCCCTGCGTGGACACCGGCATGGGCCTGGAGCGCATCGCCGCCGTGCTGCAGCACGTGCACAGCAACTACGAGATCGACCTGTTCCGCCGCCTGATCGCCGCGGCGGCGCGCGAGACCGGTTGCCAGGACCTCGGCCACGTGTCCCTGAAGGTCATCGCCGACCACATCCGCGCCTGCGCCTTCCTGATCACCGACGGCGTGATCCCCGGCAACGAAGGGCGCGGCTACGTGCTGCGCCGCATCGCGCGCCGCGCACTGCGCCATGGCTACAAGCTGGGGCGCCACGAGCCCTTCTTCCACCGCCTGGTCGGCGATCTGGTGGCCGAGATGGGCCACGCCTATCCGGAACTCGCGCAGGCCGCGCCGCGCATCGCCGAGGTGCTGGAGGCCGAGGAACGCCGTTTCGGCGAGACCCTGGAAAACGGCATGCGCATCCTCGAGGGCGAACTCGACGCCATGCGCGAGCGGGGCGAGGCCGTGCTGGGCGGCCAGGTGGCCTTCACCCTGTACGACACCTACGGGTTCCCGCTGGACCTCACCGCCGACGTGTGCCGCGAGCGCAGCGTCGCGGTGGACGAGGCCGGCTTCGAGCAGGCCATGCAGCGCCAGCGCGAGCAGGCACGCGCCAGCGGGCGCTTCCGCATGGCCGAGGCCCTCGAATACGCCGGCGAGGCCACGCGCTTCGAGGGCTACGAACATCTGCGCGTGCAGGGCGCGCGCGTGCTGGGCCTGTACGCCGGCGGCAGCGCGGTGAGCAGCCTGCGCGCGGGCGAGGAGGGCGTCGTGGTGCTGGACCGCACGCCCTTCTATGCCGAGTCCGGCGGCCAGGTGGGCGACAGCGGCCTGCTGCTCGCGCCCGGCCTGCGCTTCGCCGTGCACGATACGCAAAAGCTGCAGGCCGAGGTATACGGCCACCACGGGCGCCTGGAGAGCGGCAGCCTGGAACTGGGCCAGCAACTCGACGCCGAGGTCGACGCCCAGCGCCGGCTGGCGACCATGCGCAACCACAGCGCCACCCATCTGCTGCACAAGGCCCTGCGCATGGTGCTGGGCGAGCACGTGCAGCAGAAGGGCTCGCTGGTGGACTCCGAGAAGACCCGTTTCGATTTCTCCCACGACGCCGCGATCAGCGACGAGCAGATTCGCCGCATCGAGCAGTGGGTGAACGAGCAGGTGCTGCTCAACACGCCCACGGTGGCGCGAGTGCTGCCCATCGACGAGGCCCGCAAGACCGGCGCGATGATGCTGTTCGGCGAGAAGTACGGCGACGAGGTGCGGGTGCTCGACATCGGTGCCAGCCGCGAACTCTGCGGCGGAACCCACGTCGCGCGCACCGGAGACATCGGCAGCCTGCGCGTGATCGGGCAGGGCGCGGTGGCCGCCGGGGTGCGGCGCATCGAGGCCACCACCGGCCTGGGCGCCCTGGCCCTGGCCCAGCGCCAGGGCGGCGAGTTGGCCGAACTGGCGGCCCTGCTCAAGACTCCGGAGGACGAACTTCCCCGGCGCGCCGCGCAACTGCTCGAGCAGCTGCGCGCGCAGGACAAGGAGCTGGCCGCGCTGAAGGCACGCGAGGCCGCCTCGCGCGGCCTGGCCCTGGCCGACGCGGCGCGCGAGGTGGGCGGCGTGCGCGTGCTGGCGGCACGCCTGGACGGGGCCGACGCGGCCGCGCTGCGCACGGTCGTGGACCAGCTCAAGGCCCGCCTGAAGTCCGCCGTCGTGCTGCTGGCCAGCGCCGACGGCGACAAGGTGCAGCTGGCGGCCGGCGTCACGGCCGACCTGGTGGGCAGGCTCAAGGCCGGCGACCTGGTCAACCAGGCCGCGCGGGAGGTCGGTGGCAAGGGCGGCGGCCGGCCGGACTTCGCGATGGCCGGCGGCAGCCGCCCCGAAGGCGTGGAGGCCGCGCTGCGCGCGGCCGAGGCCTGGTGCGAACAACGCCTGGCGGCGGCGGACGCCTGAGGCCGGCATGACCCAGGCGCCCCGATCCCCGGACCAGGCCCAGCGCCGCGTGCTGCTGGGCATCAGCGGCGGCATCGCCGCCTACAAGGCCTGCGAGCTCGTGCGCCTGCTGGTCAAGGCCGGGCACCAGGTGCAGGTGGCGATGAGCGAGGCCGCCACGCGCTTCGTCGGGCCCATCACCCTGCAGGCGCTGTCCGGGCGCGAGGTGGCGCTGGATTCCTGGCATCCCCTGCGCGCCTCCGGCATGGACCATATCGACCTCGTGCGCGAGGCCGACGCCTTCGTCATCGCGCCCGCCAGCGCCGACCTCATCGCCAGGGCGGCCGCCGGCATGGCCGACGATCTGCTGGCCACGCTGCTGCTGGCGCGCGACCAGGTGCCCACGCTGCTGGCGCCGGCGATGAACCGCGCCATGTGGGCGCACCCGGCGGTGCAGCGCAATGCCGGGCAATTGCGCCGCGACGGCCTGCGCCTGGCCGGCCCCGGCAGTGGCGCGCAGGCCTGCGGCGAGGTCGGCGACGGGCGCATGCTCGAACCCGAGCAGCTGATGTGGGAGATCGAGGCCCTGTGGCAGCCGCGGCGGCTGCTCGGCCGCCGCGTGCTGCTGACCGCCGGGCCCACCTTCGAGCCCTGGGACGAGGTGCGCGGCCTGACCAACCGCTCCAGCGGCAAGATGGGCTGGGCGCTGGCGCGGGCTGCCTGGGAGGCGGGCGCCGAGGTGGTGATGGTGGCCGGGCCCACGGCGCTGGAGCCGCCCTACGGCGTGCGCACCCTGGCCGTGGAGACCGCCTTGCAGATGCACGAGGCGGTGCGCGCCGAGCTGGCTGGCGGGCCCTTCGACGTATTCATCGCCGCGGCCGCGGTGGCCGACTGGCGGCCCGAGGCCCAGCCCGGCAAGATCAAGAAGCAGCCCGACGGCGCCCCGCCCCTGCCCAGTCTGCGGCTCAACCCCGACATCCTGGCCGAGGTCGCCGCCCGCGCCGATGCTCCCTTCTGCGTGGGCTTCGCCGCCGAGGCCGAGCAACTCGTGGCCCATGCCCAGGCCAAGCGCGAGCGCAAGGGGGTGCCGCTGCTGGTGGGCAACCTCGGGCCGCAGACCTTCGGGCGCGAGGACAGCAGCTGCGTGCTCATCGATGCCCAGGGCGTTCGCGAACTGCCGCGCATGAACAAGCTCGATCTGGCGCGGCGACTGACGGCCGAGATCGCCACGCGCCTGCCGCCGCGCGGCTGAGGCGCGGCGGAGCTTCCCGCCATCGCGCTCCGGTGCCCCGCGCGGCCCGCGCCTTCTCCCCTTTTCGTTCCCCCTTCCTGTTCGGAGCCTGCCCTTGACCTCGCCCGCGACCGCTCCCGTCGAACTGCGCATCCTCGACCCCCGCCTGCAGCAATGGGGCCTGCCCAGCTATCAGTCGCCGATGGCCGCCGCCGTCGACCTGCATGCCTGCATCGATGCGCCGCTGGACATTCCCGCGGGCAGTCCGGCGCTGCTGGTGCCCGCGGGCTTCGCCATGCACATCGCCGACCCCGGGCTGATGGCGGTGATCGCGCCCCGCTCCGGCATGGGCCACAAGCGCGGCCTGGTGCTGGGCAATTCCCTGGGGGTGATCGACGCCGACTACACGGGCCAGGTGATGGTCAGTGTGTGGAACCGCAACCCGCCGTCGAGCCCTGCCTTGCGCATCGAGCCTGGCGAGCGCATCGCGCAGATGATGTTCGTGCCCATCGTGCGCGCCGAGTTCCGCGTCGTCTCGGCCTTCTCCAGCGAGAGCCAGCGCGGCGCCGGCGGTTTCGGATCCACGGGATCCTGAGGGGCGCGGCGCGTCCCGCAGAGTCCGCGCGCCGCCGCATGCCGCGTATTTGATCTGACGCGCCTCCCCCGGCGCCCCGCCCGGGCACAATTTCCCCGGGAGCTCCGTGCCGGACGGAGCTCGGGGGCAGGAGCATGCGCGTCAAGCTCGGTCGGGGAGGGTGGGTGCTGGCGATGGCGGCCCTGGTGCTGGGCAGCCTGGCCTGGTTCTGGCTGGGGCGCGAGCCGGCGCAGGATGGGCTGGCTTCCGGCAACGGCCGCCTGGAAGCGGTGGAGCTCGAACTGGCCACGCGCATCCCCGCCAGGCTGCTCAGCCTGCAGGTGCAGGAGGGCGAGCAGGTGCGCGCCGGCCAGGAGCTGGCGCGGCTCGACTGCGCGCCCCTGCAGGCCCAGCGCACCGAGGCGCTGGCCCAGTTGCAGCGGGTGCGCGACGCCGAGGCCACCGCGCGCAGCCAGGTCGGGCTGCGGCGCAGCGAGCGCGACGTGGCCGCCGCCCAGATCGGCCAGCGCGAGGCCGAACTGCGGGCCGCGCGCAGCCGGCTCGGGCGTTCGCGCCAATTGCTGGCCGCGGGCGGCGTATCGCAACAGCAGCTCGATGACGACCAGGCCCGCGTGGGCAGTGCCGAGGGAGCGCTGAGCGCCGCGCGCGCGCAGGCGGCCGCGGCCTCCACCGCCATCGAGGCGGCGCGGCTGCAGGCCGTGGAGGCAGGCTCCGCGGTGCAGGCCGCGCGGGCCGCGCTGGACCGCGTGGACGTGGACCTGCGCGACTGCTCCCTGCGCGCCCCGGTGGACGGGCAGGTGCAGTACGTGGTCGCGCGTCCGGGCGAGATGCTCGGCGTGGGGGCGCGGGTGATCAGCCTGCTCGACACCTCGGATCTGGGCATGTCCTTTTTCCTGCCCGAGTCCGATGCCGGCAAGGTGGCCATCGGCGACGAGGCGCGCATCGTGCCCGACGCCCTCGGAGGCCGCGCGGTGCCGGCCCGCGTGTCCTACGTGTCGGCGGTGGCGCAGTTCACCCCGAAGACCGTGGAGACCGCCAGCGAGCGCCAGAAGCTGATGTTCCGCGTGCGCGCACGCGTGGACGCCGCCTGGGCCGCGGCCCACCGCCCCGAGCTCAAGAGCGGCATGCCCGGCGTGGCCTACGTGCGCCTGCGCCGGGACATGGCCTGGCCGGAACGCCTGCGGGTCCGTCCATGAACGCGCCGGCGGCGGAGCAGCCCCTGGCGAGGTTTCGCGGGGTCGGGCTGCGCTACGGCCGCCGCGAAGTCCTCGATGTTCCCGACCTGAGCCTGCCGGCCGTGGGCATGGTGGGTCTGATCGGCCCCGACGGAGTGGGCAAGTCCAGCCTGCTGGCCCTGTTGTGCGGGGCCCGCGCGCTGCAGCGCGGCGACGTGCAGGTGCTGGGGGGCAGCCTGCGCGATGCGCGCCACCTGTCGCACCTGCGCCATCGCGTGGCCTACATGCCCCAGGGGCTGGGGCGCAGCCTGTATGGCGGGCTCTCCGTGTCCGAGAACCTGGACTTCTTCGGTCGCCAGCGGGGCTTCGAGCGGAGCTGGCGGGAAGAGCGCGCCCGGCAGTTGCTGCGGGCCACGGGCCTGGAAGCATTCGCCCAACGTCCGGCCGCCACGCTGTCCGGGGGCATGAAGCAGAAGCTGGCCCTGTGCTGCGCCTTGCTGCACGACCCCGACCTGCTCGTGCTGGACGAGCCCACCACCGGTGTCGATCCGCTGTCGCGGGTGCAATTCTGGGCCCTGATCCGCGGCATCCGCGAGCAGCGTGCCGGCCGGCGCCCATTGAGCGTGGTGGTGGCCACTGCCTACATGGACGAGGCGCGGGATTTCGACTGGATCGTGGCCATGAACGGCGGACGCGTGGTGGCCGACGGCAGCCCCGCGCTCCTGCTCCAGCGCAGCGGCTGCGCCGATCTGGAGCAGGCCTTCGTCGCGCTGGTCAGGGCGACGGAGCAGGCCCAGCCGGCCCCCGAGCCGCCGGCGAGCCCGCGCGCCGACGCTTCGCCCGTGGTGGAGGCCCGCGGCCTGAGCCGGCGTTTCGGCGATTTCGTGGCCGTCGACCACATCGACCTGAGCGTGCATCGGGGCGAGATCTTCGGATTCATCGGCTCCAACGGTTGCGGCAAGACCACGACCATGAAAATGCTCACGGGCCTGCTCGAGCCCACCGAGGGCAGCGTGCGCGTGCTGGGCCGCGCGCCGGACGCGCGCGACCTGGACACACGCAAGCGCGTGGGCTACATGACCCAGGGCTTTTCCCTGTGGCCCGAGTTGAGCGTGCGCCAGAACCTGGATCTGCACGCGCGGCTGTTCGGCCTTTCCCCGCGCCGGCGGGTCGAGGCGGTGGCGCAGGCCGCAGAGCGCTTCGAACTGCTGGAAGTGATGGAGCAGTTGCCGGCGCGCCTGGCGCTGGGCCAGCGCCAGCGCCTGTCCTTCGCCGTGGCCACGCTGCACGGACCGGAATTGCTCATCCTGGACGAGCCCACCTCGGGCGTGGACCCCCTGGCGCGCGAATGGTTCTGGCGCCAGATGCAGGTCCTGGCACGGCGCGACGGCGTCACCGTGTTCGTCTCCACCCACCGCATGAGCGAGGCGCAGCGCTGCGACAGGATCGCCTTGATGCATGCCGGACGGGTGCTGGCCAGCGGCACCCCGGAGGAGCTGACCCGGGCGCGTGGCGCCGCGTCCCTGGAGCAGGCCTTCGTGCAGTGGATCGAGGATCCACGCACGCAAGGGCTCGGGCCGGAGCGGATGGCGCAGCAGGCGCCGGCCGCGGACGCGCTCGGCTCGCCGCGGGCCGCGCGCCGGCAGCCCACGCTGCTCCTGCGCTCGCTCACGCGGCTGTGGAGCCACAGCTGGCGCGAGACCCTGGAACTGCTGCGCGATCCCGTGCGCGCCAGTCTGGCGCTGCTGGGCAGCGTGCTGCTGCTGGTGATCATGGGCTATGGCATCAACCTGGACGTGCAGCACCTGCGATTCGCCGTGCTCGATCGCGACGACAGCTCGATCAGCCGCGACTATGTGCGCAACTTCGCCAGCGCGCGCGAGTTCACCGAGCGCGCGCCGCTGCGCAGCGAGGCCGACATGCGACAGCGCCTGCGCGACGGGGAACTCGCGCTGGCGCTGGAGATTCCTCCGCATTTCGGGCGCGACCTGCAGCGCGGGCTGACCCCGGAAATCGGCGCCTGGGTCGACGGATCGATGCCGGCACGCGCCGAGACGGTCGACGGTTTCGTGCAGGCGGTGCACGCCTCCTGGCTGGCCCGGCGCGCTGCCGAGCGTGCACCCCAGGGGGTGCCGGCCCAGCCCGCGAACATCGAGATCCGCTATCGCTACAACCCGGACGTGAGCAGCCTGGTGGCCATGGTGCCGGCCATCATCCCCCTGTTGTTGATCATGATCCCGGCCATGCTCGCCGCGCTCAGCGTGGTGCGTGAGAAGGAGCTCGGCTCGATCCTGAACTTCTACGTCGGGCCCAGCACGCGCCTGGAGTTCCTGCTGGGCAAGCAGTTGCCCTACGTGGTGCTGGCCCTGCTCAATGCCGCGGTGCTGTGGGCCTGGGCGCGCTGGGTGTTCGGCATTCCCTTTCGCGGCAGCGCGGTCGCCTTCGGGCTGGCCTCCGTGCTGTATGCGATCGACGCCACCGCGCTGGGTCTGCTGATGTCGAGTTTCCTGCGCACCCAGACCGCGGCGATCTTCGCCACCACCATCGGCACCGTGCTGCCGGCGGTGCAGTTCTCGGGGCTGCTCGACCCCACGTCCTCCCTGCAGGGACTGGGCGCCTGGGTGGGAAGGGTGTACCCCACCACCCACTACCTGATCGTCTCGCGCGGCACCTTTTCCAAGGGCCTGGGGCTGGGCGATCTGTGGCCGCAGATGGGTGCGCTGCTGCTGGTGGCACCCGTGCTGCTGGGCGCCTGCGTCCTGCTGCTGCGGCGCCAGGAGCACTGAGCATGCCTGGGCATCGTTCCCTGCAAGGCTTGCGCAACGTCTGGTACCTCGGGCTCAAGGAGCTGCGCAGCCTGCTCCACGACCGCGCGATGCTGGTGCTGATGACCTTCGCCTTCACGCTGGCCATCTACAGCGCGGCCACCGGCACGCCGGAAACCCTGCATCGGGCGCCCCTGGCCGTGGTCGACGAGGACCACTCCACGCTGTCCATGCGCCTGCGCGAGGCCTTCGGGCCGCCGTACTTCCTGGCTCCTCCGGACATTGCCCTGCGGGAGGTGGACCCGGCGATGGACGCCGGGCGCTACACCTTCGTGCTGGACGTGCCCCGGCATTTCGAGCGCGACCTGCTGGGCGAGCGCGCACCCACCCTGCAGCTCAGCGTGGACGCCACGCGCATGACCCAGGCCTTCACCGGGGGCGCCTACGTGCAGGCCATCTGCCAGGCCGAGATCGCCGAGTTCCTGCAGCGCCATCGCAGCGCGGACCCGCAGGACGGCGCGCCGGCCCGCCTGGTGCTGCGCAACCGCTTCAATCCGGCGCTGACTCCCTCCTGGTTCGGCGCCGTGGCCGAGCTCATCAACAACGTGACCATGCTGGGCATCGCGCTGACCGGTGCGGCCTGGCTGCGCGAGCGCGAGCACGGCAGCCTGGAACACCTGCTGGCCATGCCGCTGAGCCCGCTGGAGATCATGACCGCCAAGGTCTGGTCCATGGGCCTGGTGGTGCTGCTGGGTTGCTGCGCCTCGCTGTGGCTGGTCGTGCACGAGCTGATCGGCCTGCCGCTGCCCTCCACGACCTGGGTGTTCGTGCTGGGCGCGGCGCTGCAGATGTTCGCGGTCACCTCGCTGGGCATCTTCCTGGCCACGCTGGCGCGCTCCATGCCCCAGATGGGCCTGTTGCTCATCATGGTGCTGCTGCCGCTGGAAATGCTTTCGGGCGCCAGCACGCCCCGGGAGAGCATGCCCGAGGCGGTGCGCCTGCTGATGCTGGCCGCGCCGACCACCCATTTCGTCAGCCTTTCCCAGGCCACGCTTTTCCGCGCGGCGGGGCTGGCCGAGGTGTGGCCGCAGCTGCTGGCCATCGCAGGCATCGGCGCGGGCTTCTTCGGCATCGCGCTGGCGCGCCTGCGCAGCACCATGGGCGCGGTGAGCTGAGCCCGCGCCGCCCCGGGCGCGAGGCTCAGCCCGAGCCTTTCACCAGGAACATGCCGCTGTCCACGTCGTCGAGCTGGGCGCTGCGCGCCTCGCGCTCGTCCGGGTCGGGCTCGCGCACCTCGAGGACGCGGTAATGCACGCGCAAGGCCATGCCGGCCAGCGGATGGTTGCCGTCCAGCACCACCTTGCCTTCGGCGATGTCGGTGACCGTGAACAGGCTGCCGGGCGCGGCGGGCGCGCACCCCGAGGGAAGCTGCTCGAACTGCATGCCGGGTTCCAGCAGCTCGGGAAACAGCGTGCGGTCTTCCATGCGCAGGCGCTCGGGCTCGTAGTCGCCGAAGGCGTCCGGAGGCTCGATCTGCAGCGCACCGGAATCGCCCGCGGACTTGCCCAGCAGGTCGCGCTCGATGGCCGGCAGCAGGTCGGTGCCGCCTACATAGAAATCCGTGCCGTCCTCGTCGTCGGCCAGGGCTTCGTTCTGGGCGTCGGTCAGGCGCCAGGCCAGAGTGACCACGGTGTCGGGGGCTACTTGCATATCGGTCGTCCTGCGCGGGGAGGGCTGCCGGCGCACCGCGCGCCGGGGCCGTCATTGTGCGCCACAATCGCCGCCCGGCGCGCGTCGCGGGGCAGGGGAACCCCGCGGGCCCGGGGTCTGCGCCGGGCTACACTGCCGGGCCTGTCGAGCAACGCCAGCGGAGTATCGCGTGTCCCCCCATCTGCTTGAGATCCCCGGCCTGAGCCGCCAGCGTTTCCTGCGCGAGTACTGGCAGCGCAAGCCCCTGCTGGTGCGCCAGGCCCTGCCGGACATGCAGCCGCTGCTCTCGCGCCGCCAGCTGTTCGAGCTGGCCCTGCGCGACGACGTGGAGGCCCGCGTGGTGCAACGCGAGGGCAGGCACTGGGAGGTGCGCCACGCGCCCCTGGCGCGACGCGACCTTCCCGCCGTGCGCGCCCCGCGCTGGACCCTGCTGGTGCAGGGCGTGGACCTGCACGACGAAGGCGTGGCCCGATTGCTGCGTCGATTCCGCTTCGTGCCGGATGCCCGCCTGGACGACCTGATGATCTCCTGGGCCAGCGACGGCGGCGGCGTGGGCCCCCACGTCGACGAGTACGACGTGTTCCTGCTGCAGGCCCAGGGGCGCCGGCGCTGGCGCATCGGCGCCGTGGACCAACCGCGCATGCAGCCCGGGCAGCCGCTGAAACTGCTGCGGGGTTTCGTGCCCGAGGAGGATTTCGTCGTCGAGCCCGGGGACCTGCTGTACCTGCCTCCAGGCTGGGGGCACGACGGCATCGCCGAGGGGGAATGCATGACCTACTCGGTGGGATTTCGCGCACCCCCCGGCGACGAACTGTTGCGGCAGTTGTTGTGGAAGATGGCCGAGGAACTGCGGCCGGCGCCACGCTACAGCGATCGCGGCAAGTTGTCCGCGGCCGTCGGTGCCCACCCCGCGCGCCTGCCCGAGGACATGGTCCGCTTCGTGGCCGAGGCCTTCGCGCGCCTGCGCCCCGGGCGCGCCGAATTCGCGCAGGCCCTGGGCGAGCTGCTCACCGAGCCGAAGCAGGAAGTGGTGTTCGAATCCGGCGATGCGCGCGATGCAGCCCGCAACGCGGTGCGCCACGGGCTGCGCCTGGACCGCCGCACGCGCATGCTGTGGAGCCCCGGCGGCCTGAGCATCAACGGGGAAAGCGTGCCTGGCGAGCTTGCACGCTCGGCCTTGCTGCGCCGCCTGGCCGATGCGCGCGAACTCGATGCCGCACAATATGCCGCGGGCAGTGCCGCCGAGCGCGAGCTGATGCTGCAATGGTGCGAGCTCGGCTGGGCGCACGCCGGGCGCGCGTGAGGGGCGACGGCACGCGGCGCCGGCTTCCGGAGACATCGATGGATTCCACGCAGGACCCCGAGACGCAGCCACCCATCGAAGGGCGACTGGCCTGGCGCCAGGCGCTGCGCGAGCTCCTGCTCGACCCGGGGGCGCAGTGGTGCATGTACAGCGCCGATTACGAGGACTGGCCGCTGGACGAGAGCGCCGTGGTGCAGGCGCTCAGGCGCTGGGCCCTGCCGCGCCGGCGCCCCTGCGTGCGCCTGCTCGCGCGCGACTATTCCCGGCTGCTGGCCACCTGTTCGCGCTTCGTGGCCTGGCGCGAGGATTTCGCGCATCTGCTCGAGTGCCGCGAGCTCCCGGCCGCCATCGAGGCGCCCTCCGAGGGCTTGTGGCTGCGCGAGCATGCGCTGGTGGCGCTGCCGGCGCAACGCGAGCGCCGGGCCCTGCACCAGGGCGCGCGCGAGGCCCAGGCCTCCCTGCAGTTGTTCGATCAGGCCTGGGAGCTGGCCGAGCCGGGCTTCGCCCCTCGGGCACTCGGCTTGTGAACGTTTTGCAACATTTAGATGCAAGCACGACGAGGCTATCGGGGCAAACCCCAGGTGGCGCTATACTTTTCACTTGAACTGTGTGCCACTGCTCTGGGTGGCGGGTTCAGGCTTCACAAAATTCAGCCGGCGTTGTCCGGTTCCATTGCCTGTGTCTTGTTCTGACGCTTGAGGAATCAAATGAAAAAGTCCGTGTTGTTGGCTTCCATGATCGCTGCTCTGGCTCTGGCTGCCTGCGGCAAGAAGGAAGAAGCTGCTCCCGCCTCGGCCCCGGCCTCCGCCGCCGCCCCGGCCGCTTCCGCCGCCGCTTCGGCTCCCGCCGCTGCCGCCTCGAAGGCTGCTCCGGCTGCCTCCGCCGCCGCTTCGGCTCCGGCCTCCGCCGCCGCTCCGGCCGCTTCCGCCGCCAGCAGCGCCGACAAGAAGTAAATCGTCAAGACAGCGGGCTTCGGCTCGCTGCTGCGTCGAGCAGGAAAGCCAGCTTCGGCTGGCTTTTTTGTGGGCGCGGCCCGCGGCGACGCCAGGTCCAAAGCAAAAAACCCGCCATCTGGCGGGTTTTTTGCACGGGCAGGGCGGCAGGGCCGCCACGCTTCCGGGGGCTTACTTCAGCTTGGTTTCCTTGTAGACCACGTGCTTGCGCGCGACCGGATCGAACTTGGCGATTTCCATCTTTTCCGGCTGGATGCGCTTGTTCTTGGTCGTGGTGTAGAAGTGACCGGTTCCGGCGGTCGACTCCAGCTTGATCTTTTCACGTCCGCCTTTGGCCATGGCGCGTCACTCCTGTTGCTTGTCGAATTCAGACTTCACCGCGCGCGCGCAGATCCGACAGCACGGCATCGATGCCGACCTTGTCGATCAGGCGCAGGCCGGCGTTCGAGACGCGCAGGCGCACGAAACGGTTCTCGCTTTCCACCCAGATCCTGCGATATTGCAGGTTGGGCAGGAAGCGACGCTTGGTCTTGTTGTTGGCGTGGGAAACGTTGTTGCCCACCATCGGCGCTTTGCCGGTAACCTGACAGACGCGTGCCATACAGCACTCCACTTTATAAGCGTTGGCAAAAACGGCCATTGTACACAGGATCGCCCCGCATGCCCAGAGGGCGGGGCCGGCGAGCCTCAGGCACCGGGCTTGCGCTGGCAGGCACAGGGCAGCGAGCGCAGCTCCAGCCAGGGGCGCTGCGGGGCCTGCAGGCGCAGGCAGCTCAGTGCACCGCCCCACAGGCAGCCGCTGTCCAGGCACAGCGCGCCCTCGCTCCATGACAACCCGAGGGTGGACCAGTGCCCGAATGCCATCGGCGTGCCGCGCGTGGCGCGCCCGGGGATGGCGAACCACGGCAGCAGCTCCGGCGGCGCTCCCGCCGGGGCCTGCTTGCAATGGAAGTCGATGCTGCCGTCGCGGGTGTCGATGTAGCGCAGGCGGGTCAGCGCGTTGACCGTCAGGCGCCATCGCTCGCTGTCGCGCAGGTCCGGCGACCAGCGCGCCGGCTCATTGCCGAACAGATCGGCGAGGAAGCCGCGCAGGTCCTGCGAGCGCAGCTGGCCCTCGACCTCGGCGGCCAGTTGCAGGGTCTGTTGCACGCTCCATTCCGGCATCACCCCGGCATGCACCAGCAGCCAGCCCTGTTCGAGCAGCGCCAGCGGGCGCTCGCGCACCCAGTGCAACAGTTCGTCGCGGTCGGGCGCGTGCAGGATGTCGTCCAGCGTGTCGCTGCGGTGCGCGCGTCGCACGCCCTCGGCCACCGCGAGCAGGTGCAGGTCATGGTTGCCCAGCAGGCATTGCGCGCTGGCTCCCAGGCCCATCAGGCGGCGCAGGCAGGCAGCCGAGCCCGGGCCGCGGTTGACGGCATCGCCGAGCACGACCAGGCGATCGTGCGCCGGATCGAAGCGCAGGTGATCGAGCAGGCGCGCGAAGGCCTGGTCGCAACCTTGCAGGTCCCCGAGAAGATAGGTGGCCATGACGGGTCGGCATGAGAAAATGGCATTTTGCCTCGACCCGGCGTGCCGCGTGGCCCCGGGTTCCACCGCACGCAATCCATGGCACAACTCGATCCTTCGCTGTTCAAGGCCTACGACATCCGCGGCATCGTCGACCGCTCCCTCACCGAAGCCGCCTGCGAGCACATCGGCCGCGCCTACGCCACGCTGGCCCGCGGGCGCGGCCAGCAGGCCGTCTACATCAGCCGCGACGGGCGCGACTCCGGGCCGCGCCTGGGCGTCGCGCTGGCGGCCGGGCTGCGCGCCGGAGGACTCGACGTGATCGACCTGGGCATGAACGCAACGCCGATGCTGTACTTCGCCTGCGCCACCACCGAGGTCCCCAACGGCATCCAGATCACCGGCAGCCACAACCCGCCCGAGTACAACGGCCTGAAGATGGTGCTGGGCGGCGACGCGCTGCATGGCGAGGACATCTCCGCGCTGCGCGAGCTGACGGTCTCGGAGTCCTATGCGCAGGGAAGCGGTGCGCTGCGCAGCGCCAGCATCGTCGACGCCTATCTGCAGCGCATCGTGTCGGACATCCGGCTGGCGCGCCCCATGCGCGTGGCGGTGGATTGCGGCAACGGCGTGGCCGGAGCCTTCGCGCCCGAGTTGCTGCGCCGCCTGGGCTGCGAGGTCACCGAGCTGTTCTGCGAGGTCGACGGCAGTTTCCCCAACCACCACCCCGATCCGGCGGATCCGCACAACCTCGAGGACCTGCAGCGCGCGCTGCGCGAGGGCGACGCCGAGATCGGCCTGGCCTTCGACGGCGACGGCGATCGCCTGGGCGTGGTGACCAAGGACGGTCACGTGATCTGGCCCGACCGCCAGTTGATGCTGTACGCGGCCGACGTGCTGGGGCGCCATCCCGGCGCTCCGATCATCTTCGACGTCAAGTGCACCGCCAACCTCGCCCCCTGGGTGCAGCGCCACGGCGGCGAGGCGATGATGTGGCGCACCGGCCATTCGCTGATCAAGGCGCGCATGAAGGAGGTGGGCGCGCCGCTGGCCGGCGAGATGAGCGGGCACATCTTCTTCAAGGACCGCTGGTACGGATTCGACGATGCCCAGTACGGGGCCGCGCGCCTGCTGGAATTGCTGTCGCGCGTGGCCGACGCGCAGGCCGAGTTGCTCGCGCTGCCCGATTCGGTGTCCACGCCCGAGCTGAAGATCCCGACCGAGGCGCAGCAGCAGTTCGCCCTGTGCGAGCGCCTGCAGCGCGAAGGGCGCTTTCCCGGCTCCCGCCGGGTGCACACCATCGACGGCGTGCGCGCGGAGTACGACGACGGCTTCGGCCTGGCACGCCCCTCGAACACCACGCCCTGCGTGGTGCTGCGTTTCGAGGCGCACGACCAGGCCGGCCTGCAGCGCATCCAGGAGGAATTCCGCGCCGCACTGCTGCAATTGCAGCCCGACCTGAAGCTGCCCTTCTGACGCCCCCGGCGATGCCCGATTCCCGGCCCCTGCGGGTGCTGCTGGTCAAGACCAGCTCGATGGGCGACGTCGTGCAGGCCTTGCCGGTGGTGCAGGACATCCTGCAGCACCGGCCGGGCTCGCACATCGAATGGATGCTCGAACCCGGCTATGCCGACCTGGTGCGCCAGCACCCGGGCGTCGAGCGTGCGATCGCGGTGCCCTGGCGCGAGTGGCGGCGCCACCCGCTGGCCGCGCGGACCCGCGCGCAATGGCGCGAACTGCGCGCGGAGCTGGCGGCCCGGCCTTTCGACGCCGTCATCGACCTGCAGGGGCTGTGCAAGAGCGCGATCCTCGCGCGTCTGGCGCCAGGGCCGCGTTACGGCTGGAAGGGGCGGGCCTGCCGCGAACCACTGGCGGCCTGCCTGTACGAGCGGCGCATGAGCGCGCCGCCCTTCGATGCGCTGTCGGCCGTGCTGCGCTACCGCAATCTGTGCGCATGGGCGCTGGGCTACACGGTGCAGGGCGAGCCGGTCTACGGGCTGCGCCCGACGGCCGTGCGCCCCGACTGGCTGCCCGGTCGCGCTCCCTTCGTCGTGCTGCTGTCGGCCACCGCCCGCGACGAAAAGCTGTGGCCGGAGGACTCCTGGGCCGATCTGGGCAGCCAGCTGCGTGCGCGCGGCCTGGGCCTGGCGCTGGCCTGGGGCAGCGACATCGAACGCGCACGTGCCCAGCGCATCGCGGCGCGCGTGCTCGCCGCGAACACCGACCCCGCCGCGCCGCCGGTGGTGGCGGCGCCGCGGCGTCTCGGGCTGCTCGAGTGGGCGCAGAGCTTCGCCGCGGCCTCGCTGGTGGTGGGGGTCGACACGGGCCTGAGTTTTCTGGCCGCCGCCGTGCAATGCCCGGTGGTGGGCGTCTACACCGCCACCTCGCCGCTGCACGTGGGCATCCAGGCCAGCTCGCCGCATCGCAACCTGGGCGAGGTGGGCCGCGCGCCGAGCAGCGCGCAGGTGCTGCAGGCCGCGCTCGAGATGCTGGCGCAGGGCGCCGTGGGCGAGAGGATGCCAGACGCGCCGACGGCCGCGACGGCGGGCGGTCGCGCATGAGCGTGCACGCTCCGCGGGGAGGCGAGCGCGGGCGCCGCGGGCCCTCGAGCCGGCTTGCGCAACGGCGCGCGGTCCGCCTGTACACCCTGGCCTGGTGGCTGCTCGCGCCCCTGGCGGTACTGCGCCTGCTCTGGCGCTCGCGGCGCGACGCGGCGTACCGCGCTCACCTGGTCGAGCGCTTCGGGCACTACCGCGCCTCGGCCCCCGCGCGTGGCAATGCGCCGCTGTTGTGGCTGCACGCCGTGTCCCTGGGGGAGACGCGTGCCGCGGCTCCCCTGTTGGAGTCGCTGCGCCGCGAACTGCCCGACTTGCGCCTGCTGCTCACCCACACCACGCCCACCGGGCGAGGCGCCGGCGCCGAATTGCTGCGCGACGGGGATGCGCAGGTCTGGCTGCCCTACGACCTGCCTTGGGCGGTGCGCCGCTTTCTCGAGCATTTCCAGCCCCGTGTGGGTGTGTTGATGGAAACCGAGCTGTGGCCCAACCTGGCCCGCGCCTGCGCCGACCGGGGCATCCAGCTCTTGCTGGCCAATGCGCGCCTGTCGGCGCGCAGCGCGGCGCGCTGGGCTCGCTGGCCGGCGCTGGCGCAGGCCACCTGCGGCGCACTGGCCGGGGCGGCCGCGCAGACCGGAGGGGACGCCTCGCGCCTGCGCGGCCTGGGCGTGCGCGACGTGGTGGTGGCCGGCAACCTCAAGTTCGACCGCCGTGCCGACGCCGCCCTGCGCGCCCAGGGTCAGCGCTGGAGGGCCGCGGCCGCGCGACGCGTCCTCGTGCTGGCTTCCACGCGCGAGGATCGCGGCGTGGCCGAGGAGCAGCTCTTGCTGGACGCCATGCCCCGGGGACTGGGCCGCCGCGCCCTGGTGGTGCTGGTGCCGCGCCACCTGGAGCGTGTCGCGGCCCTGCAGGCGATGCTGGAGCAGCGTGGGCTGCGTCACGGCTTGCGCAGCCAGGGCGCGCCCGACGCCGAACTGGACGTATGGATCGGCGACAGCATCGGCGAGATGCCGGCCTACTACGCCATGTCCGATGCCGCCTTCGTCGGCGGCAGCCTGTTGCCCCTGGGCGGACAGAACCTGATCGAGGCCTGCGCCGAGGGATGCCCCGTGGTGATGGGGCCGCATGTGTTCAATTTCGCGCAGGCGGTGGAGCAGGGCGAGCAGGCCGGCGCGGTGGCGCGGGCGCGGGACCCCGCCGGCGTGTGGACGCAGCTCCTGGGCTGGCTGGACGATGCGCCGGCACTGCAGCGAGCGCGCACCGCGGCGCGGGAATTCAGCTCAGCCCACCGCGGCGCGGCGCAGGCCCAGGCGCACTGGATCGCCCGGCACCTGCGGGACGCCGCCGCCAGCCGGCAGCCGGGGGCCGGCTCCCCGCGCGATCAGTAGGTGGGGATCGAAGGGTCGATCTCGCGCGACCACGCGGTGATGCCGCCCTGCAGGTTGTAGACCTGCTCGAAGCCGTTCTGCACCAGGAAATTCGCCACCTGGGTGCTGCGCCCGCCGGTGCGGCACATGATCAGCAGCTTCTTGCCCCGCTCGAGCTCACCCTGGCGCAGCGGGATCGTGGCCATGGGGATGGGCGTGCACTGGAAACGCTGGTGGCGAATGCTCGCGCGTTCGAGTTCCCAGGGCTCGCGCACGTCGACCACCTGCCAGGAGCCCAGCTCCTCGGGGTGGTTGTCGAGCATGTCGTGGAGTTCGCCGACGGTCAATTGCGCAATCGTCATGGGAGGTCCTGCGGGAAGGCGCGCCGGCGGGAGTGCCGGCGTCGCCGGGGTTCAGAAACGGAAGCGCGGCGTGTCGGCGAAGCCGTGCAGGCGCGGAGCCACGGTGTCGAACAGGTCGACCACACGCGACTGGCGCTCGCCGCTGCGCGTGAGCAGCTGCGCGCGCATGATCGGGGCATCGCCCACCACGGCGCACAGCCGGCCGCCCGGCTTGAGGCGGTCCACCAGCGCCTGCGGGATCTGCGCCACCGAGCCCGACAGCACGATGACGTCGAACTCGCCCGCGGGCAGTTCCTGGGAGGCATCCATGCAGCGCACCGTGGCGTTCATCACCCCCGCCTGGCGCAGGTGCCGCTGCGCGGATTCGGCCAGCTCGGAGTGGATTTCCAGGCTCATCACGTGGGCTGCGCAATGGCCCAGCAGCGCGGCCATGAAGCCGCTGCCGGCGCCGATTTCCAGCACCCACTCGTGCTTGCGCACGGCCAGTTCCTGCAGCAGGCGGGCCTCCACCTTGGGCGCCAGCATGCTTTCCCCGCAAGGCAGCGGAATCTCCATGTCCGTGAAGGCCATGGCACGGTAGGCCGCGGGCACGAAGTCCTCGCGCTTGACCGCTCCCAGCAGGTTCAGCACGTCCTGGTCCAGCACATCCCAGGGGCGGATCTGCTGCTCGATCATGTTGAAACGGGCTTGTTCGAAATCCATCGCTGTAGTCGGCTCGTACGGGAAAACCGCGATTTTATCCACCCGCGGGGTCGCGGCGCTCGAAAAGCAGGTCCCAGACGCCGTGGCCCAGGCGCAGCCCGCGCTGCTCGAAGCGGCTGGGCATGCGCCAGGAAGGGCGCTGGGCGTAGCCCTGCGCGGTGTTGCGCAGCGCGGCCTCGCCCTGGAGCACCTGCAGCATGTGCTCGGCGTAGTCCTGCCAGTCGGTGGCGCAATGCAGCAGGCCCCCGGGGCGCAGGCGCGAGGCCACCAGCGCCACCAGCGCCGGCTGGATCAGGCGCCGCTTGTGGTGGCGCTTCTTGTGCCAGGGATCGGGGAAGTACACGTGCACCGCGTCCAGCGAGCCGGGCGCGACCATGTCGCGCAGCACCTCGACCGCGTCGTGCTGGACGATACGCACATTGTCCAGGCCGTGTTCGCGCATGCGCAGCAACAGCGAGCCCACGCCGGGGGTGTGCACTTCCACGCCGATGAAATCCCGTTCGGGCTGCTGGCGCGCCAGTTGCGCCGTCGCCTCGCCCATGCCGAAACCGATTTCCAGCACCCTCGGCGCGCGGCGCCCGAAGCAGGCATCCCAGTCGACGAACTCCGCCCGGTAGGGAACGAGGCTGCGCGGGCCCAGCTCGGCCAGCGCGCGCGCCTGGCCGCTGGTCAGTCGCCCCGTGCGCAGCACGTAGGAGCGCAGGCCGCGTCGTGCCGCGGCGCGCGCATCGGCTTCGAGCGGCTGCGCCGATGCGGCGGGACCGGCCGAGCCAGTATCGGGAGCATCGGGAGCGAGAGCTGCCGCCAGCCTGGCGGGCTCGGTCGTCGTTCGGGGGTCACACATCGGCTGCAGTCTAGCCCAGCGTGAGGGCCCGCCGGCCGCCATGCAGGGCGGCAGGGGCGCCTACGCGTTGACTGGAGCGGGTGAAGGGAATCGAACCCTCGTATGAAGCTTGGGAAGCTGCCGTTCTACCATTGAACTACACCCGCGCGAGATCGCGAGGCGAGAGTCTACATGAACCGCGGCGCGGGGCGCGAGCCAG
>JAJZWA010000048.1 GCA_021846965.1 Pseudomonadota bacterium | reverse complement strand
CCTGGTTCCTCCTGCGCAAGGATGCCCTGGGGGAAATCCTGGGGCGGGCGCTGGCGCGCCGTTACACTCATTCGTGACCATGGACTGGATCCAGATCACCAACCTGCCGGAGTTCGCCGCCTTCGCCGCCGAGTGCGGCGTGGCGCGCATCATGGTCGACCTCGAGCGCCTCGGCAAGCACGAGCGCCAGGGCGGCCTGGGCACCTTCATTTCCGACCACCGTCCGGAAGACGTCGCCGTGGTGCGCGCGGCCGCGCCCGGCGCGCACCTGCTCGTGCGCATCAACCCCTGGCATGCGAACAGCCCGGCCGAGGTGGAACATGCGGTGCGCCACGGCGCCGACAGCGTGATGCTGCCCATGTTCGAGCAGCCCGAGGCGCTGCGCGATTGCGCGCGGGCCCTGGCTGGCCGCGCCGACCTGGTGGCGCTGCTGGAAACCCGGGGGGCGCTGGACAGCCTGGATCGCTGGGCGGACACCGAGGGCCTGGGCGAGATCTATGTCGGGCTCAACGACCTGCACCGCCAGCTGGGATGCCGTTTCATGTTCGAGCCGCTGGCCGACGGTACGGTGGAGCGGGTGGCAGGCGTGGCGCATGCGCGGGGGCTGCGCTTCGGCTTCGGCGGCATCGCGCGCCTGGACGAAGGGCTGCTTCCGGGCCGCATGGTGCTGGCCGAGCACCTGCGCCTGGGCTCGGGCAGCGTGATCCTGTCGCGCACCTTCAATCGCGAACTGATCGAGTTCCCGCAGAGCGACTGGCGCAGCGTGTACCGCGAGCAGTTGCGCCGGCTGCGGCATTGCGAGTCGGTGCTGCGCGGGCGCAGCGCCGAGGAAATCGAAAGCGACCGGCTGCTGGCCTGCGACCTCATCCACAAGGCGGCGCTGGCCCTGGGCTCCGCGAGGGCCTGATGCTCAAGCGGGGCTTCGACCTCCTGCTGGCGACGCTGGCACTGCTGCTGCTGGCCCTGCCCATGCTGGCCGTGGCGCTGGCCGTGTGGCTGGACAGCGGGCGCCCGGTGCTGTTCCGCCAGGCGCGGGTGGGCCGCGGCGGGCGGCTGTTCAGCCTGTACAAGTTCCGCTCCATGGTGGTCGACGCCGAGGCGCGCGGACCGCAGCGCACGGCCAGCGGCGACCCGCGCATCACCCGCGTGGGACGCTGGCTGCGGCGCAGCAGCCTGGACGAACTGCCCCAGTTGTTCAACGTGCTGCGCGGGGACATGAGCCTGGTGGGCCCGCGTCCCGACGTGCCGGCGCAGCAGGCCGACTATCGCGCCGAGGACTGGGAGCTTCGCTGCCGCGTGCGCCCGGGCATCACCGGGCTGGCGCAGGCCCTGTACCGATCGCGCGCCACGCCGGCGCAGCGCCTGCAGGCCGACCTGGACTACGCCCGCCACCCGGGGCTGGCGCGGGACCTGCGCATCATGGGGCTGACGGTCCTGCAACTGTGGCGCAGGAGCGGCAACTAACGCGGCTTTGAGCCGGGGCTGCGGGTCGCGGCACCGTCGGGCCCGGCAACGGCGACAATACGGATTTTGCGTTCCATTCCTACCCATGTGCGGCATCTACGGCTATTTCGACCGCGCCGGCGGTGAGCTCGACGCGCGCGCCCTGCAGGCCATGGATGCCTCGCTGCGCCACCGCGGGCCCGACGACACCGGCGCCTGGACCCTGCCCGGCGCCGCCGTCGGCAACCGCCGGCTGTCGATCATCGACCTCGAAGGCGGGCACCAGCCCTTCGTGTCCGACGACGGGCGCATCGCCCTGGTGCAGAACGGGGAAATCTTCAACCACGTGGAGCTTCGGCGCGAGTTGCAGCGCGAGGGCGTGCGCTTCGCCAGCGACCACAGCGACACCGAGGTGCTGCTGCGCCTGTACGAACGCGAGGGGCTGGACTTCCTGCCTCGACTCAACGGCATGTTCGCCATCGCCGTGCTCGATCGGCGCGATCCCGAGCGGCCCTGCCTGCACCTGGTGCGCGACCGCATCGGCGTCAAGCCGCTGTACCTGCACGACGACGGCACCCGATTGCTGTTCGGCTCGGAGATCAAGGCCCTGCTGGCGGCCCTGCCGGCGCGGCCGCGCCTGGACCTGCCGGCGCTGCAGCATTACCTGGCCTTCAACTACGTGCCGCCGCCCTGGACCCTGTTCGACGGCGTGCGCCACCTGGAGCCGGGCTGCGTGCTCAGCGTGGATACCCGCGGCGCTCGCCAGCGTCGCTGGTGGAACCTGGCCGAGCAGCAGCCTGCGCCGCAGGAGTTCGGCGCCTGGCAGGAGCAGTTCCTCGGCCTGCTGGACGATGCGGTGCGCCTGCGCCTGCGCGCCGACGTGCCCTTCGGGGCCTTCCTGTCGGGCGGCGTGGATTCCAGCACCGTGGTGGCGCTGATGGCGCGCCACGTGCGCGAGCCCGTTCGCAGTTTCTGCATCGGCTTCGACGATGCCCGCTTCGACGAATCCCCCTTCGCGCGCGAGGCCGCGCGCCGTTTCGGCACCCGGCATCACGAGCGCATCGTGCAACCCGACCTGCTCGACGCCTGGCCCAGTGCCTTGTGGCACTGCGACCAGCCCCACGGCGACGCCTCCTTCCTCCCCACGCTGGAAGTGGCGCGCCTGGCCGCGCAGGAAGTCAAGGTGGTGCTCACCGGCGATGGGGGCGACGAGCTGTTCGCCGGCTACGACAAATACGCCGCGCTGCTGGCCGACCCGGCGCTGCAGGCGCTGGACGACGAGGCCTTCGCCCGCGCCCTGGTCGAGCGCACGGGGCTGTTCGGCGCGCAGGGCCGCTCGCAGCTGCTGCAGCCCTGGTTGCAGCAGCGCCTGCGCGACGTGGACAGCGTGCACGACGTGGCCTTGCCCTGGCTGCGCCAGGCGGAGCATTTCGACCGGGTCAACCAGATGCTGTTCCTGGACATGATGCTGCTGCTGCCGGGCAACAACCTGGTCAAGCCGGATCGCATGGGCATGGCCGTGTCCCTGGAGGCGCGCACACCCTTCCTGGACTGGCGCATGATGGAGCTGGCCTTTCGCAGCCCGGGCACGACCAAGCTGGTCGATGGGGACAAGAAGCACTGGTTCAAGCGCGCGGTGCAACCGCTGATCGGCGAGGAACTGGCCATGCGGCGCAAGCAGATGTTCACGGTGCCCATCGGCGAATGGTTCCGCGGGCCGCGCAAGGCCTGGCTGCACGAGCTGCTGTTCGCCGAGGACGCCCTGGCCGCGCGCCTGTTCCAGCCGGCGCGCCTGCGCCAGCTGTTCGAGCAGCATGTGGACGGCAGCGCCAACCACACGCGCGAGCTGCGCGCGCTGGCGGCGCTGGAGATCTGGGCGCGGCGCTTCCAGCCGGAGCTCGACCCCGCATGAACCCGACGCGGCGCCTGCTGGCGGTGGCCTACGGCGGCGGCCACGTGGCCATGCTGCTGCCCGTGCTGGGCGAGCTTCGGCGCAGGCATCCCCACTGGAACATCCAGCTCCTGGCGCTGACCACGGCGCGGCGCGCGGCGCGCGCGGCGGGCTGGGACAGCCTGGGCTACGAGTCGCTGCTGGACCTGCTGGAGCCGGCGGAGCGCGATCAGGCGCTGCGCCTCGGACGTGAGCTGCAACCCGGCAACAGCCATCCCGACATCGCGCCCTCCGAGACCGTGGCCTACCTGGGCGTCAACGCCTGGTCGCTGCAGCGTCAGCTGGGCGAGCAGGAGGCGGCGAGGGTGCTGGCCGAGCGCGGGCGCCACGGCTTCCACCCGCGCCAGTTCCTCGAGCGCGTGTTGCGCGCGCTGCGCCCGGAGTTGCTGCTCACGACGAATTCGCCGCGCAGCGAGCAGGCTGCGCTGGAGGCGGCGCAGGCCCTGGGCATTCCCAGCCTGGCGGTGCTGGACCTGTTCGCCCAGCCCGGCGACCCCTTCGCGGCGCGCCGCCAGCGGCCGGATCGTGTGTGCGTGCTGGCCGAGGCCGTGCGCGACAACCTGCTGGCCGCGGGCTGGGAGGCCGAACGCATCGTGGTCACCGGCAACCCGGCCTTCGACGCGCTGCAGGAGCCGCGGCTGCGCGAGCAGGCGCGCGAATTGCGCAGGCGCTGGGCACGGCGCTGGGGGCGCGAGCCCGGTCGCCTGGTGCTGGTGGCCACGCAGCCCGAGGCACAGGCGCACCCCGCTTCGGCCTGGCCGGCGGGGGATGCGCTGGCGCTGGCCATGGAGGCGAGCGCCCGCGCCTGGGTGGAGCAGCGCCCCGAGGCCTCGCTGGTGGTGCGCCACCATCCGAACCACTGGCACCGCGCCCAACGCGCGGCGGACACGGAGCAGGTGCATTTCAGCGTTCCGGCGGACGAAGCCATCGAGCCCCTGGTGCTCGCGGCCGATGTGGTGGTCGTGCAGACCACCACCGTGGGCCTGCAGGCGGCGGTGGCGGCCCGCCCCGTGCTCTCGCTGCAATGCTCGCCCGGAGCCCTGCGCGGGCTGGACTATGCGAGCCTGGGCGTGGCGCGCGGCGTGGCCAGCCTGGAGGATCTGCCGCGCGCGCTGGACGAGACCCTGGCGAGCCCGCCGGGGCCCACCGCCTGGGCCCGACCGGTGGCGGCCGCGCCGGCGGTCGCCGACCAGGCCGAACAACTCCTGGGCCCAGCGCCATGAAGACCATCGCCACCATCTGTGCCCGCGGCGGCAGCAAGGGCCTGCCCGGCAAGAACCTGCGCCCGCTGCGCGGGCGCCCCTTGATCGTGCACAGCATCGCCTACGCGCTGGCCCACCCGGCCATCGAGGCGGTGTGCGTGTCCACCGACGACGAGCGCATCGCCGAGGTGGCGCGCGAGGCCGGCGCCGAGGTGCCCTACCTGCGCCCGCCGGAGCTGGCGCGCGACGACAGCCCCAAGCTTCCGGTGATCGAGCATTTGCTGGATTTCCTGCAACGCGAGCAGGGGCGAGCCTACGAGCGGGTGGTGGATCTGCAGCCCACCTCCCCGCTGCGCATCGCGCAGGATCTCGACGCCTGCCTGCGGCGTGCCGAGGAGCCCGACCAGCCGGGCCTGGTGCTCACCGCCTATGACAGCGGCTTCAACCCGTATTTCAACCTGGTCGAGCTGCAGGGCGACGGCAGCGTGCTGGTCAGCAAGGGCGGCGGGCTGGCCACGCGACAGGCCGCGCCGCCGGTGTGGGCGCTCAACGGCTCCATCTACGTGTGGCGCCGCGCCGCGCTGGCGCACGCGGCGCGCCACGGCATGTGGAGCGTGCGCGTGGCCGCCCATATCATGCCCGCATCACGCTCGGTGGACATCGATACCGCCGAGGATTTCGCGGCGGCCGAACGCGCCGCATCCGAAGGAACCCCCGCACCATGAACCGGCCCCATGTGTTCGTCATCGCGGAGGCCGGGGTCAACCACAACGGCCGACTGGACCTGGCGCTGGGCCTGGTGGACGCCGCCGCCGCCGCGGGCGCCGACGCCGTCAAGTTCCAGACCTTCCGCGCCGAGGACCTGGCGACCCCCGGGGCCGCCACGGCCAGCTACCAGAAGCAGCAGACCGGCCACAGCGACCAGCTGGCGATGCTGCGCGCGCTGGAGCTGAGCCACGAGCAGTTCCAGGCCGTCGCGGCGCGCTGCCGGGAGCGTGGCATCGAGTTCATGTCCACGCCGTTCTCCGAGCAGGCGGTGGATCAGCTGGTCGAGCTCGGCGTGCGCCGGCTCAAGCTGCCCTCGGGGGAGATCACCAACCGCCCGCTGCTGCGCAAGGCGGCGCAGGCGCGCCTGCCGCTGCTGATGTCCACGGGCATGGCCACGCTGGACGAGGTGCGCGAGGCGGTGGAGTGGGTGCGCGAGGTCTGGCTGCGCGGCAGCGCCCCGCGCCCCGCGCAGCCGGTGGCCTCGCCACTGGTGCTGCTGCATTGCACCTCGGCCTACCCGGCCCCCGACGAGGCGCTGAACCTGCTGGCGCTGCGACAGCTGGGCCAGGTCTGCGGCATGCCGGTGGGATATTCGGATCACAGCCTGGGCAACACGGCGGCGCTGGGGGCGGTGGCCCTGGGGGCCGTGGTGATCGAGAAGCACATCACGCTGGACCGCCGGCTGCCCGGCCCCGACCATGCCGCCTCCAGCGAGGCGGCCGAGTTCGCCGCCCTGGTGCGCGACATACGACGCCTGCAGGACATGCTGGGCGACGGCATCAAGGCTCCGCGGGAACAGGAGATGGAGGTGCGCCAGGTGGCGCGGCGCAGCGTGGTGCTGGCCTGCGCGCTGCGCGCAGGCAGCGAGCTGGCGCTCGAGCACCTGCAACTGCGGCGCCCGGGCCACGGCATCGCGCCGCGCGAACTCGACGCGCTGATCGGGCGCCGCCTGCGTCGCGACGTCGCCGCCGGGCAGCTGCTGGCCTGGGAAGACCTGCACGCCGTGCGCGAGGATCCCGACGGTGCGGACGACGATGCCGACGACCATGCCTGAGCCACGGCGCATCCTCTACCTCAGCGGCACGCGTGCCGATTTCGGCTTGATGCGCGCCTGCCTGGAGCGCATCGCGGCGCACCCGCGCCTGCGCCTGCGCCTGGCGGTGACGGGCATGCACCTGTGTCCCGAGTTCGGGCACACGGTGGATGAGATCGAAGCCAGCGGCCTGCCCACGGCCGCGCGCATCGCCACGGACGTCGCCGCGCGCGACGGCGCGGGCATGGCGCGCGCCGTCGCGCAGACCCTGCTGGGGGTGGCGGCCGAGCTGCAGCGCGAGCCCTGCGACGCGCTGCTGCTGCTGGGCGACCGCGGCGAGATGCTGGCCGGCGCCACGGCCGCGCTGCACCTCGGCGTTCCCGTGGTGCACCTGCACGGCGGCGAACGCTCGGGCACCGTGGACGAGCCGATGCGCCACGCCATCTCCAAGCTGGCCACCTACCACTTCGCGGCCACGGCCGAGTCGCGCGAACGCCTGCTCGCCATGGGCGAGCCGCCCGAGCGCGTGTTCGTGGTCGGCGCGCCGGGCCTGGACGACATCGCGCGCCACACGCTGGCGCCGCGTGCCCAGACCTTGCGCGCGCTGGGCATCGATGCGGCGCGGGACTACGTGCTGGTGGTGTTCCACCCCGTGGTGCAGCAGGCCGCGCAGGCGGGGGAGCAGACCCGCGAACTGCTCGCGGGTCTGCGCGATGCCGGAGGCGGACGGGAGTTCGACGTGCTCTGGCTGGCACCCAACGCGGATGCCGGCTCGGCGCACATCGAGGCGGCCCTGGAGGCCACCGGACCCGGCTGGCACCGGATCACCCACCTGCCGCGCCAGCGCTACCTGGACGCACTGGGACATGCGCGCGCGCTGGCCGGCAACTCCTCCTCGGGCATCATCGAGGCGGCAAGCTTCGGCACCCCGGTGCTGGACGTGGGCCTGCGCCAGCACCTGCGCGAGCGCAACGCCGGGGTGCGGCAGGTGCAGCCGCGGGCCGCGGACATCGCCGAGGCGCTGCGGGACATGCTCCGCGCCCCGCGTCCCTCCGCGCATAATGTGTACGGCGACGGCCATGCCGGCGAGCGCATCGCGCAACTCCTCGCCGACATCGATCTGCACCCGGGCCTGTTGAACAAGACCCTGGCCTACTGAGACTGCCGTGACCGCCTCCGCCCCTTCCCTGCTGGCTCCCGCCAACGCGCATGGCGACGCGCCCGTGCTGGTGGTGTTCGGCGCCGGCGGACACGGCCGCGTGGCCGCGGATGCCGCGCTGGCCAGCGGGGCCTGGGGCACGGTGCTGGCCTGCGACCGGCGCGAGGAGCTGTGGGGCAGCGAGCTGCTGCCCGGCCTGCGCGTGCTGGCGCCGGGCGCGCTGCGTGAGCTGCCGCGCCCCTGGGGCCTGCACGTGGCCATCGGGGACAACGCCTCGCGCCGCCGCGAGGCGCGCGCGCTGCTGCTCGACGAGGCGCGCGCGGCCTTCCTGGCCAGCGTCGCGCATCCGCTGGCCGCCCTGGCGCCCAGCGCCCAGGTCGGGCCGGGCTGCCTGCTGGCCGCGCATTGCGTGGTCGGGCCGCTGGCGGTGCTGGGCGAAGGGGTGATCGTCAACCACACCGCGGTGGTCGACCACGACTGCACGGTGGGGGCCTGGGCCCATGTGGCGCCGGGCGCGCGCCTGGGCGGCGCGGCGCGCGTGGGCGCCGCCGTGCTGCTGGGCTCGGGCAGCTGCGTGCTGCCCGGCGTGCGCGTGGGCGAGGACAGCGTGCTGGGCGCCGGCGCGGTGGCCCTGCGGGATCTGCCCGACTCCGAGTGCTGGGCCGGCGTTCCGGCGCGACGCATGCGCCACGCCTCCGTCTGAAACCTCCGCGCCCTGCTCCTTCCGGCCATGAGTCCCCAACGTTTCGAATCCCTGCTCGTCACCCCCGACACCACGCTGCTGCAGGCCATGTCCTGCCTGGACGCCACCGCCCAGGGCGTGCTGCTGGTGGTGGACGCTTCGCGGCGCCTGCTGCGCACCATCACCGACGGCGACCTGCGGCGCGCCACGCTGGCCGCCACGTCGCCGCAGGCTTCCCTGGGCTCGCTGCCCGGTGGGCCGGCGCAGACCGTGGGGCTCGGGGCCTCCATGCACGACGTGCTGCAGCTCATGGACGCGCGGCGCATCGACCATGTTCCGGTGCTCGACGCCGAGGGACGGGTGGTGGACCTGGTCACGCGGCGCGAACTCTCGCGCCGCACCTATCTGTCGGCGCCGCACCTGGGGGACGACGAGGCCTCGCTGGTGCGCGAGGCCTTCGAATCCAACTGGATCGCGCCCCTGGGCCCGCATGTGGATGCCTTCGAGCGCGAACTGGCCGGCTACGTCGGCGTGGGCCACGCGGCGGCCACCAGCTCCGGAACCGCGGCGCTGCACCTGGGACTGCGCCTGCTCGGCGTGGGCCCCGGCGACACCGTGCTGTGTTCCAGCCTGACCTTCGTGGCCAGCGCCAATCCCATTCGCCAGCTCGGGGCCATCCCGGTGTTCGTCGACTCCGAACCCGGCGGCTGGAGCATGTCGCCCGAGGCGCTGCGCTCGGCGCTGCACCAGCTGGGGCGGGAGGGCCTGCGCCCCAAGGCCGCGGTGGTGGTGAGCCTGTACGGCCAGAGCGCGCGCATGGACCAGTTGCTGCCGCTGCTCGAGGAGGCCGGCGTGCCCATGCTGGAGGACGCCGCGGAATCCCTGGGGGCGACCCTGGGCGGGCGCGCCAGCGGCAGCTTCGGGCGCCTGGCGCTGTTCTCCTTCAACGGCAACAAGATCATCACCACCTCCGGCGGCGGCATGCTGGTGGGCGAGGACCCGGGGCTGATCGCGCATGCGCGCAAGCTGTCCACCCAGGCACGCGAGCCGGCACGGCATTACGAACACGTCGAGGACGGCTACAACTACCGGCTCAGCAACGTGCTGGCGGGCATCGGCCGCGGCCAGCTGCGCGTGCTCGACCAGCGTGTGCGCCGGCGCCGCGAGATTTACGCGGCCTATGCGCGCGAACTCTCCGGCATCCAGGGGCTGCGCTGGATGGCCGAGCCCGAGGGCCATGTGGGCACGCGCTGGCTGTCGGCCTTCACGCTGGACCTGCCCGAGGCCTCGCGTCGCCGCGACGCGCTGCTCGACTTCCTCGAGCGCCACAACGTCGAGGCGCGCCCGGTCTGGAAGCCGATGCACCTGCAGCCGCTGTACGCCGGCAGTCGCTACTTCCCGCATGCCCCGGGCGAGGACGTGTCGCGTGGGCTGTTCGAGGGAGGCGTGTGCCTTCCCTCGGGCTCGAACATGGACGACACCCAGCTGGCCCATGTGTGCGAGCTGGTGCTGCGCGGCCTGCGCCTCGTCGCCGGTGGCCCGCGATGAGCCGTCTCGGGGATGCCTGGCGTCGCACGGGGGCGGCGGCGCTGCTGGACGCGGAGCTGGTCGCGCTGGCCTGGGTCGCGGCCTTCGTGTTCCGCTTCAGCCTGCTGCGCAACAACGCGCCGGCCAATGTGATGCACATCGTGGCGGTCACGCTGCCGATGGCGGTGCTGGCCTGGGGTGCGGCGCTGGGATGGTTCGGCATCTACCGCAGCGCGTGGCGCCACGCCAGCCTGCCCGACGTGTGGCGCCTGGTGCGCGCCTGCGCGGTGGCCGCGCTGGCGCTGGCGGCGCTGCTGCTGGTCATTCGCGTGCCCAATTTCCCGCGCTCCATCGTGCTCATCCACCCGCTGCTGGCAGGCGGCGCGCTGCTGGCGGTGCGCCTGGCGCAGCGCCAGCTCGCCGAGCGCAGCCACCGCGGCGCGCCTGGCGAGGCCAGGCCGCTGCTGCTGCTGGGCAGCGTGGACGACGCGGCGCCCGCGCTGCAAAGCCTGCGCGCCACGCGCCTGTGGCGCGCGGTGGCGGTGTACAGCCCGCTGGAGGCGGAGGCGGGGGCGCGCCTGCAGGACATTCCCGTGCTGGGCCCGCCGCGCGCGCTGGGCGAGGTCGCACGCGAGTTCGGCGCCCAGCATGCGCTGGTGGCGGGCAGCGCCGGCTCGGCCACGCGCCGTCTGCTGCTGGAGAAGGCCAGCGGGGCCCGCCTGGCGCTGCTCACGCTGCCGCGCGCCGACGACTGGCTGCAGCAAGGCGGAGCCTCGGCGGCGCCGCGCAACCTGGAGCTCGACGACCTGCTGGGCCGCGCCGCGGTGCAGCTCGACGTGCGTGGCCTGTCGGATCTGCTGGCCGGCCAATGCGTGCTGGTGACGGGCGCGGGCGGCTCCATCGGCTCGGAGCTGTGCCGCCAGATCGCGCGCTTCGGGGTCGGCCGCCTGGTGTGCCTGGACATGTCGGAGTTCGCCATCTACCAGCTCGAGCAGGAGCTGCGCGCGCGCCATCCGGACATGCCGGCCGTGTTCCTCACCGCCAATGTGCGCGACGCCACCCGCCTGCGCGTGCTGTTCGAGCGCCAGCGCCCGGCGGTGGTGTTCCACGCCGCCGCCTACAAGCATGTGCCGTTGATGGAGCAGGACAACGCGATCGAGGCACTGCGCACCAATGTGCTGGGCACGATCCACGCGGCGCGCGCCGCCGCGTTGAGCGGGGCGCGCCGCTTCGTGCTGGTGTCCACCGACAAGGCGGTGAACCCCACCAACGTGATGGGCGCCAGCAAGCGCCTGGCCGAGCGCGCGCTGCAGGCGCTGGCGCACGAGCACCCGGGCACGCGCATGGTGGCGGTGCGGTTCGGCAACGTGCTGGGCTCCAGCGGCAGCGTGGTGCCGCGCTTCGCGGCGCAGATCGCCGCCGGCGGCCCGGTCACGGTCACCCACCCGGACATCGTGCGCTATTTCATGACCATCCCCGAGGCGGCGCAGCTGGTGCTGCAGGCTGCGCTGATGGGCGACAGCGGCCAGATCTACGTGCTCGACATGGGCGAGCCGGTGCGCATCGTCGAGCTGGCGCGGCTGATGATCCGGCTGTCCGGGCGCGACGAGGATGAGGTTCCGGTGGTGTTCACCGGACTGCGCCCGGGCGAGAAGCTGTACGAGGAACTGCTGGCCGACGACGAGACCACGCTGCCCACCCCGCATCCGAAACTGCGCGTGGCGCGCCACAGCGACGTGGAAGGCCCGCGCGTGGACCTCGAGGAACTGCAACGGCGCATCGCCATCGGCGGCGAGGAGCCCGAGGCCGCCGCGGTGAAGCAGCTGCTGGCTTCCCTGGTGCCGGAATACCAACCGCAACTTGCTCCGGAGGGCAATGCATGAGTGGCAGCGCGCAATACGTGCTGGAGGCGCGCGACGTGCGCAAGCGCTACGCCGGCGGGCCCCAGACGGTGGAAGTGCTGGCCGGCGCCTCGTTGCGCCTGCAGGCGGGAGAGTCGCTGGCCATCACGGGGGCCTCGGGTTCCGGAAAGAGCACGCTGCTGCACCTGCTGGGCGGGCTCGACCTGGCCGATGCGGGGCACATCGAGGTCTGCGGCGGCAGCTGGGCCGGCATGTCGCCGGCGCAACAGGGCCGGTGGCGCAATCGCCACGTCGGATTCGTCTACCAGTTCCACCACCTGCTGCCCGAGTTCAGCGCCCTGGACAATGTGATGATGCCCTTGCGCATCCGCCGTGTCTCGGCCGCGCAGGCCCAGCAGCGCGCGGCCGCGCTGCTGGATCAGGTGGGCCTGGCGGCGCGCCTGCGCCACCGCCCGGCCGAGCTGTCCGGCGGCGAACGCCAGCGCGTGGCGCTGGCGCGCGCGCTGGTCACGCAGCCGGCGCTGCTGCTGGCGGACGAGCCGACCGGCAACCTCGACGCCGATTCCGCCGACGTGGTGTTCCGCCTCATCGAGGCCATGGCACGCGAGCACGGCAGCGCCATGGTGCTGGTCACGCACGATGCGACGCTGGCCGCGCGCTGCGGCCGCGCGCTGCACCTGCAGCACGGCAGGCTGCAGGAAACCGCGCGGGCCTGATCAGGCCTGCGCGCGGAGGTAGTCGCCGGCGCAGCGCAGCAGGTGGTCCAGCGCCGACTGGGCCATGGCGTCGTCGGCGTCCGGGCCGGCGGCCATCCAGTCGCGAAACATCGCGTACAACTCGGTGTAGGCCATGGACAGGGGGTGCTGCGCGCTCAGGCCCGAGGCGCGCAGCCAGCGTCCCACCGGGCCTTCGGAGGGTTCCCGGCTCATGATCAGCGGGGGCTTGGGCTCCGGATAGTGGCGGGCGATCAGCAGGTCGGTATCCAGCGCCACCAGTTGCTCGGCCACGCAGCTGAGCAGCCCGGCCTGACGCGGCGCCCGCCGCGGCTGCCAGCCGGCCAGCCAGGTCTCGAACTCGGCCGCGGGCATCGGGCGGGCGATGCCCCAGCCCTGGGCCTGCGGCACGCGCAACGCGCGCAGGGCATCGACGATGTCGGGCGTCTCCGCCCCCTCGGCCACGAAATCCACCCCCAGGCCGCGCGCCAGCTGGGCCAGGCTTTGCACGAAACGCAGGTCCTGCGGGTTGTCGGCCAGCCCGCGGATGAATCCCTGGTCCAGCTTGATGATGTCGATGGGCAGTTCCTTCACCCGCAGCAGCGAGGAATAGGCGCTGCCCACGTCGTCCAGCGCGATGCGGCAGCCGAAGGCGCGCAAGGCGCTCAGCGTGTCCTGCGCGGTGGCGAAGGAGAGGAAGTCGTTGTGCTCCAGAAGCTCCAGCACCATGCGCTGCGGCGGCAGACCGCTGCTGGCCGCCACCTCGCGAACCGTGTCCAGCGCCTCGCCGGAGGCCAGCAGCAGCGGATCGATGTTGACCGCCACGGCGAGCTCGGCGCCGCATTCGCGCTGCCAGCGCAGCGCGTCCTCCGCGGCCTGGCGCAGCACGGCCACGGTCATGGCCACCAGACCGTCGCGCCCGAGCTGGTGGATGAAGTCCAGCGGCCCGATCAGGCGCCCGTGGCCGTCGTCCAGGCGCGCCAGCGCCTCCACCTCGACCACGCGGGAACTGTTCATGTCCACCACGGGCTGGTAGTGCACGCGCAGTCCGCCGCGTCCGAAGCGCTCGCGCACCAGGCGCATGTGGTGGTAGTGGTCGCGATCCACCTCGGGCTGGTACAGGCGCCAGAAGGGCGCATCGCTGCCGCGCGGCTGGCGCTTGATCGCGTACAGCGCCTGGTCGGCGTGGCGCAGCAGTTCGTCGGGGCCGCTCGAATCCTCGGGGTAGACGGTCAGGCCCAGGCTGGCGCGGATCTGCAGCACGCTGTCGCCGGGCGGCAGGGTGACCGGCTCGACGATGCACTCGCGGATGCGCGTGAGCATGGGCTCCAGGTCTTCGCGCGCCACCATGCCCTGCATGACCAGCACGATCTCGTCCCCGCCCAGGCGCGCCACCATGTCCGAGGAGCGCACGGCCTCGACCAGGCGTGCAGCCACGGTGCGCAGCAGCGCGTCGCCGGCGGCATGGCCATGGTTGTCGTTGATCTGCTTGAAATCGTCGAAATCCAGGATGCCCACGGCGACGAAACCGCCTTGCGCATCGGTCTGCGCCAGCAGGTCCTGCAGGCGCGAGCGCAGGCCGCGCCGGTTGAGCAGGCCGGTCAGCGGATCGTGCTCGGCCAGCCAGGAGATATGGTGGTGCTCCTGCTGCAGGCGGCGGCGAAGGTCGAAAGCGTCCAGCGCGTGACCCAGCAGGCGCGCGACCCGCTCCAGCAGTTCCAGCACGGCGGGGGTGAACACTCCGGCGCGCGCCGACGCCACGCCGAGCAGCGCCCAGCGATGGCCGCCACGCGGAATCGGCACCATGGCCACCGCGCGCATGCCCAGGCGCCGCAGGTTCTCGCGGTACTGCCCCAGCCCGGAGTCGGCCAGGTAATCGTTGCTGAACTGCAGCGCGCGGGTGTTCCAGGCGCGCGCCGCCAGGCTGCGCTCGGCATGCTCGCCCAGCACGTTGGGGCGGTACCAGTCCTCGCCCACATGCGCGCTACCGGCCTGCGCCAGCAGGTCCACGAAGCCCTGCTGCCCGGCGCGCCCCACCAGCACGGAGTGGAACAGGCCGGAGTCGGCCAGGCGTTCGCAGGCCCTTTGCAGCATGTCGCCCAGGTCACCGGCCGACAGCACCAGTTCCTCCTCGGCCAGCAGCGCGCGGTACAGGCCCTGCGTGGTCTCGTGTTCGCGCTGCTGCTCGCGGCGCCGGGTGACGTCCTCGAGCAAGCCCAGGTAGTAGCGCGGGCGCGCACGCGTGGATCCGCCCGCCTGCAGCGGGGACAGCTGCAGCGAGACCCAGGTCTCGCTGCCGTCGCTGCCCCGGTTGCACAGCTCCACCTGGCAGGAGCGCGCCTCGGCCAGCGCGGCCCGCACTTCCTGCAGCGCCGGCTGGTCGCCCGCCTCGCCCTGCAGGAAGCGTGCGCGCGCACCCAGCGCGCGCTCGGCGCTGGTGCCGGTCAGCCGGCAGTAGGCGGGGTTCACGTACAGCAGCGGGAAATCGGCCTGGCGTGCGTCGGCGATCATCACGCCCAGATCCATGGCCTCGAGCACGGCGCGCCAGCCGGCCGCCCCGGGCATGTCCCAGACGGCGGGCTCGGACTTGGGTGCGGAGGTCGCGGGCGCTTGCATGGCGCACAGCATAGCCTGCCCCGGGGGGCATCGGCTGCGCCCGATTGCGGGGGCCCGACGGGGATCAGGCCTGCTCGAGCGCTTCCAGCACCATGCGCGCGCTGCTGCGCCCCTGCCAGGTGTTGGCCTCCAGGCGCCAGGCCACGCGCGAGCGCTCGGGCAGGAATTCGCTTCGATTCCACGCCACCAGCTCGCGCAGCGCCGAGCCGCGCTGCCCGGCGGTGCGCACGCGGGCGCGAAGGTGACCGTTGCCGAACTGGCTTTGCTGCACCACCTCGATCTCGCTGGCGAACACCGGCGGCGCGAAACCCTGGCCCCAGACCTGCTCCTGCAGCAGCGAGGCCACGTCCACGTCGAACCATTCGGGTTCGAGCTCCCCGTCCACTTCCAGCTGGCGGGCCAGCAGCTCGGGCGACAGCCATTGTCCGGCGACGGCCTCGAAAGCCGCCGCGAAACGCTCGAAGCCATCGGCCGCGATGCTGCATCCGGACGCCGCGGCATGCCCGCCGAAGCGCAGCAGCAGGCCGGGCTCGCGCTTGGACATCAGATCCAGGGCGTCGCGCAGGTGGAAGCCCGGGATGGAGCGGCCGGAGCCGCGCAGCAGGCCGTCGCCCCCGGGGGCGAACACGAAGGTGGGCCGGTGGTGGAGTTCCTTGAGCCGGCCCGCCACGATGCCCACGACCCCCTCGTGCCACTCGGGAGAGTACAGGCAGATGCTGGCGCGGCGCTCGCCCTGCGACGCCGCCTGCAGGGGCTCCAGCGCCGCCTGGGCCTGCTCGCGCATGCGTTGCTCGATGCCCCGGCGCTCGCGGTTGATGGCGTCCAGGCTCTGCGCCAGCTGCAGCGCCTGCTCGGGGTCGTCGGTGCTCAGGCACTCGATGCCCACGGTCATGTCGGCCAGGCGGCCGGCCGCGTTGATGCGCGGGCCGAGCGCGAAACCCAGATCGAAGCAGCCCGCGCGCGCGACCTCGCGCCCGGTGGCGGTGAACAGCGCGCGCAGCCCCGGCTGCAGCCTGCCCTCGCGCATGCGTCGCAGCCCCTGCGCGACCAGCAGGCGGTTGTTGGCGTCCAGGCGCACCACGTCGGCCACGGTGCCCAGCGCGACCAGGTCCAGCAGGCTGTCCAGGCGCGGCTGGCTGGCGGCGTCGAAGGCACCGCGCCCGCGAAGCTCGGCCCGCAAGGCCAGCAGCACGTAGAACATCACACCCACCCCGGCCAGGTTCTTGCTCGGGAAGGTGCAGCCGGGCTGGTTGGGATTGACGATCACGTCCGCCTGCGGAAGCTGCTCCGCCGGCAGGTGATGGTCGGTGATCAGCACACGCATGCCCAGCTCGTGGGCGCGACGTACGCCGTCGATGCTGGCGATGCCGTTGTCCACGGTGATGATCCAGTGCGGGCGCCCCTGCGGGCGCTGCGCGACCAGGTCCACCACGGCGGGCGACAGGCCGTAGCCGGTGGTGAAGCGATTGGGCACCACGTAGTCCACGCGCGCACCCAGCATGCGCAGCCCGCGCAGGGCGACCGCGCAGGCGGTGGCACCGTCGCAATCGTAGTCGGCCACCACGCACAGGCTCTCGCCGGCCGCGATGGCGTCGGCCAGGGCGCGCGCCGCGGCGTCGGCGTGCAGCAGCAGCGCCGGCGAAAGCAGCGAGCTCATCTGGGGCTGGGCCTGCTCGGGCTCGCAGACGCCGCGCCCGGCCAGCAGCCGGGCCAGCAGCGGATGCACGCCGGCGCTTTGCAAGCGGTGCACGTTGCGGGGAGAGGGATCTCGAACGATGAATCGCATGCAGGGTTGCCAGGAGGCTGTTGAACGACCGGAGGGGCCCCGACTCAAAGGAGGTCCAGCCAGGTGCGCGCCGCCGCGTCGCGCCAGAAATGCCAGGAGCGCGAGGCCCGCAATTCCAGATCCACCCAGGAGCGGGATCCGGCCAGGACCAGACGCAGCGCGGGGTGCTCGCGCAATGCAGCACCCAGGGAAGCGGCCGCCCGTTCATCGAGCTCCGCGCAGGCCTGCTGCGCCCGCAGCGCGTCGTGGCTGCGCAATTGCAGAACCCGCAGGGAATGCGGATGGCGCGAGCCTGTCAGCGCGGGCAGCCCGTCGGCCAATGCGCCCAGCCAGGCGCAGCCGGCGTCGCGCCAGGCCTTGCGCTCGGGCTCGTCCAGCACGAAGGGATTGCTGGGCAGCGTGCGCAGAACTCCGCAGCCATGCAGCCACAGGGTGTTCACCTCCGGCAGTCCGGCCTCGCGCCGGGCCTCGTTCACCGGGTGGGAGGCCCACACCATCTGGATCTCGGTGAGAAGTCGGCGCCAGGGGGCGGCGGCCTGGCCGCCGGGCATCCAGCTCGCCGCGTTGCGGCCGACCGCGCGCAAGGGGTCCGCGGTGAGCACCTGCTCCAGCGAGGGGTGGGTCACCAGCCAGCATCCGGGACGCGATGCGTGCATGTCCCAGTCCTGCTCCCGCAGCAGCGGCAGCACCGCCTGCAACAGCGCCTGCGCCTGTTCCGCATCGAGCGCGAGTTGCTCCGGGTCCGCCAGTTGCAGGCTGTCACGCCCGAGCACGAGGTGCGCGGGCAAGGCCAGCGCCCAGGCCCGCGCGCCCGGCTGCAGGCCCGCGCCCACCGCGGCCAGCGCGCCCCAGGGCGCCTGTTGATCGGGGGCCTTCAGCTCCGGCTCGTCCAGCCCGAGGGCCCGGCGCATCCAGCGTTCGGCAGGGCTCAGCCACGCGGCCTGCGCGTCCTCGCGCAAGGTTTCGCGGGTCACGACATGGGCCATGCGCAAGGCGCGCAGCAGTCGCGGCAGGGCGCCGCCCTGCACCGCCTGGCTCCAGGCCTCGGCGTCCAGCGCGGCAGTATCGATCAACAGCGTGTGCATGCCTGCATTATCGGCCGCAGGCCGCACGGGACCGGCATCCGCCGGTCCATCGCACCCGGCTTAGAGGGCGCGAGAGTTCAGTGCGCGCGCTCGCTGGAGCATCGCCAGCAGTGCGCGCAGGGCCTCGCGCACCGGGTGGCCGGTGACCGTGGCCGGGCGCAGCGGCTGCTCGGTGTTGCCACGCGGTGCAGCCGGCAGCCACACACCGCGGCGCAGCGGAATCGACGCGCCGGGCGCCCAGGCTTGCGCGGGACGGGGAAACAGGGGGCTTGCGGAACGGGTTTGCATGATGTGCCTCATGGTTTACCCGAATCATAGGGTAATCCCTAGGCGATAGGGTCCCGAAATTTGTCGCAACGCACCATTCCACCTTCGAACATGCTCCCGCAGGTCCCGAAAACCGTTCAAAGCAACTCGGTCATGCGGGCCGCGGCTTCCTGCAGCGCAGGCAGGTGCTCCAGCATCTGCTCCAGGGACATGCGGGCCACCGGCGCGTGCACGGCCATGGCCGCGCGCGTCTCGCCGGAGCGGTCCCGCACGGGCACGGCCACCGCCACCAGGCCGGGGATGAACTCCTCGTTGTCCACCGAATAGCCGCGTTCCGCGATGCGCTCGCAATCCGCGCGCAGGGCCGCGGCATCGGTCAGGGTGTTGGGGGTGAGGGAGCGCAGCGTGAGCTGGCCCAGCACGCGCGAACGCCGCTCCCGGCTCATCGAGGCCAGGAACAACTTGCCGCTGGCGGTGCAGTGCAGCGGAACGTGCACGCCCACGTCGAGGGTCAGGCGCCAGGGCCACGGCGCCTCCACGCGGTCGAGGTACATCACTTCCACGCCGTCCAGGGTGGTGAAGTTGCAGGTCTCGCCCACGCCCTCGACCAGATCCGTGAGCACCGCGTGGCGCAGGCCCCGCACGGTCGAGTGCGACAAGGAATCGAAAGCGAGCTTGCGCAATGCCGGACCCACGGCGAAGTGGCGCTCGTCGATGTCCCGCACGATGTAGCCCAGTTCCAGCAACTGATTGCACAAGCGGTGGGCCGTCGCCTTGGGCAGGCCCAGGGCCTGCGCCAGCTCGGCCAGGCTGAGCGCGCGCCCCGCATCCGCGATGAAGGACAGCAGGCGCAGGCTGCGCTCGGCCGACGAGCTCGTGGAGCCGCTGTCGGAGCCTTCCGGGGCGTGGGCGGAGCGTGCGGAAATGGCAGTTGTCTCGGACATGTTGAAAAGTGTTTTTGAAACGTTGCGTTCCACTTTTAACCTAACTACCATGCCATCCAGAGGGTCTGGCGAGATCCTGGGTGCTCCCTTCGCGGGCGGGCCCACGACAAGGCTTCGAGGAGCGGGTGGATGGCTGAGCAGTTCGACTACATCGTAGTAGGCGCGGGTTCCGCAGGTTCGACGCTGGCGGGCAGGCTGAGCGAGGATCCCCACACCCGGGTGTTGTTGCTCGAGGCCGGGCCGGCCGATCGTTCCTTCTGGATCCACCTGCCCATCGGCTACGGCAAGACCATGTGGAGCAAGCGGTACAACTGGTGCTTCCACACCGATCCCGACCCGAACATGAACGGGCGGCGCATCTACTGGCCGCGCGGCAAGACCCTGGGCGGATCGAGTTCGATCAACGGCCTGATCTACATCCGTGGCCAGCGAGAAGACTATGAGCATTGGAAAGATCTGGGCAACGAAGGTTGGGGCTACGACGAGGTACTGCCCTATTTCATTCGGAGCGAGCACAACCAGCGCGGGGCCAGCACCTACCATGGAGCAAGCGGTCCGCTGAAGGTCTCCGACGTCGGTGCGCGCCACGAATTGATCGAGGCCTTCATCGAGGGCGCCGCGCACCAGGGTGTGCCGCGCACGGAGGACTTCAACGGCGAGCGTCAGGAGGGAGCGGGCTACTACCAGCTCACGACCTGGCGCGGCTGGCGCTGCAGCGCCGCCAAGGCCTACCTCGCCCCCGCGCGCTCGCGCCCCAACCTGCGCGTGCTCACCCAGGCGCAGGCCACTTCGCTGATCCTGGAAGGAGACCGCGCGGTGGGCGTGCGCTACATGCACCACGGGCGCCTGTGCGAGGCCCGCTGCGACGGCGAGGTGCTGCTCAGCGCGGGCGCGCTGCTGTCGCCGCAACTGCTGCAGTTGTCGGGCATCGGGCCCGCCGAGCATTTGCGCAGCCTGGGCCTCCCGGTGGCAGTGGATCTGCCGGGGGTCGGCGAGAACCTGCAGGATCATCTGCAGATGCGCCTGATCTACGAGTGCACCCGCCCCATCACCACCAACGATCAGCTGCGCAGCCTGTACGGGCGCACGCGCCTGGGCCTGCAGTGGCTGTTCGCGCGCAGCGGCCCGCTGGCGGTGGGCATCAACCAGGGTGGCTGTTTCATGCGCGCGCTGCCCGAGGAGTCCGCCACGCCGGACATCCAGTTCCACGTGGCCACGCTGTCGGCCGACATGGCGGGCGGCGCGGTGCACCCGTTCTCGGGCTTCACGCTGTCGGTGTGCCAGCTGCGCCCCGAGTCGCGAGGGCGTGTGCGCATCCGCAGCACCGACCCCTTCGAGCCGCCGTCGATGCAGCCCAACTACCTCGCCACCGAGCTGGACCGGCGCACCGCCGTGGCCGCGCTGCGCGCGGCGCGCGCCATCGCGGCCTCGCCGGCCATGGGCCCCTATGTCAAACGCGAGGTCAAGCCAGGGCCGCAGGTGAACGATGACGCCTCGCTGCTCGAGTTCTGCCGCGACAACGGCGCCACCATCTTCCACCCCAGCGGCACCTGCCGCATGGGCACGGATGCGCTGGCCGTGGTCGACGCCCGACTGCGCGTGCACGGCATGCGCGGCCTGCGAGTGATCGATTGCTCGGCCATGCCCACGCTGGTGTCGGGCAACACCAATGCCCCGGCCATCATGATGGCCGAGAAGGCCGTGGACATGATCCGCGCCGACGCGGCACGCGGCTGAGCCGGCGAGCCGGCCCAGGCGCCTCACGCCGCGCGCAGCCAGTGGGACATGGCTTGCGCGAGTTGCAACTGCGCCCATCGCGCGGCGGCGACTCCGCCTCCCATGCTGATGAATCCGTGCGCCAGCCCCTGATACTCGACCAGCACGGTCGGCGTACCGGCTCGCTGCAGCGCCTGCGCGAAGGCCGCTCCCTCGTCGCGCAGGGGATCGTGCGCGGCCAGCTGGATCAGCGTCGGCGGCAGGCCGGACAGATCGGCGAGCAGTGGCGCCCCGCGGAAGTCGGGCGCTCGCCCGTCGGGGCCGAAATAGTGCCGGGAGAAATATTCCATGGTGCGCAGCGTCAGCGTCGGCCCCTGCGCATGGTCGCGACGGGAGGGAAAGTCGCCGTCGTGCCCCCCGGCCGCAGGCGGATAGACCAGGCCCTGCGCACGCAGTCGAGGCGAGGCGACGTCACGGGCGAGCAGCGCGCACACGCTGGCCAGCACCGCCCCCGCGCTGTCGCCGGCCACGGCCAGGCGCCCTGCGTCGACGCCCAGCCCTTCCGCATGCGCGGCGATCCACCGCAAGGCGGCCCAGGCATCGTCCACCGCGGCGGGGAATGGGTGCTCGGGCGCCAGTCGGTAGTCCACCGAGACCACCGCAGCGCCGCTGTCGACGCACAGGCGCCGACAGACCCTGTCGTAGCCGTCGAGATCGCCGAGTACATAGCCGCCGCCGTGGAAGTACACGATGCACGGCGCCCCGGCCGGCGCTGCCTCGGGGAGGTAAAGGCGCAATGCCGGCACCCCGCATTGCGCGGGGATGTCCCGTACCCCGCAGCTAGCCGGGGCGACATCGGCCGCGGCGAGGATCTGGCGATACAGGTCGCGGCAGGCAGCCGGCGCGACGTCGGCCAGGTCGGGAATCCCGCTGGAACGCGCGCCGGCGACGATGGTCGCGAGTTCATGATCGAGAGCATCCATGCTGGCATCCTTCACACGTAGGTCGATGCCAGGCCGCCGTCCACCGGCAGATTGACGCCGCTGATCCAGCGCGCATCGTCGGAGCACAGGAAGGCGATGACGGCTGCGATCTCGTCGGCCAGCGCGGGGCGTTTGATGCGATGCGCATCCCTGCTCACGCGATCAGGGCCCAGCATGGTCACGAAATCCCCCAGGATCGGGGTCATCACCGGCCCCGGGGCAACACAGTTCATGCGCACGCCGTGGCGCAGGAACCAGGGCTGCGACTGGGTGAAGGTCCAGACGATCAGGGCCTCCTTGAAATATTGGTAGCAGCTGTCCTGCGCCACCGGGTTGCGCGCCAGATGGTCCAGCCCGGCCTCGAAGCCTTCGGCGCGCGCCAGCGCCTTGTGCGCCTCCAGTCGCGCCATCCACTCGGCCCCGAGGATCGAGGCGACGTTGACGATGCTGGAGCCCTCCGGCATGCGCCCGAGCGCCGCCTGCGTGAGATGGCGCAGCCCGAGGTAGTTCACGCGCGCCACCAGCTCGGCTGGCGCGGTGCCAGGGACCCCGGCCACGTTGGCCAGCGCGTCGATGCGCGCGGGCAGCTCCCGCACCGCCGCATCGATGGTCTGGGGCGTCGAGAGATCCGCCTTCACGAAACCGTCGAGGCTGATGGCGGGCTCGTTGCGGTCGATGCCCACCACGCGGGCGCCGCGCTCGCGCAGCAGGCGCGCGCTCTCGCCACCGATTCCCGAGCTGACGCCCGTGACCACGATGGTCTTTCCTGCGAGTTTCATATCCGTCTCCTGGGTTGTCGAAAAGATCCTGCGAGGTCGCGCTCAGAAGGGGTACGGCGACGCCGACTCCTTCACCGTGAACCACTTCCACGTGCTGAACACCTCCCAGTCCGCGGGACCGCCGTGGCTGGCGCCGTTGCCGGCCACCCCGGGGCCGCCGAAGGGGTTCACGGCGTCGTCGTTCACGGTCTGGTCGTTCACGTGCACCATGCCAGCGTCGAGCTGTCGCGCCATGCGCATGGCACGGCCGATGGACGGCGAGATCACGGCCGCGGCCAGGCCGCCGCGGCTGTCGTTGGAGATACGCACGGCCTGCTCGTCGCTGTCGAATGCGATCAGGTTGACCACCGGGCCGAAGGTCTCCTCCTCGTAGGCCGGCATGCCCGGTGCCACGCCGCCGAGTACGGTGGGCCTGTAGAACAGGCCTTCGTAGCTGCCACCGGCGAGCAGCCTCGCGCCGGCTGCCACGCTGGCCTGCACGCTCGCGTGCACGCGGTCGCGCTGGCGCTGGTCGATCAGCGGTCCCAGCGCAACCTGACCGCTGGCGCCATCGCCCACCGGCAGCTGGTGCGCCTTGGCCACCAGACGCTGCGCCACCGCGTCGAACAGCGAGGCGTGCACCAGCACGCGGTTGGAGGCCATGCAGATCTGACCCTGGTGCAGCCAGGCCCCCCATGCGATGTTGCTGGCCGCGACCTCCGGGTCGGCGTCGTCGAGCACGATCAACGAATTGCTGCCGCCCAGTTCCAGCGAAAGCTTCTTCAGGTGACGCCCGGCCAGCTCACCGATGCGCCGCCCCACCGACGCCGAGCCGGTGAAGGAGATCATCGCCACCGCTGGATCGACCACCAGTGCCTCGCCTACCTCGGCGCCTCCCGGCAACACGTGCAATACGCCCTCGGGCAGGCCGGCCAGCTCGAACAGGCGCGCCAGCAGGTAGCCGCCGCTGACAGGAGTGCGCGGATCGGGCTTGATGATCACTGCGTTGCCCATGGCCAGCGCGGGCGCGACCACGCGCAGGGTCAGGATCAGCGGAAAGTTGAAGGGCGAAATGACCCCGACAACCCCAAGCGGCACGCGCTGCGCCAGGCTGAGCCGGCCGGGCACGCTGGGCAGCACCTGGCCCTGTGCCTGCAAGGGCAGGCTCGCGGCAAGGCGGCAAAAGGCCATGGCCTCGCGCACCTCATGCTGCCCCTTGGGCAGGATGGCCCCCGTCTCCCGCGTGATGTAACGGGCCAGTTCGTCGAAATGCAGCTGCAGCAGTTCCGCGGCGCGCGAGAAGACCGCGGCGCGCTCACGCGGCGCCATGGCCGACCAGACGGGCTGCGCCCGGCGCGCTGCGCGGGCTGCGTCGGGCAGGTCTTCGGCGACCGCCAGGCCCACACGAGTGAGCTCGGCGCCGGTGGCGGGCTCGACGATGGTGGCCTGCACCGATGCGGGGCGCCAGCCGCCGCTGAACACATGCCGGCTCCAGAGGGAGTGCTGCAGGAAAGGGGTCTCGCTCATCGATGCTCCTGGTTGCGGCGTCCGATCACGCCTTGGGAGCGAAACTTCGCAAGCCTCATGCCAAACCGGGCCCTGCTGCATCGCGCAAAACGCTCCAGAGCTTTTGTGGAAAACCTTCCTGGCGTTCAAATGCGGCGATTCGCTGCGGCGCACCATCGGGTATACGCGCAGCTTGGGAATTCACTACTTGATGAACAATGCCGCGGTCACATGACAGCTGTTCATCTTTTGAGATAGCCCCGATGCCCCGCTCCCCGAGGATTTCCCTGGCCGAGGCTTCCCGCGCCAGCGGCGGCCTGCTGCGCCGCGGAGACGTCGCGCACGACGACCCCGCGCACCCGCCAACGCTGGGCGACCTCACCGAATCGCTGTTCTTCTCACCCGGCGACGGGCGCATCTGGCTGCAGAATCAGCGCATGGTGCTGCTGCACGGCGCGGCGCTGGGACATCTGCGCCGCGAACTCATCGACAGCCTGGGCGCCGACCGCGCACGCGGACTGCTGACCCGCGCGGGCTACCTGTCCGGCGCGCGCGATGCCGAACTCGTCCGCAGTCGCTGGCCCGACGGCGACCTGCTGTCGGTATTCCTCGCCGGAACCCGGCTGCACGCGCTGGAAGGCGTGGTCAAGGTCACGCCCCTGGCCGTGGACTTCGACAAACAACGCGGAACCTACGAGGGGGAGTTCCGATGGGACCACTCGCTCGAGGCCGACGAGCACCTGGCCGCCTACGGCGTGGGCAGCGAATGCGCCTGCTGGAACCAGATCGGCTATGCCATCGGCTACGTGACCACGCTGTTCGGCCAGTTGGTGGTGTTTCGCGAAGTCGAGTGCCGCGCCGCCGGCGCGGCGGCCTGTCGCGTGGTGGGACGCCACGCGGCGGCCTGGGGCGACGTGCGCGAAGATCTGCGCCATCTGCACGCGCAGGGCGCGCAGGACGCCGCGCCGCGCACCAAGGCCCCGCAAGCGCGCAACACGCCAGCCGGCTCCGGCAAGCCCGGCTCCATGGCTGCGGCGGGCGGCCTGGTCGGCGCCTCGCCCGCCTTCCACTCCGCCTGCCATCAACTCGCGCGGGTGGCGCGTACCCAGGCCACCGTGCTGTTCACCGGCGAGTCCGGCGTGGGCAAGGAGGCCTTCGCGCGTCAGCTGCACGCGACGGGGCCGCGCGCGGCGGCCGCCTTCGTGGCGGTCAACTGCGCGGCGATTCCTGAGACCCTGCTGGAATCGGAGTTGTTCGGCGTGGACCGCGGCGCCTTCACCGGGGCTACGCAATCGCGCGCCGGGCGCTTCGAGCGCGCCGACGGCGGCACCTTGTTCCTGGACGAGATCGCCACGCTGAGCCTGACCAGCCAGGGCAAGCTGCTGCGCGCGCTGCAGGAGGGGGAGATCGAGCGCGTGGGCGGCACGCGCACGCTGCGCGTGGACGTGCGCGTGGTAGCCGCCACCAACGTGGACCTGCAGGAGGAGGTGCGCGCCGGGCGCTTCCGCGAAGATCTTTACTACCGGCTCAACGTCTACCCCATCCACCTGCCGCCGCTGCGTGAGCGCCGTGACGACGTGCCGCTGCTGATGGACCATTTCCTGCGCCTCGAGTCGCGGCGCCACGCACGCGCCCCCATGGGGTTCACGCAACGAGCGATGCGCGCCATGATGCACTACGCCTTCCCGGGCAATATCCGCGAACTGCAGAACCTGATCGAACGTGGCGTGATCTCCTGCGACGACGGTGAAGCCATCGACGTCGCCCACCTGTTCCGGCGCGAGCAGCTTCCCGATGAGCTGCTGTTGTCGGTGGGCGCGGACGGCAGCCTGCAGCGCGAATCGGCGCCCGGGCGCAGCCTGCGCGAGGCCGTGGCCGAGGCGCTCGACGGCAGCCCCCACCCCTTGCACCGCATCGAACAGCGCCTGTTGCACGAGACCCTGCAGGCGCACGGGGGCAACGTCGCGGCCGCGGCACGCGATCTCGGCCTGACGCGCGCCCAGTTCGCCTACCGGCTGCGCCGGGGAGAACAGGTCCCCGGGGCACGGCGACGCCGGCGCAAGAATTCCGCGGCTTTGTAACACTCGCTTGCATTTGGCCGCGACCGGCTGTCGCGGATGCGCTGTTGCATCCCGTTATGGCCCTCAATGCATGCAGATTGTTCTCATCGCTCACCTCGCGGAGTCCCCCATGATCCGACGCATCCTTCCCGCTCCGGCCTTGCTGTGCGCACTCTCGCTGGGCGCGCTGGCTCCTGCCGCCCACGCAGCCTCCCACTGGGAGCGCGCGCATCCACGCCGCGACCAGGTCATCGACCGCACCCAGCATCTGAACGCGCGCATTCGGCGCGAACGCCATGAAGGCGAGCTCAGCGCGGCGCAGGCACGCAGCCTGCACGGCCAGGTACGCAGCACGCGCCAGGAACAGCGCACCATGGCCCACAGCAACGGCGGCTACATCACCAAGGCGCAACAGGCGGCCCTGAACCAGCAGGAGAACGCCATCAGCCGGCAGGTGGGGCGATGAGCACGCACCGTCGCCTGCGGCGCCTGCTCGGCGCCGTACTGGCCGCCTCCCTGCTGCTCAGCCTCGGCGGCTGCTACGTGCTGGTGCCCGGCCCCGGCTACTACGGCTATCACCCCGGCCCCTGGCATCGGGGCGGCGATGACGACCGCTGAGCCCCTGCGCGCCGGTCCCTGCGGGCCCTGAACCCCTGAGCGCCCCTTCCCTTTCCCTGATCCGGAACCCCCACGGTACTCATGATGAGCAAGCTCCCGATTCCCTCCTCGCGCGGCCTGCGCCGCGCCGTTGCCGCCGCCACCCTGCTGGGCCTGGGCCTGGCCGCGGGTGTCGCCTACGCCGACTTCGATGACCATCCGCACCTGGTCGCGGCCGATCGCGCGGCCTACCAGGCCATGATGCAGCTGCGCGTGGCCAGCAACGGCCCCGCGGCCTTCGGCGGCCATCGCGACCGTGCGATGCGCCTGCTGGCGCAGGCCCGCCGCGAGATCCACGAATCCGCGCGTTTCGCGGATCACCATCGTGATTGAGCGTGCCCGCGCCTGGCGGCGCCTCGCCACCCCCTGGCTGCTGCTCGCCATGGGCGCGGGCCTGGGCGGCTGCGTGCAGGCGCCGCCCGTGCAGCGCCCGGTGGTGGTGGTCGAGCACCCGCGCTCGCCGCTGGAGGGGCATCCGCATCTGCTCGCCGCGGTGCGCGCCATCGATGCGCAGATCGCCCAGCTGCGTGCCGCGCGCAATGGCGACGACGGTTTCGGCGGGCATCGCGGACGCGCGCTGCAACTGGCGCTGCAGGCGCGCGCGGAGGTCTACCGCGCGGCCGTGTTCGCCGACCGCCACCGCTGAGTCGCGCGCCGGACGAAAAAAAGCCCCGCAATCACTTGCGGGGCTTCGTGGCCCGGGCCAGGCCCGGGCCGGGGGCCGGAGGCCCTCAGATGGCGCGGATGTTCGTGGCCTGCGGACCCTTGGGGCCGCTCTTGACCTCGAACTGCACGTTGGCGCCTTCGGCCAGCGTGCGGAAGCCGCCGTCGTTGCGGATTTCGCTGTGGTGCGCGAACAGGTCCTTGCCGCCATCGCTGGGAGCGATGAAGCCGAAGCCCTTGCCGTCGTTGAACCACTTCACGATGCCGGTCTGAATAGTCATGGTGTTTCCTTGGAAATGAAAGATGGACAAACGCACTCCGGGCGCAACAGGCGCAGCCGGAGACAGAAACACTCAAGAACTATCAGCGGGGGATGACTGAAGCGAGCCGCTCGCGAGACTGGGCCCTGGGTGGGCCGGCGGGGCTGCAGGCGAGACCTTGGAAGAACGGTCTTGTGCGAATCTATGCAGGGGAGTGTACCACGTTGCCGGCTGCGCGGGGCGTACGCAGCTTCCGGCGGCGCGCATGTTGCGTCGCAACCGCCATGGATGCGTCGATTTTCCCTCCATTGACAGATTGGCGTACTTTTTTTTCGGTTGACGCCTGACAGGCATCTCAATCCGACAAAAAACTCAGGGTCGGGCCAAGCAGAATTTCTGCACGAACATCCCCCTGCCAAGCCTGCCATGCTCAACGCACTCGCCCAGCCATGCACCGCGCAAGCCGCCGACGCGCCCGCGCCGGATGCACGCCGGCCCGCCACCCAGACCTTCCTGACCCACGCCGCGCGCAGCAAGGCCTTCCATGGCTTTGTCAATCCGCCGATCTACCGCGGCTCCACGGTGCTGTTCGACAGCATGGATGACCTGGTCCACGGTCGCGCGGAGTTCACCTACGGCCGCAAGGGCAACCCGACCACGCAGGCGCTGGAGAAGGCCTGGAGCGAACTGGCCGGAGCTGCCGGCACGATCCTGTGCGGCTCGGGCCTGGCCGCGATCACCACGGCCCTGCTCAGCGTCGCCCGCGCCGGCGATCACCTGCTCGTGGTCGACACCGTGTATGGCCCCGTGCGCGCACTGTGCGACGGCCTGCTCGAGCGCTTCGGCGTCGCCGTCACCTACTTCCCGCCGGATCCGGGTGCCGGCTTCGAGGCGGCGTTCCGCGACAACACGGTGGCCGTGTACCTGGAGTCGCCCGGCTCCCTGACCATGGAAGTCCAGGATATTCCCGGACTCGCGTCCATCGCGCACGCGCGCGGCGCCTGCGTGCTCATGGACAATACCTGGGCCACACCGATTCTTTTCGACGCCCACGCGGCGGGCGTGGATATTTCCATCGAAGCCGGAACCAAATACCTCGGTGGCGCATCGGATCTTTTGCTCGGTGTGGCCAGCGCGAATTCCATCTATTGGCCCCGGCTGCTGGATACCCACAGGATGCTGGGGTGCATCGCCGGCCCCGAAGACGTATTCCTGGCGCTGCGCGGATTCCGCACCCTCGATTTGCGCATCCGGGAATCCGGCAGGCGCGCGCTGGAGATCGCACATTGGCTGCGATCCAGGCCCGAGGTGCGCGCCGTGCTGCATCCCGCCCTCGAGCAAAGCCCGGGGCATGGCTACTGGAAACGCGACTATCATGGCGCCGGCGGCCTGTTCTCGGTGATACTCGAACCAGTATCAAGGAAAAGCCTCGCGCGCATGCTGGACGGGCTCCGTCTATTCGGCATGGGATATTCCTGGGGCGGATTCGAGAGTCTGGTGACCCCCATCGATCACGACCTCGTCCGCACCGCCAGGCCCTGGCCGCATACCGGGCCGACCCTGCGTCTGTATATCGGCCTCGAGGATGTCAACGATTTGAAGCAGGATCTCTCGGAAGGTTTTGCGAGACTGGCCGGAAAACATTGACCCGAGCATTATCAACACACGGAGAAACACCATGAAGAATTCGCAGGAGACTCGCACCGATGCCGCCCCGCAGGCGCAGGAGCCGGCGCTGGCAGGCCGTCGCGCCCTGCTCGGCGCCATGGCGGTCGGCACCCTCGGACTGGTGGCCATGCCGGCCTTCGCCGACCCCGCCGGGCTGTGGAAGCGCATCCAGGCCCGCAAGGAACTGCTCGTCGGCCTGGAAGGCACCTACCCGCCCTTCAACTATGTCGACAAGCATGGCCAGCTGACGGGCTTCGAGGTCGACTTCGCCAAGGCCCTGGCCGCGCACATGGGCCTGCAGGTCAAATTCGTTCCCACGACCTGGCCGAGCTTGCTGGCCGGCCTGGACGCGGCGCGTTTCGACGTGGTGATCAACCAGGTCACGATCACCCCGGATCGCCAGAAGAAGTACCTGTTCAGCCAACCCTACACCGTGTCCGGCGCGCAGATCCTGGTTCGCAAGGGCGACCAGACCAAGTACGACAGCATCGCCAGCCTGGACGGCCGCGTGGTGGGCGTGGGCCTGGGCAGCAACTACGAGTCCTGGCTGAAGCAGAACGCGCCCAAGGTGCGCATCCAGACCTACTCGGGCATCAACACGGCCTTGCAGGACCTGGAGATCGGCCGCGTCGACGCCATCATCAACGACCGCCTGGAATCGGCCTACCTGCTCAAGCACACCGACGGGCGCGTGGTGGCC